>NZ_JAFCVE010000003.1:0-598252 GCF_049896885.1 Phyllobacterium sp. SL163 | reverse complement strand
CTGCCATATTTTGAAATCTGGGACCGCTGTTGCTGCCAAGCGGATCGGAATTGGGGGTGACGATCGGGGTCCGTTGCAGATACAAGAAGACAAAGCGAGGGGAAATCCAATCCAAATGCTGAATTCTGATCGTTCCTGTTGATTTCCACGCGGAACTGAGCCGTGCTGGATGCACGAGGTATGTTTCCGCATGAGCCACTGAGCCAGCATAACCCGGTGTGCGCTTGCAAAAGGGGTGCAGTTATCAGTAGATTGGGTGCATGGCACTCAAACGAATGGACAACATAGGAATCGTCGTCGAAGACCTTGAAGAGGCGATTGATTTCTTTCGCGAGCTTGGCCTCGACCTCGAAGGTCGGGCCACGATTGAAGGAGAATGGGCCGGACGTGTCACTGGACTGGGCGATCAGCGGGTCGAGATTGCCATGATGTGTACACCGGACGGCCACAGCCGCCTTGAGCTCTCCCGCTTCCTCACGCCGCCCGTCGTCGCGGATCACCGCAATGCTCCGGTCAACGTTCTAGGCTACCTCCGCGTCATGTTCACCGTGGACGATATCGACGACACGCTTGAAAGGCTCCGCAAGCGCGGCGCGCAGCTTGTAGGCGAAGTCGTCCAGTACAAAGACGCGTATCGGCTCTGCTACATCCGCGGGCCTGAAGGACTTCTCATCGGACTTGCTCAAGAACTCAACTGAGCGAGCGCGTTGCAATTGTGCACGCCAACCATGCCATCACACGAACATTGGCCTTTACGCGGCCCTGACGCCTGAGCCGATCGATAAAACGGCGATTGGCGATCGCGACCAGCCACGGTCCAAATGGCCGTCCGGGATCATAAGTGTGGCGAATGGAATGCACCGTGAGCAAAACATCCTGAACGGCGTCTTCAATGTCGCTTTGATCGCGATGTCGCCGGGCCGCAAGTGAGCGAAGATACGGTGTTATTGCCTCCAACAGCCGAAGATAGGCAGATGCGTCACCATCCTGGGCGCGCGCCATGAGGATCGTCCAATCGAGGTCCGGGATACTCGGCTCAGCGTGGCTGAAATCATGCATTCCGTTATCGCTGTTTCCTACATCGTGCTGTCGTCCGGCGACGATTTTCAATGGCTGAAAGTGGCTGCGCGGTTCCTCGGTCATCGCTGCGCTCCGCATGAAGACGCAACCATTGGAGTGGAACCAATGTGGTTGTCGGGGCTTCGCAGGCGGCGAGGAGACATTAACCGGCACCTCGCACTTTCCCTGCGTGATTGAACCTGTCGAGCAGATGATCGAGCGAAATCTTGCCCGGTCCAAGAGCAATGAGGGCGATCGCCAGGGCTGCCCATGGCAGATGGAAGGTTGCCCAGCCATCCGGTACAACGAGTTGGATCACGGCTGTCATCATCAGGAGGCAGAGGGCGCTGAATCGCGTTGCCAGGCCAAGCACAAGCAGGATCGGGAATGTGATCTCGGCGATCGCGACCAGATGTGCGATCAAGACCGGCGCTGGAAAACCATAGAGACCGCCGAAAATATGAAGTTGGAACTCTTCCTCGAAGAGATAGAGCGTACTTGGTGAAAGCGAAAGAAAGCCGTCCCATCGGGTAAGGCCGGACCGGAAGAAGGGCACGGCGAGCGCGATGCGAAGCATCGGCGGTGCTGTCATCAATGCTACCTGGACGAGCCGCCTGGTGATATTCCGGACGGTCCGCCCGATATCGAAACCGTGGAAGGACGTGCTGACCCCGGTCATGATCGTCCTGCCAGTTTTTGCAATGTCGTGTTGGTCGAGGGGCTGTAGCCGATAAAGACGCCGGTCCTCATAAGTTCTTCCAGGTTGACCGTCAGATCAAAGCCGTGGTCGGCAGCCATTGCGATCTTCAGCGCAGCCAGCACCGACATCCCATCAGCAAGTGCTTGCAGGAAGTCCAAGCCGCCGCTTGCCAGCAACCGGACTTCGACCTCGGCCGCCGGTCGAACGATGAGTACATCCTCACCAAGCGCAAAGTCGACAGGCGCTGGAACTCCGCCGGCAATGTTCATCCGCCAGATCGTAAAGGCCGGGAATTGCGAGCGGACCAAATGCACCGAAGGATGGGGAAGGAGACAGATTTCTGGAAGAGCCTCAGGTGCTATAGCCGCCAGAACCAAAGGATCGAGAGGCGGGGCTTCGGCTGCGTGATATGCCTGCGTCCAGAAATACTCGATGCGGGCGACGTCGCTTAGATAGGGAAGCGTCGCTGCTGGGGCAAAATCCCCTATAAAATCCGGGAAACTGGCGCCATAGTCGAGAAGGATTGGCGAGCCTGGCGGCTCGGCAACCACGTAAGTGCGCGCCATCGCCTGAAAGAATGCCTGACCAACGATGCGGCAAATGGCTGGGAATGTTGCCTGTAAAGTTTCGACCAGACCAGCCACGACATTGTTGCGATAGACCGCAAACCGCCGCGCACTGGGCTCGCCGTCTGGCCCGACAAGGCCGAACGGGGCTGGCCGCTCGGGATCGAGCAACGCGGCCGTGAATTCCTGTTGCCGTTCAGCCAGCCGCAGCATGGTAAAATCCCGTTGGCAGCCCGGCGAACATGATTGCCTCGGCGCGCTCAGCCTCTGCCTTGAGCATGGTCCATGCTGGAATATCCGCGTCCCATTCGATCAGCGTGGGTAAAGGACCGACACGTGTCACCGTATGTTCGAAAAGGCCCCAGACGATCTCGTCGACGGGACGGTCATGGGTATCGATGAGAAGCGGCCGCCCTTTGTCGTCAGCCTCCTTCGCATAGCCTGCCAGATGGATTTCCTGCACATGGGCGAGGGGATAGGCATTGATATAGGCGATGGGGTCCCATTCCTGATTGGTCGACGCGACGTGCACGTTGTTGACATCAAGGAGGAGACCGCAGCCTGTTCGCCGGACAATCTCGGCAATGAAGTCGATCTCGGAATAGGTGCTTTCGGCGAAAGCGAGATAGGTCGACGGGTTCTCCAGCAACATTTGTTGCTGAAGGTTCTCTTGAACCTCATCAATGTGTTCGCAAACGCGGGTGAGTGCCTCGAACGTGTAAGGCACCGGCAGCAGATCGCTCATAAAACCTGCATCGTGCGATGACCATGCCAGATGTTCAGAGAACAGCCCGGGTTGGTAACGTTGAATCAGCTCCCTAACGCGTTTGAGGTGATCTTGATCAAGTGGCCGGTCTGCCCCGATCGACAAACCGACGCCGTGGAGGGACAGTGGATAGCGTTCGCGGATGGCCGAGAGATAGCGGTGCGGTGGACCGCCTGCGCCCATATAGTTTTCCGCATGGACTTCGAAAAAGCCAATATCTGGAGCGGTCTCAACGATTGAGCGGTAATGCTCGGGTTTGAGCCCGACGCCGGCACGCGGCGGAATCAAAGCTTGAGTGGCGGACGGCAACTGATTGTACATGGTGACCTCGTCAGAACCGATTGCCCGGACGAGCGGTGCAAATGCCCGTCCGGTTCAGCCTGTTTCAAACTTTCGGGGTGAGACTTCCCGTGCCCTTCGGTGTATGCATGGTTGTGCACGTACCCTTGGGCTCAAGCTTGAAAGCATTTCCTTGATAGTCGATCGTGCTCGTTCCAGCGCAGGTGGTGCCAGCACCGGCGTAGCAGTCATTATGACCCTTGAGGGCCACACCAAAACATTTTTCCATCTTGCCGGATTTGACTTCTTTTGCGGTCATGTCACGCATCTTCATCATGTCAGCCTTGCTCATTGGCCTCATCTCCTCCGCGCTTGCAGATGTGACGGCAAACGAACCGAGGGCCGCAGCGAACGCGCCGGCGACCAGAGCGGATAGCATGCGATTGGACATTTCTGTTCCTCCGATTATGGGTTGGCGGTGGACGATGTGCTTTTGCCCAGCGGGGCCATCGCGGCTCGTCTGATAGGAAGTTCGCGCGGCGGGCAAAAAGGTTACTGCCAAATCAAACAAACAGTCTTTTTATCAATGTTCGATATCGGGCGCTCTCAGCCGGTGCCAACACGATCAACAGCATTCCTCATATGCGAAGTGGCGTGTTTTGTGCCCTGCGTGTCTCTTGAATCGGCGGGCACGGCACATCACCGTAGGAGCAGAAGACGCAGCAATCGCCCTCGTTAGGTTTGAGCAGCGTTCCACAGCCCGCGCATTCGTAGAAGTATTGGCAAGCATCAGCGGGCATTGTCTCGGATGCTCGATGTCCACAAAGCGGGCAGGTAAGGGTCGAGATGACGTGTGTCATGGTGATTGTCCTAGCTTGAGTAATCGGATGCGCCAGTCTTGGATCATACCGAGCTTCTCACTCCCTCCCTGAAGCAGGTAAGCGCCAGTCATGGCTGCTTTCCTTGCAAGATAGGTGTATTCTGAACCCTGTAGCCACTACAGGCTCAAGAGGAAACAGAGGCCATGCGTGATCTGACGATCGGCAAAATCGCACGAGCAACAGGCGTCCATCTGGAAACGGTCCGTTATTACGAGCGTATCGGCCTGATGCCTGAGCCTGTACGGACGGCCGGTGGCTATCGCAGCTATGGTTCCGAGCATGTGCGGCGGCTGTCATTCATCCGACGAGCACGTGAACTCGGCTTTGGGATCAAAGATATCAAGGCACTTCTTGCCCTGGTGCAGCCGAGCGAGGTGTCCTGCGCCACAGTCAAAACACTGACCTCGGCCCATCTTGATGATGTGCGAGCCAAGATTTCCGATCTCCGCAGACTGGAAAGCATCCTCGCCCGAACGGTCGATCAATGTGCGGGCGGCGTGTCTCCGACTTGCCCCGTTTTGGACATGCTTAATCACACAAACTAGATGCCGATTATGTGCGCGTATTATCAGGACAAGTTTGGCAAGCAATAAGAGCGCGGTTAATACAATTGCTCCCAATCTGCTTTGCCTTACGCTGCATTTGACAAGTTCACCTATGCCGAACTTGAAGAAAACGACGATGACCTTGAGAAGCTTCGCACCTTGGTTGGCAAGATAAAGGCGCTCGGCTTTTACCAATCCCATAGGGGGCGGACGCGATGAACAAGCGCAATGAGTGCGAAGCTCGGCTCGAATCCTTCGCCCAACAGGGGGGTGCCGTGCAGGATGAGAACAAGCCTACCTCTGGATACCAATCGTAATAATGCACACCGGGGAAATTGCCAGTCACCCGCCCGGTCAGGATCTTCCTGGTGTACCGTGGCGGGTTGACTGCGTCTTTTAGCGACGTTGAAGAAGGTCTCAGGTTATAAGATTCATTAATCTGAGCTTCATTTTTAGGGCTCTCAACCCTTGGGCAACCCGTTTTCTCAGGAAATGGGTTTTCCGCTAAGCCTTTGACTTTGCTGGTGCGGGAACGGAACTCTGGCTCCTAAAGCCAGAACCTTGGGTCTCCCACCAACTAGATCCTTATTTTATGATTATCGACCCAACCCGGAAGCAGAGGCTGGCTGCAGCATAAAAGGTTTATATAAACACCGTCAGTGAGGGGTAGTATTCAGTGAATAGACGGTGACCAACGTGATGCGCGCGACGACCGATCGATTGTTTCACTGCGTTCAGAAGTAAAACTTGGCGCCCGGTCAATCCTTCTATGTTTGGTCAATTAACTCTATGCGCCGTGGCATGTATTGACGTTTGACTATTCCGCAAATGGCTTAGCCAATATTTCTTAGCGTTTTCTGTATGGATAACTTGAAGAAAAGAGCGCATGTTTACGCCGGCAGAACCTCCAAGGGGGGAGAGTTTCAATGGCTAATCAAATCAGAACAGTAAAACTGGTGGAGAGCAATTCTTGGTTGCTTGGTGCTCGTGAATTGAACCCCATCCTCGCTGGGTTTATTCCGGGATTGATTGATCCAGTGCCAATTCAATTGCGTTTTTGGCGGGCGGATGATCTCGTTATATTGACGCTCAAGCTTTATAATCTTGCAATTACAAGCGCAGCAGGCGGACGTAGAATTGCGCCGCTTGATGGCAAAAAGCCTGCTTTTCTCGCCGTGTGCCATCAACCGCAAGCATTTGCGGAAGAAGTATTTGCGGATGTATCGCTTGATGAGACACCAAGCGCGCTCGCACCGAATGATCTGCCAGCGGCGCTCCGGTTGGCAGGACGGAGCCGGGTTGTCTATCAATTCCCGAGCGGAACCAGCGACTGGGATGCCTCGGCTGCCGGATTTCTCGATGCCATGACGTCCTGGCCGCTTGCACGCGTGCCGCTCAGCCCGCCGCGTCTCTCCTTTCTGTCTCCATCGTACCGGGACGTGCTCTCTTCATTGGCTGCAATAAGTCGAACTGCTCCCATCATGCAGGCAAAACCCGATTTTGCCATCAATATCGCGCGCACGGTGCGTCGTGCCGCTCAGAACGCTGAGGCTCTTACAACGCAATCTGTACGCGAGGCGGCGCTGCAGGTCGGTGCTGTTGTCGAGAGCCTGCTATCCGGCCGGGGTATCCGTGCATCCGACGTTCAACAGGCACAGCATGCGGCGGAGTTGCAACTCGTGGATGCTTTCGCAGAACGTTTTGCGGGTTCGAACGATGTCGGTTCCCTGGTCGGAGTCATTCCCGGGCTATTGCTTCTCTTCTATCCCAGGCAGCCCGCTTACAATCAGACGGCGCTCGAAATTCCCTATCGGCTGTTGTTGTCGCCGATAGAGGATGATGTTGGCTTCTCTCATGCGCAAAGTCCCGTTGTCAGGGGCGAGAAAAACCGGCGTGTCGAACTGTGGCACAGCCGGCTTGGCGTGACCCAGGGGGCAAAGCGCGTTGATGCGACGGAAGCCCCCATTTCAATCTCTGCGATCTGGAGCCCTGATTTCCCGAACCCTTCTGCTAGCGAGCCGCCTTTTCAGATGTCGCTCTCGGGAGGTGATCGCGCAGACCTTGTTCGGCTGACGGCCGACGAAACAGCTTTGTTGCCCATTTCGAGAAAACCTTATCAACCCATTCCTGCTTCTGCCCATCGCTTGATGCTCACGTCGCTTGGCGGATGGCTGGATGTGGACGGAACCTGGATGACGCGGCCTGTCGGACCGAACGGGTTGCCGCTTTCGCTCATCAAGTGGGTGCACCATGCTGCGATGGGGCGCGACTATGCCGTCGAAGTCCTGCGCGTGGGAATGCTGATGCCGCTTGGGCATCGTGCTTCGGTGTTGAAGATTACCGAGCGCAGATTTCAAACGGGCCCTGACGGTGGCCGTATCGCCGTGCTTCGCCAGAGACTGCGCATTCTGTTGATCGAATCCGTTCGGGCATATCCCCTGCCGGGGCAGCCTCACGCTGGACGGGATTTCCCATTCACGTCTGTTGAAATCCTCACCAAACAGACTCCGAATCTCGCGCCCCCTTCGGACCAGGAGGATTTTTGGCCCCAGATTGTGGTCGCTCCCGGGAAACAAGAGGATTTCCGTTTTACAATCAAGGCGGTGGATCTGGGAGGGAACGTTGCCCGCTTTGATCTACCGCTTCACTTCGTTTCCGAAGCCAAGCCAACTGCTGGCGCAGCAGGTCAATACAATGGCCCCGACCAAGCGGTTCCCGGCCGGACGTCGGCCGATCTGCAGAAACAATTGTTGCAACTGGCACCTGGTCCCGGGGCGGTTACTTTTCCGATTGATGAACTGCATTTCCGCGTGAAAGACGTGCCCGGCTGGAAAGGTGGCAACGGTCCACGTTGCTATCCCCTGATTGCGACCGTGCGTCTTCAGTCCACCGAAATCGCGCAAATGACCGGCGGTGAAGGGCTTGGAAACTTCGAGTATGCCGATCACTATCTGGGTGCAGGATTTGGCGGCTCCAATGCCGGGAAACTGTTCCTTGCAGCCAAAGACATGTCGTTGGTTGCAGATCTTGGCGGCGGCGGAAGATCGGACAAATCCGGTGGCTTCGTCCAGCCGACCTTCGGGGTTGTCGGCCTGTCCCAGGAGTTTGGACATGTCGGAGGCACAGCGACGGGAGACTCCGCGACATTTGCCGGCGGCAGTTTTCAGCCGGACAAATGGTTTCCCTCAGCCAAAATCTTTGGCGGCATCGATCTGAAGGATCTGCTCGTGCCGCTGGTCATGAGTGAGGCCAGCCATATTCCACAACTCAAAACAACACGCACGAAGGAACAGGTTGAAACCAGCTTCGAGCACCATGTCGCAACGCTTCCCGACAAGGTCCTTGTCTTGAAGATGAATCAACGCGGCACATCCACCTTTGACGTCAAGGCGGCCACGATAACCTATCTGCAAGTCGCAAAACCCAAACCTGCGGCAGATCAGGTGGGTTCGGGGCCAGGCAGTTACGCCCGCGACGCCGGGTTGAAGGACCCCGAGGCCTCCGTTGAAGCCAAGCTCACATGGTTCAAGTTCGACTTTTTCGGAGCGATCATCGTCAGCTTCGATTCGTTCAGCTTCAAGGCGGGCACCGCGAAGGGAATGGAACCTGATCCCAAGCTGGCTGGTACCGATCCAATCATGTTCGGCGGCCCGCTCGCTTTTCTTGAAACGCTGCGCCGATCCGCGTTTGGCGGTTCCTCATCCGGAGGTGGAGGCGGTGGTGGTGGTGGCGGCGGTGGCGGTGGAAGCGGCTCTTCCAAACCCGGTTTTGGTTTTAAACCAATCATAAAGCTTGAGAATGGCGGCTTGACGGTTGGCGGCAAATTTGGTGTTCCGAGCGTCGTACTGGGTGTTTTCACACTCAAGAACATCATGATTTTTGCGGCGATTCAGTTGCCGTTCGACGGCCGTCCGCTCGTTTTCAAATTCGGTTTTGCCGAAAGGCAGAATCCGTTTCAGTTGACGGTCGCTCTTTTTGGCGGCGGCGGTTTTGTCATGCTCGGGATGACCTCCAAAGGTATTCAGGAAATCGAGGCTGCACTGGAATTTGGCGCTTTTGCTGAACTTGATTTCGGCATTGCCTCCGGTGGCATCTATGTGAAAGGCGGTTTGTACTTCCACTGGAACGAGCCCGATCGGCTTACGGTGTTCAAGGGCTATGTTGAAATGGGCGGAGAGGTGCAGGCCTTGGGCCTTATCTCCGTGTCGATCATCCTCAACTTGTCCCTTGGATATTACAAGCAAGGCACCACGTCCGTGGTCAAGGGACAGGCCGTTTTGACCGTCGAAGTTGATATTGCATTCTTTTCCGTCAGTGCGAGCGTCGTTGTTGAACGCAGTTTTGCGGGCTCAGAATCGGATCCGCGTTTCATAGACTTCGTACCTACCCCTGCTGTTTGGCACGATTATGCCAACGCTTTTGCCTGAGGAGGTCCCAAAATGGTCGATCGCACACAACAGTTGATCTGGACGGCGCTTCCAAACGGCACCACGGCGGATCGCAAGAGCCTGCGCCTGTCCGTGCTCGTATCTCCCCGCCTTGTGACGACAGCAACGCCCGGAGAACCATTGAAGCTGTTTCCTGATTTTCTGGATTGGGCCGCGCGGGTTGCGGCCGCAAAACTCGCTGTACGATTTAACGGCAACATTACCGATGCCGTCTTCGAGACGTTGCCGGACGTCAATGTGCAGCGACGCCTGTTTGATGAGAAGACATTCGTTCGTGCTCATCAGTTTGAGGACCGTCAGAATACGAGCGTTTTAACGTCACCTGCCGTGGCGCTCGCAAAGGATATTGCCGAGATTTATGGCACGATGGCCGTGAAATGCGAAGATGAACTCCCCTCGCGTCTTTCATGGTTCGGGCTGCTTGAAGGTATAGGGGGTAAAGGTGAACCGCGCGCGGCCGACGTTTTCAGGCTATTGCGGTCTCGCCGCCGCGAGCGAACCCCGGCGAACCGATCTCCACTGAACGGTACGCGGTCGGGGCGCTTTGCCTTGGCCAACGCGTATAACACGCCACTATCCGGACTGCGGACAGACACGAGATTGAAGGCCGGACCAGACGATCCCCGCGAGGACGTTTCTTGGCAGACCCATGATTTGGTTCCTCTGCCAGACCCTCGTGCTTTCCGGGAGGATATTGATTTCCACCGTATCGTCTCCCTTCTGTCGCATCATCCCAGGCTTCTGCGCGCGAGCGGTTTTCGGCTTGATCTCTTGCTGCCGCGCGATGTTTTCCCAAGGGATGTCGACGACCAGCTGGAGCTGATTGTCGATTGGAAAAAAACCAATTCGGTCAGCACATTGCCCGACATCTTTCCCGCCACGCGTACAATCTTGCACGATGACCGTTTCAGGCCAGCGCCGCGTCCTGCGGGCACCCCCATGGTCAGTGACGGATACGTGTTGCTTGGGGACAGCAGCCTTGTTGAAGTGGATGTCAATGGATCGGCGCTCAAGGTTCGGCAGTTCGCCATCAACATCGCCAATACTGATCGGCGCGAACTGGAGATTGGCAACCAGTCACTCGACGGCCGGGATCCGGTCGCACCCGAGCCCGACAGGGCCGGCGCACCGGCACTGCGGTCAGGCGGTGTTGTTCTTGCGAGTGATGGAACGGGCTATGCGCTTGAGGAGGCTTTCGATCGGTCCGCCAAAATACAGAGCCAGCTTGCGACCAACCAACCCATTGTGCTGTTTCAGGAAGATTTGTTGCGTGGCGTACGGGCCGACGTATCGACGGGAGGAGGGGCTTGGCGCTCACTCTGCCGGCGCGTCAGCACCTATCGCTTTCTCGTTGACAACTCCACATTGCAGGTTGCCGATGAGGAGGGAAATGTGCGCTTGGCCGCATCGGGATCTGCAGACGGTTCGGAGCCTGATCTGTTGAAGGTCGATGCGGCGATACTTAGCTGGGATGGTTGGAGCCTGACAGCGCCGCGTCCTGGCCGTGCAATTGATCCTGCCGATAAGGTTGGTGATCCGGAAAGCCTTGTGCCGCCCGGCTTGCCGTTGGAGGTTGACCATGTTGCCACGGCAAGGTCTTTGCCGTCATTACGGTTCGGTCAAAGCTATCAGGTCAGGATGCGTACTGTCGATCTTGCCGGCAATGCGCGCCCGCTGGACGAGAATGCAACGAGATTGACCGGTGTCGAAACTCCGCCAACGGTTTATTATAGGTTCGAGCCGGTCGAGGCTCCGAACTTTGCGTTGGTTGGCGCACCGGATCTGCTTCCACCGTTACACGGAGAGAGCCTTCAGGTTGCGGCGATCAGAACCTTCAATGTGACAGAGGGCGACAATACGGTACCAACCGCCGACGTGGCCTCCCGCCATGTTGTGCCGCCGTCGGGCTCTCAACGCATGGCAGAGTTGCATGGCATGCTGGATACGGGTGGCCGGTTGGATCCGGTATCATACAATCTTCTTGTCGCTCGCGATGGCGAGCTTGCTACTCTTGCCGCAGATGCGAGCGAGCAAAGATTCCCCGTCGCCGAAGCGGTGTTTACGCTGCCGTTTCTGCCGGACCCGCTGTCCCGTGTCTGCCGCGTGCGCATCGCGGGCTATGGTGACGGCAGCACGGAAACGTTGGAGGTTCCCTTTTATTCGCCTGGATCGGCTTGGCCGGATGCCAGCTCTTTTCGGATAGCGATCGGCGAGGGGCCCCGTGGTTCAAATTTTGATCCTGCCCAGCGGATATTGTTCGTCCCGTTGGAGAAAGGCGAACATGTGCGCGTGCGCCTCAGCCATGCACTCGAACGCAAGGATCTTGCTCTGCTGGGTATTTATCAGTGGGGAATCGAGCGCGCAAAGCCTGATCAACAGCTGGCATTGGAAGAGCGCGCGGTTGAAGGGCGACACTGGATGTTAACGCCGTGGCGCGATCTGGACCTCGTTCATGCCGTCCAGAAACCGCTTGTGCGCCCCGCGATAGAGTCTCTGGTGATCGGTCGGGCAATTGGCAAGACGGCGTGTGCCATTGGATTTGCAACGCCCGTTGACAGCCTCAGCACGGAGAAGCTGGATCTTTCCGGTCACTGGCTTGATCCGGTCGATGACGTGACAGAGCCATTGCCGCGTTGGCATGTCGGTGGTGGCCATGCCGCTGAACTCAAGCTTGCACGGCTGGAGGCACCCGGCAGGTCACCTCCAGGGCACCGCGTTTTTCTGAAAGATGAAGTTGCGCACACTTTCCCCGACACACGTTATCGCCGTGTCGGGTACACCCTTGCTGCAACAACACGCTTTGCACAGTTCATGCCGGAAGCGCTTCGCGAACCAACGCATGCCGCCGATCTGATCGTAACGTCCGACGAAGTGATCGGTTTCGTACCGAACAGTGCGCCACCGCCAGCCCCCGATATTGTCTATGTTATCCCGACTTTTGGCTGGACCCGGGCAACCGAGGGCAATGAGCAACGCAGTTACCGGGATGGCGGCGGATTGCGCGTCTATTTGAGGCGGCCCTGGCTGGTAACCGGTGCAATGGAGATGCTTGGTGTGATCTTGCCTCCCGCAGGAATGGCTGCAGCGGAGGTTGATACGAAACTTGGAGGTTTTGTGACGCGTTGGGGCGGTGATCCAACTGCCGAA
Organism: Phyllobacterium sp. SL163; assembly: GCF_049896885.1. Classification (NCBI taxonomy): domain Bacteria; kingdom Pseudomonadati; phylum Pseudomonadota; class Alphaproteobacteria; order Hyphomicrobiales; family Phyllobacteriaceae; genus Phyllobacterium; species Phyllobacterium sp. SL163. The sequence goes on along the minus strand of NZ_JAFCVE010000003.1, from coordinate 585,861 downwards.
AACAACAGCTTGGCAGATGGATCACCAGCTCGCAGCCGGTTTCCGGCAGCGGTTTATCAAGGCCCGATCGCACCGGATCGTCTTGATCCGATATTTCCGAAATCGGAGGGTGAACTGCCAGCCGCACAACTCCCGGTCACACAACTGCCTATGCCGGGCACCCCGACAGACGTACGCGTGGAGGTTGCTCCGCATTTGGTGGGTTTTGACGCGGAGCGTCAACTTTGGTTCGCCGACATCGTCCTTGATCCCGGGCTCAGCTACATGCCTTTCATTCGGCTGGCGCTCGCACGGTATCAACCGATCTCTGCTCCCGGGGCGCATCTGTCGCCATCCGCCATTGCAGAGATCGTCCAGCTTACCAATGATCGTTTGGCAACCCTGGTTCGCAAGGATCCGCTCCATTATCGCGTTGGATTGTTCGGAATTCCCTTTGTCGGCATCTTTCAGAAGTTCGGCGTGCGACGCCGGCAGGCTCGTTCTCAAATCGAGGTTCTTGTCGAACGCCTGGAAAAAGCTGGAGACGAAGATTTCGGTTGGGAGCCGCTGCAAGGCGCTCAGGTGGTCAAGGTGTCTCAGCGCCAGCGCACTAAGGTCGTGAGCCGCAAGCTCACGGCGTCTGCTGAAACCCTGCGTCAGCAGAGGGATTTTCTGCAGTTGACAGCAAGCGGCAACCTGTTGTCGGGACTCCTCATGCCGGAGATCGCAAGCTATGACGTCATTCTGCCCCGCGCTGCAAAAGATGGCGAACGCTTCCGGCTTGTGATTGCCGAGCGCGAACCACGTCCCACCGATCAAGACGAGGCAATTGGTGACAATGGAGCGCGCGAATATCGGATCGTCTATCTCGAGATGTTCGCACTTCGGACCTAATTCCCGGATGCTAGGCGAAAACGGCAGTTGAACAGACGCAGTACGGATTTGACAGGACGAGAAGAGGACGGGGCGGGAGACCAGCCAAAGTTGGCGCAATCGCCGACAGTCAGCAAGCAATGTCATTGCGAGCAATTGGACGTTCGGAAACATTCAGCAGTGTGTTTGCATTTCTCTTAGTTCGGACAACTGCCGATTCAGACCACGTTCTGAACTTCGGTTTTGGGTTCCCCAACCCTTGGGAAACCCGTTTTCTCCGGAAATATTCTTTCCGCTAAGCCTTTGACTTCGTTGGTAGGAGAACGCAACATTGGGTCCTAAATACAGAACTTTGAGTCTCCCACCACCAACCAGCTGGTTTAGCTGCAGCCGGACGTGCTTCCGCATGTATCGCACTTCAGGCAGGTGCCGTTGCGCACCATGGTGAAGTTTGAGCATTCCGAGCAGCTGTCGCCGGTATAGCCCTGCATCATCGACTTGATGCGGCGGTCGGACATCACCTTCTTTGCTTCGGCCTTGGCTTCTTCCGCCGCGGCTTCGGCGCTGGCATCCCCAAACAGGGCGGAGGCAGCGGATGTGTCTTCTTCCAGCTGGTCCTTGGCGCGTTCCTCATAGTCACGCTTGAAGCCCGTGGCCTCGTCCTGCGCCTGGGCAATGACCGGCTTGGTCGCGATGGCAACCGCGGAGCGGGTCGCAAGGGCCGTGACGTTCGACGCCATGACGGCCTTCGGTGCACCCGAGCCGAAACCCTTGGGATCGGGCGCGCCGGGGCTGACCATCTTCAGGACGGCGCCGCGGGTCAGACCCTTGGACACCGGCTCGGTCTTGCCTTCGGAAATGCCGCGGCCAAGCGACGTGTTGGAGAAGTCGGACTGATCGACATGGGCAAGATCGTGGCGGTCGAGATAGGAGACAGCCAGCTCACGGAACACATAGTCGAGGATCGACGTGGCGTTCTTGATCGCGTCATTGCCCTGAACCATGCCGGCCGGTTCGAACTTGGTGAAGGTGAATGCCTCCACATATTCTTCCAGCGGCACGCCATATTGCAGGCCGAGCGAGATGGCGATGGCAAAATTGTTCATCATCGCCCGGAAGGCAGCGCCTTCCTTGTGCATGTCGATGAAGATCTCGCCGAGACGGCCATCATCGAACTCACCGGTGCGCAGATAGACCTTGTGGCCGCCGACGACGGCTTTCTGGGTGTAACCCTTGCGGCGGTTCGGCAGTTTCTCGCGGTCGTGGATATATTTCTCGACGATGCGCTCGACGATCTTTTCGGTGACCTGCACCGCGCGGGCGGCGGCAGGCGCCTCGATCAGCGCCTCGATGGCATCGTCCTCGTCGTCATCCACGTCGGCGAGCAGCGAGGAGTTCAGCGGCTGCGACAGTTTCGAACTATCGCGATAGAGCGCATTGGCCTTCAGCGCCAGTTTCCATGACAGCATGTAGGCGGACTTGCAGTCGTCCACGGTCGCTTCATTGGCCATGTTGATCGTCTTGGAGATCGCGCCGGAGATGAAGGGCTGGGCGGCGGCCATCATGCGGATGTGGCTGTCCACCGAGAGATAGCGCTTGCCGATCTTGCCGCACGGATTGGCGCAATCGAAAACCGGATAATGCTCTTCCTTCAGGAAGGGCGCGCCTTCCAGTGTCATCGCACCGCAGATGTGGATGTTGGCGGCTTCGATTTCCTTCTTGGAGAAGCCGAGTGCCGGCAGCATCTCGAAGGAGAAATCGTTGAGCTGTTCATCGGTGAAACCAAGAACCTTCTTGGCGAAGTCTTCGCCGACCGTCCATTTGTTGACTGCAAACTTGATGTCGAAGGCCGACTTCAACGCCGTGTTCAGCGTGGCGATGATCTCGTCCGTAAAGCCCTTGGCCTTCAGTGAACCCGGGTTGATGGCGGGTGCCTGGTTGAGATTGCCGTGACCGACGGCATAGGCTTCGATTTCAGCAATCTGGCTTTCGGAATAACCGAGCGTGCGCAAGGCTTCCGGCACGGCGCGGTTGATGATCTTGAAGTAACCGCCACCGGCGAGCTTCTTGAACTTGACCAGAGCGAAATCCGGCTCGATGCCCGTGGTATCGCAGTCCATGACGAGACCGATCGTGCCGGTCGGCGCGATGACGGTGGCCTGCGCATTGCGGTAGCCATGCTTTTCGCCGAGTTCCAGCGCCTTGTCCCAGGCCGAACGGGCATGGGCGATCAGGTCCTGGTCCGGGCAGTCGGAAGCAATCAGCGCAACCGGGTTGACGGCGAGGCCCTCATAACCCTGGGTTTCGCCATGGGCAGCGCGGCGATGGTTGCGGATGACGCGCAGCATGTTGGCGGCGTTCGGCGCATAGCCGTTGAAAGCACCCAGCTCCTTGGCCATTTCGGCCGAGGTCGCATAGGAAATGCCGGTCATGATGGCGGTGAGGGCACCGCCAATGGCGCGGCCTTCGGCGCTGTCATAGGGGATGCCCGAGGTCATCAGCAGGCCGCCGATATTGGCGTAGCCGAGACCGAGCGTGCGATATTCATAGGAGAGGCGGGCGATTTCCTTGGACGGAAACTGCGCCATCATCACGGAGATTTCGAGGACGATAGTCCACAGGCGGGCCGTGTGCTCATAACCCGTCACGTCGAACTTGCCGTCCTTGCCGCGATAGGTGAGGAGGTTGATCGATGCGAGGTTGCAGGCCGTGTCGTCGAGGAACATGTATTCCGAGCACGGATTGGAGGCGCGGATCGGGCCGGCCGCCGGGCAGGTGTGCCAGTCGTTCATCGTGGTGTTGAAATGCAGGCCCGGATCGGCGGACGCCCAGGCGGCGTAACCGATCTTTTCCCAGAGGTCGCGGGCTTTCAGGGTTTTCATGACCTTGCCGTCCTTGCGGGCGGTCAGGCTCCAGTCGCCATCGTTTTCGACGGCGCGCAGGAATTCATCCTTGAGCGACACGGAATTGTTGGAATTCTGGCCGGCAACGGTGAGATAGGCTTCCGAATCCCAGTCGGTATCGTAGGTCTTGAAATCGATATCCGTGTAGCCCTGCTTGGCGAACTGGATAACCCGGTAAATGTAGTTTTCCGGAACCTGGTTCTTCTTGGCCGCCTTGATCTCGCGCTTCAGCGCCGGGTTTTTGGCGGGTTCGTAGCAATCGCCATTGTCGGCCTCGCAATTCACGCAGGCCTTCATGATGGCAGCCAGATGCTGCTTGACGATCTTGGAACCGGTGACGAGGGCGGCAACCTTCTGCTCTTCCTTCACCTTCCAGTCGATATATTCCTCGATATCGGGGTGATCAACATCAACCACCACCATCTTGGCGGCGCGGCGGGTCGTGCCGCCTGACTTGATGGCGCCGGCAGCGCGGTCACCGATCTTGAGGAAGGACATCAGGCCGGAGGAGCGTCCGCCGCCGGAAAGCTTTTCGCCTTCGCCGCGCAGGAACGAGAAATTGGAGCCGGTGCCGGAGCCGTACTTGAACAGGCGGGCTTCGCGAACCCACAGGTCCATGATGCCGCCTTCATTGACCAGATCGTCGGCGACGGACTGGATGAAGCAGGCATGCGGCTGCGGATGTTCATAGGACGATTTTGACTTCGTCAGCTTGCCGGTATCCGGGTCCACGTAATAGTGGCCCTGGCCGGGGCCGTCGATGCCATAGGCCCAATGCAGGCCTGTGTTGAACCATTGCGGGGAATTGGGGGCGACGCGCTGGGTGGCGAGCATGTAGGCGAGCTCATCGCGGAAGGCGAGGGCGTCTTTTTCCGAATCGAAATACTTGCCCTTCCAGCCCCAGTAGGTCCAGGTACCGGCAAGGCGATCGAAAACCTGACGCGCATCCATTTCCGAGCCATAGCGTGCGTCGGCCGGCAGCGCTGCCAAAGCTTCCTCATCGGCAACCGAACGCCACAGCCATGAAGGGACGGAATTTTCCTCAACCTTCTTCAGCTTCGCCGGTACGCCTGCCTTACGGAAATATTTCTGCGCGAGAATGTCAGCCGCAACCTGACTGAACTGGGCCGGCACATCGATATTCTCCAGACGGAACACAACAGAGCCGTCGGGATTCTTGATCTCGCTCGTCGCTACGCGGAATTCGATGTCCGCATAGGCTGATTGATTCTCTTTGGTAAAACGCCGTTCGATCCGCATCTGCTTCGTCCTTGTCTCTATATATAGTGTTCGTTGGGCGCCATGTGAAGAGCTGCGCGCATCAAGAACACAAACCCGCCCTATCCGGATTCAGTCCCTGAATCCGGTGCTGTCGCCGCGACCTGTCCTCGATGCGGTTTTCACCGCTTCAGTCCTGGGCCCGGCGGCCCTTTTTTGACGCCTGTTTTGTGACTCGCCCCAAATGAGAATGTCACATTATCTGGTGTTAAACGTACCTGTAAACACTAAATATTGTGTTAAGACACCATTTACCCAACAAATATTTCTCTGTGCACTATGGTATTCTTCCGGCTGCAGACACAGGTCGCCACCGGCTTGCGCCATAGGGTGCAAGCTGTGAAAAACACTGCATAAACTGGGAAAAAGACCGGTCACATTACTCCCCGGTCACGCCACAAACGCAACGACTGCCCTATAAAAAGTGACTCGGGCTCGAGCGTCAAGAATTAGTTTTTTACATATTTGTGACCGCAACATCTTGTGTGTCACATATGTGGATAACGGGGAGAACTTTCGCTTGTTTTTCCGGTAGCTGGCTACGGATGGAAACGTGGCGCCAATGGCGCCCAACACAACCTATTGTGGGTTCTTGTCCTTCAGGCGCTCATATTCGAGGGCGTCGCGCGTGGCATTTTCCGTATCGCCCTTGGCGTTGTAGGCAATGGCACGGTTGTAAAAGGCGGTGGGATAGTCCGGTTTGAGGCGGATAACGGCGGTATAACCGGCAATCGCCGCGTCGAGATCGCCTTTCTTTTGAGAGGCATAGGCTTTGCCATACAGGCTGTCGATGTCTTCGGGGGTCAGTTTGAGCGCCGTGTCGTAGTCCTCGATCGCCTGATCGTAATTGCCTTGGTCGTGCCTGGCGTAGCCCCGGCTGTACCAGGCATCCTTGAAGTCCGGCTTCAGGATGATGGCATGGGAATAATCGGCAACCGCAAGATTGAGCTTCTGGACATCCAGATAGGCGTTGCCCCTGTCATAATAGGCCTTGGCGCGCAGCTTATCCGGCGCGCTGTCAATCCAGTTGTTGCAGTTGCTGATTCGCTCTTCCGGCGATGACGATGCGGTCTCGTCGATGCAGCCATGCTCGATCTTCTGCAATTGCGTATTGTCGAGAGCGAGGGCGGGGCTGGAAAGGATGGCGATGATGGCGAGCGAAAGATTGACGCGGATCATATCGCTCGTCCCGAACATCAGCGTGAGGTGACGAGCGCCGGATCAAAACTCGCAATGAGGGCCTTCAGTTCCGGTTCTTCGACCCGGCGGGCGCATTCTTCGACGCTGACCCATTCGAGGCGGCGTTCGCCGCGTTCGGGCCAGTTCTTTTCCTGATGGGAAAAATGCATGGGAAAGACATCGACGACGAAATCGCCGCATTCGCCTTCCGACATATCGTGCTTTTCATAGCGGTAAACGCCGATGGAGAAGGGGGCGATATCACCGCGCGCACCGGCTTCCTCATAGGCCTCGGTCTTGGCCGAATGGGCGAAGGTCTTGCCAACCTGCGGCCAGCCCTTGGGCAGCACCCATCGCCCCGTGCCGCGACTGGTGATCAGAAGAATCTCTGTCTGGTGTTTTTTGACCCGGTAAACGAGAGCGGCAACCTGGCGGATTCTGCCGTCCGGCATTTCAATCCGCTTTTCCGTCACGATCTCGTTGGCGTAATTTAAGTTCAATGCTCCGCTCTTTTTTTGCGATTTGTTTCAATGATTGTGAACCGATTCTTGCAAATCGCAATCACTCTCAGGCTACTGTTCCTAGCTTATATGCGACTTGTGTCGATTTTTTGAACAGCAGTGCAAAAAAACCACAGCGGATCCCGCAGAGGCAATATCACTTCGAAGGCAGGGAATCCATTCTACGGAAGAATGAGAGGCAGCCGGAATGAACGGCGCTGATCAGGATATGCCGTGGCCCCCAGCGAGGTCATGGTTCCATTCGTGTTTGGGCGGAGGCGGTTCGGGCAACCCCCGCAGGAAATGGCTGGTTAGCCCCGGTGTCCCTTGGTGATCGGTTCCTGATAGGTCAGGCCCATATCCCAGGGGAAATAGATCCAGGTGTCCTGTGAGACTTCCGTGACGAACGTATCGATCAGCGGGCGGCCCTTCGGCTTGGCGTAGACCGTGGCAAAATGCGCCTTGGGCATCATGGCGCGCACGACCGCAGCGGTTTTTCCCGTATCGGTCAGGTCGTCGATGACGAGAATGCCCTCGCCACCATCTTGCAGAAGGCGCGGATCGACGTCCTTCAGCACCTTGAGTTCGCCCTGTTCCTCATAGTCGTGGTAGGAGGCGATGCAGACGGTCTCGATCATGCGGATGCCGAGTTCGCGGCAGATGATCGCCGCCGGCACGAGGCCGCCGCGGGTGATGGCGACCATGGCGCGCCATTCGCGCTGCATGCCCGCGACACGCCAGGCAAGGGCACGGGCATCCCGATGGAACTGGTCCCAGGACACCGGAAAAGCTTTTTCGGGAAGAGACATGGCGCACTCCATCAAGAAAACACGAAACAGGCGGAGCTAATAATCCGCTAGGGAATGCGTCTCGCAATAGCTGGAAATGCCTGCCCATGGCAAGCTGCTTGCGCAGCCTGTCCTTTGCAAGGGGGCAGAAACATGTGATTTACGGCTTTATCCGCTCAATCGTCAGCGTGACATCAGCGTCAGGCAGGGCATGTCCGATATGAACGAGCTCGTCACACCGCCGAATACCCATTCCTTGAGGCGCGACTGGCTATAGGCACCCATGACGATCAGATCCACCTTGTCGTCGGCAATCTTGCGGCGCAGGATCTTGTCGGCGGCCTCGCCATTGGATTCAATCGTGAAAGGATTGACGTTGACGCCGTGGCGGCGCAGGGCGTCCGAGAGCGGGGTGCCCGGAATATCCATGTTCGGGTCGGTGGTTTTCTTCGGATCGATCCAGACGACATCCGTGCGCTCGGCCTTGATCAGGAAGGGCAGGGAATCGAACGCTGCCCGCGAAGCCTCGCGCTTGCCATTGAAGGCAACGAGCACGCGGTTGATTTTCGTCGGGAGTTCGATCTTGTAGGGGACAAACAGCACGGGACGCCCGCTTTCCATGACAAGCGGGTCGGTGACATCGTTGACGCTGTCCGGATCATCCGGGTCCGGTTGCCCGGCCACGATGATATCCGCACGCAGGGCGCTTTGGGTGACACCGGCCGACGGGCTGCTGCTTTCCGAGCGGACAATGCGGAACTCGTGGGAAATCCTGCCCTTGCCCATTTCCTTGTTGAACAGCGCAGAGATCGCCTCCGAATTTTCCTTGTGGCGCTGTTCGTGCGCCTCGAACAGGGTCGTATCGGCAAAACCGGTGGGATCTGCGTAAACGATGGGAGAGGGGATCGTGTAAAGGCCGATGATGTGGGTTCGTTCGCTTGAAGAGGCGATCAGCTTTGCCGCGCCCATAACCCTTGGCGCCTCGCGCTCGCTGCGGATAAAAGCGATGATCGTGCGAAATGCCATGCGGGCCTCCATCGGTTGACAGGTCGATCTTGCTATTCAGAGCATTATACGCTCCGAACGCAAGACCGGCGCGTGTGATTTTATCGCAGGTGCGAACCGGAACGTTGGCCGCGGGCCTATGGTTCCTCAGATTTGCTTGGCCGATGCGAGGTGTTCCACCATGGCCCGTACGGCCTGTTCTGCAGCGGCAAGCTTGTCCTCGTCACGGGCGCGGACGACCAATTCCGTTGAAAACCTGTTGTTTTCGTACTTCGGATAGGAGCCGATGATCGTATCGGGGTGCGCCGCCTGGATATCGCGCAGCGGTATGGCAATCGTGCCTTCGCCGAACGGGCAATTGACCGAACGGGAAAGCAGCTGCTTGCCGACCCTTAGCGTGGGAATCACATTGTCGAGCATCGCCTGAAAAATCGAGGGAACACCCGCCATCACGTAGACATTGCCGATGTTGAACCCGGGCGCGGTCGAGACGGGATTGTCGATATGCACGGAACCGCGCGGCATGCGCGCCATGCGCTGGCGGCTTTCGGTGAACTCCATGCCGCGCGCCGCGTAATTGTCGCCCAACAGCTGCATGGCCTTGGCGTCATGCTCGCAAGGCACGCCAAATGCCTTTGAAACGGCGTCCGCCGTAATGTCGTCGTGGGTCGGGCCGATGCCGCCTGAGGTGAAGACATAATCATGGGCGCCGCGCAGGGCATTCAACGCATCGACAATGCGGTCTTCCTCATCCGGAACAATCCGCACTTCCTTCAGATCGATGCCGACCGCCGTCAGAATATCGGCGAGATGGCCAATGTTCTTGTCCTTGGTCCGGCCGGACAGCAACTCGTCGCCAATGGCAAGCATGGCAGCGCTCACGACTTCATTCGTCATCTGGATTCTCCTATCGCGGGGGCGACCGTAATGGGCGCAAACAGCTGCCGCAAGCCATTTCAAATGGTGAACAGTTTGTCGCGACAATGTCTGTTTTAACGAACAGCGAAAAGCTTAACCTATGGGACATGGCGGCATTTTCCCGTCCAACCGATGTCAACGATGGAGACGATCATGGCCAAGGTGTTGGTGCTTTATTACTCAAGCTGGGGACATATGGAGCAGATGGCCTATGCTGCTGCGGACGGCGCACGGGAAGCCGGCGCCGAGGTCACTGTCCGGCGCGTGCCGGAACTGGTTCCGCTCGATGTGGCGAAGGCCTATCACTACAAGCTCGACCAGAAGGCAGAGATTGCCACGGTGGACGAGCTTGAAACCTATGACGCGATCATTGTCGGCGTATCCTCGCGCTTTGGCTCGATGTCGGCGCAGATGAAGAATTTTTTCGACCAGACCGGCGGTCTCTGGGTCAAGGGCGCGCTGATCAACAAGGTCGGCTCGGTCATGGCGTCTTCAGCCACCCAGCATGGCGGCCAGGAACTGGCGCTGGTTTCCACCCAGTGGCAGATGCAGCACCATGGCATGATCATCGTACCGCTCTCCTATGCCTATCAGGCGCAGATGGGCAATGACGTCGTGCGCGGCGGTGCGCCCTATGGCATGACCACGACGGCCGATGGCGATGGTTCGCGGCAGCCTTCGGCGCAGGAACTGGAAGGCGCAAAATTCCAGGGCAAGCGCGTTGCCGAGATCACGATCAAGCTGCACGGCTGATTGAATCAGCCAGCTGGCGCAAGCCGCCTGAGCGGTCCTGCCGTCAATTCGTCAGGACGCAGCGTCAGCACGGACACACCGGAGGCTGTAACGGCAACGGTGTGTTCAAACTGTGCGGAAAGTGACCCGTCCCTCGTCACGACAGTCCAGCCGTCAGCTTGTGTTTTTACGGTCCGGCGGCCCTGATTGAGCATCGGTTCGATGGTGAAAACCATGCCCTCACGCAGGGTGAGGCCGGTTCCCGGCTTTCCGAAGTGCAGGATCTGCGGTTCCTCATGCATCTCCCGGCCGATGCCGTGACCGCAATATTCACGCACCACGGAATAGCCATTGCGCTTGGCGTGGCGTTCGATTGCCCAGCCGATGTCGCCAAGCCGCGCACCCGGTCGAACGGCGTGGATGCCCATCCACATGGCTTCGTAAGCGGTGTGGACCAGCCGTCTGGCGGCCGGATTGACGTTGCCAACGAGATAGGTCTTGCTGGAATCTGCAATATAGCCGTTCTTCTCAAGCGTGATGTCGAAATTGACGATGTCGCCGTCCCGAAGCACCTCCGATTGGGACGGGACGCCATGGCAGACCACATCGTTCACCGAAGAATTCAGCACAAAACCATAGCCGTACTGGCCTTTGCTCGCAGGGCGGGCCTGAAGATCATGGACGATGAAACGCTCGGCCATTTCATTGATCTGAAGTGTCGACATGCCGATAAGCGAGGTTTGATCCAGCAGCCCGAACACGGACGCCAGCAGCCGGCCGGATTCGGCCAGCAATGCCAGTTCCTGGGGCTGCTTCGTCATGCTTCACTCGCGGCCAGCGGTTGCGCGGAAACGCCGGCGGAACTGAGCTCGCGCTCGATGATCGCGGTGAAACTGAGCGTCGGATTGGTCTCGCAGAGCATGCCGACTTTAATCCAATAGGCGGCCTGCGCATTGATTGAGCGGTACGATACTTTGCTCGCCCTGCGCAGTTGATCGTGCAGATCGTCGTCTATGCTCACAATGCCCACGGGTATCTCCATATATGAACCATATATGGATCGTATATAGTATGGATATGAAAAGGCCAAGGGTAACGTTGCACAGCAGCATGATGAAACGTGCGGGGACGAGAAATGGTGCGGACGGCGGGGGTCGAACCCGCATGACCTATGGCCGAGGGATTTTAAGTCCCTTGCGTCTACCAGTTTCGCCACGTCCGCGCGCCTATGCTTTTCAACGGTTCGGACGATTCCGTCAACAGCCGTTTGCCGGAAAATCGGGGCTCGATCACGTTCCCACGCCCATGGTCCAATGACCGGGCCCCGAAAGCCGGAAGCAACCGGCATGACAGAGACGGATAAAGGGCACGGAAATTTAGTTGAAAGTTCAGATTAATTTTTGGCGCTATTGTCTTCACAAGAAAGCGCAAAAGGAAAGGGCGGGATACTGACCGATCCCGCCCCTTCACCCCACCCCAGGAATTGTTCTTGTTTTGGTGAGGCTTGAATATTCGTGTGAGATTTGCTGTTCAGATGCCGCCGTCAATCTTGCATTCCAAGCGCACCAAGTACTCAGCGCTCTGTCGTTTCACCACTCACAGGCTGCCGACCGCATTAATCGTAGACGTTATGCTCGATCTCTCCCTGAACATTGCAACTACAGTTAGAGACATTAGCCACTTGCATTGACTTGAAAAGGGACGCTGCTGTCCCTTTTTGCAATATGCCCGTTGCGCCAGCCCAAATGTGCGCAAAGCATTTCATGCGACGGGATGTGCGGCCGATCATCGACTGCACGTATTGGTGGATTTCCACATCCAGTTGGACTAGAAGCGGCTTATCCAAAAGTATGAGAGAACAATGTCCGCTATTCCGCTTCAATCTCCATTGCGCAGTGTCAGACAGCTGGCGTCGGAGAATCCGGGGCTGCTGTTTGTTCTGCTATATTTCGCCTTTCAGGTGGTGTTCCTGACGATTATTTCCAACGGCGCCGGTGTCGACGATGCCGAGCAGCTGGCCTATGTCGGCGCGCTGCAATGGGGCTATGGCGGTTCGCAGCCGCCGCTTTATACCTGGATAAACAGTGTGGCGGGGGATATCCTCGGCATCCGCATGTCGACCGTCTTCCTGGTGAAGTTCGGCATGCTGGCGAGCCTCTTTGTCAGCGTTTATGCCGGCGCCCGGCTGCTGGGAATGCGCAAAGCCGTCGCGGCGGCCGGCATGGTCGGCGTGTTTCTTCTACCGCAGATCGCCTGGGAGTCGCAGCGAACCCTGACGCACTCCGTCGGCGCGACCACCGGTTGCGCCTGGGCATTCCTCGCCTTCGCCTGGCACATGAAATCGCGCTCCTGGCTGTCTGCCGCCTTGCTGGGGCTGGGCATCGCGGCCGGACTCCTCGGAAAATTCAATGCGGGCTTTTTCCTCGTCGGCTTGATCCTGGCCGGGTTTTCCGTTCCGGCCTACCGGGCCGTTCTTCTGTCATCCAAGTCCATTCTGACACTCGTTGCCTTTTTCGCCGCCGTCACCCCGACTGCCCTTTGGGCGCTCTCCCACATGGACAACCTCCTGGCGCGCTCGCACAAGTTCCAGATCAATGAAGGCGGGCAGTTCATTGTCAGCCGGTTGCATGGCGAATGGAAACTGTTCCTCAATGGCATCCTCTTCTCCGGTGTCGCGCTGGTATTCTTTGCCGTCGCCTGGTGGCGGAGCCGGGCGCAGCAGGTCACGCCGAAGGCAGATTTGAGCGACGGCGAAACCTTTCTCGGCCGTGTTCTGTTTTTCGCCCTGGCGGCGGTCTTTGTCGGCGTGCTCGTGAGCGGTGCCGCCGAGGTGAAGGATCGCTGGCTGCAACCGGTGCTTTTCCTGTCGCCGCTCTATCTGGCAATGCTGCTCGGCCGTTACATCGCGTCGGATCTGCCGCTGAAGCGCTTCGCCATTGTCGGTGCGCTGTGCGGACTTGCCGTCATTCCGATACTGGCCGTTAATATCCTCTATGCCTATGAGGGCGGCGCTCCGTCCATCGGCCAGCTCGACTATGGCAAGCTCTACGCGGCGACGCGGGCCGACGGACATTATGTGACTGTGGTTTCGGACGGTCCGCAATTGCCGGGCAATCTGCGTCTTTACGATCAGTCCTTGAGCCCGATCCATTGGGAAATGCCCAATGCGGCGGCCCGTATCCGTTTTCCCGCGCTGTTTGTCTGGTTCGGCGAAGCTCCGAACCCGGTGGTGCAGGGGCTGATGCAAGGCGCCGGCATGACCAACCCGCCCACGGACATCAAGCACATAACGCTCGGTTACAAATACTATCCCGATCAGACCAAGGTTGTGAGCTACGTGATTGTTCCGGCGCGTTGACAAGCGGACGGATAGGCATGCCCCCTTATCGTCTGACGCCGTGCGGCGATTGCCCCAAGATTTCAGGTTTTTTTCAACGATTGCGCTGGAATCACGGTTGCAGGCGTCTTTTTCGTATATGGATTATATTCATAATGAGTGAGGTGATGAGATGAGCAGACAGGCGAGAACCAGCAACAAGCCGCAGGCATGGACAGAAGCAGCGCCCTTGCTGGTGGATGTCGCCATGGGCCGCAGTCATGCCGATCTTGTCGTGCGCAACGGCCGCCTTGTCAGCGTGTATTCCGGCGAGATTATTGCAGGCATCGATATCGCTGTTGCTGCCGGACGGTTTGCCTTTGTCGGTCATGGCGCGGAACATTGCATCGGGCCCAAAACCAAGGTGATCGATGCGGGCGGCCGCTACCTCGTGCCGGGCCTGTGCGATGCGCATATGCATGTGGAAAGCGGGATGGTCACCGTCACCGAATTCACACGCGCCGTCATCCCGCATGGCACGACCTCCATGTTCATCGATCCGCATGAAATCGCCAATGTGCTTGGTCTGGAGGGCGTCCGGCTGATGCATGACGAGGCGCTGGCCATGCCGATCAACGTGCATGTGCAGATGCCGAGCTGTGTCCCGTCGGCGCCGGGTCTTGAGAATGCCGGCGCTGCCATCAGCCCGGCCGATGTGGCGGAAGCCATGACCTGGCCGAACATTGTCGGGCTCGGCGAGGTGATGAATTTCCCCGGTGTCGCCAACAATGATGCGACCATGCGCGGCGGTATCGATGCGACGGTCAAGGCCGGCAAGACCGTGGGCGGGCATTTTGCCTCGCCGGAACTTGGCCGTGCCTTCCATGGCTATGTGGCAGGCGGGCCGGAGGACGATCACGAGGGCACGCGCATGGAAGATGCGATTGCCCGCGTGCGCCAGGGCATGCGCGCCATGCTGCGCCTCGGTTCGGCATGGTACGATGTCGCCAGCCAGATCAAGGCGGTGACGGAGCAGGGGATCGACCCGCGCAATTTCATCCTGTGCACCGACGACAGCCATTCCGGCACGCTGGTCAATGACGGTCACATGGACCGGGTGGTTCGCCACGCCATTGCGCAAGGCCTGAAGCCGGTGACGGCGATCCAGATGGCGACACTCAACACCGCCCAGCATTTCCGGATGGAGCGCGAGATCGGGTCCATTACCCCCGGCCGCCTTGCCGATTTCCTGATTGTTTCGGATCTCGCCAATCTGACCATCGACCGGGTCTATGGCCGCGGCGTGCTCCTGGCGGAAAAGGGCAAGCTTGCCGCCGACATTCCGGCCTACGACTATCCGGCCTTTGCCAAGAATACGATCAAGCTCGGCAAGAAACTCAATGCCAGGGATTTCGACATCAAGGCGCCGAAACCCGGTAAGCAGGTGACGGCGCGGGTGATCGGCGTCATCGAGAATCAGGCGCCGACGAAGGCGCTGGAGGCGGAACTGCCGGTATCCGACGGTATCGTGCAGATGGACCGGCGCAATGATGTGTGCCAGATCGCTCTGGTGGAGCGGCATCGTGGCACCGGAGCCGTGGTCAACGGCTTTGTCTCCGGCTTCGGTTATACGCTGGATTGCGCCATGGCGTCGACAGTTGCCCATGACAGCCATCACATGATCGTTGTCGGCACCAACAAGGATGACATGGCGAAAGCCGCCAACCGCCTCGGCGAAGTCGGTGGTGGCGTGGTACTGTTCTCCAAGGGACGCGAGCTGGCGCTGGTCGAAATGCCGATTGCCGGACTGATGTCGGACCAGCGGGCGGAAGTCGTTGCAGCCAAGGCGGACAAGCTGGTGAATGCCATGCGCGCCATGGGATGCAGTCTGAACAACGCTTATATGCAGCACTCGCTGCTGGCGTTGGTGGTCATTCCCGAATTGCGTATTTCCGATGTCGGCATTATCGATGTCAGAACATTCGAGAAGGTTGACCTGTTCCTATGACTGCATTCGTCAAGGCTGTGGACCGCGCGACGGAAAAAATGCGCGCGCTGTTCCCGGAAACGCCGTTGCAACTCAATCATTATCTTTCGCAAAAATATGGCGCGCAGATCTGGCTGAAACGCGAGGATCTGTCGCCGGTGCGTTCCTACAAGATTCGCGGTGCCTTCAATTTCATTGCGCATTACTTGAACGAGCACAAAACGGAAGATGTGACCTTTGTGTGCGCATCGGCCGGCAATCACGCGCAGGGTTTCGCCTTCATCTGCCGCCATTTCGGCAAGCATGGCGTGGTTTTCATGCCGGTGACAACCCCGCAGCAGAAGATCGACAAGACCCGGACATTCGGCGGCGAGTTCATCGAAATCCGCCTCGTTGGCGACATTTTCGACCAGTGCTACGCGGCGGCGCAGGATTTTGCCGCCGACAACAATGCGGTCATGGTGCCGCCTTTCGACCATACGGATATCATCACCGGGCAGGCGACCGTCGCGCACGAGATCGCAGCGCAGCTTCCCGACAAGCGCAAGCCGGACCTGATCATCCTGCCGGTGGGTGGCGGCGGACTTTCTGCCGGTGTGACGCGCTATCTCACCGATCTTGGCTGGGAAACCCGGTTCCGTTTTGTCGAGCCTGCCGGTGCGCCCAGTCTCAAGCGCAGTCTGGAAGCGGGAAAACGCGTCAAGCTCGATACGGTCGACAACTTTGTCGACGGCGCTGCCGTTGCGGAGATCGGCCGGGAAAACTTCAAGCTTCTCAAGGAGTTCACCGCGGACTCTGTGATGTTGATTCCGGAAAACCGCTTGAGTTCGACCATCATCGAAATGCTGAACATCGAAGGCATCGTTGTTGAACCCGCCGGGGCTCTCGCCATCGATGCGCTTAAGGATTTCAGGAAGAGCGACCTGAAGGGCAAGCGCATCATCCTTGTCATCTCAGGCAGCAATTTCGATTTCGAACGCCTGCCGGAACTGAAGGAACGTTCGCTGCGCTATGAGGGATTGAAGAAGTATTTCATCTTCCGTTTCCCGCAGCGTCCGGGCGCACTGCGGTCATTCCTCGATCTGCTCGGTCCGGAGGATGATGTGGCGCGCTTCGAATATCTCAAGAAATCGGCCCGCAATTTCGGTTCGGTGCTGATCGGTATCGAAACCAAGAACAAGGCGAACTTCGACGCCTTGTTCAAGCGCTTTGACGAAGCGGGCTGGGCCTATCAGGACATCACCGAGAACGAAACGATCGCCGGTTTGATTATTTAAGCTACTTATAGTTGCAGTTCGTTTTATCGAATGTCAGACTATTCACTGGGGCGATAATCCAATGGGGCATATTTTCAAATGACTGATATTCAACAGAAGCCAACATCGCATTGGCGCATCATTCTTGCTTTTATTCTTGATTTCATCACCGCCTTTGCCGTCCTCGGCTATGTCGTGGCGAGTTTTCTGGGTGGAAAGACCGAAAACGGCTTTTCTCTCAATGGATGGCCGGCGCTGGTCTTTTTCGCATTGATGATTGCCTATTTCGTTGTGGGAAAACGGGTCGGCGGGACGCTGTGGAAGCGCATTCTCGGCGTCAGGTAATGAGGCTGTATGGGGCGCAGAACGACCTACATCATTCTGTTTCGCGGCGTCGGCGGTGCAACATCGCTGCCGGTGCAGCCGTTGAAGGCCGCACTTCTCGCCGACGGTTTCGAGAAGGTGGCCACCTACATCAATACCGGTAACGTCGTTCTGGTTTCAGATCGGACACCGAAGCAGATTATCGCAAGAGTCGCGGCTATCGCGTTGGAAAAGTTTGCTTTTTCCAAATCCATCATGATCGTCAGCAAGACTGCATGGAAGAAGCTGATTGCGGGCAATCCGTTTCCTGACGGCGAAGGCAACAAACTGCACGCCTATGTTCTGGAGAAGCATCCCGACCGGGAGGCCGTGGAAGCCCTGGAGCGGAAAAACACCGGGCCGGAGCAGTTCGCCATCGATGGCATTGTGCTCTATTATTACCCGCCGCAGGGTGCCCCGGAATCGAAACTTTTCAGCAAGATCGAGACGACGCTCAAAGTCGCCGCGACAGCACGCAACTGGAACACGGTGCTGAAACTCGGGCAACTGGCGGAACAAATCGACAGGGGCGCAGAATGACGAAATATGTGGTGCTGTTCAGGGGAATCAATGTCGGTGGCAATAAGATCGTCAAAATGGAGACCTTGCGGACCGTCCTGGCCGTGGCGGGATTTGGCGATGTCAAAACCTACGTGCAGAGCGGCAATGTGATTTTATCGTCGGATCAGACTGCGCGTCGCGTCGCTGAGATCATCGGGGAAATCTTTCCGCGCACCTTTGGCTTTCCGTCGCGTGCAACGATCCGCACTGTGGACGAGTGGAACGCGATGGTGAGCAAGAACGCCTATCCGGGAGCGCTCGACAACCCGAAGAACCTGCATGCGGTGATTATGGACGATGATCCGACGGATGCGGCGCTGGTGGAGCTCGCCAGCCGGGCCGCTGCAACCGAGGAATTCACCGTGCGCAACAGGGTCCTCTATCTCTACACGCCCGATGGCTTCGGCAGGTCGAAAATGGCCGAGGCGCTCGACAAGGTGCTGAAAGTACCGCTCACGGCGCGCAATTGGAGGACGGTTCTAACGCTGCAGAGCATGCTCGCGGCCATTTAGCGCTGTTTCCAGCACACGCAGGATGCGCGGATCTGCGCATTGGGCGACGTTGAAGCGCATGTAATTGTTGGCCGACTGCGTCTGGCTGAACACGTTGCCGGGCGCAAAAACGATCTTTTCCCTCAGGCCTGCCTGAGCAATTTTTCCGGCGTCGATGCCTTCCGGCAGTTTGCACCAGAGAAACATGCCGCCGCGCGGTTCGATCCATGGCATCACGCCAAGCGCTTTGAGTTTGACGCTGGTTTCACCCATGCTGTGGGCGAGGCGAGCCCGCAGATGGTCCATATGCTTGCGGTAGGTGCCATCCTTCAGCATCAGCAGAACGAGTTCCGATGACAGGCGTCCGCCGCCGAAGGAGGTGGCAATGCGCAGGTCGACCAGGCCGTCGATCCAGTCGCGGCGGGCGGCAATGAAGCCGCAGCGCACGGAGGCCGACAGGGATTTGGAAAAGCTGCCCATGTGAATAACGCGCTCCAGCCCGTCGAAGGCGGCAAGACGCGGCGCTGGTTCATGTTCGAAATCGGCAAAAATATCGTCCTCGACGATGGTGAGGTCGTGCTGTTCCGCCAGTTTGAGCAGGCGGTGGGCGATGACGGGTGACAGTACCGCGCCGGTCGGATTGTGCAGGGCCGAGTTGGTGATGTAGAGGCGCGGGCGATGTTCCGCCAAGGCCTCGGCAAACCGCTCGAGGTCAGGTCCATGCGGCGTATAGGGAACGCTGACGATCTTGACCCGGTGTGCCCGCAGCAGGGCATGGAAATTGAAATAGCAGGGGTCGTCAACAATGACCGCGTCACCCGGTCCGACGAGGGAGCGGCATAGGAGATCGATGGCCTGCGTGCCGGATTCGGTGATCATGATCTGGTCCGGGGCCGCCTCGATCCCATGTTCGGCCATGCGCCGCGACAGAAGCTGGCGCAGCGGCTTCAATCCCAGGGGTGTCGCATAGTCGGTCAACAGGGCGTCATCGGCGCGCGCCAGTGTCCGCAGCGCGCGGCGTACGCCAGCCTCCGGCATCCACGACGCCGGCAGCCAGCCGCATCCGGGTTTGGGCATGCCGTCATCGGCATCCAGCGACAGGCGTGAAACCCACAAGGGATCGATGGCGTGATCAAGCCGCGGGCCGATCTCCGCCAGGGACAGCGGCGGCATATGCCCGGCGACATAGAAGCCGGAGCCGCGGCGCGACTGGATCGTGCCTTCTGCCGCAAGCCGGTCATAGGCTTCGACGATGGTGGATTTCGACACCTGCATGGTTGCGGCAAAGCTGCGGATCGAGGGCAGGCGCGCGCCGGGGCCGAGCGTGCGTGCGGCAATCCGCTGACGAATGGCCTGCATCACTTGCTCGACAAGCGTCGCGTCACGTCCGGCAATTTCGGTTTTCTCATCCATCTGTACCGCTCAACATACCATGACAGTTTTTCTGTATTGTACTGTACCGTCTCTGGAAAATCCATGGCCGCGAGCCGATACCCCAGAGCAATTTTGTCTGACCGGCACCACGCTGTCTGGACAAGATGCTCCGGGCAAAACGAGGTGTACTGATGGACAAGATGACGAGCGGCTGGATCAACGGATTCGTCGGAATGGTGATTTTCAGCGGTTCGCTGCCCGCCACGCGCGTGGCGGTCGCCGATTTCGATCCGGTGTTCCTGACGGTCGCCCGTGCCACGATCGCCGCTTTGCTCGGGCTGGCCATGCTGCTGGCGTTTCGCGAGAAGCGCCCGGCCAGGGCGGACCTCATGTCGTTGCTGGTGGTGGCGCTCGGTGTCGTCGTCGGCTTTCCCCTGTTGACGGCATTGGCCCTGCGCCATGTCACTTCAGCCCATTCCATCGTGTTCATCGGTCTTCTGCCATTGTCGACGGCGATCTTCGGCGTGCTGCGCGGCGGCGAACGTCCGCGCCCGGTTTTCTGGGTTTTTTCCTGTCTCGGCAGTTTGTGTGTTGTCGGTTTTGCAGTTTATCAGGGGGGCTCTGCCTCGCTGACCGGCGATCTCCTGATGTTCGCGGCCATCATTGTCTGCGGCCTTGGCTATGCGGAAGGCGCACGGCTGTCGCGCAGGCTCGGCGGCTGGCAGGTCATTTCCTGGGCCCTTGTCGTGTCATTGCCCCTGATGCTGCCGCTGACACTCTACATCATGCCGCATGACTGGAGCGTGATCGGGCAGGGCGCCTGGCTTGGCCTCGCCTATGTCTCGCTGTTTTCCATGCTGATCGGCTTCATCTTCTGGTATCGCGGTCTGGCGCAGGGCGGCATCGCCGCCGTGGGGCAGCTGCAGCTGCTGCAGCCCTTCTTCGGGCTGGTTCTGGCAGCAACGCTGCTGCACGAGACCGTGGGCTGGTCGATGATCCTGGTGACGATGGCCGTCATCCTGTGTGTCGCCGGCGCAAAGCATTTCGCCCGGTAAACGCTGGGGTGAAGCGCAGGATTTCAACCGATCTCCTTGCAAAGTGTATCGTTACAGTTTACAAAAACCTATGATCTTGCGCTTTCGACATAAGGGACTGGAAACTTTCTACCGCACAGGATCGACGCGAGGTATACAACCGGCCCATGCGCCAAAGTTGTTGCGTGTTCTGTACGCTCTCGAAAACGCTGTTCGCCCGGAAGAATTGAACTTGCCTGCTTACCGGTTGCACCCGCTAAAGGGCGCATTGAAAGGCCACTGGTCGATTTGGATCAATGGCAATTGGCGCGTGACATTCCGTTTTGATGGAAACGACGTGGAACTCGTGGATTATCTGGACTACCACTGAGAGGATGCTGCAAATGATCAAGACACCACCTCATCCCGGCGAATTGCTCCGCGAAGATGTCTTGGCACCACTCGGTATGAACGTTACCGAGGCGGCGAGCCGGCTTGCCATTTCGCGCGTTACGCTTTCGCGCATTCTGAACGGAAAGGCTGGAATAAGCCCGGATCTTGCTGTTCGGCTGGAGCGGGCGGGTGTCAGTACAGCGCGCTTTTGGCTGACACTGCAGACCAGCTATGAACTCGCCAAGGCTCTGCAGCACGAGCAGCCTCCCGTCAAAGCCATTCAGGTGCCGGACGCTGCTTGACGGAAATCAGGCCCTGTCCAAAGTCTCACGCCAGCCAGTCGTGGTCATTTTTTCTGGTTTTTCGCGGTTTTCAAGAAAACCATTCTTTGCCAGCGCGCGTGTCAGGCGGTATGCGCTGAAGCGCAACGTCGAGAACACATGATGAAAGCAGTCCTGTCCAATCTGAAGCGATTCCTGCCCGCACTGGCGCCGGTCAGCACAATGGAACGCCTGCGCGCCTGTTTCGGCGCTCTGCTGGGCGTCTTTGTCACCGGTGTCGTCAGCGAGCAGGCGCTGGGCGCGACAACGGCTGTGCCGCTGCTGATCGCGCCGATGGGCGCTTCGGCGGTTCTGCTGTTTGCCGTTCCCTCCAGCCCGCTGGCCCAACCCTGGTCAATCATCGTTGGCAATACCATCGCGGCGCTGATCGGCGTGACTTGCGCACTGTGGATTCCTGATCTCGTCATCGCCTCGGCGGTTGGCGTGTCCCTGGCAATCCTCGCCATGATCGCCACCCGTTCGCTGCATCCGCCAAGCGGAGCTGTCGCCCTGACGGCCGTCCTCGGCGGTCCGGTCGTGCACAATCTCGGTTATGGCTTTGTGCTGTGGCCGGTCGGGCTCAACTCGCTGCTGCTGCTGATTGCAGCCCTGGCCTATAACAATCTGACCGGCCGCCGCTATCCGCACATCGTGCCCGTTCCGGCCGCCAATGTGCACAAGACGGCCGATCCGCTGCCGACGCGCCGCATCGGTTTTACCCCCGCAGACCTCGATACCGTGCTGCGGCAGTATGACGAAGTGCTCAACATCAGCCCGGATGATCTCGATGCCATCCTGCACAAGACCGAGATGCAGGCCTATCACAGGCGTTTTGGCGAGGTACATTGCGCGCAGATCATGTCCACCGACCTTGCCACGGTGAAAGCCGACACGCCATTGCATCTCGCCTGGGCCCTGCTGATCAAGCATCGCATCAAGGCATTGCCTGTCGTGAATGCCCACCGCAACATCATCGGCATCGTCACCCAGACCGACTTCATGGAAAATGCCAACTGGGATCGGGATGGCGATCTGCATATCGGTCTGGCACGCCGCCTGCGCCGCGCCGTCAAGCTGGATCGCCTGAAGCACCGCACGGTTGCCGATATCATGACGAGCGAGGTGCAGTTCGTCCGTCCGCAAACACTGGTGACGGACCTCGTGCCGGCCATGGCGGACCGGGGGCTGCATCATTTGCCTGTTGCCGACGACAATGACAGGCTTGTCGGCATGGTCACCCAGTCCGATCTCATTGCCGCGCTCTATAGCGGCAGCCTGACTGCGGGGCGGCCGGACGAGCCGCTGACTTTGGCCGGATGAACCGTTTCACCAAAAAGCGCTATTTTGCGGCGCACAATAAAATCGTTTGCTTTTTTGTCCAAGAAGGCCCATATGCCGGTCAGGCGCTTGGACCGGACACTCCGGTCTTCCGATTGCGGACTTCGTGGCGTCTAAGACCTGCTGGCACACTGTCACAGGCACGGCTGCGCAAGTCGCATGGAACCGAACGGTTCCCGGCGTCTCGTCGTTCATCCCGAATATGTTACATGCAGGTTGCGCCCTGTGATGTGTTTATGGCCCGTGATTCCCATCGCGTCTGGCCAATGAAAGAAGATTGAATTGGAAAATATTGAAAACACCGGCTTTGCCGCCATGGGTCTGAATGCCATCCTGCTGAAAGCAGTCGAGGCAGCTGGAATGGCTACTCCCAAGCCCATCCAGCAACAGGCTATCCCGGCACAGCTCGCCGGTCAGGACATTCTCGGCATCGCCCAGACGGGCTCCGGCAAGACGGCGGCGTTCAGCCTGCCGATCCTGCAGAAGATCCTGACCATCGGCGACAAGCGCAAGGGCAAGACCGCCCGTGCGCTTATCCTCGCACCCACCCGTGAACTTGCCGTGCAGATCGAAGAAACGGTCCGCAAGCTCTCCAAGGGCGCGCATATTTCGACCGCGCTTGTGCTCGGCGGCGTGTCGCGCGTGGCGCAGATCAACAAGATGCAGGGCGGCGTTGACGTTCTCATCGCCACACCCGGCCGCCTGACTGATCTGGTGCGCGACAACCGCATTGACCTGTCGGAAACACGCTGGCTTGTGCTCGATGAAGCCGACCGCATGCTCGACATGGGCTTCATCAATGATGTGAAGCGCATTGCCAAGGGCACGCACAAGGACCGTCAGACCGCGCTGTTCTCCGCAACCATGCCGAAGGAAGTCGCAACGCTGGCTGAAAGCCTGCTGCGCAATCCGATCCGTGTGGAAGTGGCGCCGCAGGGCACCACCGCTGCCGAGATCAAGCAGGTCGTGCACATGATCCCGACCAAGCAGAAGAAGCAGGTCCTGTCGGCCATGCTGAAGGACGAAACGCTGTCTTCGGTCATCGTCTTCACCCGTACCAAGCATGGTGCCGATGCCGTCACCCGTGTTCTGGAGAAGGACGGTTATGACGTGGCTGCCATTCACGGCAACAAGTCGCAGAACGCCCGCCAGCGCGCCCTCAACGGTTTCAAGGACGGTTCGGTTCGTGTTCTGGTTGCCACCGACATTGCCGCGCGCGGCATCGATGTCGTCGGCATCAGCCACGTGATCAATTTCGACCTGCCGGACGAGCCGGAAAGCTATGTGCACCGTATCGGCCGCACCGGCCGCAACGGCGCGTCGGGCAATGCGATCACCCTTTATGATCCGGCTGAAGAAGCGTCCAAGTTCAAGGCCGTCGAGCGCGTCACGCGCATGCGTCTGCCGCTTGCCGATTCGCCGATTGATCTGTCGAGCCTGCCGGCACGTGTTGCCAGCAATGATCAGCGTCCGGCACGCCGCGAAGGCGGCAATGGCGCACCGGCCAAGAAGCCGCATCGCGGTCAGGCACCCGGCAAGCCACGCGAACCGCGCGGCGAAAAGGTGTGGAGCAATGATGGCGGCGCTCCAGCGCAGAAACGCCCGATGCGCCGCAACAAGCGCAAGAGCTTCGGCGCCAAGGCAGCCTAAACCTCGCGACAAAGAATCAATCAGGCCGCCGGTACGATGTACCGGCGGCCTTTTTGTTGGCATCGGCTTGCCGTGATACGGCAATGCCGGGAAATAAAGACCTGCATTTGCATGACTTTCTGCCATTCGGTGCTTGAATGGTGTGCTGCGGGCAAATAGGTTCAGGCCAAGCAGAATGAGGACTTGGCCCATGTTGAATTCAGTGATCGACGCCATCGGCAACACGCCGCTTATCCGCCTGAGCAAGGCATCGGCTTTGACCGAGTGCGATATTTACGGCAAAGCCGAATTTCTGAACCCGGGACAGTCGGTCAAGGACAGGGCGGCGCTCTATATCATCCGCGATGCGGAAAATCGCGGCCTGCTGCGTCCGGGCGGCGTCATCGTCGAGGGCACGGCGGGCAATACGGGCATCGGCCTGACCATGGTCGCCAAGACCCTGGGCTACCGCACGGTCATCGTTATCCCTGAGACACAAAGCCAGGAAAAGAAGGACGCCCTGCGGCTGCTTGGGGCTGAACTGGTCGAGGTTCCCGCTGTCCCTTACAGGAACCCCGACAATTATGTGAAAGTCTCCGGCCGCCTTGCCGAACAGATGGCAAAGACCGAGCCGAATGGTGCGGTCTGGGCCAACCAGTTCGACAATGTTGCCAATCGTTTGGCGCATGTGGAAACGACCGCGCCGGAAATCTGGCGCGATACCAATGGCAAGGTCGACGGCTTCATCTGCGCCGTTGGTTCCGGCGGAACCCTCGCGGGAACGGCAGCCGGGCTCAAGGCGCGCAACAAAGACATCAAGATCGGTCTTGCCGATCCGCTGGGGGCAGCGCTTTATTCCTACTACACGACAGGTGAATTCAAGGCTGAGGGGAGCTCGATCACGGAAGGTATCGGGCAGGGCCGCGTGACGGCCAATCTGGAAGGGTTTACCCCTGACTTTTCCTATCAGATACCCGATGCGGACGCGCTGGATGTGGTGTTTGATCTGGTGACGGAAGAGGGGCTGTGCCTGGGCGGTTCGTCCGGAATCAATATTGCCGGTGCTATCCGCCTGGCGCGCGACCTTGGTCCGGGCCACACCATCGTCACGATCCTTTGCGACTACGGCAATCGCTACCAGTCAAAAATGTTCAATCCTGAATTCCTGCGTTCCAAAGATCTGCCGGTACCGCGCTGGATGGAAGCGAAGACGAATATCTCTGTTCCGTTTGAAGGCAATCACTGATGGCATACGACACGACGATACTCTTCCGCGACGATTCCTATCTGAAGGAAATCGAGGCGACTGTCCTCGCCATCAATGAACGCGGCGGCATACTCACGGACCAGACGATTTTCTATGCAACCTCCGGCGGGCAGCCCGGCGATACCGGCGTATTCGTGCGGGCCGACGGCAGCACGATTGCCATTGCCGCGACAGTGACGGGCGAAAGCAAGGAAGAAATCATCCACGTGCCGGCGCCGGAGCAGCCGGTGCCTGCCATCGGCGAAAAGCTCGTCCTGCGTATCGATTGGGACCGGCGTTACAAGCTCATGCGCATGCACGCCGCCTGCCATCTGCTCAGCGTTGTCTGCCCGTTTCCGATCACCGGCGCTTCTGTTGCCGAGGATGACAGCCGGGTTGACTTCGACCTGCCGGATGCCGGTGTGACCAAGGAAGACGTGACGGAAAAGCTGATGGAACTGGTCAATGCCAACCATCCGATTTTTACACGCTGGATTACCGATGAAGAGCTTGCGGCCAATCCGGGCCTGATCAAGTCGAAGAACGTGCGCCCGCCGACGGGCACCGGGCGCATCCGCCTTGTCTGCATCGGCAAGGATGCATCCATCGATTCGCAGCCTTGCGGCGGAACGCATGTGGCAACAACAGGCGAAGTCGGCGTGATCCATATCGGAAAAATAGAAAAGAAGGGCAAGGAAAACCGGCGGTTCCGTATCCGCTTCGGTGCCTCGCCGGAAGGAGAATGACCGTGGCTGACAAGAGCGCTTTTGTGGTTTCACCCGACTGGTTGCAGGAGCGGTTAGGCCGGCCGGGCCTGAGCATTCTCGATGCGTCGTGGTATTTCCCGTTTCTCAACCGCGACGCGGAGGGCGAATACAAGTCCGCGCATATTCCCGGCGCGGTGTTCTTCGATCATGAAAAACTGTCGGATCCGGAATCGTCCCTGCCACACACGTTGCCGAAGCCGGAAGCTTTCGCGGCGGCGGTCAGCAGCATGGGCATCACCAACAGCGATACGATCGTCGTCTATGACGGGCCCGGCATGAACACGTCACCGCGCGTCTGGTGGATGCTGCGCGTCATGGGCGCAAAGAATGTTTTTGTCCTGGATGGCGGCTTCGATAACTGGAAGAAGGATGGCCGGCCAGTCACCAGCGGCGTCACAAAGATCGCGCCATCGGCTTTCATCGCGGATTTTCAGGCGGACAAGGTGGCGAGTTTTGCCGACATGCGCACAATCGTCGATACGGGATCACGCCAGATTGCCGATGCGCGGGCAGCAGGCCGCTTTGTCGGCACGGACCCGGAGCCGCGCGCGGGGCTTCGCTCCGGCCATATGCCGGGTGCGCGCAACGTGCCGTCCTCGACATTGGCGGACAAGGGGTATCTGAAGGATATCGCCGGTCTGCGGCAGGTTCTGGATGATGCGGGCGTCGATCTTTCCCGTCCCATTGTCACCAGTTGCGGCTCAGGCATCACGGCCGCCGTGATCACGCTGGCGCTTGAATCCCTCGGGCACAAGGACAATATCCTCTACGACGGATCGTGGAGCGAGTGGGGTGCACACAAGGATACGCCGGTTGCAACCGGTGAAGCAGAGCGATGACCGAGGCCGCAAAGCCCAAAATACTGAAGACGCGCGTGACCCTGCTGGAAATGACCAACCGGCCGGTTTATTCCATTCCGACGCCTGCCAGTTTCAAACTGGCGATCATGTCGGCCAAGCGGATATCGCTGCCGTTTTATCGCTTTCTCTACGAGCAGGTCGGCAAACCGCATCACTGGTTTGTGCACCGGAACCTCAGCGATGAAGCGTTGGCTGCCGCCATTCACCGGGATTCGGTTGAAATCCATGTGCTTTATGTGGACGGTTCGCCTGCCGGCTTTTTTGAGCTCGTGCTCAATCAGGAGCCGGGTGTGGCGGAAATCCTTTATTTCGGCCTTGTGCCGGAGTTTCAAGGGCGGGGTCTTGCAAAATTCTTCCTGAGCGAAGCCATCGTCACGGCGTGGATGAGCAGCCCGGAAAAGGTCATCATCGAGACCAACACCCTCGACAGTCCGCGCGCCCTGCAAATGTATCAGCGCATGGGGTTCAATCCCGTCGGCTTCGCCGACGCGGAAATCGAGGCCTGGCTGTAACGTTGAATTTCAGCATGATCCGTTCATGCACGCTTCATTTTTACTGCGCTATCTCTCCTTCGATAATTGATGCAGTGCAAACTGCCGGTCTGGAAAGGAGAATACACCCATGATCAATCGCCGTGGCCTGCTGCTCGGTCTTGCCGCCGCAACCGTTGCCGCGCCCGCATTGGCGCAATCACGCCAGATGCCGAGCGCTGCCGAAATCGAGCGGCGGCTGGAAGCTGCCCCGCGCATGCGCGTGCCGGAAGAGCGCCGCGTGACGGTGCGCGAGTTCAAGCGCCGACCGGAACTGCGCCGCTATGCGCCGTCCATCGACATCCAGTCGATCAATTTTGCCTTTGGCTCTGCGGTCATTCCCCGTTCGGAGCGTGACAAGGTGGAACGTATTGCCGATGGTCTGCAACGGGTGCTGCGCCGCCGGCGCGGCGAAGTTTTCCTCATCGAGGGCCATACGGATGCCGTGGGCTCGTACGAATCCAATCAGATCCTGTCCGAGCAGCGGGCCGAATCCCTGAAGCGCGATCTGGTGCGTTACTTCGGCATTCCGCCACGCGCGCTTGAAACGGTGGGGTATGGCGAGGAATATCTTCTGGTTCAAACGGAATATGAGGACTGGCGCAATCGCCGGGTCACCATCCGCCGCGTGACTGATTTCATTCGCTGAGTTGCCGGAGAAACCGAGTTCTTCGACGCCTGCACGTTCAAAATCACAGGTGTGCAATAGTCGGCATAGGCGGGTTTTCGCACCCGCCTATGCCAGACCGGTCTCGGGGGGAGAGACGGATCGTAACCGCGTGGTGTCCTTACCCGGCGGCACCCCGAACAGCCGGCGGTACTCCCGGCTGAACTGCGACGGGCTGTCATAGCCGACAGCGAAGCCGATGGAGGCAACGTCGCGTGATTCCGCCACCAGCCAGGCGCGGGCCTGCTGCAGGCGGATCTGCTTTTGATACTGCAGCGGGCTCATGGCCGTGATTGCCCGGAAATGCCGGTGAAAGGACGAGACGCTCATCCCGGCGATCCCTGCGAGGTCTTCTATGTGGAAAATCTCGGCATAGTGGGTCCGTATCCAGCGGATGGCCCGGTTGATCTGGGAAAGGCGGCTGTCGGCAAGGCCGATCTGACGCACGCTGCTGCCCTGTTCTCCGGTGAGAAGACGCCAGAGAATTTCCCGTTCCAGCATCGGCCAGAGAACAGCGAGATCGCCGGGCCTGTCAAGCAGCCGCAACAGCCGCGCAACCGGATCAATGATCTCGGGCGGTGCTGCACTGACTGCAAGCCCCTGGGCCGCGCTGCCAGTGTGATTGCCAGCCGACGTTTCAAGCAGAAGTGAGGCGATCACTGCCGGATCGAGGCTTAACCGGAAGGCGAGATACGGCTCTTCATGGCTTGCCTTGATGACATGGCCGGCAATAGGCAGTCCAAGCGAGACAACAAGATATTGGCCAGCACCATATTCAAACACTCTGTTGCCCACCATCGTCCGCTTTGCTCCTTGCGCGACCAAGGCAAAGGCCGGCTCATAAAAGCCGTTGATGGGTTCAGTTGGAACGCTGGAACTGAGCAGACGGATGCCGGGAAGCGGCATGGCCTGGCCATCCCGACCGATATGGCGAGCGATGAGGGCACTGATTTCGGCAAGCGGCTCCATGCTCCATTCAAGCAATGCGCAGGCGCTGATGCAAGCGTGCGACGCACGATCCACTCTGGATTGAGAGGATCGTGCAAGAACATGCGCGCATTGATCTACCGGGTTTTGGCGGCGGCATGATTCCATCGGATGCAATCAATGGAGACCAAAATGCAGAAAACATGGTTTATCACAGGTGCCACGCGCGGTTTGGGTGTCGAGATCGCCAAGGCGGCGATACGGGCGGGAGACCGCGTGGTTGCAACAGGCCGAAGGAAAAGCGCGGTCATCGAGGCGCTCGGACCGGAGAGCGAACAGATGCTGCCGGTTGAACTGGATGTCACAAAAGCTGGTCAGGCGCACAGCGCCGTACAGGCAGCACTCGCAGGCTTCGGATCGATTGACGTGCTTGTCAACAATGCGGGATACGGCCAGCTCGGTTTTTTCGAGGAAAACACCGCTGAAACGGTGAACACGCAGTTTGCGACAAACGTGCACGGGGTGTTCAATGTCATCTGGGCCGTGCTGCCGGTGATGCGTGCCGCCCGCAAGGGCCATATCTTCAATATTTCCTCGATCGCGGGGCTGCGTGGCGGCGAGTTTGGCTCGCTCTACAGTGCAAGCAAGTTTGCCCTTGAAGGCTTCTCGGAATCACTGGCGCTTGAAATTGCGCCGTTCGGGCTGTTTGTGACCATCGTCGAACCGGGGCCCTTCCGCACCGATTTCCTCACCGGCGATTCGCTGCGCATCGGCGATGCCAATGCGATTGCCGATTATGACGACCGGCGGGCCAGCCAGCGGGCAACCTTCGAAAGCCGCAATGGTTCGCAGCCGGGTGACCCGGCCAAGCTTGCCGACGCCATGGTGCTTCTGACCAATGAAGCCAAGCCGCCACTGCGGTTTGCCGCTGGCGCAATGGCAGTCAACGCAGCCGCCGTGAAGTTTGCCAGCCTGCAGGCGGAACTGGAACTCTGGCGGCACTTGTCCTTGAACACCGATGGGCCCGATGGCAGCTGGTGAGCGCTGAGACCGGCAGGAATCGGGTGGTTCGCTTGCCAGTTTGGGTGTTTGCTTCGGGTCAACGAAGGAGGTTCCCATGAGCACGATCCGCTTTATTGCAATGCCGACGACACTGGCCCGCCACTATCAGGCGGGCGGTGCGGATGCGAACGGCCAGACGCCGGAGACGCATGTTTCCGATGGCGATGGCACACCGTGCCGACACTGCCTGCAGAATGTGAAAGCCGGCGACAAATATCTCATCCTGTCGCACCGGCCGTTCCCCGCACCGCAACCCTATGCGGAAACGGGGCCGATCTTCCTGCATGCGGAAGCATGCGAACGCTATGCGGAGACAGCGGATATGCCCGATATGTTCCGCAAGACCAGCGACTATATCCTGCGCGGTTATTCCCGTCAGGACCGGATTGTCTATGGCACCGGCGGCGTGATCCCCACCGATACTATTCCCGCGCGGGCGGAAGAACTGCTGCAGCGCGATGACGTGGCCTATGTGCACATGCGGTCGGCAAGGAACAATTGCTTCCAGTGCCGCATCGAGATGCACGAAGCCGACTGGGTTGTCTGAATACTGCTCATGAAAAAGCCCGGGCAAAACCCGGGCTTTTCTTTTGTGCGATGCCAGCTTCAGGCGGCGAGAACGGCCTTGGCTTCCACCATTTCGAGGCCAAGCGCTTCGGCGACGGCCTGATTGGTGATGCGGCCCTTGTGAACGTTCAGACCGTTGCGCAGATGCGGATTGTCCACCAATGCCTTGACGCCGCGGTCCGCCAGCTGCAGGCCATATTGCAGCGTGGCGTTGTTCAGCGCATGCGCCGAGGTGACCGGAACAGCGCCCGGCATATTGGCCACGCAATAGTGGATGATGCCGTCGACTTCGTAGGTCGGCTCGGAATGCGTCGTGGCGTGGGATGTTTCGAAGCAGCCACCCTGATCGATGGCGACATCGACGATCACGGCGCCCTTTTTCATGCCGGACAGCATTTCGCGGGTGACCAGCTTGGGGGCCGCCGCGCCGGGGATGAGGACCGCGCCCACCACGATATCGGCGGAGAACACTTCTTCGTCGAGCGCCTCGATGGTGGAATAACGGGTGTGGATGCGGCCATGGAACAGGTCGTCGAGCTGGCGCAGGCGCGGGATCGAGCGGTCGAGAATGGTCACGTCGGCGCCGAGACCGGCAGCCATCTGCGCCGCATTGATGCCGACAACACCGCCGCCGATGATGGTGACCTTGCCGGGCAGAACGCCGGGCACGCCGCCGAGCAGCACGCCGCGTCCGCCATTGGCCTTCTGCAGCGCGGTGGCGCCCGCCTGAATGGCAAGACGTCCGGCCACTTCCGACATGGGCGCGAGCAGCGGCAGGCCGCCGCGATCATCCGTGACGGTTTCATAGGCGATGGCCGTGACGCCGGAAGCCAGCAGGCCTTTGGTCTGTTCGGGATCGGGGGCGAGGTGCAGATAGGTGTAGAGGAGCTGGCCTTCGCGCAGCTGCGCCCATTCGGACGGCTGGGGCTCCTTCACTTTCACAATCATGTCCGATTGCTGAAAGACTTCTTCGGCGGTTTTGACGATCTTGGCGCCTGCCGCCTGATAGGCTCCGTCGTCGGCGCCTATTCCTGCTCCAGCTCCGGACTGGATAATGACCGTATGGCCGTGGGCGATGTATTCGCGTACGGCCCCCGGAGTGAGACCGACGCGATATTCATGGTTTTTGATTTCTTTCGGGCAGCCTACACGCATTTACGCCTCCTCTAAAGTCTGTTCAAAGTTCCCGTTTGTGCGGTGCGTATGACATCATGAATCGCTTCGCATGTCCTTGCTAAGCAATATCGACGGCATGCAATTTTTCGAATATTCTTGCGCCAAACTGGTTCTTTGTCGAAGAAAGATCGAACAATGTCGCTGGACAGGATTGATATCGCTATCCTTGATTGCCTGCAAAAGGATGGCCGCATGTCGAATGCAACCCTGGCGGAAAAGGTCGGGCTGTCACAGTCCGCCTGTTCACGCCGCTTGGATATTCTGGAGAAGACGGGTGTCATCCGTGGCTACCATGCGCGTCTCTCCAACAAGATGCTCGGTCACCCGGTTACGGTGATCGTCAATATATCCCTCTCGGGCCAGGCCGACAAACAATTGCGCGAATTCGAGACGGCCGTGCGCCGCTGCCCCAATGTGCTGGTCTGCTACCTCATGTCGGGCGAGTATGACTATCTCCTGCGCATTGCGGCCAAGGATCTCGAGGATTACGAACGCATCCACAAGGTCTGGCTTTCGGCGATGCCGCACGTCACCAAGATCAATTCATCCTTTGCCTTGCGCGAAGTGGCGGACCGCACCGGTCTCGGTGTCGAGACCGCGCTCATTGAAATCGCCGGAAGCTGATTGCTGACCGCGAAAGGCCGTGACAAACTCATCATAATTCGGTGATCCTCGCCGGCTAAAAAGCCGCTCATCATCCCTTGCCCTGGAGCCTCGTCATGCAAGAATCGTCATCCGCTCTCACCCGCCGTTCCTTCCTGGCAAGCACGGCTGCAGCCGGGGCCGTGGTAATTCTCCACCCGTTTTCGGCCATGGCAGCGGCTTCGCAGGCGCATCTGCGCATCGTGGCGACCACCGATCTGCATGTGAATGTCTATCCCTATGACTACTACGCCGACAAGGCGAACGACACGATGGGGCTCGCCCGCACGGCATCGATCATCGCAAAAATCCGCGCCGAATCGACCAATTCGATTGTCGTGGACAATGGTGATTTTCTGCAGGGCAATCCGATGGGCGATTACATCGCCTACGAGAAGGGCATGAAGGCCGGTGACGTCCATCCGATCATCAAGGCGATGAATACCATCGGCTACGAAGTGGGAACGCTCGGCAATCACGAGTTCAACTATGGTCTCGAGTATATGGACAATGTTCTGGCTGGTGCCGGATATCCCTATGTCTGCGCCAATCTGGTCAAGGGCGAGTTGGCGGCAACGCCAACCGACGATCCGCTCTACATGAAGCCTTACCTGATCAAGCAGTACGAGATTGCCGACGGCACCGGGCAGAAACTGCCTGTGAAGGTCGGGTTTATCGGCTTTGTTCCGCCGCAGATCACGCTGTGGGATGCGCAGAACCTCAAGGGCAAGGTTGTGACGCGCGATATCGTCGAGGCCGCCAAAGCCTGGGTGCCGAAGATGAAAGCTGAAGGTGCCGATATCATCGTTGCGCTGTCGCATTCCGGCATTGCGGCGGGGCAGAGCAGCGGCATGGAAAATGCCTCGCTCTATGTGGCGGGTGTTGACGGCATCGATGCCGTCGTCACCGGGCACCAGCATCTGGTTTTCCCTGATCCGAAGGACTTTGCCGGTATTGAAGGCGTCGACGTCAAGAAGGGGACGCTGCAGGGCAAGCCCGCTGTCATGGCCGGTTTCTGGGGCTCGCATATGGGGCTGATCGATCTTCTGCTCGAGCGCGACGGCGACAAATGGAAAGTTGCCGATTTCACCACCGAGGCGCGCCCGATCTACGAGCGTGTTGAAAAGGCGGTCAAACCGCTGGTCGAAAGCCGTCCGGACGTTCTGGAAGCCGCGAAAGCCGACCATGAGGCAACGCTCGCCTATGTCCGCCGCCCGGTTGGCAAGACGTCCGCACCGCTTTATTCCTATTTCGCGCTGGTCGCCGATGATCCGTCAGTGCAGATCGTCTCCAATGCGCAGACCTGGTACATCAAGGACATGCTGAAGGACACGCAGTGGAAGGATTGGCCGGTGCTGTCCGCAGCCGCACCCTTCAAGGCGGGCGGCCGCGGCGGGGCCGACTATTATACGGATGTGCCAGCCGGCGATATCGCCATCAAGAATGTTTCCGATCTCTACCTCTACCCCAACACGGTGCGTGCGGTTGCCATCACGGGGGCGGATGTGAAGGAATGGCTGGAAATGTCATCCGGCATTTTCAAGACCATCGAGCCGGGCAAGCCGGACCAGCCGCTGATCGACACCAGTTTCCCCTCCTACAATTTCGACGTCATCGACGGCGTGTCCTATCAGATCGATCTGTCGCAACCGGCGAAATACGGCGCGAAGGGTGAACTCGCGAATGCGCAGAGCAACCGCATCGTCAACTTGACCTTTGATGGAAAACCGATTGATCCGACGCAGAAATTTGTCGTGGTGACGAATAACTACCGGGCAGGCGGTGGCGGCAATTTCCCCGGCATCAACGAGAGCAAGGTCATCTTCGTTGCGCCTGACACCAATCGCGACGTGATCGTGCGCTACATCATCGACCAGAAAACCATCAACCCGTCGGCTGATGATAACTGGAAATTTGCTCCGGTAAAGGGTGCCTCAGTGGTGTTCGAATCCGGTCCGAAGGGCAAGAATTTCCTTGCCGATGTGAAAGCCGTGAAAATCGAGGACGCGGGCGACGGGGAAAACGGTTTCACCCGCTACCGCATCACGCTGTAGATTCGACGAGCCTTTTGAGCTTGGCTGGCGCTTTTGCCAGCCAGGCGAGCCGGATGCGGTGCGCAAGTTCCGCATCGGAAATGGTATCGAGATGGATCAGAATATAGGGCCAGCCCTTGTAGTGATCGGTCTCGAAATAGATGTTCGGCGCGCTTTCCATCAGGAGCGGCTTTTCCTCCAGCGGACAATGGATGGCGAATGTGTCCACATCCCGGAGCCGCCCCAGGAACGCATTCCTGGCTTTCAGCGACGGTGTGCCGTGGTGGGTGCCCTGGGTCAGTTCCGGCAGGTGCAACGCATCCGCCAGCGCCCAGATGCGCTCGAAAATTTCATTGAGCGAGATCTCTGTCATGATCTGTAAAACACCTGTCGTACGTCGATATATTCCGATCTGAAACCCGCTTCGCAATAGAAGAGGTAAAACTCCCATAGCTTTTTGAAGCGGACGTCGAAGCCAAGATGCTTGAGTTTGTCCCATGAGTCCCAGAAGCGCGCGCGCCATTCGGCCAGCGTGCGGGCATAATCCTGCGGAAAGATGGTCTCGCGATAAAGGTTGAGGCCGAAATCCTTGCCAAGCGTCTTCAAACGGGCCGGTGTCGGCAGCATGCCGCCGGGAAATACATAGCGCTGGATGAAATCGGGACGCTTGCGATAACGTTCGAACGAGTTCTCGTTGATCGTGATGATCTGCATGCCGGCACTGCCGCCGGGGGCGAGGCATTCCTTGACCTTGCCGAAAAAGACCGGCCAGTATTTCTCGCCGACGGCCTCGAACATTTCGATCGAGGCGATATGATCGTATTGGCCTGTTTCGTCGCGGTAGTCCTGGAACTTAATTTCAACCCTGTCGGAAAGTCCGGCCTTGCGCATCCGTTCCGTCGCAAAATCGAACTGTTCGCGGCTGATGGTCAGACCGGTGACACGGGCGCCGATCTCGCGCGCCGCAAATTCGGCAAAACCACCCCAGCCGCAGCCGATCTCGAGCACGCTGCTGTCCCTGGTGATGCCGATATTGCGGGCAAGTGCGCGATATTTCGCGGTCTGCCCGCTTTCAAGGTCATTGGCGCCTTCGGCAAACAATGCGGAGGAATAGGTCATCGTCGGGTCCAGCCATTCGCGATAGAAGGCGTTGCCGAGATCATAGTGCGCAGAGATATTCTTGCGCGAGCGCGAGCGCGTATTCTCGTTCAGCCAGTGACGCAATCTCTGCACGGTGTTGGCGAACCAGTTCGCTCCGCCGGCAATGTGTTCGCCGATCTGCTGGTTGATGACAAACAGCTCAAGGAACGTGGTGACATCAGGGCTTTCCCAGTCGCCGTCCATATAGGATTCCGCCACGCCGATCGTCCCGGCCGAAAAGGCCCGGCGCGGCAAATTCCAGTTGTGCAGCACCAATGCCGCATCGGGACCGGAGCCTTTGCCGCCCACCTTGAACACCCGTTGGTCGGGGGTGGTGATGGTCAGCGTGCCGCGGGGGAGATGCGCTGCGGCTCTCAGAGCGGCCTGAACCTTCAAAGGCAGGCCCTTCAGCGCTGCGCCGACATTTTCGGGCGTCAGCCATTTCAGCTGTGCCAGAGAATCGGATGACGTGGGTATTCCTTGCTGTGCCATGTCGCGGTCTTTCATGCTTCCGGCGCAATCTTTGCCGCCAAAAAACAAATGTTCAAGAGCAATTCATCACGATGCAGTATAGCGCTGTAATTGGGCGGCGAAACGGAAGTTTGCGCCGATGCACCGCATCGCCGGGGATGGATCATTTCAGCCGGTGAACTGCGACAGCAGCAGAACACGTGTGCTCATCTGGACCACCAAAAGTAAATTTCCGAGTAGTTTTGATTCTCTCGATTTCACCGTCAAGACAATCATTTCGCGATGCGCGAACGCAATGATGAGGCGGGAAATGAAAATATCATGACGCTTATGTTGCGGAATATATCATGTACATTTGTTGCTTGCTGTATTCATAAGAAATTACTTCGATAGTAAAATAAAATGCAATAGATGGAAATATGTAAATTTATCAATGAATAAACCTAATCTTTTGATGTAACGTAAATTCACGCTTTCTTGGAAGCAATGTGTCGCTTTTTGCGTGATAGTACAAATTGCGACAGATGTTGCGAAAGATGAGCAATATTGCTGACTGTTCGATAAGTTCTTTTAAAGATGTAATACTTAAGTATTATGGGGCGGAGAGCTACTGAGTCATTTGTAGAGAATCGGAGGTGCTTGCCAGCGGCAAGCAAACCTTGAGGAGGATGAATGAGTTTCGGATATTCGGTGCGCAAGTTCACGACAGTTGGGCTGGCCGCTTTGCTTGGCCTTTCCAGTCCGGCATTGGCCGCCACGGCAACCGGAAGTTTCACGGTCCAGATCACCATTCAGGCATCCTGTGTCCTGGTGAGCACCGCGACGCTCACCTTCACCGCCGTGGGCGTGATCGCGGCAAATGACGATGCGTCCACCACGCTTTCCGTTCAGTGCACCAACACGACGCCCTACAATATCGGGTTGAACGCCGGAACGGGGACCGGTGCAACGGTCGCTTCGCGCAAGATGACCGGGACCGGCGGCGCGCTGGTGAACTATACGCTCTATTCCGATAACAACAGAACCACCGTGTGGGGGCAGACCATCGGTACCGATACGGTTTCAGCCTCGGGTAGCGGCGCGGCGCAATCCTATACGGTTTATGGGCGGGTTCCCGTCCAGACAACACCGGCGCCCGGCGCCTACACCGATACGATCACGGTGACGGTCACTTACTGAGAATAACATACGGAGGTGGACAGGATGCGATCCATGCTTAAAGGCATTGGAGCGGTGGGGCTCTTTATGCTGCTTTACGGTAACGCCACAGCAACTTCGCTGCGGGTGGCCCCGACTAATCTGGAAATGATAGCGCCGGGAAGCGCAGCCGTGCTGACGCTGACGAACGAGGCAAAGCGGCCGATCAACGTGCAAATCCGAGTCTTTCGCTGGACGCAGACAAACGGTGTCGAGCAGCTCGAACCCACCAACGATGTGGTTGTCAGTCCGCCATCGACGGCTTTGTCCGCCAACAAGGATTATCTCGTTCGGGTTATCCGGGTCAGTAAAAAGCCGGTCACGCGGGAAGAAAGTTACCGGGTCATCGTGGATGAATTGCCCGATCCTGCCCGCCGCAAGTCCGGCACGGTCACTCTGGTCGTGCGCTATTCCATTCCCGTGTTCTTCAAGGGACCCGATGCTTCCGCGCCCAAGGTGGCCTGGACAATCAAGCGCTCCGGCAACGGGCTTGTCCTTGCCGCTCGCAACAATGGCGATACGCGATTGCGCCTCTCTGAGCTGCAATTGCTCCAAAACGGCCGTGAAATCGCGACGAGGAAGGGGTTGGTTGGTTATGTCCTGGGCGGCGCTTCCATGGAATGGCCGGTTGGCAGCGGTAAGTCCGTGTCATCCGGTGCTGTTTCCATGAAGGCGCAAAGCGATTCTGGACCGCTTGATGTCAACGTTGCGGTCAGCGGCCGCTAGTCTTGTTGTGGCACTCTGCATAGGCCCGTGTATTCTTACCTCTGGACGGGCACAGGAAACCAATGCGCAAGACGTGGGGCAGACCGCGCCACAGCCCGGTATCTCCCAGGATCTCTATCTCGAGGTCTTCATCAATGACGAGCCGACCGGTTTGGTCGGCGCCTTCCACCAGCTGGAGGATGGAGGCCTTGCGGTAAGCCCGCAGGAACTGACGGATGTGGGGCTGAAGCCGGTCGCCAAAGCGAAGGCCGCGGATGGCTCGATCCGGGTAGATCGGCTGCCGAATGTCCAATATCGCGTCGATGCGGAAAATCAGCGGCTTTACATCACCACCGACGACAATGCGCGCGCGGCCAAAGTGGTTGATCTCAATCCAAAATCCGACGAGGACCGCCCCAAGCCGCAATCCAGTTACGGCGCAGTCCTGAATTACTCGCTCTTTGCCAGCAGTGATAATCTGTTCAAGGGCAATACAAGGCCGTTTCAGGGCATTTCCGGTGGTTTCGATGCCCGCTTTTTCAGCCCGTTCGGTACGCTGACGCAATCCTTCACATCAAGTGCGAGCGATACGGATTTTCAGGGGTTCAAGCGTCTCAACACGACCTACACCTACTCCGACGCGGAGCGGCTGATCACCTACCGGGCGGGTGATTTCATTTCCGGCGGTCTGCAGTGGACGCGGCCGGTCTATCTGGGCGGCCTGCAGGTGCAGCGCAATTTCCACCTGCGTTCGGATCTGGTCACCATCCCCATACCGGTCATATCCGGGTCTGCCGCGGTTCCCTCGACGCTCGAGGTCTACACCCAGAACGTCAAGACCTATAGCGGTACGGTTCCGTCGGGTCCGTTTCAGGTGACGAATTTTCCGGTGTTTACCGGCGCGGGACAGGCGCAGGTGGTGGTGCGTGATACGCTTGGCCGCGAGACAAAGACCACCTTGCCGTTCTATTCATCCAATTTGCTGCTGCAGAAGGGACTGCTGGATTTTTCTGCCGAAGTGGGTTTTCCGCGGCGGGATTTCGGTACGGCATCCAACGATTATGCCGACGATGCGATGGGATTTGCCACGGCGCGATACGGTGTCGCCGATTGGCTGACGCTCGAAGGGCATTTTGAAGGCGGTGTCGATCTGCTCAACGGTGGCGTTGGCGTGGCGTTTCCCATCGGCGGCTATGGTGTCAGTTCGCTGGCTGTTGCCGGCAGCAGCCATGACGGCGACACGGGCTTCCTTGTCAACGGCTCAGTGGAACTCAGCTATCGCCGTTACATCGTTTTCGCCCGGATGCAGCAGGCTTTCGGCAATTATGACGATGTTGCCTCGGTTTCCGCCGATCCGCGGCAACTGGCGGTTTTCGATCCGACGGGCGTTACGATTTTCAGCCCGCGTGTTCCGCGCTCGCTGGCCCAGGTAACCGTGTCGGCACCGGGCCCGTTCGAGCGTTCCAATCTCAATCTGTCCTTCACGCAGATTGAATCGGCCAATGGCGATCGGAACCGTATCGTCGGAGCCTCGTATACCCAGTCGATTTTCAAGAACAGTTCATTCTATGCGACGGCCTTTACCGATCTGGAAAACAGCGACAGCTTTGGCGTCTTTGCCGGACTGACGATCCCCTTCGACAACAACATCACGGTTTCAACCGGCATCGAGCAGACGGCGGATGGTGTCTCCGGCGTTGTCGATGTCGCAAAGTCGGAGCAGCTTGAAGAGGGCAGCTACGGCTGGCGGTTGAGGACCCGGGAAGGCAACAATCCTGACCGGTTGGCCTCCGCGAGCTACCGCGGACGCTATGCACGAGTGCAGGGGGATGTCGAACAGTTCGATGGCAATACCCGCGCGAGCGTCCAGATTGACGGTGCACTTGCCGCGGCAGCCGGCGGCGTATTCGCCACGAACCGCATCAACGATGCCTTTGCCGTGGTCGATGTCGGCGCACCGGATGTCGAGGTCCTGTCGGAAAACCGGCCGGTCGGCAAGACCAATCGCAGTGGCAAAATCCTGGTGCCGGACCTGAATTCCTATGAGCCCAACACGGTTGCCATCGACCCCAAAAATCTGCCTGTCGATGCCAGCATAGGATCGACACGTAACATCATTGTGCCCGCCGACCGCAGCGGCGTTGTGGTGGATTTCCATGTCAGCAAGACATCGGCTTCGGCCGTGGTTGATCTGGTCGATAGCGGCGGCAAGCCGCTGGAGGCGGGGCTGCGCGGGCATCTGGACGGCTCGCCGGATGAATTTGTCATCGGTTATGACGGTGAAGCCTTTATCGACAAGCTGCGGGCCCAGAACAGCATCAGCGTCGATCTTCTGGATGGACGCAGTTGCAAGGCGCAGTTCTCGTACCGGCCACAGCCGGGAACGCAGGTCAAGATAGGCAAAGTGGTGTGCTCATGAAAAACTGGCTGGTCTGCTTCATCTGG
The DNA here is from genome assembly GCF_049896885.1 of Phyllobacterium sp. SL163. NCBI lineage: Bacteria > Pseudomonadati > Pseudomonadota > Alphaproteobacteria > Hyphomicrobiales > Phyllobacteriaceae > Phyllobacterium > Phyllobacterium sp. SL163. Next base: position 545,230 of record NZ_JAFCVE010000003.1, on the reverse strand, counting down.
CTCGTCGGATCTGCGCTCTTGCCAGGCACCGCTTGGGGGCAAAGCTGCTCCTTCTCTGTTCCCAGCATGGTTTTTTCCGGAAGCACCATTCCGGGAAGCGCAATCAACAGCATGACATCCGTGACGGCGAATTGCTCTGGCCTGCTTTCCCTTGGCCAGAAAGTGCTGATTTGCCCGAACCTCAATGAAGGCAGCGGCGGCGCAACGGCAAGCGCGCGCATCATGGTGAATGGTGCGAATTCGCTTAATTACCAGCTGTATCAGGATGCCGCCCGCTCCATCGTCTGGGGCTCGGCAACGTGGCCCTATGCGGCGCGGCCGCCCGGGTTTCTCGTCGCCTTCACGACGATTCTCGGTCCCATACTTGGCAGCGGCTCGACAACGATCACGCTGTACGGGCAGGTGCTGGCCAATCAGGCAACGGCGCCGGCCGGACCTTACACCTCAACCTTCACCGGAGCAAACGCGACGTTCAATTACCGCTATGATGATGGCAACGGCTGCACCACGGCTTCGGGCGCAACAGCGTCTCCTCCAACCTTCACGGTGCAGATTACGCTCGCCAATGACTGCGCCGTGACAGCGCAGAATATCGACTTTGGTCCCAATGGATTGTTGAATGCGAATATCGATCAGAAGGGCAAGGTGAGCGTAACCTGCACGCCAACAGTGCCGTACTCGATTTCGCTCAGCCTCGGCAACACGGGAACAAGCCCGACGGCCCGCAAGATGGTCAATGGCGCGCAATCGATTACCTATGGTCTCTACCAGGATTCAAATCGAACTGTGCCGTGGGGAAATACAATACCGACCAATACGGTTGCGGGCACGGGCAATGGAATGGTGCAGGGCATCGATGTCTATGGCCGGGTCCCGCCGCAAGCCACACCGTCGCCGGGTACTTACAGCGATACGATCATTGTGACGGTTACGTATTAGATCGCAGCCATCGCAGTATTTGATGGGATCGCGGAAAAGAAAAGGGGTTTTGAAAAAGCAAAAGGCCGGGAGCTACCCGACCTTCCTAAACTTGCCTCAACACCAGTGCCAGTACATCCGTGGTCAAAAATGGAAACAAGCTATTCGCTACACGAGAAGCAATACCCTGACATTGCGACAGAATAATGACGCCCGTAAATTAAGGAAGCGCGTACGCAGTACAAATCGCGCTTGAACTCAAGGTGCCCCATCAAGGTAAAGACAGGGTTAATTCAAATCGGAAATTTAAAAGACCTGGCGAACGGTCCGCGTGCCGGTAACGCAAGCGCTCAAGAGTGTCTCATGCGCAGGCGGCTTGCCGTCAGATGCGATGCAATCGTCCGATCACTTTTGCCGCAGCTGCAGGAAGATCCTCGGCAATCAGGCCGAAACCAAGGTCGTTGGCTGCCGCCGCGTGGACATGGACCGCCGCGCAGGCTGCCTCGAAGGGCGGCATGCCTTGTGCCATCAGACCCGCCGTTACGCCCGAAAGGACGTCACCCGATCCGGCGGTTGCCAAAAGCGGGGTGCCATTGCTGTTGATTGCGGCCCGGCCGTCCGGCGCGGCGATCACGGTGTCGGCACCCTTGTAGACGATGACCGCATGGGCCTGCCTGGCGGCGGCGCGGGCGCGTTCGAGCTTTGACGGTGTATTCTCGTCGCCGATACCGGGGAACAGCCTCCTGAACTCTCCTTCGTGCGGCGTCAGCACAAGCCGGGTTTCCGGGGTGCCATGCGCCGAGGCGAAAAGCGCCGCGCTGTTGTCTTCAAATGAGGTGATCGCGTCGGCATCCAGTACAAGATGGAGCTCCTCCTTGAGCAGCAGGAGCGCAATGTCCCGTGTGCGCACGCCTATGCCAAAGCCGGGGCCGAGCACCATGGCCGACGGTTTGCGTTTGCTCAGGAATGCGCGCAGCTCGCGGTCGGTTTCGCAGCGGCTCAGCATGATCGACGTCAGATGTGCCGCATTGACGGCAAGGGATTCCGCCGGGGAGAGCAGGGTAACGGCACCCGCGCCACTGCGCGCGGCTGCCAGCGCGGAAAGCCGGGACGCGCCTGTCGCCGTCGCACCCCCGGAAAACACGGCGACGTGGCCGCGCGTGTATTTGTGCGTTTCCACGCCGGGCGATGGTAGCAGCGCGCGCCAATGATCCGGCGTGTTCTCGAAACAGGCGGGTTTGATCATCGAAAGAACGTCGTCATGGATGCCGATATCGGCGACGACAATCCGGCCGCACAGGCCGCGTCCCGGATAAAGCAGATGGGCCGGTTTCTTGCGAAAGAACGTGATGGTGCAATCGGCCTCGAATACCGCGCCAAGGGCCATGCCCGTCGCCCCGTCAAGGCCGGAAGGCACGTCGATGGCGATGCGGGTGACCACAGCCGTGTTGCTCCGTTCGACAGCGGCGGCGACATTGCCGGTCAAGGGCTTGTTCAATCCTGCCCCGAACAATGCGTCGATGACGACGCTGCCGGCCCCCGGTTTGAAGCCGGAAAGTGCGGCCGGTTCGATGCGGCAATCGCGCCGGGCGATTGCCGCATCGGAATGGGCGCGCGGCTTGTCGTCACTCCACACGTGAACATTGCCGCCGCTTTCAGCCAGAAGGCTGGCAACGACATAGCCATCGCCACCATTGTTGCCCGGACCGCACAGAACGTGAAACGCCGGTGCATCGCCGTGGTGGTCCAGTACGTGGCGTGCGACAGCATAACCTGCCCGCAGCATCAGCCGGTATCCGTCGATCGATCCCCCGGCGATGGTCAACCGATCGGCCTCGCCCATTTCCGCCGGGGTGAGAATTTCATCAGTCATGTCGAACAATGCTTTCCCGATATGCGCTTTTCCGCGAAATGGTAGGGGCCCGCCGGGCGGGACACAAGCGGCAATTCCCGTGCTTGCCGGGATGCGGTGACGAGCGGGGCGCTGATCGACAATTCTTGCCCGCCGATGCATCCAAAGCCTGTTTCATGCGTTTCTGCTTGGCAAACATTGGAGAAGATCATGCCAGCAACACGCATCAAGGAACATATGGAAGTTATCGGCGCCGATGGTGTTCATGTCGGAACAGTCGATCACGTGGACGGTGCCCGTATCAAGCTGACGAAAAAGGACAGCGGCGAGGGCTCTCATAGGGGCCATCATCATTATATCTCGACAGCGCTCGTTGCCGAGGTCGAGGGCAACAGGGTGCGGCTGTCGGCGAATGCCGATGTGGCCGTCATGTTTGAGGAAGAATCCTCAGGCAAGTAGGAAACCCGCCGTATCCGGCGATGTTTTCAGGGATCAGCTCGCGCCGAGCCGTATCAGCACGGCGCGCGGAATATTGTAATCCAAGATAGCCGCATCGTGATTCCTCAAGCCGCACAGTTCACGCTGGATAAAGTAGGCGTGAACGGCCCGTGCCGCTGCCCTTAACCGCATATCCCGTTCCGGTATGGCGGCAGAGGCCAGTTGTGCCAATGTCTGTTCGACTTTCTCACCAGCCCGGCCGAGCGATGCCGCCATTTCCCCCATGATTTCATAATCAAGGGCGCTGGGCGCACTGTCCCCAAAGTGGGATGTCAGGTTTTGCGGCGGGCGAAGCGACATGGCAGAACATCGGGTTTGCTTGCATATCCCGGAATTTCAGCACAGGAAGCCGGTGCAAACAAGTCATTTGGCGGTCTGTGCTGACCGCAGCAGATACTTGCCTTGGCTATAGGCGGCGATCCCAGCGGAAGCAGTCGCGCCGACAAGGACGTCATAAAAGGTCTGGGGTATGCTTGCTGGCTGCAACCACGTGAAAATGAGCCAGCTGATCCAGAACGGGTCGATGCGCAGATAATCGTGGCCCACCCATATCCACATGGCCGCCGCGACAAGACAGGCACCCAATGCCACCAGACCATATCCCAACACTGCCCGCATGCTGTTCCCCGATGCCGCCGCCATTGATGTTAAGCGCGCCACTGCTGGTCGTGCAAGGATGATCCTTGTCTTATCGGTAAGGTGACAGCAACGCTGGTGTAATCTTCATTCGGTATGAGGGAAGCATGCATGGCCATTCCAAGGGAGCGTTTTGGGCACTATCCTTTTGTGAAGAGCGCCCAACAGGGATATCTGATCATGAAATCAGCTGGTTTTCTCGTCGCCTTTGTCTGTCTGTTCGGCATGCCGGCCGTGTCGCATGCGGGTGCGATTGCCGATCCGGTCGCACTCAAGCAACGCCTGGAAGCGCTGGTCCAGGGCAAGGATGGGCGTGTCGGCATTTGCGCGCAGGACCAGGGCGGCACGATGGTCTGTGTCCGGGGCGAGGAGCGATTCTCATTGCAAAGCGTCGTCAAGCTGATCGTCGGAGCTGCGGTTTTCGACGCTGCGGATCGGGGGCTTGCAGACCTCAAGGCACCGATTGTTGTCAAACCGGAAAATCTGAGCTTATCCGTACAGCCCCTCGCCAAGATCGTGGAACGGGAGGGCGTCTTTCAAACCAATGCCGACGACCTTGTCCGCCGCGCCATTGTCGACAGCGACAGTGCGGCGGTGGATATCCTGATCGAACGGCTTGGCGGTCCGGCCAAGGTCGATCAGTTTGCCGAGGGAAAAGGCATATTGGGCATCCGGATTGATCGTGACGAACGGCATCTGCAGACCGAAACCGTCGGCCTGCGCTGGAAGCCGGATTATGTGGATGCGAAAGTGCTGCAAAAGGCCATGAAGGCGGTTCCCGAGGCCGAGCGGGATGCGGCATTCGAGGCTTATCAGAAAGATCCGCGCGACACGGCAACGCCGCGGGCGATGACCGCATTTCTTGCCGCCCTGATGAATGGCAAACTCCTCGCCACGGGGTCGACACTGCGGCTTCTGGCCATCATGGGCGAGACGGTGACATTTCCCGACCGGTTGCGCGCCGGGACAGGCGAAGGATGGTCCGTTGCCCACAAGACCGGTACGAGCCGGACATGGAAAGGCGTCAATGCCGCAACGAACGATGTGGGGATTTTGACCGCGCCCGACGGCGGAAAAATCGCCGTCGCCGTGTTTGTCGCCGATTCCCGCGAAACGCCGACCCAGCGCTCCGCCATCATCGCAGGGGCGGCGCAGGCCGTGACGGAAGCTTATCGCTGACGCATGGTAGAAACCGAGATCAGGCGCTCGCCTGTTCCAGTATCCAGTCGCGGAACAAGCGCAGTTTCGGTGAAAGCTGCCGGCCTTCGGGATAAACGAGATGATAGTCCCATCCGGTCGAGGCGCAGGTGTCGAACAGTTGAACAAGCCTGCCTGAATCGATTTCCGTCTTGAATATCCCCACTGAAACCAGCGCAACGCCGCCACCCGAAAGCGCGAGATTGGCGATGATCTGCTGCGTATCGATACCGAAGCCGGGTTTGGTCATGACCAACGGCCCTTCCACGCCCGCCTGGCGGAACCAGACCTGCCACCAGTCGTCGTCCGGCGTGATCAGGTGGTAGTTGAGCAGATCGGCAGGCTTTTGCGGGCGGCCGTATTTTTCAAGGTATGCTGGACTGGCAAGCGGCGTGAAGCCGCCGGGAAGCAGCAGATGCGACTTCAGGCCGGGCCAATGCCCGATACCCATCCGCACACCGCAATCGATCCCTTCGGCGGCAAAATCCACCAGACGCGACGTGATGTCGAACCGCACGGAAATATCGGGAAACCGGGTCTGGAAGTCGACAATGCGCGGGGTCAGCCAGTTGCTGGCAAAGGTGTGTATGACAGAGACGACCAGGACGGAGTTTTGTTCTTCGCGGATCGCGCGGAACGTTTCGCCCAGTTCAGCCAAAGAACGGCGGATAACCGGCGCGACCAGTTCGCCCTTGCCGGTCAATGAGACCCCGCGGGCGTGCCGGTGAAACAACGGCGCGCCGGCAAATTCCTCCAGCAGTTTGATCTGATAGCTCACTGCCGACTGGGTCATGTTCAGTTCCTCCGCAGCCTTGGTGAAGTTTTGCAAACGGGCAACGGAGTCGAAAACGCGGATGGCTGGCAGCGGCAGGGAGGACATGATTTATCCATTAATTGGGTTGATGGCTCTCACCGTATTTTACGTTGGTTCTCCTATAAATAAACAACTATTTATCCAGACATAGAAATGAGATTGATGACTTTAGGAGTCTGAAATGACCGAAGTGCGATATTTGGGCCTGAACCTGTCACGCGTGCCGCCCGAGCGGAAAAAGCAGGAAGCCGGACCCATCGGCCGGCTGGCCGACCTTAACGAACATCTGCTTTGCGATATCGATCTGAGCCCCGCCATGCGCGCACAACTGAAGCAGCCGGACAGAGACCACCGCTGGCTGGACTTCCGTCAGCCGGTCTAGCCTCCCAGGATTGCCCGCACATGGTCGTGATCGGGCGCAGCGAATGCTGCGCCATCGCAATTTTGCCACAGGCGCTTTTCAGATTGGAACCAGTCTGAATGATCGGCGTTTCTAGGCCATGAAAGATGCTCAGTTCAAACCGGTGACTGTCGAGTCACTTCATTCCTTCAAGCTGCGGAACATCGGTTCGGTCGCGGAAGCGGCTGAGTTTTTGTCCAGCGACTGGCCGGGGGAGCGGGGAAGAATTTACCTGCTCGCCCGGATGGCCTGCAATGAGGCGATGGAAGGCCATGCTTCGCCTGCCATGGCCCGCTCGGTTTTCGTCCAGGCAACCATGGACGCTGATATCTATGTGGAGAACACCACCTGGGTGCGTTAGCCCGGGGTTTTCCGGATTGCCGCCCTCAGCGCACGGAGCAGAGGGCATGCCTTGTTGTTTCAGTCAAATCGCGGAAACAGGAAGCAGGCCAGCCACGTGGCAATGACGCATAAAGTGGTGATTGCAAAAACAGACATGATGTCATCTCCAAGCCGTGTGACTAACATGGAGATTTCGAACTTTCAATTCAACTAAAGTACAGAAGTTCAGCTCAATGGCTTTGCTTCATCGCCTGCCGTGCTCCGCTCAGCGGTCGGACAGGGCCAGCTTCAGGCCGAAGCCAATGAAGATTGCCCCGGCAAAGGCATCGATCGCACGCCGTGCCCGTTGATAAGCACCCGCGACCGTGCGGTGGCTGAGCGCTGCAACCAGCCCCGCATACCAGATGGTCGATATGGTCACCATCACCACGACGGCCGCAGCGCCGTGGGTCCAAGGCGTGCCCGGCGCCATGGTGGCGGCAAACAGGCTGGCGACAAACAACGCTGATTTCGGATTGGCAAGGTTCGTGGCAAGCCCGAGGCGCCACGCGCCCAGCGGTGTCAGCCTGACCTTGCTTGCGGGGATGGTCATGTCGCCCGCCGGCTGGCGCAACTGCCACAGCAGCCGCAGACCCAGCCAGAGCAGATAGATGCCGCCCGCTATCTTCAGGCCGATATAGGCAATCGGAGCGGCCATGAACAATGACCCGACGCCAAGCCAGCCGGCAAGGCCCCAGCACAGGGTGCCCGTGAGGGTGCCTGCCGCCGCCGAGATGGCGATCTTGCGCGAACCGGTGAGGGTGCAACGCACGATCAGGAAGAAATTCGGCCCCGGAGTCAGCGCAGCAATGGTCCAGATGGCGGCAACGGTGAGCAGGAACATGATGTCTCCACGGGGATGTTTGGCTTGGCTATTCATAGCACTGATTGGCTTCCGGCCGTAAGAGCATTGGCAGCGCTGGCGCACGATGACCACAGGCGGGAAGGCAGAAAAGCAAAAGGCTCAGCAGCGTCTGCTGCTAAGCCTTTGAGGTGACTGGCTCCCCGGGCCGGATTCGAACCAGCGACCAACCGGTTAACAGCCGGTTGCTCTACCACTGAGCTACCGGGGAAGAGCTACTCAGTCATCAGCGAAGTGGCCTATAGCAAAAGGGTTTCGCTTTTGCAAAGGACCATTTCGTTTTTTTTCATCTAATGTGCACAACAAATGATGACATGCCGCTATTGCATTCCTACATCCGGGGTCTGTTGAACACGGAAAGGACGAGCAACCGCGTGACCGAACGCCCCGAAAACGCCAGTAATCATGGGCCTAATGCTGCCCACGAGCATTCCGCCGCGCCAAAGCGCCGGCATATGCGCATCTTTGGCCGCCATGTGCCCATTCCACAATCGGTGGCAATGCGTCGCACGCTCGGCGGCGCGCTCATTGCCGGGGGAACACTCGGTTTTCTGCCGATTCTGGGTTTTTGGATGATTCCGCTGGGGCTTGTGGTGCTGTCGCATGATTCTGCGCTGGTCCGGCGCAAGCGCCGGCAGCTGGAAGTGAAGTTTGGCCGTCGTTGGAAAGGCAGCCGGGCTGCGGCGAACAGCAAAGCCTGATTCGCCTGGAACCGGCACGCCCCTGCAATGCTGTCCCTTAGAGGCGACGGCGTGTCCCGGCTTCGGTGATGGCGGCGATCAGTGCGCGCAGACCGCGCGTGACTGTCTTGTCCTGGCGAATGATCAGCGCGAGTTCCCGGTGCAGGTGCGGCATCAGCGGGCGCACGGTAAAAGGCCGCCGCTGTTCCGGGTCACGCACCGACATGGCGGGCAAGATGGCCCATCCCAGTCCTGCGCGCACCAGTTCCTTGATGGCCTCGACGCTGCCCAGCGACATGACCGGCTGCAGGCTTACACCACTTTGTTCGAACCAGCGGTCGATGATCCGCCGGGTATTGCCTGACGGTTCAAACAGAATCAGCGGATTTTTTGACAGTTCCGCCGCCGTCACCTCCGGCGGCATGACCACGCCGGCGGGGGCGACGGCAACGAATTCGTCGCGCAGAATCGATTTTATTTCCAGCATCCGGCCGGAGGCGGGCATCGTCACCAGCGCAATGTCGAGCACATTGTCCTCTACCGCCTTGACCATGTCCGGCGTGTTGCCGGTGCTGACGGTGATATCCAGCGACGGAAACCCTTGCCGCAGGCTGCGGAGGAGCGGCGGGAGCAGATAGATGCAGGCCGTGGCTCCTGTTCCCAGCCGCACCCGCCCGATGGTCTCGGTCGTGTATCTGGCCATCGCATCCAGGGCGCCCGAAACCTCCCTGTTGATACGCCCCGCATGGGCAAGAAGTTCGGTACCGGCGGCGGTGGGGGTGGCTTTGCGGCCGATTCGTTCGATCAGGCGGACGCCAAGCCGCTTTTCCAGCTGGCGCACCTGCAGGCTCACGGCCGGCTGGCTGATGTTCAGCCGGTCGGCGGCCGCGGAAAAGCTGCCAAGCTCGATGACTTCGACGAAGGTGGCCAGTTGATCAAGGCTGAGGGAAGACACAAAGCTTTCCTTATAGTTCGTATAGGCGTTCAAAGCTTCTTTTATATCTCCTCAGATGCAAAATGCCACCGGGTTCCTTGACAAACAGGGGCAGAAACCAGGCGCAGGAGACAGCGTGTGAGCATTCGAGCAGGCAGAATCCGCACATTGTTGCATCGGGTGGACTGCTATCTCACGGCCGCGCCACAATCGCGCCGCCATCAGCTCGAGGCGCTGCGGGAGCTCGAACCCCACTTATTGCGGGATATCGGCTTGACGCCGACCGATGTCCGGCGCGGAAAACCGGAGAATCATTCATTGGATAATCAATTGCTTGTAGAAAAGACCTCGCCTCTTGATTCCGCCTCCGTGCATGTGCGCGCTGCGGAAGACCGCGATATGGTGCCGACACAGGCCATCTACGCCCATCACGTGCTCAATGGCATCGCTTCCTTTGAACTGGAGGTGCCTGCGGTGGGCGAGATGGCGGCGCGCAGGGCGGGCGTGCTCGCCGCGGGGCTGCCGTATCTGGTGGCCGAGGCGAACGGACAGATCGTGGGCTACTGCTATGCAACGCTCTACCGGCCACGCCCTGCCTACCGCTTCACGGTGGAAGATTCGGTTTATATCGCCAACGGCATGGCCGGCCGCGGGATCGGGTCGCTGCTGCTTGGCGAGCTGATCCGGCGGTGCGAGGCGGGCAATTGGCGGCAGATGGTGGCCATCATCGGCAACAGCGGCAATACGGGGTCGCTGAAGCTGCACGAGCGGCTTGGTTTCGAGCCGGTCGGCACGCTGCGCTCCGCCGGCTTCAAGTTCGGCCAATGGGTCGATACGGTGCTGATGCAAAGGCAGCTGGGGCAGGGTGACGGGACTTTCCCGGCTTAGAAGGGGCGTTGTCGATGCGGGTGCCGATGAACCGTATTGGGGCTTGATCGAACTTGCTTATGCCCGATACGCCTGTCCCACCAGCGCACCGCCCGCACCTGTGCACGGCAAATTTCCAGTCGGATCACGCAACCGGCCGTGCGCCATCCGCTGACGCATTGACGTCGGGATATACAGTTTGAAGGATAATTTGGAGGCCTCGCCCGGAATCGAACCGGGGTGCAAGGATTTGCAGTCCTCTGCGTAACCACTCCGCCACGAGGCCTCGTCACTGGAGACAATACACAAGACACAAGCCTGTGAATCTCCGGTGCCGTTGTCTATGAGACGAAGTCAGCGGCGTCAAGTCATTCCAGACAAAATCCTTCCGCTACCGCCATATGGCCGCGATCAGCCAAAACGGCAATGCTGCCGCCGCATGCCCGGCCACGCCAGATCAATCGCTATTGGTATGGGGGCGGTTCAGCCTTTCGAGAGTGGTCTTGAATGGTATGGAAAAGGATAGGTGTTCTATAGTGGTGTCTGGCCGATAGAACGCACCGACCTGTACGCCACCCTTGAACCAGTAATCCCAATCGATTTCGTCGTCGTCCTGTTCCGTGTGATACGGAACTCCGAATTCGCGCAGTGCATCGGAACGGTTGCGAAGGGGACCGCGGGTGAAGGGAACAGGGCCATTATAGGCCTTTCGATCCTTCTTGGCTTTGTCATAGGCAAAGACACCCGACAGAACCGCCTTTCCTTCATCCTCTGGTGTTCCATAGGTCTCTTTGTAATCGGTGTGAAATTGGAAGGCGAGTTCGATGCCGAGGGGCTTGAGTTCAAGATGCCCGACACCGTGCCCACGCTGCACGCGGCCCTGCATCTGGGCAACATCAAACTCGGCAGATAAGAGAAGACTGGAGAGCCCAGCGCTTTGTTCGGTATGTCCAAGAAACGGCAAAATTTCACTCACGTTCATCGCGTCAAGGGTTCCTGCCATCTGTTCCCCCGACTGGATCACAGATTATGGTCAAGTTCAATTATACATGCGCTCAGAACACAGCGCTTCGACTGCTTTACAGGTAAGGGTTCACACAGTACCAATTGGTCATAATCCCGCCTCGTCTAATGGCAGGACACCGCCCTTTGAAGGCGGGAATCGTGGCTCGAGCCCATGAGCGCGAACCATCATATGGGTGGATTTCAAGCCGGTAATTCGAATCCAGCGGAGAGGAAGCCAATTGGAAACAACGATTGACGATGCGAAAGCGCTTGCCCGGCGGGCCTGTATTTCCGTAGGGGCAAGCAGTGCAAACGCAAATGCACTTGCAGATGCAACCGTTGCCGCTGAATGCAACGGACGCAGCGCCGTGGGGTTTCGGCATCTTCTGGATTATCTGGCCGCATATTCGGAGGGGCGCATCAACGGCAATGCCGAACCGGAGGTTGTATTTCCAGCACCTGCACTTATTCGCGTTGATGCCGCGGGGGGAATAGCGCATCTTGGATTTGATCTTGTGATCGATGAATTGGTCACGCGGTCGCGTACATTTGGGCTCGCGGCGCTCGCCCTGCACAACAGCTATACAACAGGTGAGCTGGGATATTATGTCAGGCGTCTTGCGGATGCCGGATTGGTCGCATTCGCGGCAACGAACAGTCCTGCCCTGATGGCATCGGGAAAGAGCCGTGAGGCCGTGTTTGGCACCAATCCCCTTGCTTTTGCCGCGCCAAGTGAGGATTCGCGTCCGCTGGTGATTGATCAAGCTTCCAGCGCCACAGCTTTCGTCACTATAAGGCAACTTGCCGAACAGGGAGAACAGATACCTGAGGGATGGGCTATAGACGCCGAAGGCAGTTCCACGACAGATGCCGGTGAAGCGATGCGGGGCGCACTCCTTGCCTTTGGCGGCACGCGAGGTGCGAATATTGCACTGATGGTTGAAACGCTTGCCGCAGGATTGACTGGTTCCAATTGGTCTCTTGATGCACCATCCTTTTCGCAAGGCGCTCTTTCGCCAGGGGTAGGGTTGTTTGTTTTTGCCATACAACCCAATTTGCTTGCTCCAGATTTCCCGGCACGTCTTGCCGCCCAGCTGGACCGGCTGCACAGCAAAGGCATTCATATTCCGGGTCGCGCGCCTGTCCTGCCATCGATTGATCTGCCGGTTGATCTGCTCAACGCTTTGGAGGCCTTTAGCCTTCGTTCGCTCGCCCGGGATTGAATGCCTGCGGAAACGGTCCGCTGTCGTCGGGCAATACTAAGGGATTGACCTAAGTTTTTATCCGACCTATAACCCGTTTCCATTCAGATGGACACGGTGCTTTCAAAGGAGGGGGCCATGATACCACAGACCGGCGGCGGCATGCCGCCACGCCAGCCCATGCCCGATCCGGCCGTCGTGGATCATATTTTCCGCGCGCTGTCCGACGCGACGCGGCGCGATGTGCTCGAACGGCTCACCGTCCGCCCCGCTTCGGTATCCGAGCTCGCTGCGCCCTATGGCATGGCGCTGCCGTCCTTCGTCGAGCACCTGAAAGTGCTGGAAGGAAGTGGCCTGGTACGGTCACACAAGACCGGACGCGTCCGGACCTACGAACTCGAAGCGGAACGGCTCAAGCTTGCCGAAGACTGGCTTGGGCGCCAGCGCGCGCTGTGGAAACGCCGCCTCGATCAACTGGACAGCTATCTCATGAAACTCAAGGAGGAGGAATCCAAATGAAGCTACCCGACATCACAATCAATCCCAAACTCGATCTCGTGCTTGAACGCGACCTCGACGTCCCGGTAGAGCTTGTATGGCGCGCCTGGACGACGCCGGAGCATCTGCGCCAGTGGTTCGCGCCAAAACCGTGGACGATCACGGCCTGTGACATTGACCTGCGGCCCGGCGGGACAGTCAATTTCACGATGCGCTCGCCCGATGGCCAGGAGTATCCCAATACCCATTGCTATCTCGAAGTGAAACCGCACGAACGCCTGGTCATCACCGACGCGCTGATCGGTGGTTACCGGCCGTCAGCCAATCCGTTTTTCACAGCCACGCTGGATCTGGCGCGCAACGGAAACGGCACGCTCTACCGTGCGATCGCCATTCATGGCGATGAATCCAACCGCAAGAAGCATGAAGAGATGGGTTTTCACGAAGGCTGGGGCACCGTGGTCAGCCAGATGGTGGAATACATCAAGGCCGGACGCATGCACTCCTGAGGGAGTTTTGACCTTATCGGCGTTCACAGGGCCGCGAGCAGTGCGCGGCCCGGCTTTCGTGAGATGCCGGGCCTCTCGTTTCAATGTCCTGCAGCTGCTTTAAGACGGGTTCATTGCGGCAAAAGTCTCCTCGTAGCGGCCCTCCCGCTCCGCCGAGCGCCGGGCACGGTCGCGTTCGACCAGAACTTCGCCTCTCGGATGGTTTTCCGCCTCCAGCAATTGCATGACCTCGGCTACATAGGCGGCAACCGGCATGGCGCGGGGATCGGATGCCTGTCGGTCGCCGGTCAATTCCGTCTGAACATAAGGCGGTGCCAGCTCAAGCACACAGACCGGAATATTACGGAGTTGGTGACGCAGCGACTGCAGCCACGAGTGCAGGAAGGCTTTGCTGGCGCAATAGGTTGGAAAGTCGGCGCGGGGAATGAAGGCGAGGTTTGAACTGGTCGCGAGGATCGTTGCGCCGGGCCGGGCTTTAAGCAACTGCAGGAACGCCGCCGTCACGCGCAGCACGCCCATGATGTTCGTCTCGACGATCGACTGAGCGGCGGATATGTCCCAGTCATCCGTCGTCATGTCCTCCGGCCGCGAGATGCCGGCATTCGCGATGAGCATGTTAAGCGCGGGAAAGCGTGTGCGAACCTCGCTGACAAGATGAGCCAACGAGTCCGGATCACTGAGATCCAGCGGGAGTCCCACCAGACCCGGCCGGGCGGCTGTAATCTCTTCAAGCAGGGATAGGCGCCGTCCCGTGATGATGACGCGGTTGCCGCGGTCGTGGAACGCTTCAGCCAGTGCGCGTCCGATGCCGCTGGTGCCGCCGGTGATGAGGATCGTATTGCCGGTCATTTGCATATCATGTTGCTCCTTGGTTTCAATCCGGACGTGAGGCCGACGGTTTGACCGTGTCCCGGCCTCTGTCTCGAGGTGTTGGCGCCAATGGGAGAAAGGGTTTTGCCGAACGGCTCCCCGTTGCGCGGACCGCACGACATTGCGCCGCAGCATGCCCGATGCCGGGAACACTGCTGGAGCCGTCGAACGGCCGGAAATGGGAGGTGGGAAAACAATGTCATACCACAAGCGCCTCTTGGATCGCGAACTCCCTGCTGGGATCCTCTCGACAAAGGACGCGTTGGATGACGGTAACGCCTACGACAGCTGGCTGCGCGCGCAACTGTAATTTGCCAACTAGGCCCGTGTATCGTGCTTGTCAAGACGCTGCTGGACGCCTGGCATGCGGATGCCCGCTCGCGGATAGCACATTGCGGCATCTGGCCCGTATGCCGGCAAAGCAAAACCCGCACGGCCGTTGCTACAGGCCATGCGGGTTCGAATCAACAGACGGGATTATTGAGGGAAGGCGCCGGGAACCAGATCTGCGGGGCGGCTGGACGCAGCGATCGGTTGGGATTCGCTTGCGGATTTGTTCTTGGCCAAAGCCTCGCGAAGCAGCTGCCATTCGCGCTCGTGGCGCTGGTAGACTTCCTGTGGAACGGTCTTGATCGTCATTCTCTCATGCTCCGAATTGAATTGCCGGACGTGATAACGATCCAAATAGGCAAGAGTTCCGCAGTTCAAATCAACAATTGCGACGGTCTATTACAAAATTAGCGGAGATGACGGAGATTTTAATTTCAATTTTCAACAAGTGATGTGACGCCATTTGCACTCCACTGCGAAATGGCCAGTAAAATCGATTTAAAGTATTGTTACTGCTCCGCTTATTTCAGTTTTAATCATCTGATGAGAGCGCATTGCGGATATTTTCCGCCTCTGAATCTTTGAACGCCGGGAATATATCGTTGCCGATCAGCCTGTGGATTTCGCGCAGATACGGGCGCGCAGTCGCGGTCTGGCCGAGGGCGAGATAAGACCGTGCAATGGAAAGCGATGCCAACGGTTGTCCGTGGCCGAGGCACCATTGACGGGCAATTTCGGATGTTGCGATGCTTTCATCATATTGATCGACGTCGAAGAGCGCGGCGCCATAGCCGCTTTTGATCCAGAAGTTGATATCTGTCCCTTGCAGATGCTCGTCCGCGATGCGCGAAGCCTTTTCCCAGTGTTTGACCGCGTGCAGATGGTCGCCGGCTGCGCCAAGACGAATGCCTTCATTGGCCTGATCGAAAGCTTCCCGTTCCCTTGGGTGCATGGAGTGGGTCATTGCTGGAGCACCCCTCTGAAAGCTGCCGGGCCGGTGCGCACAACTAACTGGAGCGGCGTTCGGAATAGCGGCGATAGACGCCTCTGCCGGCGTTCTTGGCGATGTAGAGCGCCGCATCGCCACACCAGAGCAGGCTCTCCGGCGTCTGCCCGTCACGCGGGGCCAGAGCCGCGCCGATCGTTGCGGTTATCCGGATCGGTGCATCGCCGCCCAAATCATAGGGCTGCGAGATCGATCCGATGATCCGGTCGGCAACGCGGGCAGTTTCTTCAGACGTTACCTGGACCAGCACAATTGCAAACTCGTCGCCGCCAAGACGATACACAACATCGTTCTTGCGCAGGCAGGACTGAAGCCGGTCAGCAACCAGTTTTAGAAGATTATCGCCTTCACTGCGGCCATGTTGTTCATTGATGATCTTGAAGTTGTCAATATCGATGCAGAGAATGGCAAATTCAATGCGATCAACGAAGTCACTTTCGCCGTACGATGCGCAAAGACTATCAAGATGTTCTTCGAGCGCATCCCTGTCGGCCAGTCCGGTGAGTTCGTCGTGACTGACGGGGAAATCGCCTAGTCCTTTGAAATCAATCATTTGCGCATAATTCCTATCGCCGCTTACCGATTCCTTCTGCCTGCTTGTGACAATGGCAGGTGCTTGCTGTCAGTTCAATAACAGAATTGGGTGCATGCGTGGGCGGAAAACAATGGCAAGGTAAATAAAAGGGACTTTACTTTCGCTACTTTACCACGAATTTTCGATCAATTCGACACCTCTTTCTCGCGCTGCAATAGGACACCCTCTTTCAATGCCGCGCGGGGTCTGTCCTGCGGTTGCCGGGCCTTTGCCACGGGTATCCGTCGCTGCGAATCTCATGTCCGCCGCGGTGAAAGAATCGCTTGATAACAGGCTGTTGCCGGTGATTTGCCCCTGAAATAATGCGACAAGAGTTGCACAAAGATTACGCTGCGCGAGAAAGATGCGATATTTGCGTGCAAATGGCGCGTGTGTTGCCTCGCCACGGCAGACATTGATTGACGGTGGCTTAATTTTTTGCCACATCCTGTCCTAAATTATTGCTTCTGCTGAAATCATCCGGCAGGAGCCAGTTACGCGCTTGCAAGCGCTCTGTGTTGCAAGTGCCTTGCCAGGAAAGCTTGTGGACCATGACGCTGAACTTTGAAGATCTTCGCATCAAGATGGTCGACAATCAGTTGCGTACGACTGATGTGACCGACAAACCGTTGCTTCAGGCCTTCCTCGATGTTCCCCGCGAAAAATTCGTGCCAAGCGTCCGTCAGCCACTCGCCTATATCGACGAGGATGTCCTGATGTTGAGTGCAACCGCGCAATCAGGTGCGCGTTACCTGATGCAGCCTTCGCCTTTCGCCAAGCTTGTGCAATTGGCCAATGTCCAGCCCGAGGATGTGGTTCTCGATGTCGGTTGCGCCACCGGATACTCGGCCGGGGTGCTTTCGCGCATCGCCGGATCGGTGATCGCGATTGAAAACGACCAGGCGCTTGCCGAGCAGGCGACTGCCACATTGGCGCAGCTTGGTTATGATAATGTGGTGGTGGTTAGCACGCCGCTGCAAAAAGGGTATGCTGCGGAAGCGCCCTATGATGTGATTCTGTTTGAGGGTGGCATTGATCATGTTCCTGGTCCATTGTTTGACCAGCTGAAGGATGGGGGACGCCTCGTTGCCGTTGAAGGCGCGGGCAATTCCGGTCAGGCCATGATTTATGTCAAGAATGATGGGGTAGTATCGGGCCGTCCTGCTTTCAACTCTGCCGTGAAGCCGCTTCCCGGTTTTGAGAGGGTGCCTGAGTTCGAGTTTTGAGTGTCGCACATGAGACAAAAGTGCAACGGTTGACCACTTTGTTCGCATATCGAAAAATGTGCCGGTGGGTCATCTTGCAAATTGAAAGCGAATGAACGACATGTGGTCGAACCAATCGGTTCGGTCTGGGGTTTCCAAGTTTTAGAGAATGAAGGGGTTTATGGTGTTCATACCGGGTAAGCGAGTACTCACCGCAGCGCTGCTGTCGGCGACGGTCTTGACCTCTGCGCCTTCAATGGCAGAAACGATCTTTGGCGCGATGTCCAAGGCGTATGACAACAATTCGACCCTCAATGCTGATCGCGCCGGTGTGCGGGTGACGGATGAGGGCGTTGCGGTCGCCAAATCCGGCTATCGCCCGACAGTTTCGGCGACAGCCGGTTTGACGGCGACGTCACGCCGAATTGATGGGGGCAACACCAGCAACTCGAATGTCGGTACATTCGGCATCTCCCTCAATCAGACGCTGTTTGACGGTTTCCAGACCAAGAACAACGTCGCGTCGGCCAAGACCCAGGTTCTGGCCGCCCGTGAAAACCTGCGCAACAACACACAGAATCTGCTGTTCAGCGCTGCACAGGCCTACATGGATGTGTACATGTTCCGGCAGATTGTGGTTCTGCGTCAGAAGAACCTGGAGTTTCTTGACGAGCAGCTGCGCGCTGCCCGTGCGCGTTTCGATGTCGGTGAAGGCACCCGCACGGACGTTGCCCAGGCCGAAGCACAGAAGGCCTCGGCCGTCGCCACGTTGAACGTCGCCCGTTCAGACGTCAAAACCGCTGAAGCCACCTATATCCAGATTGTCGGTGCAGCACCGACTGGGCTGAAGCCAGCAAGCATTGCCTCAAAACACCTGCCGAAATCGATGGACTCCGCCTTTGCCATTGCAGCAAAGGATCATCCGGGAATTCTCGCAACGCAGTACGCTCTTGACGCTGCGGGCTATTCGGTGAAGTCGAATGAAGGCGCCTTGCTGCCGCAGATCGGCCTGAGCGGCGGTGTGACCCGCACGGATGTGTTTTCGGGCAATGACTCGTCGCAGAACGACGGAACGGCAGCATCGGCCGGCATTACACTGACCATTCCGATCTACAGCGGCGGCCGTACGCCGGCGCTTGTCCGTCAGGCCAAGGAAACCGCCGCGCAGCGCCGGATCGAAGTGGATGTGACCCGCGACAGCGTGCGTCAGGCGATTGCCAAGGCATGGTCGCAGCTGGAAGCCGCCAAGGCATCCATTGTTGCGCAGAAAGCCGTGATCTCGGCGGCCCAGCTCGCCTTGAACGGCGTTATCGAGGAACGCAAGGTTGGTCAGCGCACCACGCTCGATGTCTTGAACCAGCAGGCTCAGGTTTTGTCCGGGCAGATTGCCTTGGCTCAGGCTGAACATGACAGCGTTGTCACAAGCTACGCCGTTCTGCTTGCAGTCGGCCGCCTGCTGCCGGAACAGATCGGCCTGCAGGTCGCCCAGTATAAGCCGGAAGAGCATTACGACGCCGTCAAGGACAAGTGGTTCGGATTGCGCACGCCGGACGGCCGTTAGGCCCCGAACCTGTTCTTGGAACTATTTCCATGCCGCCGGTGTCATCACGCCGGCGGCATTTTCACGAGCGGATGGCCGGTTGCGTGCCGTTCCAGAAAAGTCTGTGGGTTAGGCCGTATTCTCCGCCGCAGGGATTCTCAAAGACCATGTAAGCCTCTACACTGAATGCAGATTCGTTGCTCGGCAGCGAAACAAGATGTAGTAGGCGAGAGTATCATGGCACAATCCTCCAGCGTGGCGCGTGAACCTTCTATGGAAGAGATTCTCGCCTCGATCCGTCGTATCATTGAAGAGAGTGATACAACGCGGACAGAGGCTGGTGTGCCGATGCCGGTCAATTCCGATGTTCCAGTTCCTGCCAGCGCAGTCCAGACGCCGCTTCACGCCTATGATGCAAGCGAGGAGGAGGCGGAATTGCCGCCGCGCGAAGGCATTGCCGTTTCGCATCCGCTGCCGCACGCCTATGAGGCGCCATTGGGCAGGCCGTTCTCGCCGCTGCAGTCCAAGCTTGTCGAGCGCGAAGTGGTCGTAATGCCGCCGGAGCCTCAGCCGGAAGTATTGAGGGCCCCGCTTGCCCCCGAGCCCGTCATTGACGAACCGGCGGATTATGCCGTGCCGGAGCCCGAGGCTTTTGTCGCGCCGGAACCTTTGATTGAAATTCAAACGCCCGTTGTCCCCGTGCCGCCGCAGATACCGGTTGTCGAACGGGAGGCTCAGGCCGAAGCACCGGATCAGGCGCTGGAAGTTGAGCCGGTTGCACCGGCACCTGAAGCATCCGAGGCTGCCATCGGCGACGAGGTTTCGCTTGATCTCGAGCGTGCGCTGGAGCCGATCCTGTCGGAAGCGACGGAACGTCAGGTCAGCGCAGCATTTGGCGATCTTTCTTTTGCTGTTCAGCACGAGCAGCGCCGGTCCTTCGATGATATCGCACAGGAAATCATGCGGCCCTTGCTGCAGGACTGGCTCGACAACAATCTTCCCAATCTGGTCGAGCGGCTGGTGCGCGAGGAAATCGAGCGCGTGGCGCGGGGCGCCAAGCGCTGATTTCATTCCAGCGGCTATCTGCCCTGAATCACCTTGAACGCACCCGGCGTAAGGTTGCCATTGCTCACGGAATTGACGTCAGCACGGGTGAGCTTGCCGCTGACAATGCCTTGAACCAGTCGTTTGCACAGGATCGTTGGCATGCTCGAAACGCTCAGTCCTGATACGACGGCTATGTTCTGGCGACTTTTCATCGGCATGTTGCCGAACATATTGGAGCAGTGTCCTATTTCGGCTTTTTGCCTCTCGGGTTTTGCCAGGAGGCCTTGTACTTCCTTATACCGGCCTTCAGATACCCCGCAGCCAGCCAGAATTGTCACAGCAGTGCATGCTGCGATGAGCTTGTAAAATTTCATGCTTTCCCCCTGAATAGTCGGCGATGTGCGACAGTTCATTCGGTAGCGTCCCGATCCTCTAAGTCAAGATTGCATCGTCGACATTCGGCAAGTCATCATTGACTTATGTCCAGCCATTCGGTTTACACCGTAGCTAACCTTTTTCCGCAAAAATGACGGACTATTCGCATGCTTGAGAAGACCTATGATGCCGCGGCCATAGAGCCGAAGATCGCAGAACGCTGGGATGACGCTGGCGCATTCAAGGCCGGAGCCGGTTCGAAGCCCGGCGCGGATCCCTTCGCCATCGTCATTCCGCCGCCGAACGTGACCGGCTCGCTGCACATGGGCCACGCGCTGAACAACACGATTCAGGACATTCTCGTGCGCTTCGAGCGTATGCGCGGCAAGAACGTGCTGTGGCAGCCGGGCATGGACCATGCGGGCATTGCGACGCAGATGGTTGTCGAGCGCCAGTTGATGGAACGCCAGCAGCCGGGCCGCCGCGCCATGGGCCGCGAGAAGTTCGTGGAGCGGGTGTGGGAATGGAAATCCGAGTCCGGCGGCATCATTGCCGGCCAGTTGAAGCGTCTGGGCGCGTCCTGTGACTGGTCGCGCGAACGCTTCACCATGGACGAGGGGTTGTCGAAGGCAGTTCTGGAAGTTTTCGTGACGCTCTACAAGCAGGGGCTGATCTACAAGGACAAGCGGCTGGTCAATTGGGACCCGAAGCTGCTGACCGCAATTTCGGACATTGAAGTCGAGCAGCGCGAAATCAAGGGCCATCTCTGGCATTTCCGCTATCCGCTCGAGAACGTGGCTTTCGATCCGGAAAACCCGCACACCTACATCGTTGTTGCGACCACCCGGCCGGAAACCATGCTGGGCGATACCGGCGTTGCCGTTAATCCGGCCGATGAGCGCTATCATGCCGTTCTCGATAATAATGTCCTGCTACCGCTGGTTGGCCGCCTCATCCCGATCGTTGCGGATGATTACGCTGATCCGGAAGCCGGGTCCGGCGCGGTCAAGATCACACCCGCCCACGACTTCAACGACGCGGAAGTCGGCAAGCGCAACGATCTGCGGCAGATCAATATTCTCAATACAGATGCCTCGATCTTCTTGAAGGATAACAACGACTTCCTCGAAGGATTGGAGAAATCGAGTCATCTCGATCAGCTGATTCATGCACTCGATGGCAAGGATCGCTTTGCGGCGCGCAAGCTGATTGTCGCGATGATGGAAGAGGGCGGCTATCTCGAAAAGATAGAAGATCACACGCATATGGTCCCGCATGGCGACCGCGGTGACGTGCCGATCGAGCCTTATCTCACGGACCAGTGGTATGTGAACGCGGCGGAACTCGCCAAACCAGCCATTGCCAGCGTGCGCGAAGGCCGCACCAATTTTGTGCCGAAGAACTGGGAAAAGACCTATTTCGAGTGGATGGAAAACATCCAGCCCTGGACGATCTCGCGCCAGCTCTGGTGGGGACACCAGATTCCGGCGTGGTATGGTCCGGATGGCCAGGTCTTTGTTGAAAAGACTGAGGAAGAAGCGCTCAGCGCCGCGATTCAGCATTATCTGGCGCATGAGGGGCCGATGAAGGCCCATGTGCAGAACCTGCTCGAAGACCTGAAACCCGGCGATATTCTCACGCGCGACGAAGACGTGCTCGACACCTGGTTCTCGTCGGCGCTGTGGCCGTTCTCGACGCTGGGCTGGCCGGACAAGACACCGGAGCTTGCCACCTATTATCAGACCGATGTGCTGGTCACCGGTTTTGACATCATCTTCTTCTGGGTCGCCCGCATGATGATGATGGGCCTGCATTTCATGAATGAGGAGCCGTTCCACACGGTCTATGTCCACGCGCTGGTGCGCGACAAGAACGGCGCCAAGATGTCGAAGTCGAAAGGCAACGTCATTGATCCGCTGGATCTGATCGACGAATATGGCGCCGATGCCCTGCGGTTCACGCTTGCCATCATGGCGGCACAGGGCCGTGACGTGAAGCTCGATCCAAGCCGCATTGCCGGATATCGCAATTTCGGGACAAAACTCTGGAATTCGACACGTTTCGCCGAGATGAACGGCGTTGCGCGCAATCCGGCTTTCCGGCCGCAGGACGCAAAGCTCACGGTCAACCGCTGGATATTGACGGAGCTGACCAATGCGGTGCGCGACGTCACCGACGGTATCACGAGCTATCGCTTCAATGAAGCCGCCGGCGCGGCATACCGGTTCGTCTGGAACCAGTTCTGCGACTGGTACATTGAATTGCTGAAGCCGGTGTTCAATGGCGAGGATGCGGAAGCCAAGGCGGAAGCACAGGCCTGCGCTGCCTATGTCCTCGATGAAATCTACAAGCTGCTGCATCCGTTCATGCCGTTCATGACGGAAGAGCTCTGGGCGCATACGGCCGGTGAGGGGCAGATGCGCGATACCTTGCTCTGCCATGCTGGCTGGCCGGAGCCGGATTTCCTCGACGGGGAAGCCGCCGCGGATATCAACTGGCTGATCGATCTGGTAACGGGCATCCGTTCGGTCCGGGCGGAAATGAATGTCCCTGCCTCTGCCACGGCACCGCTGGTGGTCGTCGGAGCGCGTGACGTGACCAAGGAGCGATTGGTGCGCCATGAAGCGTCGATCAAATGGCGCGCACGTGTCGAAACGATCGAGCTCGCCGATGAAGCCCCCAAGGGCTCGGCGCAGTTTGTTATCGGTGAGGCGACGGCATGCCTGCCGCTTGGCAGCCTGATTGACGTGAAGGCGGAAGTTGCCCGCCTTGGCAAGGAAGCCGGGAAAATCAACGAGGAAATCGACAAGATCGGCAAGAAACTTGGCAATGAAAAATTTGTTGCCAATGCGAAGCCGGAAATTGTCGAGGCGGAGCGCGAGCGGCTGGTCGAGCTGCAGGCATCCATCGAAAAGATTACAACGGCTATACGCCGTGTCAGCGAAGCCGGCTGATCAAACTAATCCTTTTGGGCTAATTGATTCTCAATTTGATTGAATTATTCTGTGCTCCCCTTGAATGACGGGGGAGCACACCCCATTTTCGACAGTCCTTCGCCCCAATTCGGTCATTTTTGGCCGCCGTTGCATTTGAGCAACATTGCCGTTTTTTCGCTGAAAATCAGCTGTTTCCGGCCTCAGGCAAGGGTCTGCCGCCGAAAAAATCAGGGAATCCCTGGCGAAAAATCACGAAATTTCGATGTTTTGAAAATTTGTGCTTCGGCCCTGTTCACAAGCCCTCTCGCAAACAAGTTGCACGATTCGCCCGCTTTGTTACCTATTACGTACTGGTAACAATTTTGCTGGACTTTGATCGCGGGTTCAGAGGTTTTCAGGTCTCGGGGAGGACTTAATGACTAAGACTATTTCCACAATCATCGGCAGCGCGCTTCTTTTGACAAGTGTTGCTACTGCTGCACAGGCGGGGGGCCTTGAACGCGGCGGTTACAACTGGGACCTTCTTTTCAGCGAAGAGCGTTTTGTGACCGAAGGTGGCGTGATTTACGTTATGCCTGATCGCAAGATCAAGAATGCCAAGGACACCAATCCTCTCGATGGAAATGAGAACTTCAAGAAGTCCTCGACGAGCGAGACACCTGATTATTCCGTCTACAAATTTGGCGCGAAGGTTGGCATCACGCCTGATCTGGACTGCCTGGGCTCCTACAGCCAGCCTTGGGGTGTTCATACGAAGCCAGGTTCCAATTGGGCTGGCGACAACCAGAACATTGAAACCAAGATTTCATCGGATGACTGGGGCCTGACGTGCTCCTACAAGTTCCACGTTACGGACAAGGGCTCGCTGCGTTTCATCGGTGGCGTTTCCTATCAGGAACTCGAAGGCTTCAAGACACGCATGGTCAACGGCTTTGTTCCGTTGCTGACACACGGTGCGCTCGATGGCACCGGCAGGCTGAACCTGAGCGCGGACGGCGTCGGCTGGCGCGTTGGTGCCGCTTATGAAATCCCAGAAATCGCTTTCCGTGCCAGCCTTATGTACAATGCGGCTGTTGACCTCGGCGAAATCGGCGGCACGCTCGACCTGACCCAGCTGCCTAAAACGCCGACGAACCCGCTTTCCGGCCGGATCACGGATGTTTATGGCACTGCCGAAATGCCACAGTCCGTCGAATTCAAGCTTCAGACCGGTATTGCGCCGAACTGGCTGGCCTATGGCTCGGTCAAGTGGGTCGACTGGAGCGTCCTCGACGTTATCGCCTTCTGCCCTACCGCAACCAAGGGCAAGGTTGCCTGCGGAGCATCGTCTCCGGTTCGCGCAACCTCGCTTGACCTGATGTTCCAGGACGGCTGGACGGTTACAGGCGGTGTTGGTCACAAGTTCAACGATCAGTGGAGCGGTCAGCTGCAGGTCAGCTGGGACAAGGGCACGACAACCGGCCTGACTACGCAGACAGACACCTACCTCCTGTCCGGTGGTCTCGCATACTCGCCGAACAAGAATGTTGAACTTCGTCTGGGCGGCGCTATCGGCATCCTCAAGTCCGGATCCTACGGCCCGACGAAGTGCACAGGCAACCAGCCTTGTGGTGTGGATGCTTCCTATGACTTCGGCAACGATCTCGTCACTGCCGTATCGCTTTCCGGCAAGATGAAATTCTGATCCGACCAGGATCGAACAGAAAAGCCCGGTATTCGTACCGGGCTTTTTCAGTATTTGGACGTTGGTTTATTGTGCACTGCAATGCCGGCAATCCGAAAGTAAGAGTTTCTCCATTACGTTTTGTGACGATTCAGCAACACTTCTGAGCGATGATTTGCAAGGCGGAGGCAAGGGGCAATTTTGCCCATTTTGCGCCACAAACCCGGAGCACCTCGATAGGGCGGCGACCGATAAGTGGTTGAAGAAATGTCGTGCAATGGTGCCGATGTTCCGCCCGGGGCAATGATGGACGCAAAACCGATCTTACTGGCTTACACCAACAGCCTTTATGCGATGTCGGAACTGACGCGCTGCCCCGACGATTCCATTTTTGCAGGCACATCCCATTCCCTGATATCTGGCCGTACTATTGCCGGAAAGCGGTCAAACGATCGCTGGAATGATGCGTCACATTCATCGTCAAGAACATCCGCAGCGCAAATGATATGCGCTCAAAAAGGGGTGGCAGGCGGCGTTTTCGCCGGTGTCGCCGTCAATCGTGTCCTGACAGGGGGTGCCAGGCGCAGCAAGGCTGCGACGCATCCCGTCGGGGCAAAGGAAGTGTATTGCCATGCTCATTGTTGATCGCTTCGCCGCTCCGTTTTTCGGGATCGGGCTTGCTTTGAGTGTCATGACGCTGCCCTGTCACGCGTTCGACACCAGCAATGAGATGAATGAGGATTCCAGCCCTTTCGCCCTCTTCAAGTTCGGATTTTCCGCCTACAAGAAGGGCGACAAGGATGAAGCCGTCAAGGCGTTGAGGTTTGCCGCGGAAAAGGGCCATCAGGGCGCCAACTGGAAGCTCGGCCGCATGTATGCGGAAGGCGACGGCGTCAAGGAAGACGACTACGAAGCCTACAAGATGTTCGAGCAGGTCGTGCACGAGGGCGCCGAACAGGGCACCCAGAACGAGAGTTATGTTGCCGATGCGCTCGTGGCCCTTGCCGGTTATGTGAAGCGCGGCATCCCGAACTCCCCGATCAAGTCCAATCCGAGCGCCGCGCGCGATCTCTACCTGCAGGCCGCCTCGAATTTCGGCGACTCCGATGCACAGTTCGAACTCGGCAAGATGCTGATGAAGGGTGAGGGCGGCCAGCCGAATCCCAATCAGGCGGCCCGATGGTTCCGTCTGTCGGCCCAGAAGGGCCATGCCGGTGCGCAGGCCATGCTGGGCAATCTGCTGTTCCAGGCCGGAAAGACCGTGCGCGGGCTGGCCATGATGACCGCCGCATTCGAGCGGGCATCCAAACAGGATCGCGTCTGGATCGGCGATATTCAGGAACAGGCATTTTCCATCGCCAATGAGGCCGACCGCCGGACGGCCATCGTGCTTGCCGAAGACATCATCAAAACCGGCGATTTCTGATCGGGAAGAGCCAGCCTGAGCTGACCCGACAGGGCCTTCCGCCGCAAATCATGCCAAGGCGATTGCCACAGGCACGTGATCCGACGGCTTTTCCCAGGCGCGGACATGTTTTTCGATGCTGGCGGAGGTGAGACGGTTGGCGGCCTCCGGCGACAGCATCAGATAGTCGATGCGGATGCCATTGTTCTTCTGCCAGGCGCCAGCCTGATAATCCCAGAATGTGTATATCCCCGCCTCATCCGTGACGGCACGGGTCGCGTCGGTGAAACCGAGATTTTCCAGCCGGCGCAATGCCTGGCGCGATTCCGGCTGGAACAGCGCGTCATTCAGCCATGCTTCGGGGTGTTTGGCGTCCTTTGGCTGAGCAATGACATTGTAGTCGCCCGCCAGAACAAGCGGTTCTTCCAGAGCAAGCCGGTCTTCCGCCCAGCGTTCCAGACGCTCCATCCAGCGCAGCTTGTAGGGGAATTTTTCCGTATCGATGGGATTGCCGTTGGGCAGATACAGCGAAACAACCCGGATGGCGCCGGTTTCCGTCGAAAATACCGCTTCGATGAAGCGCGACTGCTCGTCGGTATCCTCGCCGGGCAGGCCGCGGATTACTTCGTCCGGGCTCTTCTTCGACAGGATGGCAACGCCATTGAAGCCTTTCTGGCCGTGGGTTTCGACGTGATAGCCGAGGGCTTCGATCTCGGCCCGTGGAAACTGCTCGTCGACAGACTTGATTTCCTGCAGGCAGACGATGTCCGGATTGGATTCCCGCAGCCACGCTGTCAGAACTTCGATCCGCGCTTTCACACCATTGATGTTCCAGGTGACAATTTTCATGGGAAACAACGACTTTGCTGAGTTTTGATTGCGCGAAATCTGAAACGCCGGTCAGACGGAAAAACTGGTTCCGCAGCCGCAGGACGAGGTGGCGTTGGGATTGCGGATCTGGAAAGACTGTCCCATCAGGTCATCGACAAAGTCGATTTCCGAACCGCCGATATAGGGCAGGGATATCGAATCGATCAGCACCTTTGCGCCGAGTTTCTCGATGACGATGTCATCGGCGTCCTGCGCATCGACCAGATCATATTTGTAGGAAAAGCCCGAGCAGCCGCCGCCTTCGACGGAAATGCGCAGGGCGGTCTTCTCGGGATCGGACTTCAGAATTGCCGAAATGCGCTTGGCAGCAGCATCGGATACGGAAACATTCATTGCATCGCTCATTTCTTCACGCTCCAAATGCGAACCAGTTCGCAGCGCTCCGGCTTAAGTTGACATTGCCATGTCACACCTTGCCATTCATCATACACCATAGCTAAGAATTGGCGACCGCGAAGTCAACGACCGGCGCGGCCGCAAAGTGGGAAGGCATTCAATTCAATCATGTCGATGCAGGGAATTGGCTTCGGATACAGGGAGAGGGCGCCCTATGCCTGCGATCCGCAACGCAGTCGCGGTCGCCTCGTGCCGGAAAACGAGAGTCCGACGCGCACGGTTTTCCAGCGTGATCGCGACCGCATCATCCATTCCACCGCCTTTCGGCGCCTGAAGCACAAGACACAGGTGTTCATCGCCCATGAGGGGGATCACTACCGCACCCGGCTGACCCACACGATCGAAGTGGCGCAGATTGCGAGGGCATTGGCACGGTCGATGCGGCTCGATGAAGATCTGGCCGAGGCAATTGCCCTGGTGCATGACTTCGGTCACACGCCGTTCGGCCATACGGGCGAAGATGCGCTCAACGAAAAAATGAAGGCGTTTGGCGGGTTCGACCACAATGCCCAGTCATTGCGGATCGTGACCAGCCTTGAAAGGCGCTATGCGGAGTTCGACGGACTGAACCTGACCTGGGAGACGCTTGAAGGACTGGTGAAGCACAATGGTCCGCTGACGGGAGCGGATGGCCAGGGACTGAAGCACCCCGTGCCGGCCGCCATTGTCGAGTATAACAGCCAATATGACCTCGAACTCAACCGTTATGCCTCGCTGGAGGCGCAGTGCGCAGCAATTGCCGATGATATCGCCTACAACGCGCATGATATAGACGATGGCCTGCGTTCCGGGCTGCTGTCGCTGGAGGCATTGGAGGAGGTTCCGCTGACGGGCGACATCCTGCGCGCGGTGCGGCAGAAATATCCCGTTCTCGATGATGTCCGTACATCGCACGAAATCGTGCGGCGGCAGATCACCATCATGGTCGAAGACGTTATCCGCACGGCTCAAACCAATATCGAAGCGCTGCAACCGCAATGCGTGGACGATATTCACAATGCCGGACGCATGCTGATCGGGTTTTCCGCTGCCATGCGGGACAAGGAAAAACTGCTGAAATCATTCCTTTACAAGAATCTCTATTTCCACGAGAGCGTCATCCGCATCAGAAAGTCCGCCGATCAGATCGTGCGCGATTTGTTCGATGCCTATATGGCCGACGAGCAAACCATGCCGGAAGGCTGGCGTGAGGGGGCGAAACACGACGGTTTAGCGCCGCGCGCACGGCTTGTGGCGGATTTCCTGGCGGGCATGACCGACACTTATGCTGTGCGCGAGCATCGCCGCTTGTTTGACCATACGCCCGAATTGGCTTAAGCGAAGGGCCAATCGCGGTCACACGACCGCACCAACGTGAAAAACCCGATCGAGTATAACGTCATGAACATCTTCGCCGATTTCGATGCGCGGATTAAAAAAGCCCTGCAAGCGCTTGAATTGAAAACCATTGATGGCGCCGATGTGGATCTGTCCCGCGTTGGCGTGGAGCCGCCGCGCGATCCGAGCCACGGTGATATCGCAACGAATGCAGCGATGGTTCTGTCGAAAGCCGTTGGCCAAAACCCGCGCGAACTGGCGATAAAGATCGGCGACGCGCTGAAAAATGACCCGGATGTCGGCTCTGTTGACGTTGCCGGACCGGGTTTTATCAACCTGCGCTTGAAGGATACGTACTGGCACGGGCAGCTGGCGGGCATGCTGGGCGCCGGTCTCGACTATGGCCGGTCGAAGCTGGGCTATGGCCATAGGGTCAATGTCGAGTTCGTTTCAGCCAATCCGACCGGGCCGATGCATGTGGGGCATTGCCGGGGCGCCGTTGTCGGCGATGCCCTGGCCAATCTTCTATCCTTTGCCGGTTATGATGTGACCAAGGAATATTACATCAACGATGCGGGTGCGCAGATCGATGTGCTCGCCAACTCGGTGATGCTGCGTTACCGCGAAGCGCTGGGTGAGCATATCGGCGAGATTCCGGCTGGCCTTTATCCCGGCGACTATCTTGTTCCGGTCGGGCAGGCGCTTGCCGCCGATTACGGCACGAAACTTCTGGCAATGCCGGAAGAAGAAGCGACCGCGATCATCAAGGATCGGACCATCGATGCCATGATGGTGATGATCCGCGACGATCTTGCGTCGCTCAACGTGCATCACGATGTGTTTTTCTCCGAGCGGACGCTGCATGCGGACAATGCCAAGCAGATCAGGTCGGCGATCAACGACCTGACGCTGAAGGGACATGTGTACAAAGGCAAGCTGCCGCCGCCCAAGGGCCAGCTGCCGGAGGACTGGGAAGATCGCGAGCAGACCCTGTTCCGTTCGACCGATGTGGGTGACGATATCGACCGGCCTTTGGTGAAGTCCGACGGACAGTTCACCTATTTTGCCGCCGACGTTGCCTATTTCAAGGACAAGTACGACCGGCACTTCGATGAGATGATCTATGTGCTCGGGGCCGATCATGGTGGGTACGTCAAGCGGCTTGAATCGCTGGCACGCGCTGTTTCCGGCGGTACGGCCAAACTGACGGTTCTCATCTGCCAGCTCGTCAAACTCTATCGCAATGGCGAGCCGGTGCGCATGTCGAAACGCTCGGGCGAATTCGTTACCCTGCGCGATGTGGTGGAAGAAGTCGGGCGTGATCCCGTCCGGTTCATGATGCTGTACCGGAAGAATGACGCGCCGCTGGATTTCGACTTCGCCAAGGTCACCGAACATTCCAAGGACAATCCGGTTTTCTACGTTCAATATGCTTCGGCCCGGTGCCATTCCGTGTTCCGGCAGGCGATCGAACAGCTTGGGCTGGGCGAAGAATCACTGGCGGCCAGTGCCCAGCACTTCGGTTTGCTGACGGACGAAAGCGAAATTGCGCTCATCCGCAAGCTCGCCGAATACCCGCGTTTGATTGAAACGGCGGCCGTCCATCAGGAGCCGCACCGCCTTGCTTTCTACCTTTATGACCTGGCAAGTTCGCTGCACGCGCAGTGGAATAAGGGAACCGAAAACGCGGACTTACGTTTTATTAAGGTTAACGATCCAAACTTGTCCCAAGCCAGGCTAGGGCTGGTGCAGGTTGTTTCTAAGGTTTTGGCGTCCGGATTGTCTATCATTGGTGCGGACGCCCCAACCGAAATGCGCTGAAAGGCGCGGAAATCCTGTCAACTTTTGCCCACATTGCGCTGGTATGGCCAATGCGTGACGTCTTTTGACGTCCATAGTTGAGAGTACAGGATTAACGCCATGGCGGACAACTATCTTCAGCGTTCTCACCGGCAGGATGATTCGCGATTCGGTAATGACGACCCTCTGATGGAGCTTTCCCGTATCATGGGAACGCCTGTCGAAGAGGAACAAACGGCAACCGGATCGGGCGAGGATCTTGCTATGGATCTGGAGCGCGAGCTCATGGGCGATTTTGAGGAGCATCCTCAGCGTGCCGCCCCGGCGGCAGCCTCGGAGCCCGTGCACAGTCATGCTGAGCCGGATCGGTTTGCTCACTTCGATATTCAGGACGCGGTGGAACGGGAATTGATGTCGAATGCGGATTATGCGCATGCCGCAGCCGAGCCCGTCGCGATCTATGAGGAACCCGACTACGCCGATTACGAGCCGGACGCCGTTTATGCCGACGGTGAAACGGGCGAGGGGCGCGATGGGCACGAGCCCGTCAGCTTTGTACCCGAACCGGCGCAGCCGGAACGCGCTGTCGTTGCGGCGCCGTCCTTAAGCCTTGAAGATGAACTTGAGACGCTTCTTGCCGGTGCGGCGAAGCCTGTGGTTCAGCGCTCGGCAAACGCTTCCTGGGGGTATGGTTCGCAAGCGCCGGTCATCGGCCGTACGGAAGCTGCTCCCATTATCAGCCGCGCGACCTCCTATGCGCCGTCCGTCACCCAGGCGGTTGCCGAGGCGAAGCCGGCCTATGCGCCGGAACCTGCGGCCTATCAGGCCGCGCCTGTCCCGGCTTCGGCTGCCTACGCGCCGGTTCCGGTGCACGAAGAGGCGGCAGCGGTTCAAGGCGATCCGCTTGAGGATTTTGATACGGAAGAACTGATGGCTGCCTTCGACGATTTCGAAGTGCCGCTGGATGTGGAAGACGAAGCTGTTCCGGCGCACGCGCTTGAAGCAGAGCTGCCCCGTTACCAGAGCCCCGTGCATTCCTATGCGGCCGTTCGCGAGCCGGAGCTTGCTCCCGTTGCGCCGTTGGCTGCTGCAGAAACCCACCATCTGCCGGAGCCGCAGGATTTGAGCGGCTATGCGGATGAGCTGGATCGTGCGGCCTCGTCAATCTCCTCTGCGCCCGATGTTCACACCGTGGCGGTCACCGAGAACCGGGTCGAGTACACGGAGTCGCTCGATCTGCCTGAAGTGCACTACGAAGACGATGTTCCGCAGCACAATGGCCTGGGCGAGCTTGAAACCGAATTTGCCGAAGTCTTCGGCTCGATCGAGGCGGATGATACCCGTGCGGCCTATACGGCGCCGCAGGAGGAGCCGCAGCAGCCGGCGCCGGCCGCCAAGGACGAATACGCCGATATTTTTGCCGACGTTTTCGGCAATGAGGCTGAGCAGGGGCATTATACCCCGGCAAACTATGCGGCTGCCGGAGCCGGTGTCGCCGCAGCGGCGGCTGTCGGAGTAGCTGCTGCCAGCGCGCATCAGTCCCGTCCGGTTGCCAGCAGCTACAGCAACGGTCCTGAAGACGACATGGATTTTGGCTACGATCCAAAACGCGACGATGTCGGCATGGCTGCAACGACCTATGCCCAGCCGATGAGCCGCAAACGCAGCTTCGTTGTGCCGGGTGCCGTAGCGGCAGCCGTTCTACTCGCCGTTTCCGGTGCCGTTGCCTATAAATGGACCAGCGGATCGGGTGGCGCGCCTGTGGTGATCATGGCCGACAAAGCCCCGATCAAGGTTCAGCCAGAAAGCACGGCGAACACGACAGCACCTGTCCAGGACAAGATCGTTTATGAAAAGGGTGCGACGGCGGATACATCGCCGCCAAAGCAGCAGCAGCTTGTCACGACCCAGGAAAAACCGGTCGATCTGACTGCCGATACGGATGAGGATATTGCCGGAACCAAGGCCGAGGAGAGGGTCGATCCCGCCGCGGCGAACATGGCTTCGAGCGAGGAGCAGGCCCAGCCGAACGGCGCCATCGCACCGCGCAAGGTTCAGACCATGGTGGTGAAGCCCGATGGTACCATGGTCGCCGCCATTCCGCAGGCTGCCGATCCCGTCGCTTCGGGTCCTGCCGCCGCGCCCATGGCGCGTCCGGCACCGGCGGCTCCGGCACCGGTCAGCGCGATGCCCGACGGCAACGATCAGATCGGCTCGCTTGCGGCGGCCAGCAATCCTGCAACGCCAAAACCGGCCGTTGAGCCCCTGGTTGCCAAGCCGCAGGCTCCGGCAACCGGCAAGCTGCCTGCCAAGGCGGTCGAAACCAAGAAGATCACGGCAGAGACGGTTGCCTCCGTTGCGCCGAAGAATGTCCCGATTGTCGACTCCCGTCCGGCCGATCAGCCTTTGAACGTTGTTGATCGCGTCGCGCCGCAAAAGCCGGCCGGTCAGCCGCAGCAGCAGGTTGCTTCTGCCGTGGCGCCGGGCACCTATCTGATCCAGGTTGCTTCGCAGCCGACGGCGGAAGGCGCGCAGAAGACCTATGCTTCGCTCGCCCAGCGCTATCCCGGCGTGATCGCCGGTCGCGGTGTCGATATCAAGCAGGCCGAGATTGCCGGCAAGGGTACATTCTACCGTGTTCGTATCCCGGCCGGTACAAAGGACGCTGCCGTCAATCTGTGCACCAAGTTCAAGTCGGCGGGCGGCAGCTGCTTCGTGACGCAGTAAGCCCGCCACATAACCAGACAAAGGCGGCCAATGGCCGCCTTTTCCTTTTTTGCATCACCGCAGTAGACTTTACCCATGAGCGAATCAAAAGCATGGATTGCCGGCACGTCCGGTCTGAAACTGACCCCCGACGAAATCGCGTTCTTCCGCGATGAACGCCCGTGGGGTTTTATCTTGTTTGCCCGCAATGTCAGCGAAGCGGCACAGGTCGAGGATCTGACCGCGCATCTGCGCGATCTGGTGCGGCGTGATGAAGCCCCTGTGCTGATCGATCAGGAAGGCGGGCGGGTGCAGCGTCTGCGGCCGCCGCTGGCGCCCAATTATCCCGCCGGATCGGCGCTGGGTGCCCTGTTCAAGCAGGACGAAGAGGCGGGATTGCGCGCGGCCTGGCTGCTTTCGCGCCTTCACGCGTTTGATCTCATGAAACTCGGCGTCAATGTCGATTGTCTTCCGGTTCTCGATGTTCCGGTTGAGGGCGCCAACGAGGTCATCGGCAGCCGTGCCTACGGCAAGCATCCGGAAATCGTCACGGCAATGGGCAGGGCTGCGGCGGAAGGCCTTCTGGCGGGCGGCATGCTGCCTGTGATGAAGCACATTCCCGGCCATGGCCGCGCATTTGCCGACACCCATCACGAATTGCCAACCGTGACAACGCCGCTCGACGAATTGGCGGAACACGACTTTGCCCCGTTCCGGGCTCTGGCGCATCTGCCCATGGCGATGAGCGCCCATGTCATCTTCTCGGCCATCGACCCGAAGCAACCGGCGACAACATCCGGCAAGGTTGTGGAAGAGATCATTCGCGGCCATATCGGCTTTGACGGGCTGCTGATGAGCGACGACGTGTCGATGAACGCACTTTCTGGGGATTATTTTGACCGGACCAAAGCAATCTTTGCGGCGGGCCTCGATATCGTGCTTCACTGCCACGGCATTATGGAACAGATGACGGCGGTTGCTTCCTGCACACCCGAGCTGAACGGCAAGGCGCTGGAGCGGGCACAGCGGGCAATCCAATATGCGAGAAAGCCGGATGCTTCGGATGAAGCGGAAATCCGGGAAGAATTCCAACGTTTCTTCGAAGCGGTGGCATAGAAGCGAGAGAGAGTTGACGGCGACGGAACAGAAAACGAATGGCAAGACCGCGGCACCCATGGAGGCGCTGTGGGAAAGTGCATCCGATCGTGGTGTCAGCGAGCCGTCGCTTCTGATCGACATCAAGGGTTTTGAAGGCCCGCTCGATCTGCTTCTGCATCTGGCGCGCAACCAGCGGGTCGATCTGGCCCGCATTTCCGTGCTTGCCCTTGTCGAGCAGTATCTGATCTTCATCCGCCAGGCCCAAGCGCTGCGGCTGGAGCTTGCCGCCGACTATCTGGTCATGGCGGCCTGGCTGACCTACCTCAAGTCCAAGCTGCTGATCCCGAAGACCCCCGGCGATGAGGGCGAGAGCGGCGAGGAGCTGGCGGCGACGCTGCAATTCCGCTTGAAGCGGCTGGAAGCCATGCGCGATGCGGCCACGAAGCTGGTCAACCGCAATCGCCTTGGCCGCGATGTCTTTGCCCGCGGCATGCCCGAAGCCGTCATTGTCGATCAGACCAATATCTATTCGGCAACGCTGTACGAACTCCTGACCGCCTATGCCTCGCAACGGCAGAAGCAGGCGATTTCCCACGTGCAGATCGCGCGCCGCAGTGTCTGGTCACTGAAGGAAGCACGTACCATTCTCATGCGTCTTGTCGGTGAGATGAAGGATTGGACCGCATTGGATCAATACCTCCTCGATTTCATCGCGTCGCCCAGCGAGCGTGCCACCGTGCTGGCCAGCTCCTTTGCCGCCAGCCTTGAAATGGTGCGGGAAGGGCATATGGAAATCCAGCAGACCGGTGCGTTCAAGCCGATTTTCCTGCGGGACCGTCCGCCGAGGCCGGCCGAAAAGACGGATCAGCCGCCGCTGACAACGATGAGGGACGTGGTCAATGGCTGAAACCGGTCCTCTGCATATCCAGCCCGATAACGATGAAAGCGACAGCCGCGAGGCGGACTGGAAATCGACGATCTCCGTATCCGATGCCTTGCGCATGGCCGAGGCTATCCTGTTTGCCTCAGCCGAGCCGGTAACGGTGCGGGCGCTGGAAGAGCGGCTGCCGTCCGGGATCGACGTTCCGGCGCTGCTTGGCGAGTTGCAGTCGGTATATTCCAAGCGCGGCATCAATCTCCTGCAGGTTGGCGGCGCATGGGCCTTCCGCACAGCAGCCGATCTTGCCTTCCTGATGAACCGCGAGGCGGTGCAGCAGAAGAAGCTTTCGCGCGCCGCACTCGAAGTGCTCGCCGTGATTGCGTATCACCAGCCGGTGACGCGGGCGGAGCTTGAAGATATTCGCGGCGTGGAGACGTCAAAGGGCACGCTGGATGTGCTGATGGAGACGGGCTGGATCAAGTTCCGCGGGCGCCGGCGCACGCCGGGGCGGCCGATCACCTATGGCACGACATCCTCGTTCCTCGATCATTTCGGCCTGCAGGAAGTGCGCGATCTGCCGGGGATCGACGAATTGCGCGGCGCCGGACTGTTGTCCGCGCGCATGCCTGCCAATTTCGCCATTCCCATCCCGGTCAATGATCCCGATGAATTGACCGAAGACGAAGATCCGTTGACCGATATCGATCTGGAAGAACTTGGACTTTTGACGCCGCGTGTAGAACACGATTGAATTTTTATTTGCCATATTTGTGCGCAATGGTGGCGCAGACGATGCCGGTTCGGAAAATTCGTGCTGAAGATTTCAATTCGCACTTGCGCCGAACTTACATGAATGTGAAACAACAATATGCACTTGTGTTTGAAAAGCACGGGGAAAAGGCATAGATGAGCTCAAACTGTTGAGCGAATGCGAGGGTAAAATGGGTAGTTTTTCAATCTGGCACTGGCTGATCGTATTGGCGATCGTGCTTCTGGTTTTTGGTCGCGGCAAGATTCCCGAACTGATGGGCGACGTTGCCAAGGGTATCAAGAACTTCAAGAGCGGCATGGCCGATGATGATGCGGCTGACAATTCCAAGACGATCGATAATCAGCCGAACCAGCCGGTGAATTCCGTCAAGGAAAAGACAACGAAGTCCTGAGTGGCTTGATTTAGTTTTTTCCTGCGCGGGGCTTTGCTGTCTCGCTGCGGCCGGAGCATGATGAATGTTTGATGTTGGTTGGTCGGAAATCCTGGTGATCGTGATCGTTGTGATCGTGGTGGTCGGGCCAAAAGATTTGCCGAAAATGCTGCGCGCCTTTGGCAAGGCGACGGCCAAATTTCGCGCGACTGCGGGTGAATTCCGGCGTCAATTCGATGAAGCTCTCAAAGAGGCGGAGCTCGATGACGTGCGCGATATCATCAACGATGCCAAAAGCCTCGATCCGCGCAACGATATCCGCAAGGTTTTCGATCCCGTCCGCACGATTGGCGAGGAAATCCGCTCAAGCCTGAAGGATGGCGGTACGGCCGGCAAAGACAACATTGCCGTACCCGATCCTTCCGCTCCCGGCGCGACGCAGCTGCAGCCGCAGACGATGGAGCCCGTCGCTCCGCTGATGACGGCCACAGCGCCAAAGAAAACCCGCCGGGCCGGCAAGCCCAAGGCTGCGGCTGAGACACCGGCTTCCGCCGCTGTATCCGACAAGGCTGCGCCAGCCAAGGCAAGGGCCAAGGCCGCTGCGCCTGCCAAAGTTGCGGCCAAGCCATCTGCCGCCAAAACACCGGCAGAAACGCCTGCACAGACTGCACCAGCAAAAAGAACGGCCAAGCCGCGCGCCAAGGCCAAAGCTGGCGATACGGGGACAAAATCTTGAGCAAGACCGACGACGACATTGATAAGAGCTCGGCCCCGCTGATCGAACACCTCATCGAATTGCGCCGCCGGCTGATCTGGGCATTGGTGGCGTTTTTCGTGGCTTTCCTGATCTGCTTCCATTTTGGCCGGCAGTTGTTCAACGTTCTGGTCATCCCGTATCAGTGGGCCGTGTCCTGGGCCGGCTTTGATCCGGCAAAGGCGCAATTGATCTATACGGCGCCGCAGGAGTTTTTCTTCACGCAGGTCAAGATCGCCATGTTCGGCGGCATTGTTCTGGCCTTTCCCGTCATTGCCTCGCAGATTTACAAGTTTGTCGCGCCGGGTCTGTACAAGAATGAACGGATGGCATTTCTGCCGTTCCTGATCGCGTCGCCGGTGCTGTTCCTGATGGGCGGCGCACTGGTGTTCTTCTTTTTCACCCCGATGGTGATGTGGTTCTTCCTGGCCATGCAGCAGACAGGCGGTGCTGGCGAAGTGCAGATTTCGCTTCTGCCCAAGGTTTCAGAATATCTGAGCCTGATCATGACGCTGATTTTCGCGTTTGGCCTGGTGTTCCAGTTGCCGGTGGTCACGTCGCTGCTCGCGCGGGTTGGGCTTGTCAGCTATGAAGGCCTGCGCTCGAAGCGCAAATACGCCATCGTCATTGCCTTTATCGTCGCGGCGGTGATCACGCCGCCCGACCCCCTCAGCCAAATCGGTCTTGCACTCCCGACGATCCTTCTCTACGAGGTTTCCATCTGGATGGCGCGTCTGATCGAGAAAAAGCGTGAGGCAGCTGAAGCCGAAGCACAATCAGGGTCCAGCGATAGCGATATCTCGTCCTGACGCAGCTCCAGCTTTCGCCGGACAATCACGTCCTCAATCCAACGAACACTTCAAGACGGCTTTATTACCATGCTCGACATCAAATGGATCCGCGAGAATCCTCAGGCGCTTGACGCAGCTTTGGCGAAACGGAGCGTCGAGCCGCAGTCGTCCCGCCTGATCGAGCTGGACGAGAAGCGTCGTCAGCATATTGCCAAGCTGCAGGACGCGCAGGAACGCCGCAACGCCGCCTCCAAGGAGATCGGCAAGGCCATGGGCGCCAAGGACCAGGCCACCGCCGACCGTCTGAAGGCCGAAGTCGCCGAAATCAAGGTCTTCCTGCAGAGTGCTGAAGAAGAAGAGCGCCAGCTCGACCGTGCGTTGAACGATGCGCTGGCCGTGCTTCCCAATCTTCCCCTCGACAGTGTCCCGGTCGGCAAGGACGAGGGCGGCAACGTCGAGACGCGCCGCGTCGGTCATCTCAAGAACTTCTCCTTTGAACCCAAGGAGCATTTCGAGATCGGCGAAAACCTTGGCTACATGGATTTCGAGCGTGCAGCGAAGCTGTCCGGCAGCCGATTTACCGTCCTGAAGAGCCAGCTGGCGCGGCTGGAGCGTGCACTTGGCCAGTTCATGATCGATCTGCACACGACCGAGCATGGCTATACCGAGGTCAATCCGCCGCTTCTGGTCAATGCGGACGTGCTTTATGGCACCGGCCAGCTGCCGAAGTTCGAAGAGGATCTCTTCAAGACAACCGATGGCCGCTATCTCATTCCAACGGCCGAGGTGCCGCTGACCAATCTCGTGCGCGAAGAAATCCTCGACATTCGCGATCTGCCGATCCGGATGACGGCGCTGACAGCCTGCTTCCGTTCCGAGGCCGGTTCGGCCGGCCGCGACACGCGCGGCATGCTGCGTCAGCACCAGTTCATGAAGGTCGAGCTGGTGTCGGTCACCGATGCCGAGAGCTCCATTGCCGAGCACGAGCGCATGACCGCCTGCGCCGAGGAAGTGCTGAAGCGCCTCGACCTGTCGTTCCGCACGATGACGCTGTGCACGGGCGACATGGGCTTTGGCGCGCAGAAGACCTATGATCTGGAAGTCTGGCTTCCCGGCCAGAAGGCCTATCGCGAAATCTCCAGCTGCTCCGTCTGCGGTGATTTCCAGGCACGCCGCATGAATGCGCGCTACCGGCCGGAAGGGGAGAAATCGACGCGTTTCGTCCACACGCTCAACGGTTCCGGTACCGCAGTCGGGCGTGCACTGATTGCCGTTGTCGAAAATTATCAGAACGAGGACGGCAGTGTCACAGTTCCTGAAGCACTTGTGCCTTACATGGGTGGACTGAAACGAATCGAAAAAGCTGCATAGGAGAGGGCGATGCGCATTCTGCTGACCAACGATGATGGTATTCATGCGGAAGGTCTGGCTGTTCTGGAACGTATCGCCCGCCAGCTTTCCGACGATGTCTGGGTGATCGCGCCCGAAACCGACCAAAGCGGTCTGGCCCATTCGCTGACGCTGTCCACACCGCTGCGCCTGCGCGAGATCGATGACCGGCACTACGCCGTTCGCGGTACGCCGACGGACTGCGTGATCATGGGCGTCAAGCATCTGATGCCCGAGCCGCCCGACCTGATCCTGTCGGGTGTCAATTCCGGCTCGAATACCGCCGATGATGTCACCTATTCCGGCACCGTTGCCGCGGCCATCGAAGGCACGCTCCTTGGCATCAACTCCATTGCCCTGTCGCAGGAATACAATCTCGATGGCGGGACACGCGTCCTGCCATGGGACATCGTCGAACAGCGCGCACCGGCACTCCTGAAGAAGCTTCTGGCTGTCACGCTGGCCAAGGGCGTGCTTCTCAATGTGAATTTTCCGAGCTGCAGCGGCGGGGAACTGGCCGGGGTCCGCGTCACGGCGCAGGGCAAGCTTTCCCATGGATTGACGATTGAAGAGCGGCAGGATGGACGCGGCCTGCCATATTACTGGCTGCGCTACGGCCGCGGCAAGGATGAGCCGGCGGAAAACAGCGATGTTGCCGCCATCCGCAAAAACTACATCTCCGTGACGCCGCTTCAACTCGATCTGACCGCGCACGAGATGCGCCAGACCCTGGAGGATGCGTTCGCATGAAGCCTGCGCTTTCAG
This sequence comes from Phyllobacterium sp. SL163, assembly GCF_049896885.1. NCBI lineage: Bacteria > Pseudomonadati > Pseudomonadota > Alphaproteobacteria > Hyphomicrobiales > Phyllobacteriaceae > Phyllobacterium > Phyllobacterium sp. SL163. Next base: position 505,097 of record NZ_JAFCVE010000003.1, on the reverse strand, counting down.
AACGGGAAGGCTTTGCCGCCTTCGTCCTGCGGATGCGGTCTTTGGGAATGACGGACCAGCGGCTCATGACGGCTTTTGAGGCGACATCCCGCATGGCCTTTGTTTCCGGCAATCTGGGAACGCTGGCCTATGGCGACCGGATGCTGCCGATCGAATGCGGTGAGTTCATGGAAGGGCTGGACCTGCAGGCGCGCCTGATCAAGGCCCTCGATCTTGAGCCGGCCCACCGCGTTCTGGAAATCGGCACGGGCACCGGGTTTACCGCTGCCATCATGGCTCGGCTGGCCGGCCGGGTCCTGTCCATCGAGCGCTATCGTACTCTGGTTGAGCTTGCGCAGCAGCGCCACCAGACATTGAAGATCGAAAATATCTTCATCAAACATGCCGATGGCAAACTTGGCCTGACCCATGACGGGCCGTTTGACCGCATTGTCGTCTGGGCGGCTTTTGAAAGCATGCCGCGCCAGTTCGTCGAGCTTCTGTCGTCCAATGGCGTCATGATTGCGCCGATCGGTCCGGTTGACGGCAAGCAGGTGGTGTCGCGCCTGTCGAAGATCGGGAGCCGTTTCGAGCGCGAGGATATGATGCCCGCGCGCTTTTTGCCGCTGCTTGACGGTGTTGCCACAGCCCTTTGACACGGACGTTCTGCCGCAGCGCAGGCGCAACCCTTTACGGGTTTGGTGAATCTTTTACAAATTTTCTGCTCGTTTTAACGGTCGGGTAACATTAACGCGGTTTAATAGCTCCATATTCTTGTATTGAGTACGGGCGGGATAAGCGATGCGTTTGAGTGTACTAGACAAAGCGTCACGGCGGCTGGCACTGAATGCCAGCATTCTCATGATTGCCGGTTTGGCTGCAGGCTGCAGCTCCGGAGTATCGCGCTTTACCAGTGCTGACTTCAGCTCCGGCTATAGCGACAACCAGCGTGCAATCATTCAACCGCAAAATGCGGGTGCAACGGGTTACACGCCACCAGTCGATGCACGCTATACGGCGTCGGTGAACCGCAATGCGGTTCCAGCGGCGGGCGGTGTCCAGCGCGGTGCCTTGCCGCCGGTCGGTGCGGTCAGCGCCTCGACACTGCCGCCGGTCTCCTCGCAGCCGGCGCGTCAGCTCGCCAACACCGCGCCCGTCCGCCAGCAGGTGGCATCGGTCCAGCCCATGGGCAATGTGCAGGCTCCGCCGCTTGCCGCGCCAGCCGGAACGCTGAAGACACCGGATGGCCGCGAAGCGCGCATGCCGACCAAGCCGGCGACACCGGGACAGGCTTCCGCCAACACGGCAGCCATTCTTCCGCAGGCCCCGCAGGTCAAGGACCGGAACGGCGCGGCAACGACGACGGCAAACAATACGACGCCACCCAGCCATTCCGGCTCCTATACGGTTCAGGGCGGCGACACGCTGCATGCCATTGCCCGCAAGACGGGCACCAATGTCGAGGCCATCAAGCAGGCCAACAACATGAAAGAGGGCACCGTTCGGGTCGGCCAGTCGCTGGTCATTCCGGCATCGAGTTCCTCCCTGGCGCAGAATGTCGCCAACAACATGAAGTCGAAGGGTTCCGTCGATCAGGTGAAGACCGCCGCGACGCCGCCAGTCGAACAGCCAAAGGTTGTTGCAAGCACGGCGCCGAACGCCGCGATTGCTGCGCCGCAGGCTGACAGCCAGGCAAAGCCTTACACGCCGCCGCAGGCGAGCGAAAAGGTGATCGACGACGCGGAGAAGGATGTTGCATCAGCACCATCCGCCACCGGTGCGTCGCAGATGCGTTGGCCAGTTCGCGGCCGCGTTGTCGCCAATTACGGCAAGGGCAATGACGGTATCGACATTTCGGTTCCCGAAGGCACGCCGATCAAAGCTGCTGAAAACGGCGTGGTCATCTACTCCGGCGATGGCCTCAAGGAGTTCGGCAACACCGTTCTCGTGCGCCACGACAATGGTCTGGTCACGGTTTACGGCAATGCGAGCAAGCTGAACGTGCAGCGCGGCCAGAAGGTGAAGCGCGGTGAGGAACTTGGCCGGTCGGGCATGACAGGCAATGCGACATCGCCAAAGCTGCACTTCGAAGTGCGCAAGAACTCGACCCCCGTCGATCCGTCGAAATATCTCGAATCCTGATCAGCTCAGGTTTGAATCAGAAGGCCCGCGCAGCGATGCGCGGGCCTTTTCGTTTGTCAGAGCTTCTTGCCGAGCCGTCCGGCCAGGTCCTGCGTGAACTGCCATGCGACGCGGCCGGAGCGCGAACCGCGGGTGGTCGACCATTCCAGCGCTTCCGCATGCAGCTGCTCCTTCTGCATCGGCAGATCGAAATGCGCGGCATAGCCGTCGATCATCGAGAGATAATCGTCCTGGCTGCATTTGTGGAAACCCAGCCACAGGCCAAAGCGATCCGACAGGGACACTTTTTCCTCAACGGCTTCGGACGGATTGATGGCCGTCGAGCGCTCGTTCTCGATCATGTCGCGTGGCAACAGATGCCGGCGGTTCGAAGTAGCGTAGAAGATGACGTTGTCCGGACGGCCTTCGACGCCGCCTTCCAGCGCGGCCTTCAATGACTTGTAGGATGTATCGTCGTGGTCGAAGGAAAGATCGTCGCAGAACAGGATGAAACGATATTTCGTGTCCTTGATGGCCGCCATCAGGGAGGGGAGGCTGTCGATGTCCTCACGATGGATCTCGACCAGCTTGAGCGTACCGGTATCGTCGGGCGCGGCCATGTTGACGGAGGCATGCACGGCCTTCACCAGGGATGACTTGCCCATGCCGCGCGCGCCCCACAGAAGCACGTTGTTGGCCTGCAATCCGTCGGCAAAGCGCTTGGTGTTGTCGAAGAGGATATCGCGGACGCGATCGACCCCGCGAATGAGTGAAATATCGACCCGGTTGACCTTTCTGACGGGGTCGAAGGCAAGCTTGTCCGGGTTCCAGACAAAGCAATCCGCCGTGTCGAGATCGACGGGTTGCGGTTTTGGCGGTGCCATGCGCTCCAGCACTGCAATCAGACGGTCAAGTTTTTCTGTCAGCAATTCCTCGGACATTCTTATCAAGCCTTTGTTTTTTCTGCGTTCAAGCCACTATCATGTTGATGGGAAATCGAAAAGCGCGCTACGGGATTTTGCACGGTTGCTTTTCCCATTCCAAACATTGTATTGCGCAGGCTCTATAAACTTTCAAACACGTATTACTCTGGAGATTGTCTCTATGTTCGTAACTCCCGCATATGCACAGACAACAGGTATCGGTGGTGCGCCGGAAATGCTGATGAGCATCCTGCCATTCATCCTGATTTTCGTGATCATGTACTTCCTGATCATCCGTCCGCAGCGCACGCAGATGAAGAAGCGCGAAGAGCAGCTCAAGAACATCCGTCGCGGTGACACGATCATCACCGGCGGTTTCGTTGCCAAGGTAACGAAGGTGTTCGAAGACAGCGGTGAACTCGAGGTCGAAATCGGCGAGGGCGTCAAGGCCCGCGTCATCCGCGCACTGGTGTCCGACGTGCGCATCAAAGGTGAACCGGTTGCCGATAACAAGAAATAAGTCATAGTGACAGGGCGGCATCAGGCCGCCCTGTTGATTCTTGAGGTCGGGATTGCATGCTCTATTTTAGCCGCTGGAAGACACTTCTCATCTGGGCCGTTGTTCTGGTCGGCGTGATCCTGGCTCTGCCAAACCTCTTTACCCCCATCCAGTTGGCGAACCTGCCGAACTGGCTGCCGAAGAAGCAGCTCGCCCTCGGACTGGATCTGGAAGGCGGCTCGCGCATCCGGCTGCAGGTCGACAAGGACAAGCTGGCGCAGACCGGCGCGGCCATCGAGGTGATGAACCGCCGTCTCAGCGAGCTCGGCTACACCAATCCCAATGTGGAAAGCCAGCGAAGCGGGCGTGTACTGGTCGAGGTTTCGGGTCTGTATGACTCGCAGCTGCTCAAGGATATTCTGAGCCTGACCGGCCAGCTGAGCTTCCGCATGATCGATACGTCCGTGCCGGTGCAGCAGGCGATTGACGGCACGCCGCCGGAAGGCGCCGATGTTGTCTATTCCTTTGACGATCCGCCCGTGGCCTACCTCGTCAAGAAGGAGGCCATCGTCACCAACCAGAATTTTGTGGGGGCGCAGGCGGGTGTCGATACGGCCACCCAGCAGCCCGTCATCACCTTCAAGCTGGACAGCGCGGGCGCGGAACGGTTCTCCCGGGCGACCAGGGAAAACATCGGAAAGTCCTTTGCCATCGTGCTTGACGATCAGGTGCTGTCGGCACCGGTGATCAGCGAAGCCATTCCCGGCGATACGGGCCAGATCACCGGCAATTTCGACCTGTCCGGCGCCAGCAACCTTGCCATCGTCATGCGTGCCGGCGCACTGCCTGCACCTGTTACCGTGATTGAAGAACGTTCTGTCGGTACCGACCTTGGCGCTGCTGCCGTGTCTGCAGGCAAGATCGCTGCGCTCATCGGCGCCGGTCTCGTCATCCTGTTCATGCTGCTGACCTATGGCCTGCTGGGCGTGATTGCGAGCATCGCGCTTGTTGTCAACATCGTCCTGATCCTGGCGGTTCTGACCATATTCGGCGTACCGCTGAGCCTTGCCGGCGTTGCCGGTATCGTCCTGACCATCGGCATGGCGGTGGACTCCAACGTTCTGATCTACGAGCGCATTCGCGAAGACCGGCGCGCCGGCTTTTCGGTCATCCAGGCCATCGATTCCGGATTTGCCCGCGCGCAGGCGACGATCGTCGATGCCAATGTGACGACGCTGATCGCCGCGCTCGTCCTGTTCATCCTGGGTACCGGGCCCGTGCATGGTTTTGCGGTCACGGTAACCATCGGTATTGTCACCACGCTGTTCACCACCTTCACGCTGACACGCTGGATGGTGTCCGCCTGGGTGCAGTGGTCGAAGCCCAAGGAAGTGCCGCGTGCACCGCTGAAGCTCATTCCTAACAACACCAGGATTCCGTTCATGCGGCTGCGCGGGCTGACGCTGGGTTTCTCCGCGCTGTCGAGTGTTGCCGTCATCGTGCTGTTCCTTGTCGTCGGCATGAATTTCGGCATCGACTTCAAGGGCGGAACCATGGTGGAGATCGCCTCCAATGAAGGGCCCATCGATCTGGACGATGTCTATAGCCGGTTGGATGACCTGAACATCGGCGATGTGAAGATCGAGCCGTTCAAATCGGACAGCCGGGCGCTGATTACGGTCGGCAGCCAGCGCGAAGGCGAAAACGCCGAGCAGACCGTCGGTGTCAAAATCCGCGGCGAGCTTGATCAGGATTATGAATTCCGCCGGGTGGATGTCATTGGTCCGACCGTATCGGGCGAGCTTGCCAAGGCCGGCGGACTGGCGGTCGCGCTCTCTCTGGTGGCGATCTTCGCCTATGTCTGGTTCCGCTTCGAATGGCATTTTGCGCTCGGTGCGATCATCGCGACCATCCATGACGTGGTGCTGCTGCTCGGTATGTTCATTGTCTTCCAGATGGAGTTCAATCTGTGGAGCATTGCGGCACTTCTGGCCATTGTCGGTTATTCGCTCAACGATACGGTGGTGATTTACGACCGCGTCCGGGAAAACCTGCGGCGGCATGGCAACAGCGTTTCGCTGTCGGCGGTTCTCGATGCCTCGATCAACCAGACATTGTCGCGCACCATCCTGACATCGCTGGCCACCTTCCTCGCGCTGGTCGTGCTCTATGCCTATGGCGGCGATGATGTGCGCTCCTTTGCGCTGACCATCGCGGTCGGCATTGTCGTTGCGACCTATTCGTCGATCTTCGTTGCCGGACCCTTGCTGATGCTGTTCGGGCTCAAGGGGCGCGATGTGATCGATGATGCTCATCCCGCCAGGCAGAGCGGGGCATAACGCCGTGGCCAAGGGGATAGAAATCCGCGACGCGCATTTTCCGGGCCGTGCACCCATCGACGCCTATGGCAATGGCGGGTTCCGGTTTGCCGACATGTCGCATCGCGGATCGATCCTGTGCCTGCCATCGGGTATCCATGGCTGGGCGCCGAAGATCGAGACCGCGCTGACGGCGGAGGATCTGGCGCTTGTGCTCGAGCAGGCGGCCGATATCGAGATTCTGCTGGTGGGAACGGGGACCGAATTGCGCCGTCTGCCGCAGGCCCTGCGTGACGTACTGCGCGAGCACCGCATTTCCTCCGATCCCATGAGCACCGGCGCGGCCGTGCGCACCTATAATGTTCTGCTGGCGGAAGACCGTGCCGTCGCTGCGGCACTGATTGCAGTGGATTAAACCGGCGGTTCTCTGTATCTCAGCCCCATGAACGCGAACCAGACCCACTGCCTGCAATTGCTGCGCGATGCCGATCCCGACCGCTACCTCTCGGTGCTTTATGCGCCGGAGGACAAACGGGGTGCTTTGGCCGCCCTTTACGCCTTCAATGTCGAGATCGCTCGCATCCGTGACCTGATCCACGATCCGCTGCCGGGCGAGGTACGTCTGCAGTGGTGGCGTGACCTGATCAACGGCACGGAGCATGGCGAGGCCGTCGGCAATCCGGTAGCGGCGGCGCTGCTGGAGGCGATCAAGGCCCATAATCTGCCGCGCGCCGCCTTCGGCAATTACTGCGAAGCCCGCATTTTCGATCTCTATGACGATCCCATGCCCAGCCGCAACGATCTTGAGGGCTATTGCGGCGAGACGGCCTCGGCCTTGATCCAGCTTGCCTCGCTTGTGCTTGATGCGGAAAAGGCGCCGGCCCATGCGGATATGGCGGGCCATGCGGGGGTTGCCCAGGCCATTACCGGCCTTCTGCGTCTCCTGCCGCTGCACCGCCGGCGCGGACAGGTCTATATCCCGGCCGACATACTGGCAGCGGTCGGCAGCAGCGCCGAGACAGTGCTTGAGGGCGCCGACAAGGACGCGGTCAAGCGCGCCATCGATGCGATGACGGCGCTGGCGGAAGATCATCTCGGGAAATATGAAGCCGGCGCAAAATCGCTCCCCGCCGCTTTGCGTCCGGCCTATCTGCCGGTAAGCTTGACAGGAACCTACCTGAAGGGGATCAGGGCCAGTGGCGCTGCCGCAGCCGATGAAACAGCGGTGGTTTCACCGTTGAAGCGCCAGTGGGTGATGCTCAGGGCGTCGATGCGCTAGCCTTGGACGGCATTAGCCTTGTGCGTGGTTCGACAAGCTCACCATGAGGGAATCCAGTGCACTGCAAAATGCAACATCCCTCACGGTGAGCTTGTCGAACCACGCACACCATGGAATGCAACAAGCTGTGCTCGTTACTCCGCAGCCTCGGCCACCGCAGGCAGGCCGAGCCAAGTGCGGCAATCGGCAAGCGCACGCGCGCTCATGGCGCGTTTCTTGGCGTTGGTCTTTTCCTTGCCGCGCAACCGCTTGCCTTCCGACTTTGGTGCTTCAATCGGCGGGAACAGGCCGAAATTGACATTCATGGGCTGGAAGGAGCGCTTGCCGGGTTCTTCATCGCTGACGATGTGACCGCCGGTGATGTGTCCGAGCAGCGCGCCAAAGGCCGTGGTGAGCGGCGGCGGTGTCAAAGTATGTCCGAGACGCTCGGCGGCGGCGAAACGTCCCGCAAGCAGACCGATGGCTGCCGATTCCACATAGCCTTCACAACCGGTGATCTGCCCGGCAAAGCGCAGGCCCGGGCGGGATTTCAGCTGCAACGTCGGGTCGAGCAGGATGGGCGAATTCAGGTATGTATTGCGGTGCAGGCCGCCCAGCCGCGCGAACTCCGCATTCTCGAGGCCGGGAATCATCCGGAAAATCTCCGTCTGCGCGCCGTATTTCAGTTTCGTCTGGAAACCGACCATGTTGTAGAGCGTGCCGAGCGCATTGTCCTGCCGCAGCTGCACGACGGCATAGGCCTTGACCGTGGGATTGTGCTCATTGGTCAGCCCCATCGGCTTCATCGGGCCGTGACGCAGGGTTTCGACGCCGCGTTCGGCCATGACTTCGATGGGCAGGCAGCCGTCGAAATAGGGCGTGCCTTCCCACTGCTTGAATTCCGTCTTGTCGCCGGCAATCAGCGCCTGCACGAAAGCCTCATACTGCTCCTTGGTCATGGGGCAGTTGATGTAGTCCTTGCCGGTGCCGCCGGGGCCAACCTTGTCGTAGCGCGACTGGAACCAGCAGGTGTTCATGTCGATGCTGTCGAAATGCACGATGGGTGCAATGGCATCGAAAAAGGCGAGGGCATCGGCGCCGGTCTGCCTGCCGATGGCTTCGGCCAGCGACGGTGCCGTCAACGGCCCCGTGGCGATGATGACCTTGTCCCAGTCTGCCGGGGGCAGGCCGGTGATCTCTTCGCGCTCGATGGTGATCAGCGGGTGGGCTTCCAGCCTGGCCGTCACAGCCTGGGCAAAACCGTCGCGGTCCACGGCAAGGGCGCCGCCTGCGGGAACCTGATGGGAATCGGCCGAGGCCATGATCAGCGAATTGGCGAGGCGCATTTCCGCATGCAGCACGCCGACGGCGTTGGTTTGCGCATCGTCGGAGCGGAAGGAATTGGAGCAGACGAGCTCGGCGAGATCCTGCGTCTTGTGCGCGTCCGTGCCGCGAACGGGACGCATCTCGTGCAGGATGACGGGAATGCCTGCTTCGGCGAGTTGCCATGCAGCTTCGGAACCGGCGAGACCGCCGCCAATGATATGTACGGGTGTGTTTGACATAGCACCCCAATAAACCGTTTGGCGTCCGGCTTCAATGGTGCAAACGCCGCTGCGGATCATCCGCAGCGGCTCGCCGGTGTGTCAGGCGCTGGCTTTGTCGAGTTCGGCGATGTCTGTCTTGTCGAGCGTCAGGGATGCCGCCTTGATCAGGCTTTCCAGCTGTTGCAGCGATGTGGCGCTGGCGATGGGGGCGGTGACGCCCTGGCGGGCGATAATCCAGGCCAGCGCAACCTCGGCCTGCTTGGCGCCATGCTTGGCCGCAACCGCGTCCAGCGCTTCCAGAATGCGGTAGCCGCGCGCATTGAGATAGGCTTTGACACCGCCGCCGCGCTGGCTCTGTCCAAGATCGGCTTCGCTGCGGTATTTGCCGGAGAGAAACCCGCGCGCGAGGCTGAAATAGGTGATGACGCCGATATCTTCGGCCATACACAGGTCGCGCAGCGCGCCGTCATAGCCGGCGCGGTCATAGAGATTGTATTCCGGCTGGAGCACGTCATAGCGCGGCAGGCCATCCGCCTTGGCGGTGTCGAGCGCTGCGCGCAGCTGCTTCGCATCGTAATTGGATGCGCCGATGGATTTGACCTTGCCGGCTTTCAGCAGCTTGTCATAGGCGGCAAGCGATTCCGCGTGGGGTGTGGCCGGATCCGGCCAATGGGAGAGGTAGAGGTCGATGGCGTCCACCTGCAGACGTTTCAGCGATGCTTCGACGGCCTCGGCGATATTGGCGGCCCTGAGATTCTTGCCTTTGCCCATGTCGCCGCCGACCTTGGTGATGATGATCATCCTGTCACGCATACCGCGGGATTTCATCCACTCGCCGATGATGGTTTCCGATTCACCGCCGCTGTTTCCCGGAACCCAGCTTGAATAGACATTGGCCGTATCGACCGTGTTGAGGCCGGCATCGGCAAAGCGGTCAAGCAGGTCAAAGGAGGTTTTCTTGTCAGCGGTCCAGCCGAAGACATTGCCGCCGAAAACCAGCGGAGCAATCGACAAGCCTGTGCGGCCAAGAGGGCGTTTTTGCATGGTAAGTCTCCCGGGGAGGATGTGAAGGGGGACTCAGACTGTAGAACTCCAGGGTGCATGTTTCCAGCCCGGCTTTGACCCGAATGGTCGCAGGCATGGATCGCAATGGGAGTCGATTTGAAAAGGGAGGCGGTGAGCAGATGTCTCGAACCGCATACCCCCGAAACAACAACACCCACCGCGGGAGGAGGTGCGGTGGGTGCCGTTTTGTAAAGACCGGCTGGGAGGAGGAGTGCCGGCCTTTGATCGCGGGGGCTCTGGGAGGAGGATGAACCCCGGCGATATTCTGTTATGCGATTAGCGTACTGCGGACTTCTTGGCGACGAACGGGATGTCCGAGCGGGAGATGCCCAGGTCGTTCAGTTCGCGGGTCGACAGACGGTTCAGCTCGGAAACCGTGTCACGATAACGGCGCCAGTTGCTGTAGGAGCGGATAAGGTTCATTTCATTCACCATTCGGTTCAGTTGTTTCGTTGATCACTCTTGATCGTTGACCTGAAGATAGTGGATGCCTTGGCGAATGTGCAGAGCCAAGTTTGCAGATCAGCTATGCATATGCTGCATTGCATCATTAATCGATTTTAATTGCTGCGTCGCACAAATGTCATCTTCATGACCTTTAGCCCGAATCCGGCTGCAATTGCGTTTTCAATGTGGCTGGCCTTATCAGGGGCGGAGCCCTAATCTTACAGCTCGAGTCGGGAGCAGAATGCATGATAGTCGGTTTTACCCTGCGCAAGCACATTGCACGGTGGCAGCGTGACGGGTTGATCGATGACGCCACGGCGGACCGCCTGCGCGCCGATATCGCCGGGCAGGCCCCGGGTTTCGGGCTGGGGAATGTCCTGGCCATACTGGGCGTCATTCTTCTCGGCGCGGCGCTGCTGTCGCTGATTGCCGCCAATTGGGAAGCCATGCCGCGCCTTGTTCGCGTCGGCTTGATCTTTGCCGTGCTCTGGTGCGGTTATCTCGGCGGCGCATGGCGGGCGAACAAGGGCGACAGGATTTTCAGTGAGGCGCTCTATCTCCTGGGCGCCATCGCCTTTGGTGCCGGGATCGCACTGGTCGGCCAGATGTATCATCTGTCGGGTGACGTGGCGTCCGCGGCGCTGCTCTGGGCGGGCGGGACGGTTGTCGCCGCGCTGCTGCTGCGGTCATCGACCCTTGCTGCCACCAGCATCGTGATTGCCGGTTTCTATCTCGTTGCCAGTCTGGAACCGGAAACGGCATCGCGCTTGTCCTATATCTGGATCATCCCGGTCTTCGCGGTGATTGCGTCGGGCCTGATCTGGTATACGGGCGCGCAGGTGGCCCGGCATTTCCTCGTGGTTCTTGCGCTGCTCTTTGTCTGTATCGTTCACTTCGACCGGGATGTCGGCGTCGTGCTATGGATGGCGCTGATTGTCGGGCTCGGCCTGTTTCTGCTGGACGCTTTATATCCGGACGTCCTGGACCGAGCGACCGGATGGAGCATCAGTCTCGGCGCCTACGGATTTCTGGCGGTGCAGATGGTGCTGCTGATTTTCCAGTTCAACGACCACATCTTTGCCCAGACTCGCGATGTCATGACGGGTATTGTCATCCTTGCCGTGGCTATCGCCGGTCTAGCTTTGTCGGGGCACCGCAATCTTGCCATACGGTGGAGCGCCTATGGGCTGTTTTCGCTGGAGGTTCTCTATATCGCGTTCGAGACCATCGGCACGATGATCGGTACCGCTGGCTTCTTCCTGACCGTCGGCGTGCTCGTCCTGCTGCTTGCGGTGTTCGTTATCCGGATGGAACGCCGTCTTCACATGAAGAGTCTGGTGAAGGGTGCAGCATCATGAAAACAAAGTATTTTTTGCTGCCGGCTTTGATCGTTGCGCTTCTGCAGTCGGGCGCGCTTTATGCCATGATAGAAAAGCACGCGATGATTTTGCGCCACGGCACAATGATCACGCTGGCCACGCAGCCGGTTGATCCGCGCGACCTGTTGCGCGGCGAATATGTGCGGCTTGGCTATGGGATTTCGTCCGTCGAAGCCGACAAGGTGAGCGGCACGAAGCCGGATACCACAGGTCTTGCCGACATCTATGTCACGCTGAAAGAGGGCGCGGATGGCCGGTGGGGTTTCACCGGGGCCTCCTGGCAGAAACGCCGGGATCTGGCGGCTGGCGAAGTCCAGATGCATGGCCAGACGCTGACGGGCGCCATGGGCATCTTTGCGGTGCAGTACGGCATCGAACGCTATTATCTCCCCGAAGGATGGGGCCGTGCGGTGGAGAAGGTGCAGAGTGAGCGCGGGGTCGACGCGGTGATTGCCGTCTCCAGCGCCGGCGAAGCTCAGATTCGTTCGCTCAAGTACAATGGACGCCTGCTTTACCAGGAACCGGCCTACTGAACAGCCGTCATCGCGCAGCTTTGAAAAAGCCCGTCAACTTATTGAAATATGTGTAGAAAGAGTGGTGCGGATAGAGGGACTCGAACCCCCACGGTCTCCCGCCAGAACCTAAATCTGGTGCGTCTACCAATTTCGCCATATCCGCAGATGAGGGCCGTATCCGGCCCTCAAGCGCCGGTCTCTATATCACCCTCTTCTCAGGGGTCAAAGGAAAAAGCCGCCGCTTGAACAGGTTTACGCCGGCGTCCAGCCGATCGCATCCCGCAGGAAGGCGTAGCCCAGCGCAATGAAGCTGGCGCGCTCCCTGTTGTCCTTGCCGTATCCGTGTCCGCCCGCCTCGGGCTCATAGAACGAAGCGGTGTAGCCGAGTTCCTGCAGCTTTGCCGCCATCTTGCGGGCGTGTCCGGGGTGCACGCGGTCATCTCTGCGGGTTGTGGCAATGAGGATCGGCGGATAGGGCCGGCCGGGCATAGCCGCGTGATAGGCCGACATTTCCTTCAGAAAAGCCCAATCCTCCGGCTTGTCCGGGTCTCCATATTCGTCGACCCAGCTCGCCCCGGCGAGAAGCTTGTTGTAGCGGCGCATGTCGATCAGCGGAATGGTGCAGAACAGGGCGCCGAAGCGTTCGGGATAACGCGTCAGCATGTTGGAAATCAGCAGGCCGCCATTGGAACCGCCTTCCGCCGCGATACGGCCCGGCCGGGTGACGCCGCGCTGCACCAGATCGGCGGCAATGGCAGCAAAATCATCATGCGAGAGCTTTTTGCCTGCCCGGCGCCCGGCGTCATGCCATGCGGTGCCGAATTCGCCGCCGCCGCGCAGATTGGCGACCACGCTTGTGCCGCCGCGCTCGAGCCACAACTTGCCAACGGACGCGCTGTAATAGGGCTCCATCGACACGCCAAATCCGCCGTAACCGGTCATGTGCACCGGTGCATCGCCAGTTTCACCCTTGGGTCCGATCTGCGTATAGGGGATCGACTCGCCATCGCTGGAGATCGCCTCATGCCGCGTGACGACGAGCCCGGTCGCATCGAAGACCGCAGGGCTTTGTTTGAGCAGCGTGGGGGCAGCCAGTGTGTTGGGCTCGGCGATGTCGAGAAGCAGCACCTGCGCCGGGGTTATCGGGTCCTGCGCGGCGACGAGCAGTTCGCCATTGGCGTGGATGTCCTCGACATCCAGCGACCAGATATGAACGATGCCCTCGGTTGGCACGACCGAAATGGGCTTTTTTGCCCATTTGCCAAGTGCAGGCTCGAAAATCTCGAAGCGTGGCGCGAGATTGTCGAGATAGGAGACGACCAGCTTCTTGTCGTTCCAGAAAAACCCCTGCAGGGCGCGGCGCGGACCCGGTTCGAACAGAACCTGAAAATCACGCTCTCCGGCAAGAAATGCCTGGAGCGAAATGCCGAGCAGCGTGTCTGCCGGGTAGGTGACGCCGGCGACTGTCCAGTCTTCTCTCGGCTTGACCGTCAGCCACTGGTCGTAGGAATTCCACCAGGCCGTTGCGGGCACGTCCACGCGCTGCCCGGGGCCACTGCGATCGCCTAGCCATCCGGCGGTTTCAAAGAAGGAATGCTGCTCGACAAACCAGAGGCGCTCGCTGCCGCTGCTGTGGTCAATGTCGACACCGGCGGCCATGGAATCCGCGGCGCATTCGAAAATCACCGGTGCAGCCAGCGGATCGGTCCCGCGTCGCCACAGGCGGACGGTGCGCGCATAGCCGGATTGCGTGGCCATGCCCTCGCCAAGGGCGCTCGATATCAGCACCGTATCGCGGTCGAGCCAGCCGAGGCCACCCTTCGCTTCGGGAAGGTTGAAGCCGTTTTCGATGAACCGCAGCGTGTCCAGGTCGAACTCGCGGTTGACCACCGCATCGCTGCCGCCGCGCGACAGGGAAAGAATGGCCCGTTGCCGCTTCTCCGGTTCGATCTGCGCGCCTGCCCAGATCCAGTCGTCATTTTCGGCTGCGGCCAAGGCATCGATATCGAGCAGAAGTTCCCATTCCGGCTCGGGCGTCTTGTAGGATGTCATGGTGGTCCGGCGCCACAGGCCGCGCCGGTTCTTCTCATCCTGCCAGAGGTTGTAGAGATAATCGCCGCGCCGTCCGACCATCGGGATCTTGTCCGGCCGGTTCAAAATGGCGGTCAGGACGTCGCGGTCATGCTCGAACTGCCGGCCGCCGAAGCGCTGCATGGTTGCGGCGGATTGCTTCTCCACCCATGCAAGCGGCTTTGCGCCGTCGATCTCTTCGAGCCAGATGCGCGGATCGTCATCGGGAGCATCGATGGTCGGGCGAATATCCTGATTGGTCATGAGCGTCACTTTCCCTTGGAATCTGCCGCGCAGTTTCTTGAAAGCGCGGTGTTTTGCAATGCCTCACACCATCAAATTCGGCATCCATGAAAAATCGCGCCGGTGATAAGCCGGCGCGATCCTTGTGTCGGGCGTTTCAAGCCTAGTGGGCCGGGGCTTCTTCCGCCGGCTTTTCAACCGGTGCCTTCTTGCGTCCGAATGAACGGAGCGCGACGTAGAACACCGGCGTCAGGAACAGGCCGAAGAAGGTCACGCCAAGCATGCCGGAGAACACAGCCGTGCCGAGTGACTGGCGCATTTCCGCGCCGGGGCCCTGGGCAATCATCAGCGGCACGACACCGAAGATGAAGGCAAAGGCGGTCATCAGGATCGGGCGCAGCCGCAGACGGCTGGCTTCGATGGCGGCTTCGACAGGCGTTGCGCCTTCCGCCTGATGCTGGCGGGCGAATTCCACGATCAGGATCGCGTTCTTCGCCGCCAGGCCGATCAGGACGACAAGGCCGATCTGCGTCAGGATGTTGTTGTCCATCCCGCGCAGGAACACGCCGATCAGCGCTGCCAGAACCGCCAGCGGCACGATCAGGATGATCGCCAGCGGCAGCACCCAGCTTTCATACTGTGCAGCAAGGGCGAGGAAGACGAACACCACCGACAGTCCGAAGATCAGGATCGCCGTGTTTCCGGTCTGCCGTTCCTGAAGCGCCAGTTCCGTCCATTGGAACGTCGTTCCGCTGGGCAGTGTCTTGGTGGCAAGGGCCTCCATCTTGTCGAGCGCCGTACCGGTGGAAACCCCGGGCGCGGCGTTGCCCTGCAGTGGCACCGATACATACATGTTGTATCGCTGCACCAGCGAGGGGCCGTTGGTGTCCTTGATATTGATCAGCGTGCCCAACGGAACCAGCGCACCCGTTGCCGAGCGTACTTTCAGGGCAAGGATGTCGGTTCGATCGAGCCGGTATTGCTGGTCGGCCTGTGCCCGCACCTGATAGACGCGGCCGAAGGCATTGAAGTCATTGACATAGGAGGTGCCAAGGTTGGTTGAAAGCGCCTCGAAAATGTTTGGAATGGGCACGTTCAATGCCTGTGCCTTGTCACGGTCCACTTCCAGGAAGTATTGCGGGCTGTTGGCGGAGAACGTGGTGTAGACGCCGGTCAGGCCGGGGGTCTGGTTGGCTTCACCCATCATCTGATAGGCCAATCCCAGGACGCGGCGCATATCGGAGCTGTCGCGGTCGAGGAGCTGCATCTTGAAGCCGCCGGCATTGCCGACACCGCGGATCGGCGGCGGCGGCACGGCGATGATGAAGGCCTCCTGGATGCTCTGCAGGCTGCCATAGACCTGGCCGATGATGGAATTGGCCGTTTGTCCGTTCTTGATCCGCTCTGCGAACGGCTGGAACGGAACGAACACCACGCCGGAATTCGACGCATTGGTGAAGGTTGCACCGTTGAACCCGGCAAAGGCAATGGCGTTGCGCACGCCCGGAATGCCCTTGATGATCTTCGATGCCTTTTCGATCACCGCATCCGTGCGGGCGAGCGAAGCACCGTCGGGCAACTGGACGACGACGATGGCATAGCCCTGATCCATCGGCGGCACAAAACCGCGCGGGATCGTGACCGCCATGAACCAGGTGGCGACCAGCAGCCCTGCGAACACCAGCAGGGAGGCGAGGAGACCGATGGTCGATCCGACGAGATGCCGGACGATCCAGGAATAGCCGTTCGCCATCTTGTCGAAGCCGGTGTTGAAGCCATTGGCCAAGGCCCGGCCAGCCCGCGCCAGAGGGTTTTTGGAGACCGCATGGTCATGTGGGCGCAACACAATTGCCGCCAGCGCAGGAGAGAGCGTCAGCGAGTTGATGGCCGAAATGGCTGTTGCCGCCGAGATGGTCACGGCGAACTGGATGTAGAACT
Source organism: Phyllobacterium sp. SL163 (assembly GCF_049896885.1). NCBI lineage: Bacteria > Pseudomonadati > Pseudomonadota > Alphaproteobacteria > Hyphomicrobiales > Phyllobacteriaceae > Phyllobacterium > Phyllobacterium sp. SL163. The sequence goes on along the minus strand of NZ_JAFCVE010000003.1, from coordinate 488,795 downwards.
GGCCCGATATGCCGGGAATGAACGCTGTTGGGGCAAACACCGCGATCAGCACCAGTGAAATGGCGATAACGGCGGTTCCCACCTCGTCCATGGTCGTGTGCGAGGCCTGTTTCGGGCTCATGCCCGCCGCAAGGTTTCGCTCGACGTTCTCCACCACCACGATGGCGTCGTCCACCACAATACCGATGGCGAGGACCAGGCCGAACAGGGTGAGCATGTTCAGCGAGAAGCCGAAGGCCGAGAGGATGGCGAAGGTGCCGATCAATGAAACCGGGATGGCCACGATCGGGATGATTGCCGTCCGCCAGGATTGCAGGAAGACGAGAACGACCAGCGCCACGAGAATCACGGCTTCGAAGATCGTCTTGTAAACGTCGGAGATCGATTCCGCGATGAACTCCGTCGGATCATAGACGATGTCGTATTTCAGGCCCGGAGGGAAATCCTTGGAGAGTTCCTCCATGGTGGACCGGATGGACGCGGCGGCAGCAAGGGCATTGGTGCCCGGACGGCTGAAGATACCCAGCGCAACGGCGGGACTGCCGTCGAGATAACTGTTGGTTACATAATCCTTGGCGCCGAGTTCGATGCGGGCGACGTCCTGCAACTGTACCAGACGGCCATCGCCGCTTGTTTTGACGATGACATAACGGAATTGCCGCGCATCGCTGAACCGGCCCTGCATGGTGACCGTGTACTGGAAGGCGCTTGTGCCCGGTGTGGGCGGCCCGCCAATGGCACCGCCATTGACCTGCACGTTCTGGTCGCGCAGTGCCTGAACCACATCAGCCGATGTCATGGAGTATGCGGCGAGTTTCTGCGGATCGAGCCAGATGCGCATGGAATACTGCCGCTCGCCGAAGATGGTGACTTCGCCGACGCCGTCGAGCCGTAAGAGCACGTCGCGGATGCGGGTATTGGCGTAGTTTGAGGCATAGAGCTGGTCGTAACGGTTGTCGGGCGAAAGCACGTGCACGACCATCATCAGGTCGGGCGAACTTTTCGTCGTGGTGATGCCGTTGCGCTGCACGTCCTGCGGCAATTGCGGTACGGCAATGGCGACGCGGTTCTGTACCAGAACCTGTGCCTTGTCGAGATCGGTGCCGAGCTTGAAGGTGATGGTCAGCGCCATCGAACCATCGGCGGTCGAGTAGGAAGACATGTAGAGCATGTCCTCGACGCCGTTGATCTGCTGTTCGATGGGGGTGGCGACCGTGTTGGCAATGGTTTCAGCATCGGCGCCGGGATAGGCGGTGCGCACGACAATGGTTGGCGGCGCGATTTCCGGATACTGGGCGACGGGGAGCTGGGTGTAGGCGATCCCGCCGACGATCAGCAGCACAATCGACAGGACGGATGCGAAGATCGGCCTGTCGATGAAAAAATGCGCAAATCTCATTGGCCCGCCTCCGCAGCCTTCACCTCCGGCGGAAGCTGGACAACGTCGGCCTTGACCTTGATACCGGGGCGAATCCGCATCAGGCCGTTGACCACGATGGTCTCGTCGCCGGTCAGGCCGCTGCGGATCACCCGATAACCGTAGAGTTTGGGGCCGAGACGCACGGGCTTGGTCGTGACCGAGTTGTCCGCATTGAGGACATAGACAACCCGCTCGTTCTGATCGGAGCCAACCGCTTCGTCGGGCACGAGAATGCCCTTATAGGTGTTGGAGGCGGCCACTTCGACCCGGCCGAACAGCCCGGGCTGCAGCACGAAATCCGGATTGTTGAAGCGGGCACGCACCCGCATCGTTCCGGTGGCATCATCGAGCCGGTTCTCGGCAAAATCCAGCTTGCCCTTGAACGGCGGCTGGTTGGAATCGGTCAGCCGCACCGTCACTTCGAGGCCGCCTCCGCCTTCCTGCAGATTGCTGCCGTTTTCGCGGGCGGTCTTGGCATAGGACAGGAGGTTGCGCTCATCCACGTCGAAATAGAAATCGATCGGATCGAGCGAAACGATGGTTGTCAGGATGGTGTTGTTGGCATTGACGAGATTGCCGACGGAAATGAGCCTGCGGTCGATGCGGCCATCCTGCGGCGCCGTGATCTGCGTGTAGTTCAGATTGAGCTGGGCAGCGTCAACAGCGGCCTGTGCGCCAACGACGTTGGCTTGACCGGCGAGATAGGCGCGGCGCTGATCATCCAGCGTCGACACGGACAGCGTGCCGCTGCCGGTCAGCGACTGGGTGCGCTTGAACTGGGCTTCCGCATAGGTTTCCGTTGTTTTGGCCACCTCCAGCGCGGACTGGGCCTGCGCCAGAGCGGATATGTAGGGGCGCTGGTCGATGGTAAAGAGCGGATCGCCCTTCTTGACCAACGAGCCGTCCTTGAAATGCACCGTATCGAGATAGCCATCGATGCGCGAGCGCACCGAGACCTGGTCGACCGCTTCGAAGCGGCCGATGAACTCATCGCTGTCGATCACGTCGCGGACGACAGGCTTGGCTGCCGTGACGGTTGGAGGCGGGGGTGCATTCTGCGCCAGTGCCGGAGAGGCTGCCATGAGCGCGATTGCAAAGCCGATTTTGAAGGTAGAGAGAGAATTCCGTGACAAGGGCAGGCCTCCATGACGATCAGACTTCCAGGCGTCTCGGGGATGCCTGGGCATCGCCGTCAGCGCTGGTGATTCATCGTACGGCTACGGGTCAGGTGATGCGCTGACCAGAACAGCTGGAATGCTGGCGCCGCAGACAAACAAGTCAATTTCTCAGATTGTATCGATTTAGTATTTAGTTTCGATAGGGACCAGCGCAAGGGCAGTTCCAAATTCCGTTGAGGCATATTTCCAGTTGGCTATCGATGGTCCCCACGCCGGGAAGATTTGCACAGTTGCACATTGTTGTCATCAGGCAAATATTTCACGTGTTGTTGCGATCATGAAAGTGCCTGACTTGCCGTGCAGAAGTTTGCCCGACCCTGAGGCTGTGCCATTGATTTTTGTACGCAGTGCAAGTAAATGGAGCCACCAATCGGTAAGGGTGCAATTTCTTGCGCGGCTCTGTGACAGGTTCTGTGATATGAATTGTGTCACAAAAAATGAGCTGAAAGAGAAATAAAGCAATAAAATCAACGTGGATGGTGAGGGCATGGCTCGCCCCATCTGCACCAGAAGCCACGATGGCAGACAGTTTTTCTCCCGCAATTTGGCTCACAGGCCGGCGACGGCGGGACAAATGTTAAAAAAAGTGAAGGTTTGGACATGCAGGTTACTGAAACGCTCAATGAAGGGCTGAAGCGCGAGATCAAGGTCGTCGTTCCGGCCAAGGATCTGGAAGCAAAGCTTTCCGAACGCCTCCAAGGTGCCAGCGCCAAGGCGCGCATCAATGGCTTCCGCCCCGGCAAAGTGCCGCTCAATCACCTGCGCAAGATGTACGGCAAGTCGTTCATGGCTGAAGTCGTCAACGAGATCCTCAGCGATTCCTCGCGCACGATCCTTGCGGAGCGCAACGAAAAGTCGGCGACCCAGCCGGAAGTTGCGATGACGGAAGACGAGAAGGAAGCGGACAAGGTTCTGAACGGCGAAGCCGATTTCGAATTCACGCTGAACTACGAAGTCCTGCCGGTTATCGAACTCAAGGACGCTTCCAAGATCAGCGTCACGCGCGAAGTGGTCGATGTGACCGACGCGGAAGTTGAAGAGCAGGTCAAGCGCGTTGCCAGCTCCGCCCAGACGTTCGAGCCCAAGAAGGGCAAGGCTGAATCCGGCGACCGCGTCACCATGGACTATCTCGGCAAGATCGACGGCGTGCCGTTCGATGGCGGCGCCGATACCGATGCGACCCTGATCCTCGGCTCCGGCCAGTTCATTCCCGGCTTCGAAGATCAGCTGATCGGCACCAAGGCTGGCGACGAGAAGCAGATCAAGGTTACCTTCCCGGCTGAATACGGTGCAGCGCACCTCGCCGGCAAGGATGCGACCTTCGACATCACCGTCAAGGAAATCGGCAAGCCCGGCGAACTCGAAATCAACGACGAAACCGCGAAGAAGCTCGGCATCGAGAGCGCCGACCGTCTGCGTCAGGTTATCCGCGAGCAGATCGAAAGCCAGTACGGCTCGTTCACCCGCCAGAAGGTCAAGCGCCAGATTCTCGACGCGCTCGACGGCGAGTACAAGTTCGAATCGCCGGAACGCCTGATCAATGCCGAGTTCAACAACATCTGGGCACAGATCGGCCAGGACCTCGCACAGGCCGGCAAGACATTCGAAGACGAAGAGACCACGGAAGAAGAAGCACGCGAAGAATATCGCAAGCTGGCTGAACGCCGCGTTCGTCTTGGCCTCGTTCTCTCCGAAATCGGCAACAAGGCCGGCATCGAAGTGACCGAAGAGGAACTGCAGCGCGCCGTTTACGATCAGGTTCGCCAGTATCCGGGCCAGGAACAGCAGATCTATGAATTCTTCCGCAAGACTCCGGAAGCGATCAACAATCTGCGCGCTCCGATCTTCGAAGAAAAGGTTGTCGATCACCTTCTCACCTCGATCAACGTCACCGACAAGAAGGTGACGAAGGAAGAGCTGATGGCTGAAGACGAGTCGGATGAAAAGTCCGGCGAAGCCAAGAAGCCTGCCAAGAAGGCAGCGCCGAAGAAAGCCGCCAAGAAGAAGACCGAAGACGAAGCATAAGCTTTTGTCTCTCTGATTGAAAAGGCCGCTTTCGAGCGGCCTTTTTCATTTCTGGTGCGCGGTAACGATCTCAGCAAGACACCAGGTCGAGCGCGGCGCGGATCAGATCGGCATTGCCCGCAGCCATTTGTCCCGACGGCAGGAGATTGCCGTCTTCCAGGCCGATACGGCTGTCAAAGCCCTTGGCCATGGCTTCGCTGTAGATGGGCCAGACACTGGCTTCATCGCCATGCATGAGGATAGGCACTGTATTGCCTGCCTTGCGCAGAACCGCCTGAATACCATCGGCGGCCCGCAATCCCTCGTCGATGTCCTGCTCGTTGATTTCGATCAGCACGCGCAAGCATTTTGCCGCATCCTTCAGGCCGACAAAGCGCTGCGCATCGCTGACGGACCAGAGCCCCGCTTCGACGCCGATACCCCTGCCGAGAACGTGCGCCATCACATCCTCAGCGTCCGCTTCGATCAGATTGATCGAAACGTAGTCGGGCAGGGTCGTCCAGCGGTGAATGGGTTCCTGCCGCGAAAGGCCGCCGGGAGGGATGCGCCAATGGGTGGAAAGGCCGACGGGAATGCCCGGCACGGCCGAACGAACAGTCTGCAGGGTCTCGGTAACATAATCCGGCTCCAGCGTTTCCATTCCATCCGGTCCGCGCGGGTGGATATGCAGCTCGCGGGCGCCAGCCGCCACGGCAAGCGCCGCGTCCCTGGCAATTTCCGAGGCTGTAAAGGGGAGCGCAGGGTGAAAATCCCGCATGCGCCCGCCATTCAGGCATGCCTGCAACATGGTGGTGTCTCCGCTATGACGGCTCCATCATAGCGGATTTCCTGCTGACAGCACCCCGTCAGTATGGATTCGATGCCGGTTCAGGCCTTGATCGGAATCCATATCTCCATTCCGCCATTGCCGGTCCGCGGGTCGAATTCCGGACCATAACGTTCGAAATTGGGTGCATCGGCCAGGGCATGGCCGGATTCCGGCAGCCATTTGCCCCAGATGGTCATGATCGTGCTGCGAATGGTCGAAATATGGTCGCGATGCGAAAACACCAGATAGGTCTGTGCTGGAATGCGCAGCCGAGCGAACTCCTGCGGGATGTCGGAGAAATCGGCAACCTCGGCACCGGCGATGTAATCGAAATTCTGGGCGTCATCGCTGTTGCAGCAGACGCCGTAGGCCACATTGCCGATCTGGCCGTTGATATGGCCGAAATAGGGGGTGAAACGCTGCCATTGCGCGGGAATGCCGCTGCTGGTTTGGCAGGTGTATCGTTCGCCTATGCCGGCCACCAGCATTGGTTTGCCGTTCGCGATGCGCGGCTCTTCGATATCGGTGATAAACTTTTCGTCCATTTTCATCGGCTCCACCAATGGGATGTTACGGGTATGGCGCTGTGCGCGGACCTGTTCGGGCGTCAGGCCGAACTGATCGCGGAACGCCCGCGTGAATGCCTCATGGGAGCTGTAGCCGGCATCGAGCGCGACGCTGAGAATATCCGGAGCGCCGTCGCACAGGGATTTTGCTGCCTCGGTCAACCGGCGGCCACGGATGTGACTGCTGACCGAGCGGCCGGCAAAGATGCCGAAGGCGCGGGACATGTGAAACCGTGACAGGCCCGCCACATCGGCGATATCGTCGAGGGTGATCTCCTCGGCGAAATGACCCTCCACATACCAGATCGCTTTCTCAACCGAATTCATGCAACTCTCCATTGGGGCACGGCATACCAATACACATTGTCGGCGGCATGCATTTGATCGCGGTTGCGGTTCGGCCCTCCAGGGTTAGAAGAGTTTCATGCCCTTCAGGCTCGCATGGCCGTTCTTGCCGATGATGATGTGGTCGTGAACGATGATTCCCATCTGTCCGCCGATGCCGGCAATGGTTTTTGTCATCTCGACATCCGCCTTGGATGGCGTCGGGTCGCCCGAGGGATGGTTGTGGACGAGAATGAGAGCGCTCGCGGACAGTTGCAGGGCCCGGGCAATCACCTCGCGCGGGTAGACCGGCGTATGATCGACGGTGCCGACCTGCTGCACCTCGTCGGCGATCAGCATGTTTTTCTTGTCGAGAAAGAGGATGCGCAACTGCTCGCGCGGCTCGTGCGCCATGGCCGCGGTGCAGTAGTCGATCAGTTTGTTCCATGAGCCAAGCATGGTGCGTTCACCAATGCCGCTGCGCATGGCCCTGTGGGCAAGGGCGGCGATGAATTTGAGATCAAAGGCAACGGTCGGGCCGCAGCCCTTTACCTCCTGCAGGAGATGTTCCGGCGCGCCCAGGACTTCCGCCAGACTGCCGAAGCGGGCCAGAAGCGCCTTGGCCAGTGGCTTGGTGTCGCCTTGCCTTATGGGTCGGTACAGCAGCATTTCCAGCATTTCATAGTCGGCAAAGCCCTGGTGGCCGACTTTCTGGAAACGCTCCTTCATCCGCTCGCGGTGGCCGGTGTAATGCGGTTCCGCGGCTTGGCTGGCAGCGTTGGCTGTATCGGCGGTTTTCTCAACACCAGGTTGTTTCTGCAGCGATTTTGGTGAGGGCTCTTTGAGGAAGAAAGTCTTGGGTGGCTCGTCTTCGCTCATGGGCCCCTGCGTTCCTAATCGAGTTTCAAACCCGGAGCGAACAGGCCTGCGGGTGAAAGGGTGAAGACTTCGCAACCGTCCTTGGTGACGCCGACCGTATGTTCATACTGCGCTGTCAGCGAACGGTCGCGGGTGACGGCTGTCCAGCCATCGGCGAGGACTTTTACATGCGGGCGGCCGAGATTGATCATCGGCTCGATGGTGAAGATCATGCCCTCGCGCAGTTCAACGCCCTCATTGGGTGTGCCGTAGTGCAGAATGTTCGGTGCGTCGTGGAAAAGCTGGCCGACGCCGTGGCCGCAGAAGTCGCGAACGACGGAGCAGCGCTCCGCTTCGGCATAGTTCTGGATGGCGGCGCCGATGGCGCCGGTCCGGGCGCCGGGGCGAACGGCCGCAATGCCGCGCATCAGGCTTTCATGCGTCACTTCCATCAGGCGTTCGGCGGCGCGCTTGATCTCGCCCACGGGATACATGCGGCTGGAATCGCCGTGCCAGCCATCGAGTATGTAGGTGACATCGATATTGACGATATCGCCTTCGCGCAGCGGCTTGTCGTCAGGGATACCATGGCAGACGACGTGATTGATCGACGTGCAGGACGATTTCGTGTAGCCGCGATAGTTGAGGGTTGCGGGCAGGGCACCGTGATCGGCGCCGAATTCGAAGACAAAGCGGTCGATGGTATTGGTGGTCACACCCGGTTCAACCAGACCGGCGAGCTCATCCAGGCAACGTGCCGTGAGTTGGCAGGCCTTGCGCATGGCGGCGAAACCTTCGGGGCCGTGAAGCCTGATCTGTCCGGTGTTCTTCAGGGGCGCTGTCTGCGCATCGAGATAGGTGACCATGGTGCTTTCCGCTTGGCGTCAATCAATAATGGGTATCGCAGTTGTTGCAGCAATGCCCGAAGGCGTGATGTGGCATCTTATTGCGTAAGCTTCAACCCCGCGGCGCATTGCCCGCTCGAACGCCCTTGCGTAAACCGGGTCTAGGTCGCCGCAGATTCGCAAGCGGTCGCAGTCGTCGCGCTGGATCACGTAAAGCATGACACCACGGTGACCATTCTCAACCATGTTGCCAAGCTCGTCCAGATGTTTTGCGCCGCGGGCGGTCGGAGAATCGGGAAATTCCGCCAGATTTGCCGTGCGGGAGAAGTGCACGTTCTTCACTTCGACATAGGCCGTCGGCCGTTCCGGATCGGTCAGCAAAATGTCGATGCGGGAATTTACGCCATATTTCTGCTCGCGCTTGAGCGCGCCATACCCGCCGAGGGCGGGCAGAAGCCCCGCCACAATGGCTTCCTCGGCGATCCGGTTGGGCAGGCCCGTATTGATGCCGACCAGCGTGCCCTGCGCTTCGACGATCTGCAGCGTATGGGCATATTTGCGCTTGCCGTCATCGGACAAGGACAGCCAGACACGGATGCCGGGATCGGTCAGCCCGAGCATGGAGCCGGTATTGGGTACGGAACTGGTGATCGGGCTGCCATCATCGAGGATGATATCGGCAAGAAAGCGCTTGTAACGCTGGACCAGTCGGCCGGTGACGAGAGGGGCAGGGAAAATCATCCGCGAGATCTACCCGACCGGGGAAGGCCGGACAATCGCTAATCGCGCCTGAAACGTCAGGACAGGCCCTGAACCGTCCTGATCACATCGGCCAGGGACAGATTGGCCATGAGCATGGCAGCCGTCGCAGCAAGGCCGGCCAGCAAGAACGTCACTGTTATCTTCGTTTGTCTGCTCATGAATATGTTTTCCTGCATGGTGACATAGGATGGGAAAAACATGCTTAGATTGTGGCCCGTCTGTGCCTATTCGCAGGCGCTGAACCGGGACCGAAGGCGGTGGGTAGGTCAGGCCGCAGACAAAAAAGGCCTGCCTTGGGAAAGGCAGGCAAATTTGCTCTGGGGTGGGAGAATTCGGGTTGGTTTGGAGGTTAAACCGAACCCTACTGCCGGAGATCGGAATCTCAGCAGTGATTGATGATAAGTCAGGTCAGGTATGGAGCCTCATAACTTTCTTTAACAGCCGGTGACAAAGCTTGAACATGCAGGTCTGTTCTCATCGTCCGCCCTGTCTCATCCTGTATACGCCTGCCCACGGCGGGTGAAACGCATAGGAGGAGACATGATGAACTGTAAGTTTTTCGTACCCGTTCTAGCGGTCGCTGCGTTCACATTGGCAGCTTGCGACAACAAGCCATCTGAGGGCGGCAGCAAGCCGCCTGCGACCACCCAGGAGCCCGCAAAACCCGGCGCAGCTCCAACCACTCCGGCACCGGAACCGGCAAAGCCGGCCCCTGCCAACTAGCTGCAAGGACCAAAGACAGCGCGGCCGGCTCTTGCGGGGGCTGGCCGTTTTGCATGAACGGATGAAGCGCAGGCTTATGAGCCGGCTTCTGCAATATACTGATTTTACGGGGAGAAAGCCTGGTACGCCCAAGGGGAATCGAACCCCTGTTTGCGCCGTGAAAGGGCGCCGTCCTAACCGCTAGACGATGGGCGCCTGCAGGTAAGCGGCTTATAGTGAAACAGTTTTTCGACTGCAACCCCATATTTCATTCTTTTTTGGGAAAAGTGAAAATTCTTCGCGGGACTGTGCACAAATGCCGTGCGCATGGGCGGCCGCGAACGGCCGCAATTAATCCGGATCAGCCGCGACGGCTGCCGCAGCGCCAGTTCCAGTCGCGAGTCGGGCCAATATCGACGTGAACTGATTCGGTATAGCAATAGGTGCCAACGCCGCCGCGACCCGGCATTGTCCGGGCAAAATTCGCCAGATCCCATTTGGAAACGCCGGGAACCTGGATATCCGCCGCCGCGCAGGACATGTGAAGCGAGGCCTTGGCGCCGTTCACGAGCCGGTTGTAAGGCGGGCTGCGATAGCCTGACGTTACGATCACCGATTTGCCGAAGCGGCGTTCGATTGTTTTCAGCATGCCGACCAGTTGCGGTTTCAGGCAGGCGACATCCACGCTTTCGCGCTGAACCTTGAGCCCATTGGGGGCCAGCCGGGCCAGTCCGGCCGCCGAAGCCAGAATCACCGGCGCGGCGGCTGATTCGTCGTCGTCCTGATAGAGACTGTCGCGCTGCATGATCTGGATGCCGCCATTGGGGCGCACGCCGGGCAGGGACGACAGATGTTCGGTCGGTCGGTAGTTCGATGGCGACGGCAATCCGGCGGCGCTGGCCACCTGTACCGGCGCATTGCCGCTGATGGCCTTGAGCTGTGCCTGCGCCTTGGGCTGAATGACGGCCACCTGACGTTTCGACGCGGCAGCACCGGCATTGTTGGCAAAGAGGCGCACCAGCAAGCCATTGTCCCTGTCGGGTGCCGGTGCATGTGCAGCCGGTTTGGCTTCGGGAACGGTGATTGTCTGCCCGGCACCGGCTGATGCAACCTGTGCCGCCTTGGCTTCCGCGTCCGCCTTGGTTGGCTTTGCGCCGGTTTCCGGAGCGGCATGCGATTCGGCTGCTTGCGGTTGCTCGACCGTTTCCGGCGCGGCGCTTCCGAACAGCGATGTCTTTACCGGCGGCTTTACCACCGCGGGCGCGAAGGCTGTAACGTGCTGCCCTGTTTCCACAGTCGCTTTGGCTGCGGCCTCAGCGGCGGCTGCCTCCTTCGGTGATTGCGGATGGGCGGCAACCGTTTTGCCCTGTTCCGCCGACGCGGCGGCCTGGTTGGCTGCTTTGGCGGCGTTTGTCTCGGCGCCGCCAGCAAGGGCCAGTGCTTCGGGTGATGATTTTTCCGATCCGGCCGCCGGAATCGCATTCGCATTGGCGCTGGCTGTGGCGGTGCTTGTGGTGGCTGAGGCGACGTTGAGGACGGAGCCGGCAGTCGGTGCCGATCCTGTCGACGTGCAGGAGGCTGTCGCCATCGCAAAAATCGTTACGAAGCAAATAGCGGTGCTCGCCCGGAAGGCTGCTACTGAGGCTGACAGCTTGTTCAACGATTCCCCCGTCTCGTCTTTTCCGGCTCTTGCAATGGTTCAGTCCAATCCGCTTTGAGATGAGCAGGATGCTCGCGAAGTTTAGTTGAAGTGCAAAAACACCGGCAGAGAGAGCGCAAAGTTAACGATTTTTAAACGTCTCCACAAGCTCCGGGCTATAGCCAGAATGAGGCGAAAACGTGATTGGCCACCTTCCTGCCATGGTTTTCACGACCAGGATAGGCTCAAAAGCCAGCAAAACAGCGAATTTTCACACGCGGATGCGCACGTAGGTTCCCGGCGCCTCGCCGAGAATTTCCGAACCATTTTCACCGGGCTGGCGTGCGGGAACGCGCACGTCGTCCTGCGATTCGATCCATTTCTGCCAATGATTCCACCAGGAGCCGGGATGTTCCGACGTGTTGGTGAGCCATTCGTCGAACGCGCCGACGGGCGAACCGCCGGTCCAATACTGGTACTTGTTCTTGGCGGGCGGATTGACCACGCCGGCGATATGGCCGGAGCCGGCCAGGACATAGGTGACGTCGCCGCCGAAATATTTGCAGCCGGTGAAAACCGACAGTGCCGGCGCAATATGGTCTTCCTTGGCGGCGAGATTGTAGATGGGGATTTTGACATCGCCCAGTGACAGGTTTTGCCCGGCGAGCTTCATCATCCCGCGCACCAGATTGTTGTCGAGATAGCAGTTGCGCAGGTAGTAGGAGTGGTTGGCCGCACTCATCCGCGTGGCATCCGCATTCCAGTAGAGAAGGTCGAATGGGACGGGATCGCGACCGCGCATGTAATTGTTGACGACATAGGGCCAGATCAGGTCGCCGGAACGCAGCATGTTGAAGGCCGTCGCCATGCGCGTGCCGTCCAGATAGCCTTCGGCGGACATGGCGGCTTCCAGGGCGCGAATCTGATCCTCGTCGACGAAAACCTTGAGATCGCCCGCATAGGTGAAATCGACCTGCGTGGTGAAAAGGGTCGCGCTCCTGATCCTGTTTTCGCCTTCCTGGGCAAAAAGGGCGAGGGCGGCGCTCAGAAGCGTTCCGCCGACGCAATAGCCGATGGCGTTGACCGCTTTTTCGCCCGTTGCACTCTCGATGGTGTCGAGGCCGAAGCGCAGGCCCTCATTGATGTAGGCGGTCCAGTCCTTCATGGCGTGCCGGTGGTCTGGATTGACCCAGGAAATCACGAACACGGTGTGTCCCTGGTCGATGGCCCATTTGATGAAGGATTTTTCTGCGTTCAGATCGAGGATGTAGAATTTGTTGATCCACGGCGGGCAGATCAGCAGCGGGCGTTTCAGCACATCCGGCGTCGCGGGTTCATACTGGATGATTTCTGCGACATCGCTGCGCGCGATCACCTTGCCGGGGGTGGTCGCGACATTTTCACCGAGGGCGAACTTGGTCATATCCGATTGCCGCAGGCGCAGGTCGCCGCCGCCGGCAACGATGTCTTCCGCCAGCATCTTCATGCCCTTGACCAGGTTCTCGCCATTGCTGGCGACTGTTTCCTTGTAGAGTTCCGGATTGGTCAGCAGGAAGTTGCTGGGCGATATCGCCGTGGTCAGCTGCTTGACGTAGAACGCCGCCTTGTGGCGCGTGTGATCGTCGAGGCCTTCGGCATGGGTGACCAGTTCGCCGGCCCAGTTTGCCGTGACGAGATAGGCCTGCTTGAGGAAGTCGAAGAAAGCGTTCCTGCCCCAGTCCTCGTCGGCGAAGCGCTTGTCGCCCTTGTCGGGCTTGACGACGTCATCGACCTGTTCACCGCTCATGCGGCGGATGGAATTGGACCAGATGGCCATATAGCTGGCGAACAGCTTGGTCTGCGCCTCCAGCGCGCGCCCCGGTTCGGACAGCCAGTATTCGGAAACACGCGAGAGGGTTTTCACCACATCGGTGACGGGATCGGCGATCGTGTCGCGCTTCAAGCCCTTTTCACGCGGCTCGACCCAAGCGGAGGCGGCCTTGCCGGCCTGTTCGATCATATGGGCGACATTGCGCGCGAAAGCTTCCGGATCCTTGATGACATATTTGTCGAGGTTCGGCGTTTTTGCACTCTTGTCGCCCGGATTATCCATATATTCGTTCCCTCCCGCCGATCCTCCCGATCAGCATACTAGACATGATACCACAAGTCAGAGCAACGGACATTCAATTGCGGTCATTGTGCAGGAAAGATCACGGCCTTGTCACCATCTTCGCAGATTGTATTTCCATGGGAGAAACGGAATTGAACCCATTTGAATGTCGGTTGCTCTAATGCTATCCCTCTAACGTGCATTTCATATCACTATGATGAATATCGATTCCGGCAGTCAGGACAAACAATGAATATCTCGGTCAAAACCATCATCCGCTTCTCGGTTGGCGCCGTTCTGATTGCCGGTTTGAGCGCCTGCGCGAACATGCCGCCCGAGCCCATGTCGAATTCGCCCCTGACCGGTCCTGTCAACACCGGCACTTTTCCGGTTTTCACGCCCGATCCGAAGGGCGAGACCGCACAGCTGACGCCGCAGCAGAAGGACGATCTGCAGAAGAAGCTGGTGGCGGCCAAAGGCGGGCAGGGCAATGCCACCGCCGATCCGGCAGCCGTTGCCCGGCGCCAGGCCGAGATGAAGAAGCTGGTCCAGCAGCAGCAGGACGATTTGAAGGCTATTGAAAGCGGGCAATAACCCATTGCCGGCAAGGTCATGAAGACACCACGAATGGGTGTCTTGCTCAGGAGAATCCCGGGCTGGATGGCATGACGGCGATTGACCCGGCGCGCGACGCGCGGTGTCAATGATCGCTCGACCGCCGTACAGTTTGGGTGTATAGCGCACCCGCACATTGAACCCATTTTTACCGGACCCAAACCTATGGAAGAATTTCATAAAGTTCGCCGCCTGCCACCTTACGTTTTTGAACAGGTCAATCGCCTGAAGGCGAGCGCGCGAGCGGCCGGTGCGGACATTATCGATCTGGGTATGGGCAATCCCGACCTGCCGACGCCGCAGGGCATTGTCGACAAGCTGTGCGAGGCCGTCCAGGACCCGCGCACCCACCGCTATTCCTCCTCGAAAGGCATTCCCGGTCTGCGCCGTGCCCAGGCCGCCTATTACGAGCGGCGTTTCGGCGTGAAGCTCAATCCCGACACGCAGGTCGTGGCGACCCTTGGCTCCAAGGAAGGTTTTGCCAACATGGCGCAGGCGATCACCGCGCCCGGCGATGTCGTGCTGTGCCCAGATCCGACCTATCCGATCCACGCGTTCGGCTTCATCATGTCCGGCGGCGTCATCCGTTCGATCCCGGCCATGCCCGATGACCAGTTCATTCCGGCGCTGGAACGCGGTATCCGCCATTCCATTCCGAAGCCGCTGGCACTGATCCTCAACTACCCCTCCAATCCGACCGCCCACGTGGCATCGCTGGATTTCTACAAGGATGTGGTTGCCTTCGCCCGCAAGAATGAAATCATCATTCTGTCGGATCTGGCCTATTCCGAGATTTATTTCGACGACGCGCCGCCTCCGTCCGTCCTGCAGGTGCCGGGCGCGATCGATGTTGCCGTGGAGTTTACCTCCATGTCGAAGACATTCTCGATGCCGGGCTGGCGCATGGGCTTTGCCGTCGGCAATGAACGTCTGATCTCGGCGCTCACCCGGGTCAAGTCCTATCTCGATTATGGCGCGTTCACGCCGATTCAGGTTGCCGCTGCCGCTGCCTTGAATGGCGATGGTTCCGACATTGCGGAAGTGCGTGCGGTCTACAAGCATCGCCGTGATGTCCTGGTCGACAGTTTCGCCCGCGCCGGATGGGATATTCCGTCACCGGCGGCGACGATGTTTGCCTGGGCGCCGATCCCGGAAAAGTTCCGTAGCCTCGGTTCGCTGGAGTTCTCCAAGCTGCTGATCGAGCATGCGGATGTCGCCGTGGCGCCCGGCATCGGCTTCGGCGAGCATGGCGATGACTATATCCGCATCGCGCTGGTCGAGAACGAACATCGCATTCGTCAGGCAGCCCGCAACCTCAAGCGGTTCCTTGCAACGGCGGATGAAAAGCTGCACAACGTCATTCCGTTGAACGCGCGCCGCTGAGCGGCATGCCGACATCGGAATTCGCGGCGCCGTCGGGCGCCGCTTCAGGCTAAAACACTTCAGGGAAATGAACGATGAGTGATGCGCTGCGCGTGGGAATCGCCGGACTGGGCACTGTTGGTGCCTCGGTTCTGAAAATTTTGCGGGACAAGGGCGAGATGCTCACCCGTCAGTGCGGCAAGGAAATCATCGTCACCGCCGTGTCCGCCCGTGATGCCAAGCGGGATCGCGGCGTGGACTTCTCGTCGGCCACATGGTTCGACGATCCGGTTGCCTTGGCCAAGTCGAACAATATCGACGTGTTCATCGAACTGATCGGCGGCGACGAGGGTCCGGCGCGCGCTGCTGTCGAGGCGGCGCTGAAATCCGGCCGTCATGTGGTCACCGCCAACAAGGCGCTTCTTGCCAAGCATGGCGTGTCTCTTGCCAAAATTGCCGAGGAGAAGGGCGTCCTGCTCAACTTCGAAGCGGCGGTGGCTGGCGGCATTCCCGTCATCAAGGCTTTGCGCGAGTCCCTGACCGGCAACACCGTGTCGCGCGTCTACGGCATCATGAATGGCACCTGCAACTACATCCTGACGCGGATGTGGGACGAGGGCATTTCCTTCGAGGATTGCCTCGCCGATGCCCAGCGTCTCGGCTATGCGGAAGCCGATCCGACATTCGATATCGAGGGCAACGACACCGCGCACAAGCTGGCGATCCTGACCAGCCTTGCTTTCGGCACGCAGATTGCCGCCGATGACATTTATCTCGAAGGGATCAGCAATATCTCGCTGGCCGATATCAAGGCCGCCGATGAACTCGGCTACCGCATCAAGCTGCTTGGCGTTGCGTTGAAGACAGACAGCGGCATCGAACAGCGCGTGCATCCGACCATGGTGCCGGTCGAATCGGTGATTGCGCAGGTGCATGGCGTAACCAACGCGGTTGCGATCGAGACCGATCTTCTCGGCGAATTGCTGTTGTCGGGTCCGGGCGCCGGTGGTGCCGCCACGGCATCTGCCGTTATCGGTGATCTCGCCGACATCGCCAAGAGCCGTCCGGGCTTCCAGCACGGCCCCGTCTTCGGCACGCCGGCAAAATCGCTGGCGCCCTACAAACGTGCCAAAATGCGCTCGCACGAGGGCGGATACTTTATTCGTCTGACCGTGCATGACCGTGCCGGCGTTTTTGCGGCGATTGCCAAGCGCATGGCCGACAATGACATTTCGCTGGAATCCATCGTCCAGCGCCAGAGTGCGGAAAGCCACCCGGATGCCACCAAGACAGTCATCCTCGTCACGCACGAAACCACCGAGGCGGCTGTCAAGAAGGCGCTTGAGGGTATCGTGAAGGATGGCCATTCCACGGACAAGCCGCAGATGATCCGCATCGAACGCGCCGGCTGATACAGCCGGCCCATGACCGTTTGTAAAAGGCTTGTATTGCTTCGTGAACGGCCGCTACCCCGTTTAATCGATTAGCTTTTTCGGTGAAGGCACTTTCCTGCCGGCGGGGTCTTGCCGCTGCTCTGCGACTTTGACAAAAGGTTTGCACAGCAATGCTAGGAAGTACCCTGTTGATCCGCAAAAGGGTAATTCCCACACGAACGCAGGATAGATTATGCCGAAAACTTCTGACCAGACTTCGATGGGCCTCGACCGTATTTTGACCCTTGAGCTCGTCC
Source organism: Phyllobacterium sp. SL163 (assembly GCF_049896885.1). Taxonomy (NCBI): domain Bacteria; kingdom Pseudomonadati; phylum Pseudomonadota; class Alphaproteobacteria; order Hyphomicrobiales; family Phyllobacteriaceae; genus Phyllobacterium; species Phyllobacterium sp. SL163. The sequence continues at coordinate 471,909 of NZ_JAFCVE010000003.1, read as the reverse complement.
GCGTGACCGAGCGTGCCGCCGTGGCCGCTGCCCGTCTGCGCGGGCGCGGCGATGAAATGGCTGCCGATCAGGCTGCCGTGGATGCCATGCGTCAGGAACTCAATCGTCTTCCCATCAGCGGTACCGTGGTGATCGGCGAGGGCGAGCGCGACGAAGCGCCGATGCTCTACATCGGTGAAGAAGTCGGCACGCGCACGGGCCCCGAGGTCGATATCGCGCTCGATCCGCTTGAAGGCACCACCATCTGCGCCAAGAACCTGCCCAACTCACTCGCCGTGATCGCGATTGCCGAAAAGGGCAATCTGCTTTACGCGCCCGACGTCTACATGGAAAAGATTGCCGTCGGACCGGGCTATCCCGCCGGAATCATCCAGCTCGATGCGCCTGCGGCGGAGAACATCGCTGCGGTGGCCAAGGCCAAGGGCGTTCCGGTCAGTGAGATCACCGCCTGCATCATGGACCGCCCGCGCCATGCGCGGCTGATCGAGGAAGTGCGCGCAACGGGCGCCTCCATCCGCCTCATCGGTGATGGCGACGTCGCCGGGGTGATCCACACGACCGATCCCGATGAAACCGGCATCGATATCTACATCGGCATCGGCGGTGCGCCGGAAGGCGTTCTTGCCGCGGCGGCTCTGCGCTGCATCGGTGGCCAGATGCAGGGCCGCTTGCAGCTCAACAGCGACGACAAGATTGCGCGTGCCGCCAAGATGGGCATCAGCGATCCGAAGAAGATCTACACCATGGAAGAAATGGCCAAGGGCGACGTGCTGTTTGCGGCCACGGGTGTCACTGACGGCAATATGCTGTCCGGCGTGAAATTCGCCCGCGACTATATCCAGACCCACACGATCGTCATGCGTTCGCATTCGCAGACCGTGCGCGAGATCAAGGCAAAACACCAGGACATGACAAAATTCCAGTAAGAACCGGTATTTGAAACACTTTTTGCCCTGCAGTTCCTTCGGGCTGCAGGGCATTTTGTTAACTGCGTTGATGGCTCAATAGGAAATGCCCTATTGAGGCCATGCTTTTTGAGGTATTTTCAGAGCGGGAGTTCAGATCGGTGGAACAGCCATGAATATCCGAACGAAAATAACCGGTTGCCTTGTATCAACGCTCGTTCTTCTGGGCCCGCTGAACGGTGCTTTTGCGCAGGACCCTTACCTTGATCTCATTCAAGGCTATCGCTCCAATTCGATTGCCGACCGGTTTCCGCAGATGGTCGGACCCTTTACCCTCGTCAAACACAGCGTCAATCCGCAGGATTTCAGCGTGACGGCCGAATATGAAGCCGTTGACGCCCGGGCAACGGTGACGATGGCTGGCGTTAGGGCCAGCAACAAGGATGCCGCCTATCCGATCAAGGACGGTCCCGACGATCCTGTTGTGCGCGATCTCTTCGAAAAGGCCACGCAGTACCATTCGACCCAGCCCGGCGAAATCGCGGTGCAGACAACGCTGCCCTACGGCGCTGGCCGGGCAATGCCGTGCGTCACCGCGGATGCGGCGCAGGAGAAGCACGCCTTCCTGGTCTGCGTGATCGGCATGCATAGCCGCTATCTGCTGATCCAGCCCGTTGCCAATTACGCCAAGGGCAGCAAGGATGCGGCCGAGCGCAGCCTTGCCGATTTCGCGACCTCGATTGCCACGACGATGTATGATCTGGGGGCACCGGCGGTCAATGGTCAGGCCGCACCCGCGACAGCCCCGCAGTAATTGCTGGTTTGTGCACCGGATTGATCGTTCGAAGCATTGCATTCGGCGCGGCCGGATGATTGAACCCTTGCATGGCACCAGAACGGCTTTTCCTCGGCATTGAACATTCTGCAACCGGTCTGAAATGGGTTGACCGGCTGGGACCGCGTGAAGCCAATATTGCGCTCGCCATGGCGCAGAACCATGGTTTTCCCGATCTCGTCACCCGCGTTCTCGCCGGGCGCGGCGTCGGGGTGGACGATGCGCCCGCTTTCATGGACCCGACCATCAAGGGCCTGATGCCCGATCCCGCATCGCTGACCGATATGGAAAAAGCGGCCGGTCGTATCGCGCAGGCCATCGGCAAACACGAGAAGGTGGCGATTTTCGGCGATTACGACGTGGACGGCGCCTGTTCGTCGGCCATTCTCTCGTGCTTTCTCAGCCATTACGGCGTTGCCAACCATATCTATATCCCCGACCGGATTTTCGAGGGGTACGGGCCCAATCCGCAGGCCATGCGCGAACTGGCGCAAAATGGCGCTTCCCTGATCGTGACGGTGGATTGCGGCACCAACAGTGCGGCGGCCATCGAGGCTGCGCGCGAAGCGGGTGCCGACGTGGTTGTCCTCGACCATCATCAGGTCGGCGGCGAACTGCCGGCTGCCGCCACGGCGGTGGTCAATCCCAACCGCGAGGACGATTTGTCCGGGCAGGGCCATCTTTGCGCGGCAGGAGTGGTGTTCCTCACCCTGGTGCAGGTTCTGCGCACCTTGCGCGCGCAGCGCATTGCCACGGGAACACTGGCGCCGGACCTGTTGTCGATGCTCGATCTGGTGGCGCTTGCCACCGTGTGCGATGTGGTGCCGCTGAAGGAGCTGAACCGCGCCTTCGTGGTCAAGGGCCTGCTCGTCGCGCGGGCACAGCAGAATGCCGGGCTGGCCGCCCTGGCGCGGGTTTCGCGCATCGGCGAACCGCTCAGCGCCTTTCATTTCGGCTATCTCATCGGTCCGCGCATCAATGCGGGCGGGCGCATCGGCGATGCCGGGCTTGGCGCGCGGCTGCTGACGCTGGACGATCCGAACGAGGCGGCGCGGATTGCCGCCGAGCTTGACCGGCTCAACACCGAGCGGCAGGCGATGGAAACCGTGATGCTGGAGCAGGCGGAAGCCGAAGCCATGCTGGAAATGTCGAGCGGTGGCGGACCCGCCGTTCTGGTGACGGCCAGCGACGACTGGCACCCGGGCATTGTCGGCCTGATCGCAGCGCGGCTGAAGGAACGGGCCCGGCGGCCGGTCTTTGCCATCGCCTTCAATGTCAACGGCACCGGCAGCGGGTCCGGCCGTTCGATCAGCGGGTTTGATCTGGGGAAACTGGTGCGCAGTGCCGTGGATGCCGGGCTGCTGGTCAAAGGCGGCGGCCATGCCATGGCGGCCGGTATCACGGTGGAGCGCGGCAAGATGGGCGCGCTGCGGGCCTTTTTCGAGGAGCAGGCGGCCGAAATGGTCGGGCAACTGCGCGAGAACCAGTCATTGGCCATTGACGGTGCGCTCAGCGCATCCGGCGCAACGGTGCCGCTCTACGAGACCATGGAACGGGCCGGGCCGTTTGGTTCCGGCCATCCGCAGCCGGTGCTGGTGCTGCCGCACCACCGGCTTGTCGATGCCCGCACCGTCGGGACGAACCATGTCAAGGCGACACTGGCGGGCGCCGACGGCAAGCGTATCAACGCGATTGCCTTTCGCGCAACAGGCGGGCCGCTGGGCGATTTCCTATTCGGCAATCTCGGCCAGTCCATGCATGTGGCGGGTAATCTGGCCCTGAACCACTGGAACGGCTCGACAACCACCCAGTTCCGCATCATGGATGCCGCGCGGGCCTGACCGTGTGTCAGCAGGGATAACGGCATTTCCTGATTCAGTTTGCATTGAACGGTTGCATGTTCTATTTTTGTTCTCATTCTGCAGCGAGAACAGAACCCATGCGTAAACCGACCCATCTGGAAAAGCTCTATCTGGATTTCGACAGCTTTTTTGCCAGCGCCGAGCAGCAGCTCGATCCGGCGCTGCGCAACCGGCCCATCGCGGTGGTGCCGCTGGATTCGCCGCATACAAGCGTCATTGCCGCCAGCCGCGAGGCAAAACCCTTCGGCATCAAAACGGGCACCTCTGTGCGCGATGCCCGTGCGCTCTGCCCGGATATCGTGTTTCTCGAAGCGCGGCCCGACGTCTATGTGAAGATGCACAACCGGATTCTGTCGACCATCGAGACCTGCGTGCCGATTGCCGCCGTGCGCTCGATTGACGAGGTGGCGTGCACGCTGCTGGCCTCCGAGGCCAGGGACCCGCAGGGGTTGGCGGCGCGCATCAAGCGGGCGCTGCACGAGGAAATGGGCGCGGTGCTGACCTGTTCGATCGGCGTTTCCCTCAACGAGCTTCTTGCCAAGATCGCCGCCGAAATGGACAAGCCCGATGGCTGTGTCGTGCTCGGCCATGACGACCTGCCGGGACGGCTGTTCGACCTCCGGTTGAAGGATTTGCCCGGTATCTCCAAGGGGATGGAACAGCGCTTGGGGCAGTCCGGCGTGAACGATGTGCAGGGCCTCTGGGCGCTGGCGCCCAAACATGCCCGCGCGATCTGGAACAGTGTCGAGGGCGAGCGTTTCGTCTCGGCGCTGCATGGCTATGCCGTGGAAAAGCTGGAGACCGTCAAGCGCATGTTCGGTCACGGCCGCAATCTGCCACCGGATTGGCGGGCGCCGGACAGGGTGCTGCAATGCGCGCGGCTGCTGTGCCTCAGCGCCGCGCGGCGTTTGCGCCGGTCGCATTACCGTGCCGGCGCGCTCAGTTATACCGTCGGGACACGCTGGGATAGCCGCGTGACGGTGGAAGGCCAGTTCCGCCCGGCAAGGGATGATCACAGTTTTCTCAATTGTCTCAATGATTTGCATGAGAAATTGATCAAGGCAGGTGAAATGAAGAAGGTCAATTCGGTCACCGTCGTGCTGCATGATCTTTCCGGAGAGACGGAAGCAAGCCTTGATCTGTTCGACACGCGGGGGATGACCGAGCAGCGCGGCCAATGGGAACGCGTTTCGGACCTGCTCGACAGGGTGCGGGTGCGCCATGGTTCCAAGGCGCTCAATCTCGGGCTGACGACCGGACCCGGCAATTACATCGGCTCCAAGATCGCTTTCGGGCGGATTCCGGAACCGGAAGATTTTTGAAGATTTAACGTGATGATATTTCCTGCCTTGCGGGAATGACCAGCGGCACCTGACGGTGCCGCTGATCGGTTTGTTTTACCGGTTGTCCAGCTCCGAGCGCACCAGTTGCAGGCCGCGCCGGGTTACCCGGTAAGGGCCGCCGCCGGAGGAGGCGATGGCCTTTTTCTGTTTGAGCTTGCGGAAGAGCCTGAGGTCGCAGGCCGTGTAGCGGGCACCATCGCGGGTCAGGCAGACGATATCCGTGATGGCCTTGCGCTCATCTTTTTCAAGCAAGATTTTGCCGCCCTGGGCGAGCAGGTGAAGTATGCGCTGTTCGTCGCGCGAAATGTCCATTGATCCAAGTCCTGGGAAAACGGGCAAAAGCCCATAAGAACACGTCCGCTGCCAAAGAACTTTGGCGCGGGGCTCCTGTTTTCACGCCCCAACCTTCAAAGAAGCTGGGGCTTTAGAGGGACTCAGACTGATTAGACATAAACACTCCATCGGTGTGGACGAGCCGTATAAAAGAAGAAAACGGCGATGTCAAAGTCGATGTGGCCCGTCGTCAGCTGCTGGGAAGCTGCAAGGGGCTGCCGTCGCGTTTGCTGATGATCGTATCGACGAGGCCCCAGTCGAGGCCTTCCTGCGCGGTCATGAAATGGTCGCGGTCGAGGGTTCTCTCGACCTCTTCCACCGTGCGGCCGCAATGCTGGGCATAGAGCCGGGTCATGCGCTGCTTGACCACCGCCATTTCCTGCGCCTGAATGAAAATATCCGAGGCCTGTCCCTGAAACCCGCCGAGCGGCTGGTGCACATGCAGGCTCGAATTGGGCAGGGCGGCGCGGTGGCCAGGTTCGCCCGCCATCAGCAGGAATGAACCCATGGAGCGCGCCGTGCCCATGCACAGCGTGGCGACCGGGCAGGTGATGAACTGCATGGTGTCATAGATGGCAAGGCCCGAGGTGATGACCCCGCCGGGCGAGTTGATATACATGGAGATGGGTTTCTTCGGGTTTTCGGATTCGAGAAACAGCAGCTGCGCGCAGATCAGCGCTGCCATGCCGTCTTCCACCTGACCGTTCAGGAAGACGATGCGCTCCCGGAGCAGGCGCGAATAAATATCGAACGACCGTTCACCGCGGCTGGATTGTTCCACGACCATAGGGACGAGCTGCATCATGTCGCGCATGGCGAACACTCCTTCATCAGTTGTATTTCTGTGTGTTTAAGCGGCGAGGCGCATGGCGGTCGGCGGCGCATTGCCATTGGCAGCGGTGCGGCCCTGCGGCATCACTGCGATCACAGGCTCATGCACGATGCTGAAAATCGTGCCGCCGGAGCCATTGGGGTTGAGCCGGAAGGTGACGATGCTGTCAGCCACGGCATCATCCTCTTCGCGCATGGAATAGCGGACGAAACGTTCCGTATCGGCTTCGATGACCTCAAGGGAGATACGCGGTGGCTCCTGCGGCGCCTGCGGATCGGGCAGCAGCCAGCGGGCAACGAATTCCGGTACGGTCAGCGCGCGCCAGACTTTTGAAGGCGCGGCATCCAGATCATATTCATAACGCAGTGCGGTATCGGCTTGCGCTGTTTCGCTGGTCATTGATCCATTTCCTTCAAAAGCTGTTTCAACTCATCGACGCGCTGCGGCCAGAAGGCACGGTAGCGGTGGAGCCATTGGTGCAGTTGCGCCAGGCCGTCGGGATTGACCCGGTAATGAACGTGGCGGCCCGACTTCTGCTCCGCGACAAGGCCGGCGGAGCGCAGGACGGCGAGATGCTGCGACATGGCGGGCTGCGACAGGGAAAACCCCTCGCGCAGCTCGGTCGCATTCTTCTCGCCATCGGCCAGCCGTTCGAACACGGCGCGGCGGGTGGGGTCGGCAAGGGCCTTGAATATATCGACTTCAGACATGCCAATACATAAGCATAGACTTATGTGATCCGCAAGCGTGATTTTTGCAGGCGCCGGAAATGAAAACCCGGCCGTGGGGACGGCCGGGTTCGATTGTCCGGGCAGAGCGGATAAGCGTTTCAGCTTACCGGATGCTTCATGCCTGCGACTGCTGGGCGAAAGCGAAGATGAAGGCGGCGAGGGCGGCGAAATTCGCCACTGTCCGCACATGGTTCCACGGCAGCCAGTCATTCAGATAGGTCGTCCATGCACTCGCGCCTTCGGCGCTTGTCGGGCTGATTGCAGCCAGCGTGTCATTCAGCGGCACGTTGAACACCATGGTGACGATGATGGTGCCGACAAGGAAAAGCACACTGCCGGCCAGCAGGGCCAGCGACCCGGATTCACCCCAGCGCATGACACTGACCACGCCGAGGACGACACAGATCGCCGCGGTGCCGAAAAAGGCCAGGGAAAATGAGAAATTGAGGATCGTCACATTGATCGAATTCATCGCGGCGATACCCTGTTCGGCCGGCAGTTTGGCCAGCGCGGTCATGACGAAGCTTGAAAAGGCGAAGAACAACCCTGCCATCAGGCCGCTTCCCAGGGCGGCCAAAAGGGTGAGAATGGGTAGCCACATGTTACTGTCCCTCCGAAATATCCGACCAGATGCCGGTCGCTGCTGTTTCCTGAACGTAGTGCGAGAAGTCACGCGGGGCGCGGCCCAGCGCCCGTTGCACGCCATCGGCGAGATATTCGTTGCGCCCGTCAAGCACCTGGGTGAAGAGCTCGTTGAGCAGGTCGACGATTTCAGGCGGAAGCTGTTCCTGCGCCAACCCGTGCGAGAACTGTTCCGGCGTGATCGTCACATAGCGAATATCGCGTTTGACGGCGCTGGCGATTTCTTCCGTCGCTTGCGCAAAAGTCAAGAGACGCGGCCCCGTGACCTCATAAAGCTCACCGATATGGCGATCGTCGGTCAGCGCTGCCGCTACCACATCGGCAATATCGTTCGCATCGATGAACGGCTCGCCCACATCGCCGACCGGCAGGGCGAGTTCGCCGGCAAGGATGGAGGCCAGCATGACGTTTTCGCTGAAATTCTGGGCGAACCAGCTGGCGCGGACGATGGTCCAGTCGGCACCGGACTGCTGAAAAGCCTTTTCGGCACGCTGGGCTTCGTGTTCGCCGCGCCCCGACAGGAGCACGAGCCGTTTGACGCCATTGTCCACGGCAAGCCGCGCGAATGCCTCGACGGTCTCTGTTGCGCCGGGAATGGCAATGTCCGGGTAATAGGTGATGTAGGCGGCTTTGACGCCGTTGAGCGCGGGAAGCCAGGTATTGCGGTCTTCCCAGTCAAAGGCCGGGTTGCCGCTGCGCGAACCGATGCGCACGGGCAGGTTCCGCGCCCTGAGCCGTTCCGCCACACGGCGTCCGGTCTTGCCCGTACCGCCGACGATGAGAATGGGTTTTGCTGTCGACATGCTGTTGCTGCTGGTCATGGTGATCTTCCTTGTGTAAACATGAGTAATCCTCACATTTGCAATATGTGATAAATCCTCATATTCTGCGAGTCAAGCGGAATTTGAGAACCTTGGAGATCCTGCCCATGAACGAGATTGCGTCTGTTGTGCCTGCCTCCGGCGACAGGGAAGCCACCATGCCGCGCAAGGAACCGACGCAGCGGCGCAGCAGGGAGAGGGTGGAACGCATCCTGTCCTGTGCCTCGACGCTCATCGCCACGGGCGGCAGCGACGCCATGCGCATGAGCGATGTGGCGCAGATGGCGGAGATATCGATCGGATCGCTCTACCAGTATTTTCCGGACAAGGGATCGATCATCCGGACGCTGGCGGAAAGGTACAATGCACTGGGGCGTGAATGCATTGCAGACGCGCTGCAAAACGTCAGTGATATGAAAGACTTGCAGTCATCTTTTGCGGAACTGATCGATACCTATCACGCGATGTTTCTGGCCGAACCCGTCATGCGCGACATCTGGTCGGGAACGCAGGCGGACAAGGCGCTGCGCGATATCGATCTGCATGACAGCCGCCTGAATGGCGCCGTGCTTGCCGCGGCGCGTTTGCGCATCAACCCGGCGGCGGACAGGGCGACGCTGGAGAGTTCCAGCTTCCTGATCATGCATCTGGGTCAAGCCACCATGCACCTGGCGATTTCCGTCGAGCGCGGGGAAGGCGATGCGCTGGTCGAAACGTTCAAGCGGATGGTGCTGCGGGAGATGCTGGCGGGTTAGAAAAGGCATTCATGCGCCAAGCCTTTTGTGTGATTTTCACCCCCCTCTGTCCTGCCGGACATCTCCCCCACAAGGGGGGAGATCAGCTGTCACAACCGTTTCAGCTAATCTTCAACATTGAAAATAACGCAAAAGCGTTCATGCCGATGTGATCTCCCCCCTTGTGGGGGAGATGTCCGGCAGGACAGAGGGGGGTGGGAACAGCCAAGCTGTTGTTTTATAAGAAATTCACCACCAACTTATCCACGTTCTCCCGTCCGCGCTTATTCTTCTCGTGTCCTTTCCGGCGGGAATGCTTCCGGAAACCTTCGAAAGTCGGGAAAGGATCGGCGCTTCGGCCCTGCAGGGAGGAAACCTGTTGGATCGGGGAGGTTTGGCTCGATGGATGCGCATTGAGCAAAACCCTCAAAAACGTCGGGGCGGGTGGTCCCCAGGATCGCAAGCATAGCATACCAGAATACCCAAGACCCGCGTTCCAGGGACCGCCCGTCTTTCCCACCTTTCAACAGCCAGACGCAATTGCGGGCGTGGCAACGGAGAAGAGCGTTGCAGAACAATCATGCGTGGTTCGACAAGCTCACCATGAGGGAATCCAGTGCTCTGCAAAATGCAGCCTCCCTCATGGTGAGCTTGTCGAACCACGCACCACGCACTTGTACCCCTTGGTCTATCGAACCGCAGCAGAGAGTTCCTCGACCGTGCACAGCATCGCGTCACCCATATAGGCCAGGTTGGCCATTGACCGCTCCGCCGCTTCCGCGTGGCCGCCGCCGCAGGCATCGGTCAGGACGACGGGAATGAAGCCAAGATCGGCGCCGTGACGAACCGTCGGATCAATGCCGATTTCCGTGGCGATGCCGCAGATGATGAAACTTTTGAGACCGCAGTCGCGCATGGCGATGGCCAGCGGCGTGCCTTCGAACGCCGAGAAGGTGATCTTGTCGAGAATGGCTTCGTCGTCGCGAACGTCGAGTTCCGGCGCAAGCGCAAAACCGGGGCTGTCGCGCAGGAACCACGGTTCGACATCGCTGGCGGATGATTGACGCTGCCACGCCATCATCTGCCTGTATTGAAACACGCCAGCCATTTTCTTCGGCAGGGACATATGGCGCATGAAGAAGATGCGGATACCGGCGGAACGCGCGATCTCGAGGGTTTGCAGCACCTTTTCCAGAATGGCGCCGCCGTCCTGCATCTGCCGCAATATGCCGACCTGCATGTCATAGACGACCAGCGCCGTTGTCTCGGGCCTGACCGTTTCGGCAAGGGTTTCGGGGATGGCAAGGCCATGAATGTTCTGCATCGGTGTCCTCCGAATGTGTCGGGCGATCCTCTCCCGATCACCGCTGACTGGAATCGAGCCTAGCATTGCTGCGCCGGAAAAACAGGCCGAAGCGGCGCATTTCCGCAATCGCGCGGCTTCGGGATGGAGAAACACTTGCCTCAAGGGGCTGTTTCGACTAGCCAGTAGACAGACAAATTTAGCCAGGAATGACAGCCCAGCATGACTCTCGTTGATACCCGTACGCCCGAACCCAAGCGTTTCATTTCCGGTGCCACAGGCGACTGGGAAATTGTCGTTGGCATGGAAGTGCATGCGCAGGTCACATCCAATTCGAAGCTGTTCTCCGGCGCTTCCACGACATTCGGTGCCGAACCCAACGAAAATGTATCGCTGGTCGATGCCGCCATGCCCGGCATGCTGCCGGTCATCAACGAATGGTGCGTGCGCCAGGCGATTCGGACCGGTCTTGGCCTGAAGGCCCAGATCAACCTGAAATCGGTTTTCGACCGGAAGAACTATTTTTATCCGGATCTGCCGCAGGGTTACCAGATTTCGCAGTTCAAGCAGCCCATCGTCGGCGAAGGCACGATGCTCATTTCGGTCGGTCCCGACAATAAGGGCCAGTTCGAGGATATCGAGATCGGCATCGAGCGTCTGCATCTGGAACAGGATGCGGGCAAATCCCTGCATGACCAGAACCCGACCATGTCCTATGTGGACCTCAACCGGTCCGGCGTGGCGCTGATGGAAATCGTCTCCAAGCCGGACATGCGCTCGGCCGACGAAGCCAAGGCGTACCTGACCAAGATGCGCACCATCGTGCGCTATCTCGGCACCTGCGACGGCAACATGGACGAAGGCTCCATGCGTGCTGACGTCAACGTCTCCGTGCGCCGCCCGGGCGGCGAGTTCGGAACGCGGTGCGAGATCAAGAACGTCAATTCCATCCGCTTTGTCGGCCAGGCGATCGACTATGAAGCCCGCCGTCAGATCGCCATTCTGGAGGATGGCGGATCGATCGATCAGGAAACACGCCTGTTCGACCCGGTGAAGGGCGAGACGCGCTCCATGCGCTCCAAGGAAGAAGCGCATGACTATCGCTATTTCCCGGATCCTGACCTTCTGCCCCTCGAATTCGCGCAGTCCTATGTCGACGAGCTGCGGGCCGACCTTCCGGAGCTGCCGGACGACAAGAAGGCGCGGCTTGTGTCCGTGCTCGGCCTTTCCGTCTACGACGCCTCCATTCTGGTGACAGAAAAGGCGATTGCCGATTATTTCGAAGCGGTGGCTGAAGGCCGCGACGGCAAGCTTGCCGCCAACTGGGTGATCAACGATCTGCTCGGCGCGCTGAACAAGGCCGGCAAGGGCATCGAGGAATCGCCCGTGTCGCCGGATCAGCTCGGCGGCATCATCGATCTGATCAGGGAAGGCACAATTTCCGGCAAGATCGCCAAGGACCTGTTCGAGCTTGTCTGGAACGAAGGCGGCGATCCGCGCGCGCTGGTCGAAGAACGCGGCATGAAGCAGGTAACCGATACCGGCGCGATTGAAAAAGCCGTGGATGATGTCATTGCCGCGAATCCTGATAAGGTCGAGCAGGCGAAGGCAAAGCCCACCATGGCCGGCTGGTTTGTCGGTCAGGTGATGAAGTCCACTGGTGGCAAGGCAAATCCGCAGGCTGTCAGCGATCTGGTCAAGGCAAAACTCGGGATTGTCGATTAAAGCATGTGGATTCGAAGCGCGACGAAGGACGATCTGGCAACTGTCCGTGAATTGCTCGTAGAGACTTGGCACGCCACCTATGACGATGTCTACGGCGTCGAAAAGGTCAATGCGGTCACCAATCGCTACCACTCGCTGGATGCCTTGAAAAAGCAGCTGGCAAAGCCCTATTCCGAGTTCATTCTTGCCGATGACGGCGCCGACCTCTACGGCATGGCCTATGCCTCGCAGAGGGATCACAAGCTGGCGCTGCTCAATCAGCTCTATGTGCACCCGGAAAAGCAGAGCAACGGCGTCGGTTCGCTGCTTTTGGCGGAAGTGGAAAGCGCTTTCCCTGGCGTGTTCATGCTGCAGCTTGAAGTGATCGAATCGAACCAGAAGGCCCGCCGCTTCTATGAAAGCCGGGGCTTTGATCTGACCGGCGCGCGGACGGACAATTGGGGGGAAGCCAATTCCGGCATTTCCGTGCTGGTCATGGAAAAATCCCTGTCAGGCTATGAGCTTGCACCGTGACCTCTGCCGCTGAGCCCGTTTTTCGCCGCGCCGAGCGCGCGGACTTGCCGGCGCTGATTGCGATTTTCGCCGAGGATGTGCTCGGCGGCCATGGCGACACGACGGATCCCGAATTTTTCCCGCGCTATGCGCGCGCCTTCGATGCGATCGAAGCCAGCAATTGCGACGAGCTGATTGTCGGCGTGCTGGGTGGTGAAGTGGTTGCCACGGCGCAGGTGACGTTCACCACGACATTGCCCAGCCGCGGCACCACCAACATGACCATCGGCGCGGTGCAGACGCGCAGCGACCTGCGCGGCAAGGGGATCGGCGCCAAGCTGATCCAGCATTGCGTTGCGCTGGGCAAGGCGCGCGGCGTGGGGCTGATCCAGCTGATGTCGAACGCCAAGCGCGTGGATGCGCATCGGTTCTATGAAAGGCTGGGGTTCAAGAAGAGCCACGCCGGTTTCAAAATGCTCGTGGAAGCTGTGCCAGCGGCAACTTGACCCTTGCTATCCCCCGGCGATACGGCCATAACCCGAAGAGTTGAACGACATAGTTCGAAGCAGGATTGCAATGAAGACCTTCCTTTTACAGTTTTTCACCTGGTGGAACAGTCAGACGATCGGTACGCGCGTCTTTACCTGGCGCAAGGGTACGAAAGTCGGTGAGGATGAGTTCGGCAATGTCTATTATGAAGGCACGCAGGACTCCGAAGGCCGCACGCGCCGCTGGGTGATCTACAAGGGCTATGCGGAAGCGTCGGCCATTCCTGCAGGCTGGCACGGCTGGATCCATCATCGCGCCGAAACGCCGCCATCGCGTGAAACCTACAAGGCGCATGCCTGGGAAAAGACCCACCAGCCGAACCTGACCGGTTCTGCCGCTGCCTACCGTCCGAAGGGCTCCATTGCCCATGGCGACAATCGTCCCGCGGTGACGGGCGATTATGATGCGTGGACACCGGGATCCTGAGCGGATTTTCTTCTGCCACAATTGGCGATTATCGACGGGCTGGTATGAACCTGTCCCGTCAGCCTGAACACAGCCGGAATTGAAATGATCCGTCCCAACTTGTCCTTTCTGTTCCAGAACAAAGCCCGTCTTCTCGCAGCCGGTTTGATGGCTGCCGGCCTTTGCGCACCGGCGCATGCCGCCGACGACAAGATTTCCAATCCGATCGCTGTTTTTTCCGGGCTCGACAAGATCACCGGACGAATCACCTCGTTTGACGTCTATATCGACGAGACGGTTCAGTTCGGCGCGCTGCAGCTGACGCCGCGCGTTTGCTACACGCGTCCGGATACGGAAACACCGAAAACCGATACCTTTGTCGAAGTGGATGAAATCACCCTCGACCGCAAGATCCGCAAGATTTTCTCGGGCTGGATGTTTGCCGACAGCCCCGGTCTCAATGCCGTCGAGCATCCCGTGTATGACGTCTGGCTCAAAGGCTGCAAGCAGTCCTCGGACGTTCCCGCGCCAGCCAAAAGCTGATTGTTTCCCGTTGCGTAAACGTCCCTGCGTGGTTCGACAAGCTCACCATGAGGGATGCTGAGGATTGCAGGGAGCCATATTCTGCGACGTTTGTGCATAATCTTGCACCAAGCCACCTTCCTCATGGTGAGCTTGTCGAACCACGCACCACCCAAAGAGGCAGCTGCGAGCAGACATCGATCCCGGCACTTGAGCACCGGGATCAACTGCCCAAACCAGTTTACATCGGTTTGGCGTGGTTGATGATCCAGGGTGTGCCGAAACGGTCCACCAGCATGCCGAAGCGTATCGCCCAGGAGGTTTCGCCGATAGGCATGGTGACGTTGCCGCCCTCGCTCAATGCGCCGTAGATCCTGTCGGCTTCTTCCGGGGAGTCGAGATTAAGGGCAACCTGCATACCCTGCATTTTCTGGAAGTAGGGTGGCGGTGAATCTGAACCCATCAACGAATTGTCGCCGACAGTCATATGGACATGCATGATCAGATGTTCCGACCCGGGCATCTGGGCACCTTCCGGCATATCGCCGAAACGGCCCATGAACTGGATCTTGCCGTTCAGGACCTTCTCGTAGAATTTGAATGCTTCTTCGCATTGTCCGTCAAAATTCAGATAGGCATTGATTTTCATAACAGTTCTCCTCGCATGGATTGGGTCTTCCCGTCCAAGGACGTATGGAGAGATCACAACCCGACACTGTTCATCAGAAAAATATTCGGCCGGTCTGCTCCCATCGACAGTTGCGGCCAAGGGCACAATACTACAGATTCATCCGAGGACTATGACGTTTCAAAACTCTGCTGACTGCGCCAGGGCATTGTCGAGCATCTTCTGGTATTGCCGGCGGGGAACTTCAACAGCCCCGAAGCTTTCCAGATGGGTTGTGGTGAACTGGGTGTCGAGCAGGGTAAAGCCCTTTTCGATCAAATGGCTGACCAGATGGACGAGGCAGACTTTCGATGCATCGCGCTGACGCGAGAACATGCTTTCGCCGAAAAATGCCGATCCCAGCGAGATGCCGTAGAGACCGCCGACAAGCCCATCCTCCTGCCACGCTTCGACCGTATGGCAGTGGCCGAGGGCAAACAGCTTGCCATAGGCTTCGCGGATGGGCTGGTTGATCCAGGTACGGGCACGCTCGCCGCTGCCGCTGGCGCAGCCGTCGATCACGCCGGCAAAGTCCGTATCGAAACGGATATCGAAGCGCCCCTGGCGGATGGTTTTGCGCAGGCTGTGCGAAACGTGAAAATTCTCGAAAGGGATGATGCCGCGCCGTTCCGGACGAACCCAGAAGATTTCCGGGTTGTCAGCCTCTTCGGCCATGGGAAAGACCCCGGTTGCATAGGCGCGCAGCAACAACTCGGGGTCTATTTTGAAGTTCTCTGCCGGGTCCTTGCCCGTCATGCCTCTTCTTCGGCAATAGCGGTATCGCCGGCCAGATATTTTTCGAGCCAATGGATATCGTAGTCGCCGTTGGCGATATCAGGATTGTTGATCAGGTCCTGAAACAGCGGCAGGGTCGTCTTGATGCCATCCACCACGAATTCATCCAGCGCCCGGCGCAGACGCATGAGGCATTCCACGCGGTTGCGGCCATGCACGATCAGCTTGCCGATGAGGCTGTCGTAATAGGGCGGAATCTTGTAGCCGGTGTAGACGCCGGAATCGACACGGATGCCGAGGCCGCCCGGTGTGTGGTAATGGGTGATCTTGCCGGGCGAGGGTGCAAAGGTGCGGGGATCTTCCGCATTGATGCGGCACTCGATGGCATGGCCATGGAAGCGGATGTCGTCCTGGGTGACGGAGAGACCGCCGCCGGATGCAACACGGATCTGTTCATGCACGAGATCGATGCCGGTGATGGCTTCGGTGACCGGATGCTCCACCTGCAGGCGGGTGTTCATCTCGATGAAATAGAACTCGCCGTTTTCGTAGAGGAACTCGATCGTACCGGCGCCGCGATAACCCATATCGGCCATGGCGTTGGCGCAGATCATGCCGATGCGGTCGCGCGCATCCGCATTCAGAGCGGGGGAATTGGCCTCTTCCCAGACCTTCTGGTGCCGGCGCTGCAACGAGCAGTCGCGTTCGCCCAGATGCACGGCCTTGCCCATGCCATCGCCCATCACCTGAACTTCGATGTGACGCGGCTTCTGCAGGTATTTTTCGATGTAGACGGCATCGTCGCCAAAGGCTGCGCCGGCTTCGGAGCGGGCGGTCGACAGGGCGATGGACAATTCGTCTTCGCTCAGCGCCACCTTCATGCCGCGTCCGCCACCACCGGCCGACGCCTTGATGATCACGGGATAGCCGATTTCGGCGGCGATGCGCGCGGCTTCCTTGTCATCGGTCACGCCGCCATCGGAGCCGGGCACCACGGGGATGCCCAGGCGCTTTGCGGTGCGCTTGGCTTCGATCTTGTCACCCATGATGCGGATATGCGCCGCGGTGGGGCCAATGAAGGTGATGCCGTGCGCTTCGAGGATTTCCGCAAACTTGGCGTTCTCGGACAGGAAGCCGTAGCCGGGATGGATGGCATCGGCGCCGGTGATTTCGCAGGCGGCAACGATCTGGTGAATATTCAGATAGCTTTCGCGCGAAGGGGGCGGTCCAATGCAGACGCTTTCGTCCGCCAGGCGGACATGCATGGCGTCGGCGTCGGCGGTCGAATGGACCGCGACAGTCTGAATGCCGAGCTCCTTGCAGGCGCGCAAGACGCGCAGGGCAATTTCGCCGCGGTTGGCTATGAGAATTTTCTGAAACATCACGCTCTCGATTTATTCGATCACAACTAGCAATTCGCCGTATTCGACCGGCTGGCTGTCCTCGATGAGAATGGCCGTGACGGTTCCGGCGCGCGGCGATGGAATCTGGTTCATCGTCTTCATGGCCTCGATGATCATCAGCGTCTGGCCTTCCTTGACCTTCGAACCGACTTCGATGAAAGCGCGGGCGCCCGGCGCCGGGGAGAGGTAGGCCGTGCCGACCATCGGCGAGGGAACCGCATTCTTTGACGGATCACCGGCGGGCTTGGCGGCATCGGCTGGCGCCGCGGATGCGGCTGGGGCAGCGATGGCGGCGGGAGCCTGCGCATAGACGGCCTGCGGTGCCGCAGCCTGCATCGTGATCTGCCGCGATACGCGGATACGCAGGTCGCCCTGTTCGATCTCGATATCGGTAAGATCCGTCTCGTTCAGAATTTCTGCGAGATCGCGGATCATGACCTTGTCGATCCCGTTGTTTCTGCTAGCCATGCTTTTTCAAGCCCCTTATTTCTGTTCGGCAGCCCTTGTTATTGCGGTGCCGCTGCTTTGACGAGTGCGCGCAAGCCCATCACATAGCCATCCACTCCGAAGCCACATATCACCCCTTTGGCCAAAGGGGAAACGTAGGAGTGATGGCGGAATGACTCGCGCGCGTGAATATTGGACAGATGAACTTCCACCAGCGTGACGGCAGCCGCGCGGATGGCATCATGCAATGCGATTGATGTATGCGTATAGGCAGCCGGATTGATCAGGACAGCGGCGTTTTTTTCGCCTGCCTCCTGAATCCAGGAGACCAGATCACCCTCATGATTGGACTGGCGGAATTCGATCCCGGCGCCCAGCTTTTCCGCCTCGGCGCGGCAGAGAGCCTCGATATCGCTCAATGTGGAAGCGCCATAGATTCCCGGCTCACGCTTTCCCAGCATGTTCAGGTTCGGGCCATTGAGGACAAAGATCAGCTGTTTCATACCATACCGGACATAGTGACGGGTTTCGGAACCCGATGACGGGTCCCATATAGAGCAATGGATAGCCAAATGGAACTAGTTCTCTTTTCCGGATGGCGAAGCAATCCACAAGGAAGGTAGCAGGTCCGATGTTTCTCCACCGGACGAAACTGCCTGACAAAGCGGGTGTTCGCCAGCCGAAAAATCACGCGATTGCCTGTCCGCAAATGGTTTCTGCAGTCATTGGCATGAATGCAGCGCTATTTGTTGCGAATATGGCTGATTTTTTCCGCCAGTGCATCGGCACCAAGGGCACCCGGAACCACCTCGTTGCCGATGATGTAGGACGGCGTGCCATTGATGTTCAGGGCGTTGGCGAGGTCGTAGTTCTGCTGGAAGGCCTGGGCGATATCAGGTGACTTCATCTTTTCGCGGATCGCTTTCTCGTTTCCGCCGAGCTTGACCGCAATCTGCATCGCCGCGTCTTCCGTGGCGCGGCCGTCACGGCCGAGGAGGTCGCGGTGGAATTCCAGATATTTTTCCGGCATCAAGGCCTTGAACGCCTTGGCGACAATGTGGGCCTTGGTGGAGTCAGGTCCCAGAATCGGGAATTCCTTCATCACGAAGCGCAGCTTCGGGTCGCTCTTGAGCAGGGCGTCCATGTCGGGCAGGGCGCGCTTGCAGTAGCCGCAATTGTAGTCGAAGAACTCAACGACGGTGACATCGCCCTTTGGATTGCCGAAGACGGCATCGAGCGATGAGTTGAACAGCTTGTCGTGGTTCTGGCTGATGACCTGACCCTGCGCCTGCTGCTGCGAGGCTTCCTGCTTGGCGCTGAGTGCCGCCTGGGCTTCAAGCAGCACTTCCGGGTTCTTGATCAGGTAATCCTTGATAATGGCTTCAACTTCGGCGCGGTTGACGGTGGAGGACATGGCAGGCTGCGGCGTTGCAGCCGTGCTGGTCTGTGCCATGACAGCCTGTTGGCTGAAACCGAGTGCGGCCAGGACCGCGAGGCCTGCGGATGCACTTACCAGAGCGACTTTTTTCATAACGTCATGTCCTTGTTTGTATCGGTGTTGGCAAAAAGCAGGATGATCATGCTCAATTGCGCTTGGAATTGATGATGTCCTGGGCGCGAACCCAGTCTGGCGATCCCTTTGCAAGGGCGCGCTGGGCCCGGATGGCGAAGATCTGTGCGTCCTGGATCTTGCCGGAATAGTACTTTTCCTCAGCTGCGGCGAGGTCCGAACGCGGTCCATCGCCAAGCTGGCCATAGGCCTGCGCCAGATAGCCGTAGCCGTCGGGGAATTCGCGGTCCCGGTCGATGCCGGCCTGAATTTCCTTGATCGAGGCCTTCAGGTTGGCGGGCGTGCCGCTCAGCATCAGCGCGCGGCCATAGGCCATGCGGATCAGGCCCGATTTGCGCGGATCAAGCGTGCTGGCCTTCTGGTAGGCCGCCGCCGCCTCCATCACCTTGTTCTGCTTCAGGAGGATTTCGCCGCGCATTTCGTGAAAATAGGGATTCTTCGGCTGCTCGCGGATGAGCGCATCGATCTTTCCGAGTGCTTCCTGCGACGAGCCGTTGAGGTAGGTGGCGATGGCATTGCCGTAGCGGGCGCCGATATTGTTCGGGTCCTTGCGGAAGTTCTGCAGCACGCTGGCGCCGCCGCCGGTATAGGCGGCGATCTTGCCTCGCATCAGATCGTGGCGCTGTTGCAGAGCAGGACTGTCCGTCTTGTCGAAATAGGGGCTGGCGCGGGCGAGCGTTTCCAGATTGGCAATGCGCTCGCGCGGCATGGGATGGCTGATGCGGTAGGGATCGGTGCGTGTGCCGCTGAGCGACAGGGCATTGGAGAAACGCTCGAATGTCGTCAGCATGCCCTTCGCCGATTGCCCGGTATTGGCAAGATAGGTGATTGCCGAGCGATCTGCTGCCATTTCTTCCGTGCGCTGATAGCTGAGCAGGCTGCGCATGGCCATCTCTGTACCGCCCATGGCCACGCCTGTCCCTGCCTGCGCCATGCCGCCCTGCTTGGTCGCGGCCCCTGCAACGGCGGCACCAAGGCCAACCAGCCCGGCAACAACCGCCATGGTCTTGGCGTGCGCCATCTGCTCGCGCAACTGGAACTGGTGCCCGCCCGCCAGGTGCCCGGTTTCATGGGCCAGCACCCCGATGATCTCATTGGGTGTTTCGGCCTGCAGCAGCGCCCCGGTGTTGATGAAAATACGCCGGCCATCCACAAACGCGTTGAAACTGCTGTTGTTGACGAGAACGATGCGGATGGCGCGTTTGCCCAGACCCGCCGTGTTGATGATCGGCGTGGCGTAGTCGGTTACAAGCGCTTCGATTTCGGCATCGCGGACGATGGGAACGTTGGACTGTGCCGCAGCGATGCTCGTCTGGACCAGGCTGACAGCGCCCGCAACGAGAGCCGCGACCGTGCTGCGCGCCATGGCAGTCAACGATTGACGGGAAATGATCTGTCGAACTGTCATCATGGCTTATTCGTATCGAAGTCGGTCTTTGAAGGAAAGAGAAGCAAACCGTGTTCTCTTTTTTGTGAGATGGCGGATTATTCCGGCAAATCTGAGGCCCGGCTTAAGGATAGCGCGGGCCTTGATAAAGAAGAACCGGCAAAGATGCCGGTTCTCCAGTTCAGTTATCCACGCGTTTCTGGCTCTCAGAAGAAACCCTTCTTCTGCCACCAGCCGCGCTTCGGCGATGCTTCGCCGTCCTTCTTGTCCTTGGGAGAGGTGGACGTGACGACTGGCGTGCTGTTTTCCACCTTTGCCGGTTCTGCCTTTGCGGGGGCAGCGGGCTCCGGCTGGATTTCCGCCGGAGCGGCAGCTGGCGCCTCCGCCTCGACTGCTGGTGCAGGCTCGGCAACCGTTTCCTCGGCAACCGCCTTCTTGGCGGTCTTGCGCGGTGCGCGTTTCGGCTTGGCTGGAGCCTCGGCTTCGGCTTCCACGGGCGCAGCCTCTGCTGTGGCTTCTGCGACCGGCTCGGCTCCCGCCTTGGCGCGCGGCTTGCGGCGGGAAGGCTTCTTGACCGGTGCCTCGTCGGCAACCGCCGGTTCCGCTTCAACCACGATGTCTGCAACGACAACCGTCTCTTCAACCGCAGTCGCCTTGGTTTCAACGGTCGCTGGTTTGCTGAAATCCGGCAGAGGGATGGTCACGAACACCGGTTCCGCATCGGGCACGGATTTGGCAGCGATCTCCTGATCATCGCCATCTTCCGGACGACGGTTCTTGCGTCCGCCGCGACGGCCGCGCCGGCGCTTCTTGCGGCGTTCGTTCTCTTCCTCGCGGGCTTTGGTTGCAGCTGCATCCTCGCCTTCGACGGCCGGAACATCCGCATCATCACCATCGGTGTCACCGCGCACGGCCTGGCCGGGCTCGCCGGCTGCCGCGTCCTGGCGGTCACGACCGCCGCGCCGCCGCCGCTTGCGCCGGCGTTTGCGCGATGATTCGTCCTGATCGCCCGTGCGGGCGGTTTCACCGGGCTGTGCTTCGCTGTCGGCGTCTTCGTCGATCTCCTCGATCACCGGATCGGTCTCGTCGAAGTCGTCGACAATGCCAAGGGCCGGCGTTTCCGTCAGCGGAACAATCGGGCCAAGCGCAATGGAACCCTTGTCGATGGCGAAATGCTGCGCACCCACGCTCTCATCGGCCTCGATGCTGATCGTCAGGCCAAAACGGGCTTCCAGATCGGCAAGGTTCTGACGCTTGTGGTTGAGCACATAGAGCGCCGTTGCAACCGTGGTGCGAACGATGATGTTGTTCTGCGAATGACGCAGCAGATATTCCTCGATCGAACGCATGACATGCAGCGCGATGGAGGAGGCGGAGCGCACATGGCCGGTGCCGCCGCAATGCGAGCAGATCTGCGTGGTGCTTTCCAGCACGCTGGCGCGGATGCGCTGGCGCGACATTTCAAGCAGGCCGAAGTGGGAAATGCGGCCGACCTGGATGCGGGCGCGATCGTCCTTCAGGCAATCCTTCAGGCGCTTTTCCACCGCACGGTTGTTGCGGTTTTCTTCCATGTCGATGAAGTCGATGACGATCAGACCGGCAAGATCGCGCAACCGCAGCTGGCGCGCGACTTCATCTGCCGCTTCAAGATTCGTCTGCAAGGCCGTATCTTCAATCGAATGTTCGCGTGTCGACCGTCCGGAGTTGACGTCAATCGCCACCAGAGCTTCCGTCTGGTTGATGATGATGTAGCCACCGGATTTCAACGTCACCTGCGGCTGCAGCATGCGGTCGAGCTGCGCTTCGATGCCGTTGCGCGCAAAGATCGGCGTCAGTTCGCGATAGGGCTGTACCACCTTGGCATGGCTCGGCATGAGCATGCGCATGAAGTCCTTGGCCTCGCGGTAACCGTTTTCACCGGCGACGAGCACTTCCGTGATGTCCTTGTTGTAGAGATCGCGGATGGAGCGCTTGATCAGGCTGCCTTCCTCATAGACGAGGGTCGGCGCGCTGGAGGCGAGGGTGAGGCTGCGGACATTTTCCCACAGGCGCATCAGATATTCGTAGTCGCGCTTCACTTCCGGCTTGGTGCGCATCGCACCGGCCGTGCGCAGGATCACACCCATGCCCTTGGGCACTTCGAGGTCCTTGACGATATCCTTCAGGCGCTTGCGGTCCTGGATGCTGGTGATCTTGCGCGAAATGCCGCCGCCACGGGCGGTGTTCGGCATCAGGACGGAATAACGGCCGGCGAGCGAGAGATACGTGGTCAGGGCCGCGCCCTTGTTGCCGCGTTCTTCCTTGACAACCTGAACCAGCAGGATCTGCCGGCGCTTGATCACGTCCTGGATGTTGTACTGGCGGCGCTGGAAGCGCTGATGCGTGGGAACTTCTTCCATGGCATCTTCGGCACCGATGGAATCGACTTCGTCGAGCTCGTCATGCGGCTCTTCCTTGTCGTCCTGCGACCGGCGCTTCGACCGGCGCGGCTGGTGGTCGCCGTCGTCAGCCCTTTCAGCGGCATCCGTGGCAGCGTCAGCCGCATCGTTGGTGTCAACGACAACGGCTTCCGAAATGACATCGGCGTCGATGGCGGCGGCAAGTGTCTGCCCGCCATTGTTTTCGGAAGAGGGGTTTTCATCCGATGCAGCCTGCTCCGATGATTCGTGGCTGTCGCCAGCTTCATCGGTGGCAGCATTCTCGTCATCCGCCGAATCGAGCTTGACCGATTCGTCGCCCTGGCGCGTACCGCGACGGCTGCGGCGGCGATTGCGCTGTCCGCGATCGTTGCGATCACGAGTGCGTTGCTCGCCGGCTGCTTCCTCGTGGTCTTCGTCCTGGCTGGCTGCCTCGGCTTCCGCGTCGATCAGGGCCTGACGATCCGCCATCGGAATCTGATAGTAGTCAGGATGGATTTCGCTGAACGCGAGAAAGCCATGGCGATTGCCGCCATATTCAACGAAAGCTGCCTGAAGCGATGGTTCTACACGTGTGACACGCGCGAGATAGATATTGCCTTTGATCTGTTTCTTGTGTTCCGACTCAAAGTCAAATTCTTCAATCCGGTTGCCGCGAACCACGACAACGCGCGTTTCCTCCTGGTGGGAGGCGTCGATTAGCATTTTGTCCGACATTATGATTCTTCTCCCCGGCTGAAACGCTCAAAACGCGGGACAACCGGGACGCCCAAAGGGGTGCCGGAGCCGCGGTTTCACATTTGCCGGATATATTAAGGTTCGCAGAAACAGACAGACACGGCATCACGCGGTGTTGCTTTTCAGCACCCGCGGCTTTCAAGCCGGTAATAGTCACGCCTGTGTCAAACATTTCTGTTCCTGACGAAACGACCTCTACGAATGGCATGCTCTGAAGCATTGCCGACCCGTTACTGCGCCGTGCGTCTTTTCGGACGCACAGAGGCGCAGTAACAACTAAGATTGCGCATAATCCTTATCCAAAAATCGAAAATGATCTTTGGGGTTATGCGGTAACACCCTCGAAAGGGCTGGCTCGACGCGCCTTGTCTGCGCCATCTGCCGTTCACACAAAGCGCAGCCGACATTCCCTGTCTGCTCACGCCAAATTCTTTTCCGGTTACCACAGCGATGCTTCGCTTCTGCCACTCCGTGTCTTTGCCTTCAGTGTCAGCCGGCCAATTGCCGTGACATAGCGAGCATGATTCCGGATGGCGGAAAGTAACCCACCTTTGCTTTTAGGAGGTGTGTCGCGTTATGACAAGGCCTTCTTCATAATCGTGTCATCGCTATGGCACAGAAGTGGCGGTCACGATAACTGCGGGATAACGGGGATAGGCGGTTAATAAGATTAAATTAACCACGACGAGTTACCTATCATTCACATATAATGTGGCTCCGTCTGATACGAAATAGCACCAGAGGGGATGATTGCCCGGCACGCGCCGGCGTCCATCTGCAATGACATGAATGTGATCTGCCGGTTTTTGGTAACAGTCTTTCTAGTCTCGGTTGCTGTCGCGCAATCCGGCCAGGGCGCGTTTGCGGCCGATGAACTGGCGGCACTGACCTATCAGGCGGCTGGCGACGAACTGCGCACCCGCGTCGTGATCAATTTCGACCATGAGCCAGAGGTGTCGACGCTGCTGCTCGGCGAGCCGCATCGCCTGGTGATCGATTTGCCGAAAGCCGTCTTTGCCTTTGACAAGAAATCGCTGGAGCCGCGCGGACTGATCTACAATGTGCGCTACGGGATGATCAGCGATGCCCGTTCGCGGCTGATCTTTACCATGAAGGGCCCGTTCAGTGTCGAACGCGTCGACGTGCTCAAGAATGACAACAGTCCCGGCTATCGCCTTGTTGCCGATCTTGTCGCCTCGTCGGACCGGCAGTTTGCCGATGCCATCAAAAACCAGAATGCACCCACCGCATCCACGCAGGTCGGCCCCAAGGGCGACCGTGTCGCCAGTGCGGCGCCGATGGAAGTCAGCAAGGCGCCCAAGCCGTTCACCGTTGTCGTGGATGCGGGGCATGGCGGCATAGACAGCGGTGCGGAAAGCACCGGCGGCATCATGGAAAAAGATGTCACCCTGATGTTCGCACGCGAGCTGCGCGATCAGTTGAGCAAGATTCCCGGCCTGCGGATCGAGATGACGCGTGACAGCGACGAATTCCTGCGCCTGCCGGAACGCGTGCGCATTGCCCGGCAATATGAGGCAGATCTGTTTATCTCGGTGCACGCCGATACGATCAACCAGCGCAACATTCGCGGCGCGACGGTCTACACGGTTTCCGACAAGGCGTCCGATGCCGCATCGCGCGCCATGGCCGACCGCGAAAACAAGGCCGATGCGGTTGCCGGTGTTGCCTTTGACAATGAGACGCCGGAAATTGCCGATATTCTCATGGATCTGACCCGGCGCGAGACGCATACATTCTCGCTCAGTTTCGCCAAGGGCGTGGTGCGGGCGCTCAAAGGCGATGTGAACATGATCAACAATCCGCACCGTTTCGCCGGGTTTCAGGTGTTGCGAGCGCCCGATGTGCCGTCCGTGCTGGTTGAAATCGGCTATTTGTCCAATGATGAAGACGCAAAACTGATGCTCGACCCGGCATGGCGGACCCATGTGGCGGAACGGCTTGCTGCAGCCGTTGGCGAATTTTCAGGAAAAAAGACAGCGGGCGCATCGAATTGACAGTTTCCGACAGCGTTTATGCAACGATTGACCATCAGACAGTTCGCGGAGCCTAATATACTTGTCTGTGCGTTGCCGAAACTCCACAATTGGTATTTAAATTGTGCGCAGAACCGGGTTGTCCTTGCCTTTGTCACATTTGTCGCTCAATTGCGTCACTGAATTTGCCGGGCGTTGTGTATTCCGGTTGGAGTACCGGGAAACTGCTTCCCGGAGTGCGATTTGCATTGACCAAGATCGTGCATCGATTATCGACATGCCAAATGGATGAAACGGGTTCCGGATACAAATGATACGCTTGATCGGATATTTTTTCGGAATCGGGACCGTCGTCGCGCTGCTGGCCGCGGGCGGTGCAGCGCTCTATGTGGTCAAAGTATCCAAAGACCTGCCCGATTATGAAGTTCTGGCCAAGTACGAGCCGCCTGTCATGACGCGCATTCACGCGTCCGATGGAGCGCTGATGGCTGAATTCGCCAGGCAGCGCCGCCTCTATCTGCCGATCCAGGCCATTCCGGACCGGGTGAAGGCCGCCTTCGTATCGGCGGAAGACAAGAACTTCTATCAGCATCCGGGTATCGACATCAGCGGTCTTGCCCGCGCCGTTATCGTCAACGTGCAGAATTGGGGCTCGCGCCGCCCGGTTGGTGCGTCCACCATCACCCAGCAGGTGGCAAAGAACTTCCTCCTGTCGTCCGACCAGACGATGGGCCGCAAGGTGAAGGAAGCCATCCTGTCCTTCCGCATCGAGCAGGCCTATTCCAAGGACCGCATTCTCGAACTTTACCTCAACGAAATTTTCTTCGGTCTCAATTCCTATGGTATCGCCGGTGCAGCGCTGACCTATTACAACAAGTCGGTCAATGAGCTTACCATCGCCGAGGCGGCCTATCTGGCCGCGCTGCCCAAAGGACCGTCTAACTATCATCCGTTCCGCCAGACGGAGCGGGCGCTCGAACGCCGCAACTGGGTGATCGACCGCATGGCCGAGAACGGCTACATCACGACGGACGAAGCCAAGACGGCCAAGGCCGAACCGCTCGGTGTTACGCCGCGCCATACCGGCAACTACCTGTTCGCGTCGGAATATTTCACGGAAGAAGTCCGTCGCCAGATCATCGGCAAGTACGGTGAAAACGCGCTCTATGAGGGCGGGTTGTCCGTGCGCACCACCCTTGACCCCAAGATGCAGGTGCAGGCCCGCGCCGCCCTGCAGCACGGGCTGTTCAAGTATGACGAAGCCAAGGGTTACCGCGGCCCGTACAAGACGATTTCCACCATCGGCGACTGGGGTATCCCTCTGGCCGAGATCAAGGCGTTTTCCGATGTTCCGGACTGGCAGCTCGCGGTCATTCTCGAGGTGACGCCGACACAGGCCGTCATCGGCCTGCAGCCCGAGCGCAATGATGCCAACAGCCTGGTTACCGCGCGCAAGAAGGGCACGATTGCCGCTGCCGATATCAAATGGGCCATGAACCTCTACAAGGATGGCAGGCGCACATCGGTGAAATCACTCGAGGGTGTGTTCAAGCCTGGTGACGTGGTGTTCGTGCAGAAGAAGGAAGGCAGCGACACGGCCTTCGATCTGCACCAGGTGCCGGGAATCGAAGGCGCGATGGTTGCCATGGACCCGCATACCGGCCGCGTGCTCGCGATGGTCGGCGGCTTCTCCTTCGCCGAATCGGAATTCAACCGCGCCACGCAGGCCATGCGCCAGCCGGGCTCCTCCTTCAAGCCGTTCGTCTATTCGGCAGCGCTGGACAATGGCTACACCCCGGCATCGGTGGTGCTGGATGGCCCGATCTCGATCGACCAGGGCGGCAGCCTTGGCATTTGGGCACCGAAGAATTATGGCGGCAAGTTTGCCGGCCCGTCCACCCTGCGCTACGGCATCGAGCAGTCGCGCAACCTGATGACGGTGCGTCTGGCGCAGGACATGGGCATGAAGCTCGTTGCCGAATATGCCGAACGGTTCGGCATCTATGACAAGATGCTGCCGGTTCTGGCCATGGCGCTCGGGTCGGGCGAAACCACGGTCATGCGCATGGTGACGGGCTATTCGATCATCGCCAATGGCGGACGCAAGATCACGCCATCGATCATCGACCGCGTGCAGGACCGTTACGGCAAGACCATCTTCAAGCACGATGAACGCAAATGCGACAACTGCTCTGCCGAGGACTGGAAGAACCAGCCGGAGCCGGAGCTGGTCGACGACCGCGATCAGGTGCTCGATCCGATGACCGCCTATCAGATCACGTCGATGATGGAAGGCGTCATCCAGCGCGGTACGGCAACCATCCTGAAGAGCCTCAACCGTCCGATCGCCGGCAAGACCGGTACGACGAACGACGAGAAGGACGCCTGGTTCATCGGCTTCACGCCGGACCTCGTTGTCGGCCTCTATCTCGGCTACGACACGCCCACGCCCATGGGCCATGGCGGCACCGGCGGTGGCCTTGCGACCCCGGTCTTCAAGGATTTCATGGATGCTGCCATGAAGGGCCAGCGTTCGGTTGACTTCCGTGTGCCGGAAGGCATGACCGTTGTGGCGATTGATCGCAAGACCGGCATGCGCGCCACCGAAGGCCAGCCGAATGTGATCATGGAAGCCTTCAAGCCGGGCACCGGCCCTGCGGACAGCTATTCCGTCATTGGCGCGAATTCCTTCTCCGAGGGCGCGCCCATGGAGGTGCAGTCTCCGAACGTCAACAGGGTCATTCAGGGCGGCGGCGGCGGACTTTTCTGACCGATCGAGCCGGTGAATTTTCGTAAAGTCTGAAGACTTTACATCGCGCGGACCAGTGAATATGGTCCGCCGCAATTCGAAAACAATGAAAAAGCAGAAGGAACGGACAGCCAATGCGCGCTGAAATCGAGACGCTGGTCGACGAGATCAAGCAGGCCATAAGCCTGCTGAGGAGGCATCTTTGACTGGGATACGTCAATCAAACGCCTTGGCTATCTGAACCAGCTTGCCGAAGATCCCGCGCTGTGGAATGACGCGCAGGAAGCCCAGAAGCTCATGCGCGAGCGCCAGCAGCTGGAAGACGGTATCAACTCCATCCGCACGCTCAGCCAGTCGCTCGAAGACAATATCGAGCTGATCGCCATGGGCGACGAAGAGGGCGACAAGTCCATCGTCACCGAGGCGGAAGAAGCCATTCGCGCCATCAAGGTGGAAGTGGACAAGCGCCAGATCGATACGCTGCTGTCGGGCGAAGCCGATGCCAATGACACCTATGTCGAAGTGCATTCGGGGGCAGGCGGCACGGAAAGCCAGGACTGGGCGTCGATGCTGCTGCGCATGTACACGCGCTGGGCCGACCGCAAGGGCATGAAGGTCGAGCTGCTCGAAATCCATGACGGCGAAGAGGCGGGCATCAAGTCGGCCACCATCCTGATCAAGGGCCACAATGCCTATGGTCTGATGAAGACCGAATCGGGCGTGCACCGGCTGGTGCGCATCTCGCCGTATGATTCCAATGCGCGGCGGCATACATCCTTCTCCAGCATCTGGGTCTATCCCGTCGTCGATGACAATATCGAGATCGCGGTGACGGAATCGGACGTACGCATCGATACCTATCGCGCATCGGGTGCCGGCGGCCAGCACGTCAACACGACGGACTCGGCGGTGCGCATCACGCATATCGCAACCGGTATCGTCGTGCAGTGCCAGGCGGAACGCTCGCAGCACAAGAACCGTGCCACGGCATGGTCGATGCTGCGCGCGCGGCTCTACGAAGCGGAACTGGAAAAGCGCGAGCAGGCGGCCGATGCCATCTCCGCTTCCAAGACCGATATCGGCTGGGGCCACCAGATCCGCTCCTACGTCCTGCAGCCCTATCAGCTGGTCAAGGATTTGCGCACCGGCGTCGAAAGCACCAGCCCGCAGGATGTGCTCGACGGCGACGTCGACATGTTCATGGAAGCAGCTCTCGCGCACCGTGTGCACGGCAGCGATGTGGAAGTGCAGGATATCGCTTAAGTCCTGGCGTATTGTCTGAACAAAAATCCCCGGCTGGAGATGTCCTGCCGGGGATTTTTTATGATGATCCGAGCTCCAGCGTCCAGGAGCTTAAAGTTCGGCGGCGACCTCGCGACCGATGGTCAGGAAACCTGCAGGATTGACGGCGCTGCCGTTCCGGCGCACCTCGTAGTGGAGATGCGGGCCAGTCGAGCGCCCGGTGCTGCCGACCTTGCCGACGACGTCGCCGATCTTGATCTTTTGGCCGGGGGTGACGAGGATCTGGCTCATATGGCCGTAGCGCGTGGAGAGGCCGTTGCCGTGGTCGACCTCCACCATATTGCCGTAACCGCCATTGTAGCCCGCTTCGGTGACCGTGCCGTTGGCCGTGGCGCGCACCGACGAGCCGCTCATGGCGCGAAAGTCGATGCCGGAGTGAAACGCCATCGAGCCGATGATCGGGTCCTTGCGCACGCCGAACGTGCTGGAAACCGGCATGCCGGGAACGGGATTGGAGATCGGGATGGATTTGGCAAGAGCCTTGGCGCCTTCCAGCCGTTCGAGCGCCTGATCAAGATCGTTCAGCTTGGCGTCAAACGGGGCAATGCTGCCGGCGGGAATGAACGGGCCGCCCGTATCCGACTTTTCATCCAGAACGGGTTTCACTCCGGTTGCGGCAAGCGCTTCCATGATCTTGTCGGCATTCTCGTAGGCTGTATTGGACAGCGCCTGCATCTGGGCGATCTGTTTGGTCTCGATATCCGTCAGCGATGTATTGACCGATTTCAGCAGCAGTTCGGCCTTGTCGACACTCTTGCGCGGCTTGTCATCGCGCGGTGCCGGTTTGCGTGTCGCGCTGGTCGGACCGGTGATGATCGGATCGATGCCATAGAAAGCGTCATCATCGTTCGATTTGACGATATCCTGGCCGTTGCTGTCCATCGGCGCATTGCTGTCCGCCTCGGGCGGAATGGCAGCGCCGGCATGTTCTGCCCGCTGCAGCATGGGGGCAAGCTTGGCATGGCGCTCGCTCAGGGATTTCTGCCGCTGGATGAGTTCGGCGACCTTGCCTTCCATCGCCTGCTGGTCGAGCAGCTGGCGGCTGGTGACCTGATCGAGCTGGGTACGCAGGCTGGCGATACGGTCTTCGTAGGCCTGCTGCAGCCGCGCCTGACGGGCGACGCTGCCATTGATCAGGTCATCGCGGAAAACCAGATAGGAGGTGGCGATCAGGTAGGTGCCGGCCAGTGCAAAGGCCAGTGTGCCGCCAAGAATAGCGGCCCAGGGGCGCAGGGTGAAATGACGGATCGTTTCGCCCCGCGCGATGATGATCGTGTGGGGTTCCTGCTGGTTGCTGAAGATGGGGGAGTGTTTTGCCTTCTTCATGGCCGCTTCGCTCGTCATTTTGCAGCTTCAATTTATAGAAGGCATTACACCTCGTTATGGTTAACAAATCCTGACGGAGCGCCGATTTTCCATCAATTTCAGGTAGAAAGCGGTTGAGTTCGGTCTAGAGAGCCCTGGTTGCTTCGAGAACTTCGGCCGCGTGATTGGGAACCTTCACCTTGTTCCATATTTTCGCGATCCTGCCGTTCGAATCGATCAGGAAGGTGGTGCGTTCAACGCCCATATATTTGCGGCCATACATGCTTTTTTCGGCCCAGACGCCATAGGCTTCCAGAATCGTTTTTTCTTCATCGGCGACCAGATCCACCTTGAGATCGTACTTCGTCTTGAACTTGTCGTGCTTCTTGGTCGGATCGGGCGACATGCCGATGACCTTGGCTCCAAGCTTGTCGAATTCCGGCTTCAGCCCGGAAAACTCGATGGCTTCCTGGGTGCAGCCGCTCGTATCGTCCTTGGGATAGAAATAGAGAACGACAGGTTTCCCGCGCAATTCAGCCAGGGAAAGCGTTCCGCCGCCATCGCGGGGAAGGGTGAAATCCGGGGCAGAACTGCCGATATCGAGCGTTGTCATAGGAAAGCCTTTCTTTCATCATTGAATGCGCGCCTCAGTTAGGCAACTATAAGAGAGGCACGGGAATCGTCTACGGTTTCCCACATGATTCCTCAATTGGCTTGGGAATTTGACAGAGAAACCGAAAAGAGTCCGTTTTACAAAGCGGGACTTTCTAAAATTTCATCATTACCCCTCTGCGGTCGAGCAAGGCGAGGTGCCCGTGGCCATGCCCGCGCGCCGCTCGCGGTTTCGTTTCGCCTGCGGGGCTCTCGCGTCATTCCTGATTCTCCTTGTGGTTCTGGCCGGCATCGCTTTTGTCGTCCTGCGGGTGGGTATCGGCGGCGAGGCCCTGACGCAGCGTGCCCAGACCGCGCTCAAATCCGTTGTCGGTCCCGATACAGACGCGACGATCCAGTCGGCGCAAATTTCCCTCGACCAGCGCAAGCACGTCGCGCTTGAGGCGCGCAACGTCAATATTTCGGACGTCAAGCGCGGGGTGGAGATCAAGAATATCCGTTCCGTGCGCATTGGTCTCGCCACCCTGCCGCTGCTGCAAGGCGACGTCAAAGTGCAGAGCCTCGAACTCACCGGCGCGCAGATCACGGTTGGCGCCAGCCAGGAGCCGTTCGACTTCATGTCGATCGTGCCGCAGGATGATCGCGGCCTCGTCAACCTCGACGGTGTGTCCCAACTCATTTTCACCGGATTGCAAAATGCCGTTTCGCTGCTGGATCAGCGGGAAACCCGTGACATCACGGTTGCCGATACACGCTTTGATTTCACCGTTGCGGGCCGGCCGGAAAACCTGCGCATCATCCATCTGGAACTGACGGAAACCGGCGGCCCCGTTGCCATCAAGGGCACCGTGGAATGGCGCGGAAAGGTCATCGACGTTGCGGCACAGGTCAAGCGCGCGGCCCTTGGCGCCAGGATCGATTCATTCTCGTTGGCGATCAGCAAGATTCCGCTGATCGGCAAACAGGGCGAAGCACCTGTTGCCGATGCCGATGGCATCAAGCCGGATACGTCCTATCTCGCCTATAACAATGAAGCTGAAATCCGGCTGGACGGCGTTGCGGGGGCGGACACCATACCCATGCGGATCTCGGGGTCGCTCAATGTCAGCGAAGGACCGGTGAGCATCGGCAATGTGGAGGATATGGGTGCCGGTGCCCAGATCAATTTCGAGCATGTTTTCGGTACGGAAAAGGTCGAGATTACGCCGTCAGCCATCCATTTCGGCGGTTTCAAAGGGGTTGTCGAGGGGGCGGTCGGACCCGAACCGCTGCCGGAGGACGCGACGGCTGTCGCTGCCGTTGCCAATCCCGGCTATCGTTTTGAACTGATCACGCAGGAAGCCGTTTCCGCTCCAGCGGATTCGAGCGAGCCGCCGCTCGCCTTCAATGCCCGCATTGCCGGCCGGTTTGCGCCTGATGAGGCCAAGCTGGACATTTCCGAGATTGCCGTGCGGGCCGATGGCGAAAGCGAACTTTACGGGCAGGGCAGTGTGGTGTTCGGCAAGGGTTCACCAGCCATGACATTGGCGCTGCGCATACCGAAAATGCCCACCGCACAGGTCAAACAGCTCTGGCCGATCTGGGTGGCGACCGGCGCGCGCCGCTGGGTGCTCGACAATCTGTTCGGCGGCGATGTCAGGGACAGCCGGGTGGACGTGATGTTTGCCGCCGGCCGTTTCGACGGTCCGGGCAAGCCGCCACCGCTGACGGCGGACGAAGTGCAGGTCGATTTCAACGTGCAGAACACGCGTTTCGATATTGTCGGCGATCTGCCGCCCATTCGCGATGCCGATGGTGCAATCAGCGTGCGCGGCGCCTATACCACGATCAAATTGCTGAAGGGCTCGGCGTTTACGCCCGGCAACCGGGAAGCGCATATTGTGGACGGCACGCTGATCATCCCGTGGGGCCCGCAGCGTCCGGTGCTGTCGGAGCTTGATCTGAATATTGCCGGCGACGCTTCGGCCATCGCCGAGATCGCCGGTTTCAAACCGATCAATGCGGTGAAAGGCGTGCCCTTTGCACCCGCTGATATCAGCGGCGATGTGAAAACCCATGTCCTCGTGACGTTCCCCGTCACTCGCCATGCGCCGGAGGGAAGCCTGCAATGGTCGGCGGAGATCGCCCTGAATGGCGTGAACCTTGCCAAAAAGGTCGATGGCCAGACCATAACCAATGCCAACGGCACACTGAACGTCAACGACACCGAGGCGAATATCGATGTCAAAGCGCAGCTGAATGGCGTGCCGGCCGATATCACCATGTTCGAACCGCTCGGCAGCAATCCGGCCAAGCGCAAACAATCGGTTTCCCTGCAGCTGGACGACAAGACGCGCAACACGCTGTTCCCAAGTCTCGATCCGTTCATATCCGGCCCGATCAGCATCAACATCGACAAGTCGGCGGATGGTTCGCAGGTCGCTGTCGCGGATTTGTCCAAGGCCGAGGTCAAGCTGGCGCAGCTTGGCTGGACCAAGGGCGCAGGCGTGAAGGCCACCGCCAAGTTCAGCCTGCAGCAGGATGCGGACAATATCAGTGTGCGCAATCTCGATATCGCCGGAGACACGTTCCGGCTGCGCGGGGACATCTCCGTGGTCAAGGGCGATCTGGTATCTGCGGATTTCAGCCAGGTCAGCCTCAACCGGACGGATGACATCGCCGTCAAAATATCGCGCACCGGCTATGGCTACCGGGCCGACGTGAAGGGGAAATCCTTCGATGCGCGTTCGCTGCTGAACCAGGTGACCGACAAGAAGCAGGCGGGCGACAGCAATGACAAGAAGCGCATTCTGGTCAATGCCGATATCGATGATGTCCAGGGCTTCTATTCCGAAAGTTTCGGCAATGTCTCGCTGTCCTATGAGGGTGTCGGTTCGCATGTCTCGGGCCTTGCCTTCAACGCCGTGACCAAATCCGGCCAGAAGGTGATTGCCACGGACAGTTCGGAAAGCGGTGCCCGTTCCGTCAGCCTGCAGTCGAAAGACGCGGGTGCGGTCCTGCGTTTCACCGGCTTTTATGACAAGATGCAGGGCGGCAGCATTCTAGTCGCACTGGATTCGAAGGGCGACGGTCCCTTGCGCGGGCAGATCGATGCGCGCGACTTCACCCTTGTCAACGAGCCCAGGCTGGCCAGTCTCGTGTCATCCTCGCCGAATGGCACGAGCCTCAACGATGCGGTGAAAAAGGACATCGATGTGTCGGTGGTGACCTTCGAGCGCGGCTTTTCGCAAATCGAAAAAGGCAAGAACTACATCAATCTTGCCAATGGCGTGGTCCGCGGTTCGACCATCGGCACCACCTTCCAGGGCGTGCTCAGCGATCCCCAGGGCAACATGGCGCTGACGGGCACCTTCATGCCTGCCTATGGCATCAACCGCATTTTCGGCGAATTGCCCGTCCTCGGCCTTCTGCTTGGCAATGGACGGGATCGCGGCCTGATCGGCATCACCTACAAGTTGCAGGGGCCGATCAAGCAACCGCAGATCATCGTCAATCCGATTTCGGTGATCGCACCGGGCATTTTCCGCTCGATCTTCGAGTTTCAGTGAGAAGCGCTAAGCAATACCATTGTGCGTGGTTCGACAAGCTCACCATGAGGGATGGAGTCGGCTGCAGGGAGCTGAGTTCTGCAACGTTTGTGGTGATCTTGCACCAAACCACCTCCCTCATGGTGAGCTTGTCGAACCACGCACAACGCTGAAGCCGAAAGGCTTACATCGGGCGAACGAGAATGTGCTTCTTCTTGCCCAGCGACAGCTTGACGATGCCGTCGCCTGTCACGTCAGCGGTCGAAACCTGCGCCTTTTCATCGGAAACGCTGGCGTCGTTCACCCGGACCGCGCCGCCCTGGATGTGACGGCGGGCCTCGCCATTCGAACCGGCCAGGCCGGCCTTGACCAGCAGCGTCAGAATGCCGATGCCGCCCTCGAGCTCGCCTGTGGCGATGTCGATGGATGGCAGGTTGGCAGCCAGCGCGCCTTCCTCGAAGGTCGTGCGTGCGGTTTCTGCGGCCATGGTGGCGGCTTCACGGCCATGAACGATGGCGGTGGCTTCGGTCGCGAGGATTTTCTTCGCCTCGTTGATTTCCGAACCGCCAAGCGCTTCCAGCCGGGCAATTTCATCGAGCGGCAGGCGCGTGAAGATTTTCAGGAAGCGGCCGACATCGGCATCTTCCGTGTTGCGCCAGTACTGCCAGAAATCATAGGGGCTGAAGACATCTTCGTTGAGCCAGACCGCGCCGGTGGCGGATTTGCCCATCTTGGCGCCGGAGCTGGTGGTCAAAAGCGGCGTCGTCAGGGCGTAGAGCTGCGGCGTTCCCATGCGGTGACCGAGATCGACGCCGTTGATGATGTTGCCCCACTGGTCCGAACCACCCATCTGCAGAACGCAGCCATGGCGGCGGTTGAGTTCGACGAAATCGTAACCCTGCATGATCATGTAGTTGAATTCGAGGAAGGAGAGGGACTGCTCCCGGTCCAGGCGCAGCTTGACGCTGTCGAATGACAGCATGCGGTTGACGGAGAAGTGGCGGCCGACCTCGCGCAGGAACTCGACATAGCCGAGCCCCATCAGCCAATCGGCATTGTTGACGAGGAAAGCATCGGTCGGACCGTCGCCAAAACGCAGGATGCGGGCGAAAATCCGCTTGATGCCTTCGATGTTCGTGTTGATGGCTTCGGGTGTCAGCAGCTTGCGCTGTTCGTCGCGGAAAGAGGGGTCGCCCACCATCGAGGTGCCGCCGCCCATCAGCGCAATCGGCCGGTGGCCGGTTTCCTGCAGCCAGTACAGCATGGTCGCTGATATGAGGTTGCCGATGTGCAGGCTCGTCGCCGTCGCATCATAGCCGACATAGGCTGTCACTGTCTCCTTGGCGAAAAGCGCATCCAGACCGGCCTCGTCGGAGACCTGATGGATGAAGCCGCGCGTGGAAAGCGTGTGCAGAAAGTCGGATTTGAAGGCAGACATGAGTTTTTCCTGAAACTTTACGTAGGGAAGCGTCCGGCATGAAGAACGTGCCGAACAAGACGTGGCCGTTTAACATCATTCGGGGCCGAATCACAAGAAAGGGTGTGACGTGACAGCGACAAGGCGGGCAATTGGCCTGATGAGCGGAACATCCATGGATGGAATCGACATCGCGCTCATCGAAACCGACGGCAGAAACGCGGTGCAGCGCGGACCTTCGGGCTTCGTTGCCTATGACCCGGCATTCCGGCGGCAGATCGAGGCTGGGCTCGAGGATGCCAAATCCATCCGCAAGCGCGATCAGCGCCCCGGCGGTCTCGCCGCCATCGAGCAGGAATTGACGCGGCGGCACGGCGATGCGGTGCTCGGCTTCCTCTCGGATTATAAGTTAAGCACCGATACCATTGATATCATTGGTTTTCATGGCCAAACGGTATTGCATCGTCCGCAGGAACGGCTGACCGTCCAGCTGGGTGACGGGCAATTGCTGGCCGATATGACAGGCATTCCCGTTGTCCATGACATGCGCGCCAATGACATGGTGCATGGCGGGCAAGGGGCACCGCTGGTGCCGGTCTATCATCAGGCACTCGCGGCAAGGGTTCCGATCGAGCTTGGCAGGGGCAAGCCGGTCGTCTTCGTCAATATTGGCGGTATTTCCAATGTCACGACCGTTTCGGCGACGGGGGATCCCGTCGCCTTCGATACCGGGCCCGGCAACACGCTGATCGACCAGTGGGTCGCCGACAGAGCGGGAATCGCCTATGATGCGGGCGGTATGATTGCCAGCGAGGGTCAGGTGCTGGCCGGCGCCGTGGCGCGCTACATGGCCAAACCGTTTTTCGCGCTGAAGCCGCCGAAATCGCTCGACCGCAATGATTTCACGCTTGAGGAACTTGGCAATCCGGAACTGGCCGATGGCGCCCGGACGCTCGCCAGGGTGACCGCCGATGCCATTCTCCAAGCCGGCGCCTATGCGCCGGAACAACCGGCACTCTGGGTGATCTGCGGCGGCGGGCGCAAGAATGCGACCGTCATGGCCGATCTTGCGGAGGGCGCGGCCAAATCGGGTGCTGCTGTGATTGCTGCCGAGGAATTGGGCTTGAACGGCGATTCCATGGAGGCGGAGGCCTGGGCCTATCTCGCCGTGCGGGCCCTCGATGGCCTGCCGCTGACATTTCCAACCACAACGGGTTGCGATGCGGCCGTGTCGGGCGGGGTGGTGGTGAAGCCTAACCCGCAGGAGGCTGGCAGGAACATTGTGCGTGGTTCGACAAGCTCACCATGAGGGATATGGAGAGTTGCAGAAAGCGATTTCTGCAACCTCTGAGACTATCATCGCAGACCATGCCTCTCCTCATGGTGAGCTTGTCGAACCACGCACAATTCCAGTGCAGCGCGTTTTTTAGCGCAGGCGCTTCGGCTTGGCTTCGACCAGTTCGCCGTTCAGGCGGCGGTCGAGATATTCGGAGCATTCGCCGATGACTTCATCGGTCATGCCGGTGAAGAAGTGATTGGCGCCGACCATCGTCTTCTGCGTGATGGTGATGCCCTTCTGGGTCTTCAGCTTGTCGACCAGTCCCTGCACATCCTTGGCCGGTGCCACCTTGTCCTGATCGCCGTGAATGATCAGGCCGGATGAGGGGCAGGGTGCGAGGAACGAGAAATCATAGGTATTCGGCTGTGGCGCGACCGAGATGAACCCTTCGATTTCCGGACGGCGCATCAGGAGCTGCATGCCGATCCAGGCGCCGAAGGAATAGCCGGCGACCCAGCAGGTCTTGGAATCCGGATGCAGCGACTGCACCCAGTCAAGCGCGCCGGCCGCGTCGGACAATTCACCCGAGCCATGGTCGAATTCGCCCTGGCTGCGGCCAATGCCACGGAAGTTGAACCGCAATGTCGTGAAGCCGCGCTGCTGGAACATGTAGAACAGATCGTAGACGATCTTGTTGTTCATGGTGCCGCCAAACTGCGGATGCGGGTGCAGGACAATCGCTATCGGTGCATTTTTTTCCATCGAAGGCTGATAACGGCCCTCAAGACGCCCCGCAGGTCCATTGAAAATTACTTCAGGCATGTGTACTCCACTCTTCGCCACAGGGCGTCTGTCGATCAGCCGGACTTGACGGCGATCAACAGCACCCATAAAACCAGTTTAGAACCGTTCAAAACTGGTGTAGGATTTTGTCTCGAAGCGGCTTCATAGGCCGGTCCGAGGTTGAATTTCAAGAAAATTGCGCTTTTTGTCGGCGCTGAGTTCAAAAGAA
The DNA here is from genome assembly GCF_049896885.1 of Phyllobacterium sp. SL163. Classification (NCBI taxonomy): domain Bacteria; kingdom Pseudomonadati; phylum Pseudomonadota; class Alphaproteobacteria; order Hyphomicrobiales; family Phyllobacteriaceae; genus Phyllobacterium; species Phyllobacterium sp. SL163. The sequence continues at coordinate 433,314 of NZ_JAFCVE010000003.1, read as the reverse complement.
CAGGAATCACGACAGGTATGGCCCAAAAACGCGCCTATCTCGACTACAACGCCAGTGCGCCGCTTCTTGCGGCTGCGCGCGATGCTGTTGTCGATGCTTTGGCGCAAACGGGCAATCCATCGTCTGTTCATCAGGAAGGCCGTGCTGCAAAAGCCATTCTCGAACGCGCCCGCCGCGACGTGGCTGCTCTTGTGAATGCCAAACCTGATCATGTGTTCTTTACATCGGGTGCCACGGAGGCTGCTTCAACCCTGCTGACACCACATTATATGATGGGACGGGCGCCTGTACGCCTGTCGCGGCTTTATGTCAGCGCCAGCGAGCACCCTTGCGTGCTGGCGGGCGGGCAGTTTGCCGCCGACCAGATCGATACGGTCCCGGTGGATCGCAACGGACTGCTCGACCTTGAGCGGCTGCGTGCGCTGCTGGCCGCTCACGATAAGGGCGAAGGTCTGCCGCTGGTCGCCGTACAGGCCGCCAACAATGAGACCGGCGTCTTGCAGCCCATCGATGAAATCGGTAGGCTTGTCAAAGCGTTCGGCGGCTTTTTTGTCGTCGATGCGGTGCAGGCGGCTGGGCGGATTCCTCTTGATATTGCAATATCTTGCGCTGATTACCTCATTCTCTCGTCGCACAAGATCGGCGGTCCGAAGGGCGTAGGCGCCATTATTGCGGTGTCCGATCTGGTCATGCCGAAGGCGCTGGTGCGCGGCGGCGGACAGGAAAAGGGCCACCGTGCCGGAACGGAAGCCTTGCCGGTCATTGCGGGTTTCGGCGCTGCGGCGCGGGTTGCCCGCGAGCAGCTTGTGGCGGGCGGCTGGGGGCTTGCCAACCGGCAGCGGATCGAGGACGGCATCCGGGCGATTGCACCCGATGCGGTGATTTACGGCGACGCTATCGAACGGCTCGCCAATACGACCTTCTTCAGCCTGACAGATATGAAGGCGGAAACCGTGCAAATCGCTTTCGATCTGGCGGGAATTGCGCTATCGGCAGGCTCTGCCTGTTCTTCGGGAAAAGTCGGGCCAAGCCATGTGCTTGCGGCCATGGGATTTGGCGATGGAACCGGGGGCCTGCGGGTCTCCACAACGCCGGAAACCACGCAGGACGAAATTGCGCTTTTCCTTGAGGCGCTGACAAAAATTGTCGCGCGGCGGGACCGGACGAAGCCGGTTTCTGCCGATGCGGCGTGAATTATCGCAGATATCGACAATAAATAGTCGATAAATGCAAAAGAATCCGGTGAATACCGGTGTTAAATCGTGCGATTGCACACTACATTGAGGCAAATATTCAAGACGACACACGCCTTGACGTTTGCAACTGCGGGACCTTGAATCCCGCGAGGATGGAGAACGCCAATGCCTGCCGTGCAGGAAACTATTGATCAGGTCCGCACCCTGGACGTGGACCAGTACAAGTATGGCTTTGAGACCCTTATCGAAATGGATAAGGCGCCAAAGGGCCTCAGCGAAGACATTATCCGCTTTATTTCGGCCAAGAAGAATGAGCCGGAATGGATGCTGGAATGGCGTCTGAAAGCCTATGAACGCTGGCTGACGATGGAAGAGCCCACATGGGCGCGGGTGAACTACCCGAAAATCGATTTCCAGGACATGGTCTATTATGCCGGGCCGAAGAATCAGACCGGACCGACATCGCTTGCCGAGGTCGATCCCGAGCTGCTGCGCACCTATGAGAAGCTGGGAATTCCGCTGAAAGAGCAGGAAATCCTTGCGGGCGTGCGCAAGATGGGCGAACCGAGCCCTTCGGACGAAGACGAAGAAGCCAGCGACAATGTCTACAAGTCCGGCCGCGTGGCGGTGGATGCGGTGTTCGACAGCGTGTCTGTCGTCACCACCTTCAAGGCGGAACTCGCCAAGGCCGGTGTCATTTTCTGCTCGATCTCCGAAGCGATCCGTGAACATCCGGAACTGGTCAAGAAGTACCTGGCGTCCGTGGTGCCGGTTTCCGACAATTTCTATGCGACGCTGAATTCGGCTGTCTTCACGGACGGCTCCTTCGTCTACGTGCCGAAGGGTGTCCGCTGCCCGATGGAACTGTCGACCTATTTCCGCATCAACGAGCGGGATACCGGTCAGTTCGAGCGTACGCTGATCATTGCCGAAGAGGGCGCCTATGTGTCCTATCTCGAAGGCTGCACCGCGCCGCAGCGCGACGAAAACCAGCTGCACGCGGCTGTCGTGGAACTGATTGCCCTCGACGATGCCGAGATCAAGTACTCGACCGTGCAGAACTGGTTCCCCGGCGATGCGGAAGGCAAGGGTGGCATCTATAATTTCGTCACCAAGCGTGGCGATTGCCGCGGCGTCAATTCCAAGATCTCCTGGACGCAGGTCGAAACGGGTTCGGCGATCACGTGGAAGTACCCGTCGGTGATCCTGCGCGGTGACAATTCACGCGGCGAATTCTATTCCATCGCCGTGTCGAATGGTCATCAGCAGATCGACAGCGGCACCAAGATGCTGCACCTCGGCAAGAACACGTCGAGCCGCATCATCTCCAAGGGTATTTCGGCCGGCAAGTCGAACAACACCTATCGCGGCCAGGTTTCGGCGCACCGCAAGGCGGAGAATGCCCGCAACTTCACCCAGTGCGACTCGCTGCTGATCGGCAATGATTGCGGTGCGCATACGGTGCCTTACATCGAGGCGAAGAACGCCACGGCGCAGTTCGAGCACGAAGCCACCACCTCCAAGATTTCCGAAGATGCGCTGTTCTACGTGATGCAGCGCGGCATTCCGGAAGAGGAGGCGATTGCGCTGATCGTCAACGGCTTCGTCAAGGAAGTCATTCAGGAACTGCCGATGGAATTTGCGGTCGAAGCGCAGAAACTGATCGGCATCAGCCTTGAAGGCTCAGTCGGATAGCCATGGGACGGCCATCATCGGCCCGTCACTCGCCAAACAAGATTATTGTTGGGATCGCCGAGGCTGATCCCGAGGAATTCAAAGGGTAATAGAATGCTGGAAATCAGAAACCTTCATGCGAAGATCGCAGATACGGACACAGAAATCATTCGCGGCCTGAACCTCACGGTCAAGGCGGGCGAAGTGGCGGCCATCATGGGACCGAACGGTTCGGGCAAGTCGACGCTGTCCTATATTCTTGCGGGCCGCGAAGATTACGAAGTCACGTCGGGCGACATTCTTTACAACGGCGAATCCATTCTGGAACTCGACCCGTCGGAACGCGCCGCCAAGGGCATTTTCCTGGCGTTCCAGTATCCGATGGAGATACCCGGTGTCGCCACGATGGAATTTTTGAAAGTGGCGATGAACTCGCAGCGCAAGGCGCGCGGCGAAGAACCGTTGAAAATCCCGGAATTCATCGCCCGGGTGAAGACGGCTGCCGCCTCGCTCGACATGGATATCGCCATGCTGAAGCGTCCGCTCAATGTCGGTTTCTCCGGCGGTGAGAAGAAGCGTGCGGAAATCCTGCAGATGAAGCTGCTGGAGCCGAAGCTTTGCGTGCTGGATGAAACAGATTCGGGCCTCGACATCGATGCGCTGAAGATCGTTTCCGATGGCGTGAATGCACTGCGTTCGCCTGACCGTGCCGTGATCGTCATCACCCACTATCAGCGCCTGCTCGACTATATCGTTCCGGACAGCGTGCACGTTCTCTACAAGGGACAGGTCATCAAGTCAGGCGACAAGAACCTTGCCCTCCATCTCGAAGAGAACGGCTACGCCGATATCATCGGCGAGGCAGCCTGAGGAGCGACGTCATGAATGTTCATACAGGACGCCAGCCGACAACCGCAGAAGCGGCGCTGGTCGACTCCTTCATCGACCGGATGGGCGAACTGCCCGGCGATGCGGAAATCGTCAGCGCGCGTGACAATGCCATCGAGGCATTGAAGACGCAGGGCCTGCCGTCACGCCGCGTCGAGGCCTGGCACTATACCGATCTGCGCACCCTTTTGCGCAGTGTCGCCGCCTATGATGGCACGGCGGGCACCAATGCCTTGCCGGCAGTCATTCCGGGATCGGCGGTTGCAACAGTTTCCAATGGTGTGGCGCTGACATCGCCGCGGGTCGCCGGTGTCGAATTCGCCAAGTACAGCGACAGACTGGCTGACGGATCGGTGATCCGCGATCTCGCCATTCGTGGCGGAGACGATGCGATCGGCCAGATCAATGCAGCCTACGTGACCGACGGCTGGGCCGTCTCCATTGCCGATGGCCTCGAACTGGACGCGCCGCTGGAACTGCAGAATGCGCAGGCCCGCGGGCAGGGCCATGTGCGCTTTGCCGTCAAATTCGGCAATGGCAGCAAGGCCACCGTGATCGAACGCCAGACAGGCGGCGTGGGCGAGGGTTTTTCGACCAGCGTCAGCAATGTCACCGTTGCCGATGATGCGGAGATCGTCTGGATCATCTTGCGCGAGCAGGGTGTCGACGCAACGCAGCTTGCCCAGTTCACCGCGACCATCGGCACCAATGCCAAGCTGACGCTCTATATCGTCAATGCGGGTGGCAAGCTGGTGCGCCAGGAAGTGCATGTGCTGTCGAAGGGCGAAGGCTCCGACTTCCAGTTGCGCGGCGTCAACCTGCTCGGCGGTGACAGCCACACGGACGTGACGATGACGCTCGGCCACCTCGTCGAGAATACCACGTCAGTGCAGATCATCCGCAATGTGGTGACGGACCGTGCGCGCGGCGTTTTCCAGGGACAGATCAAGGTCAACAAGATCGCCCAGAAGACCGATGCGCGCATGGCCTGCAACACGCTGTTGTTGTCGGATGACGGCGAATTCGATGCCAAGCCGGAGCTGGAAATCTTTGCCGACGACGTGGCCTGCGGCCATGGGGCGACGGTGACCGAGATCGACGGAAACCACCTGTTCTATCTGCAGGCGCGCGGTATCCCGGAAAGCGAGGCACGCGGCCTGCTGATCAAGGCATTCGTGGCTGAGATCGTCGAAGAACTGGAAAGCGAACCACTGGTCGAGGCTCTGGAAGCCATTCTCGACAAGTGGCTGGCGGTGCATGTCTGATCGTTTGCCTGCCGGCTGGTCCGGCGGGCACTATTTCAGGTGAAACACCCGACTGAAACGCAGGAAAGCGCGGGCAACATGGATACGAAGATCATTCGAAGCGGTTATGATGTCGAGGCGATCCGCCGCGATTTCCCCATCCTGTCGCGCGAAGTCTACGGCAAACCACTGGTTTATCTCGACAACGGTGCCTCCGCGCAGAAACCGCAGGCGGTGATCGACGCGATCACCCATACCTATTCGAACGAATATGCCAATGTGCATCGCGGCCTGCATTTCCTGTCGAACGCGGCCACCGATGCCTATGAAAAGGCCCGCGAAAACGTTCGCCGCTTTCTGAACGCCGGTTCGGTCGACGAGATCGTCTTCACCAAATCGGCGACCGAGGCGATCAATACGGTTGCCTATGGCTATGGCATGCCGCATATCGGCGAGGGCGACGAGATCGTCCTGTCGATCATGGAGCACCATTCCAACATCGTTCCCTGGCATTTCATCCGCGAACGGCAGGGCGCAAAGCTGGTCTGGGTCCCGGTCGACGAGCAGGGCGCGTTCCATATCGAGGAATTCGAGGCGCGGCTGACGGAACGCACCAAGCTGGTGGCCATTACCCATATGTCGAATGTGCTCGGCACCGTGACGCCGATCAAGGACATCGTCCGCATTGCCCATGCGCGCGGCATTCCGGTGCTTGTCGACGGCAGCCAGGGCGCCGTGCATCTGCCGGTTGACGTGCAGGATCTCGGCTGTGACTGGTACATTTTCACCGGGCACAAGATCTATGGTCCATCCGGTATCGGTGTTCTCTACGGCCGCAAGGAAAAGCTGGAAGCCATGCGCCCATTCCAGGGCGGCGGCGAGATGATCGAAGAGGTGACGGAGGATATCGTTACCTATAATCACCCGCCGCACCGTTTCGAGGCGGGTACGCCGCCGATCGCCCAGGCCATCGGTCTTGGTGCCGCCATCGAATATGTCGAGAAGATCGGCCGCGCCGCCATTCTCGCGCATGAGGAAGATTTGCGCGATTACGCGCATGAACGGCTGCGTGAGATCAATTCGCTGCGCATTTTTGGCGATGCCAAGGGCAAGGGCGCCATCATCTCCTTCGAGCTCGAAGGCATCCATGCCCACGACGTCTCCATGGTGATTGACCGGGCGGGTGTCGCCGTGCGCGCGGGCACACATTGTGCCCAGCCGCTCTTGAAACGGTTCGGCGTAACGTCCACATGCCGTGCATCGTTTGCGATGTATAATACGAGAGACGAGATCGATGTTCTCGCCGATGCGCTGGAAAAGGCGCGGAAATTCTTTGGGTGATGCCGATGACCGACAAAGTCGAAACGCTGGAAAAAGACGAGACGCTGAAGCCGGATGCTTCCGCCGTGAGCGGCGCGGTTTCCGCTTCCGCCATTCCAGCCGATGAACTCGCCCGCATGACCGATGATATCATCGGCGCGCTGAAGACGGTCTATGATCCGGAAATTCCGGCGGATATCTATGAGCTTGGCCTCGTCTACAAGATCGACATCGAAGACGACCGCTCCGTGAAGATCGAGATGACCCTGACGGCACCCGGCTGCCCGGTTGCCGGGGAAATGCCCGGCTGGGTACAGGATGCGGTCAGCTCGGTCGAGGGCGTCAGCTTTGTCGACGTGACGATGACCTTCGATCCGCCCTGGACGCCCGACCGCATGTCGGAAGAGGCGCAGGTCGCCGTCGGCTGGTACTGATCCGTTCCGGGTGCATTGCGCTTTCGGCTGATATCTTCTCCTAATGTCTAATTGTCAGGTACGTCGCGGCTCGTCACTGTGGGGTGTCCCATGCCGTAGTGCGTGGGCCACCGATTAACGGAACAGCCCCTCAGGAGGTCCGCGATGAGTGCTTTCTGGATCGTGCGCCTCGGTATGGCAGGCGTGATCTTCTTTGCGCTCAAAGCCGCGTGGCATTGGCAGGCATCGACCGTCGTTTTGACGCGCGCGGATATTGCCGGGCTGCTTGACGCCCGGTCGGCCATGGGTGTCGTTGCCGAGTCTGCGCTGGAACAGGCGCGGCAGAACGCGCGGGGTTCCAGGGCCGCCGCCTGGGCGTGCTTGCTGGCCGCCATTGTCGGCATCGCCAGCTGGTTTTGAAGCGCCCTCAGGGCGCTTCGCAGCCTTCCGGAACGCTTTGATCCAGCGGCTTTTCGAATTTCTGCAACGTGCCGTCGAGAATGGACAAGGGAACAAAGGGAACGCCCTGGATGGCGGCATTTGCCAGCCGGAGGCGGTAGCAACCGTTGTAGACGGTGTGTTTCCCGTCCTTCTGCGTCGATTCGATCGCCAGTGGCAGGCTCCAATAGGTGGAACCAGCCGCGCCCTCGCTTTCGGATTTGCCAAGGCGCAATTCCACCGAGACGGTGTTCTCGTACCCGGCCTGGAACTGCGGAAACGGCTGGCTATGGCCTTCCTCGGCATAGTAGCTGTAGGCGCGCGCATATTCCTGGCGGTTGATGGCATTGTAATAGGATTTGACCAGTTGCTCCGGCGTGCTGCGGTCGTCGAGATAGTCCGGTACGGACTGATTGGGCGCTTCAGCCGATTCCTTGGGGGCAGGTGCTTCCGGGGCGGCCTCGGCGGGCGCCGCCGCTACGGGCTTCGTACCAGTTTCCTGCTTCGGCTCGGGCTTCTTGGTCTCCTGAGCAAGTGCAGGCGTCAGGTTCAGCGCCATACCGGCAAGGCTGGTGAGAATGAGATGGCGGTAATTCATGATTTCTGCCTTCTGCGTGCGGGTTTTTGGGACGGGACGAGTTTGAACACTTGCGGTGACGGTTGTGTAACACTAACTATGGTACAGACGGATCATTACACGATCCGAACCAAGAGAGATGAGAAATGGGTCGTTTTTCTGTCATGACGTTGACTGACGCTGCCGCTGCCCGCGTAAGCGAGATCGTGGCGGCGCGCGAGAATGCGCTCGGCATTCGCGTCGGCATCAAGAAGGGCGGCTGCGCCGGTATGGAATATACCATCGACCTCGTCACCGAGGCCAAGCCAGGCGATGATATCGTTGAAAAGGACGGCTCCAGGGTCTTCGTTGCGCCGGAGGCGGTGCTGTATCTCCTGGGAACGCAGATGGACTTCGAAGTCACGACCCTGCGCACGGGCTTTGTCTTCAACAACCCCAACCAGACGTCCGCCTGCGGCTGCGGTGAGTCGGTTGAACTGACACCGGCCAAGCCGGAAGCCCTGGCACCTGCCGCTTCCTGATTTTTCAGAATTCGCTATCCGGGACGGACGGAACGCTTTTTGGGCGTGACGTCTTCCCGTGTGCCTGCAATAATCGGGCATGGACAATGATGCGATTCACGATCTGTTTTCCGGGCTGGGGCCTGTCACCATCAAACGCATGTTTGGCGGCAAGGGCATCTATCACAATGGCCTGATCATTGCGCTTGAGGTGGCCGACGAAATCCTGCTCAAGGCCGATGCGATTTCCGCGCCCGACTTCGAAGCGGCGGGCTGCCGGCGCTGGAATTATGAAGGCAAGTCTAAGATCGTCAACATGCCGTACTGGTCCGTTCCCGCCGACGCGTTCGATGATCCCGACGTTATGACCGAATGGGCGCGCAGGGCCTATGAGGCCTCGCTGCGCGTGGCACGGCAGGCATAGCGCGCAGAACCGCGCTGGCGGGCTTCCACGGCCCTGTCAGGCCATCTGACGGATCAGGTCCAGGGCATGAACGGTGGGGAGTGTCAGTCTGTCCGGCAGCTTATCGAGTGGAAACCAGTCGATACCGCCGTGTTTGTCCGGTTCAAGCAGCTGTATTTCGCCGGAAAAGCTTTCCGCTTGAAACAGAACGCCGAACCAATGCTGCTTTTCATCATGAAAAAGCTGCTCGCTGAGGCCCAGCAACTTGATGTCGCCGGCTTCCAGCCCGGTTTCCTCAAGCGCCTCGCGCCGGATCGCCTGCTCAGCGGTTTCCAGGAAATCGATCTTGCCGCCGGGAATGCCCCAGGCGCCGGTCTCCGGGCTTTTCTTGCGCTGTAGCAAGAGGATGTGGCCGTCTCTTATGAAAACGATTCCGCATCCGACGCCCGGCGCATTCACGGTTGGAGCCCTTAAATCTTTGTATCGATCAGCATGAAGGCAGGAATGTCATCGCCAAAGCCGACCGGCGACGGTTCATTGTCGCCCCGATCGCGGCGGTATTCGCGCTCACGTTCGCGCCGTGGTTGTTCCTGCTGAGCGGCAGGGCGGGCGCGGCGCTGTTCATTGTCAGCCTTGATTGCTGCCTTTTGCGGCTTCTCGGCCGTCTTCTTGACGGGCGCTTCGGCGACAACCGGCTGTTCGCCGATTTCCTTGGCGCGCTCGGCAGCGGCAATGATGTCGATTTCCGACTGCGGGCGTTCGCGCTCGCGGCCCTCATTGCGCGGCTTGCGCTTGCTTTCGCTCTTGCCGCGGGCATTGCGGCCACGGCGCGGCGCTTCGTCGGTTTCTTCCGAAACGGGCAGGGTGGTGAGATCGCCGTCATACCAGTTGATGTCTTCGCCGATCAGTTTTTCGATGGAGGCGAGATGTTTGACATCGGATGGCGTGACCAGCGTGAAAGCCTTGCCCGAGCGTCCGGCGCGGCCCGTGCGGCCAATGCGGTGGACGTAATCTTCCGAATGGATCGGCACGTCGAAATTGAAGACGTGGCTGACATCGGGAATATCGAGGCCGCGGGCAGCCACATCGGAGGCAACGAGGATCTTGAGCTTGCCGTCCTTGAAATTGGCCAGCATCGTCGTGCGGGCGCGCTGATCCATATCGCCGTGCAGGGCACCGGCGTCGAATTCATGCTTGACCAGCGAACGGAACAGTTCCGAAACATCCTTCTTGCGGTTGCAGAAGATGATTGCGTTCTTCAGGCCATCCTCTTCGGCGCGGATCAGATCGCGCAGCTTGGCGCGCTTTTCCCAATCCTTCTTGCCCGATTTGACCAGCTGCTGCTCGACGGTCTTGGCCGTCGTCGCCGCCTTGGCGACTTCAACACGCACCGGCGCGTGCAGGAACTGTTCAGTCAGCTTGGTGATCTCAGGCGGCATGGTGGCCGAGAAGAACAGCGTCTGGCGGGTGAATGGGATCAGTTTGCAGATGCGCTCGATATCGGGGATGAAGCCCATGTCGAGCATGCGGTCGGCTTCGTCGATGACGAGAATGTCGACGCCGGTCAGGAGCAGTTTGCCGCGCTCGAAATGATCGAGCAGGCGGCCGGGCGTGGCGATCAGAACGTCGGCACCGCGTTCGAGCTTGCGCAGCTGGTCGTCAAACGAAACGCCGCCGATCAGCAGTGCAACGTTGAGGCGATGGTTCTTGCCGTATTTGACGAAGTTTTCCTCGACCTGCGCCGCGAGTTCGCGTGTCGGCTCCAGAATGAGCGTGCGCGGCATGCGGGCACGGGCGCGGCCCTGTTCCAGCAGCGTCAGCATCGGCAGCACGAAGGAGGCTGTCTTGCCGGTCCCTGTCTGGGCAATGCCGAGCACGTCCTTGCGCTGCAGCGCATGCGGGATGGCGCCTGCCTGGATCGGAGTGGGGATTGTGTATCCTGCTGCTTCGACAGCGTCGAGCACTTTCGGCGAAAGGCCCAGATCAGCGAACGTGGTCAATGGAGGTTTAACTTTCTATCTGCAGTCGATGCCGCACATGTCCGTCATTTTTGCCAATGGAATGGGTGCTTTGTATTGCACATTGTCTTGCAGGAATGGCGTTAGGGCTCATGCCAGCAAAAGTCAACTCTCGCGTCCCGTGAGATTTAAGAGTCTGTTACAATTGTGCATCACTTTAATCTAATGTTGTCAATAAAGGAACTGTTCTTTGAGAATTCGTTCATTCCACGAATGGTTCTTGTCGAACAGGATGGTTGCACGCAGTTGCGAGGCTTCTTCGATGGTGACCGAAAGAACCGACTTCACTTCCGTGTGATCGGCGACCGCATTGACCGGCCGCTTCTCCGGTTCGAGGATATCAAGCCGCACCGTGACCTTGTTCGACAGGAGCGCACCGCGCCAGCGGCGCGGGCGGAAGGGTGAGACCGGGGTGAGGGCCAGCAGACGGGCATCGAGCGGCAGGATCGGCCCTTGCGCCGAGAGATTGTAGGCGGTTGAACCAGCGGGTGTTGCCACCATCACGCCATCGCAGATCAGTTCCTCCAGGCGAACCTGGTCGTCGACGGTTATCCTGATCTTCGCGGCCTGATAGGACTGGCGCAGCAGATAGACATCGTTGAGCGCAAAGGAGGTCACGGTGCCTTCCTCCAGCGATTCCGCCACCATCTTGAGCGGGCGGATGGTTTCGGCCTGCGCCGCCTCCACACGTTCCTTCAGGCCGGTCTCGCTGTACTCGTTCATGAGAAACCCGACGGAGCCGCGATTCATGCCATAGGTCATCTTGCCCTGGTTCATGTGGTTCTGCAGCGTCTGGAGCATGAAGCCATCGCCGCCGAGCGCAATGATGACGTCGGCATCCTTGGGGGCCGTCTGCCCGTAGACATGGACGAGAGACGCCATGGCCTCGTCGGATTCCGGTGTTCCGGAGGAAAGAAAAGCAAAGGTTTCAATATTCCGGGTCATGGCTGCCTGCGTGTCCGAGCATGTCGAGGATGTATCGCCTAGCACGGCGCGCTTGATCTGGCAAAATGCGGCGCAGGCAAAAAAACCGGAAAAAATGCGCCAAGTGCTGTTTTTTCATTTTACATCAGGATCGTTTGTGCTAATCGGACGCCGCTGCCCTTATAGCTCAGTTGGTAGAGCATCTGATTTGTAATCAGAGGGTCGGGAGTTCGAGTCTCTCTGGGGGCACCACCTGTTTTCTCTTCATTTTCAAGTGGTTGTTTGTCCAGCATCTTTTTCAAGGTGCGGGGCCGGGATGTGAAGCATGGGTCAAAGACGGCGTTCCAGCCACCTTCCGATCCGCGCCATAAGCCTTATCCCCACCAATGGCTGTATGCGAACGCTCCAAGAGCCAGCGTAGCCAGAGCCCAAACCAGCAGAATGAATGCGAGACCCGCCTTGCTCGTGGGGCGATCGGATCGCTCGTCGGCGGCGTGGCGGAATTCCTGCATCAACGGCACCGGTATGAGCTTTATCGCCAGCAGGATACCGGCAGGGACAATCAAGAGATCATCCAGATATCCCACAACCGGGATGAAGTCGGGGATGAGATCAATCGGCGATAGGGCATAGGCCGCCACGAACCCTGCAATGACCTTTGCCAGCGTTGGTGTTCGCGGATCGCGCGCCGCGATCCAAAGCGCCACGACATCGCGCTTTATCCGCCGCGCCCATTGTTTGATATCTGTTGTCCAAGCCATCAGAGCAATTAGCAACGAATTTCAGTCCATGGCTAGTCTATTCGGGCCATTCGCGGCATGGCCCGCGCAGAAGCGCAGATCATCGGATGGTGGTTCGACGCTTCGCGCTGCGATGCAATGCGGCAGCGACCAAACTGGGATCAAGTGAAACGTTGATCACCGTATCGCAATGCGGGCAGACAAACATCCCGCCGCGCAAATGCTTCGTGCCATCCACCAGATCAACCTGTTGAACAGTGATGGACGTCAGTTCACGCGCACACTTTGGGCATTTCCCGCTCGTCATTCGTTCTTCCCGTCTTTGGACGGATTTTGACACAACTCTGGCAAAAGCAAACCTATCCGATGAGGTGAAGACCTACATCGTTCAGGCACTGCCGGACAATGCCGGATCCAGTCTGGCGCCTAAGTGGAAAAGTACGTCTGAAGAGACCCTTGTGGCCTTGTTTCCTTCAGGGGTATCTGAAAGTTTCGCAACAAAGACTGTTTAGCCGGGAAAGCTGTCGTCGATGCGTGCTTACAGGAGTGACGTCACGATCATGCCAATCACGGCAGCAGCCATAACGGCCGTGGCCAGCCAGCCGATCCAGCACAGCGGACCCTTTACGGTGTTCTTCTTCATGATGTCGGTTCTGGCGGTCATCAACATCATCATCACCATGACCGGGACGGATACGATGCCATTGATGACGGCACTCCAGAACAATGCCTTGATGGGGTCGATGGGTGAAAAATCAACGAGAATGCCAATGAGTGTCGCCGCGGCAATGGTTGCGTAAAACGCCTTTGCTTCCTTCGGCTTGCGCGCAAGGCCGATCGGCCATTTGCGGGCTTCACCCAGGGCATAGGCCGCCGATCCCGCCAGGACAGGAATGGCAAGCAGGCCGGTTCCGATGATGCCCAGCGCAAAGATTGTGAAGGCAAACTGGCCGGCAATCGGTTTGAGTGCCTCTGCGGCCTGCGCAGATGTCTGTATGTCTGTCTTTCCGGTTACGTGCAGCGTTGCTGCCGTCGTCACCATGATGGCCAGGGCGACCAGGCTCGAGAAGCCCATGCCGACATAGGTATCCCAGCGAATGCGTTGGATGGCAGCCTTCGACTGTTCCGGTGCATCAACGAGCGGCTGGCGGGACGCGCTCTCCCTTTCGTCTTCCACCTCCTGCGAGGCCTGCCAGAAGAAAAGATAGGGGCTGATGGTTGTGCCCAGAATGGCCACGACCGTCGTCCAGAATGCCGTGTCTGCCGAAAAGGTGGGAATAAAGAACCCGCGCGCCAGCTCTGCGTAGGGGATTTTCACGACCATAACCGTCCCGAAATAGGCGAACAACGAAAATGTCAGCCATTTCAACACGGAGACATAGCGGGTGTACTGCAGGAATATCTGCAGGCAGGCGCTAAAAATCGCAAACAGAACCACATAAAGCGCGACCTTGCCGCCGATGAGCAATCCGATCGCATCGCCCATAGCCCCGAGATCGGCGCCGATGTTGATCGTATTGGCGATGAAGAGCAGGGCGACGATCGCCGGCAAAATCCAGGGGGGATAATATGTCCGCAGATTTGTCGCGATACCATGGCCCGTCGTGCGTCCTATCCGGGCGCTGATTTCCTGAATGGCTGCCATCAGCGGATAGCTGAACAGCATGGTCCATGTTATCGCAAATCCGAATTGCGCGCCGGCCTGAGAATAAGTGGCGATACCGCTGGGATCGTCATCCGCCGCACCGGTAATAAGGCCCGGTCCCAATACGCTCAGAAGCTTTGGTTTCGATGTTGCCACGGCTGGATCCTTTGCCGGATCCCTGGTTTTCTTCAACGCGATATTCTCCCGAAATGGCCGCTTCAACGGCACACAGCAACGGGCAGAACAGGTATTGGTTCCTTGACGGGAACGACGCATGGCCGCTGATGGCATCAGCGGCTCAACCGATGTATAGTTCTGATAGTTGGCCATCGGAGCCTGAGGCGCGACGGGATCATCACCTATGCCTGCCATGGACAAGCTGTTCGCGGGATCCATCCCCGAGATTTACGACACCTGTCTGGTGCCTCTGATCTTTCAGGCCTATGCAACTGACCTGGCGCGGCGGGCCGCAGGCGCGGCGCCTGCCCACGTTCTGGAAACGGCGGCGGGAACCGGCGTCGTCACGCGTGCACTGGCCCCGCTGCTCGATCCGAGAGCCAGTTACATCGTCAGCGATCTCAACCAGCCTATGCTCGACAGAGCTGCCATCCGGCAGGGAGCGGACGGGCGCATCACCTGGCGACAGGCGGACGCGCTTAGCCTGCCCTTCGAGCAGGACAGTTTCGATGCGGTTGTCTGTCAGTTTGGCGCGATGTTCTTCCCCGACAGGGTCTGCGGCTATCGGGAGGCGCTTCGCGTCCTCAAACCTGGCGGCCGCTTTCTCTTCAACGTGTGGGATCGCATCGAGAAAAACGACTTTGCCCGCATCGTCACGGATGCTGCATCCGCCATTTTCCCCAGCGATCCACCCCGGTTCCTCGCCCGAACGCCGCACGGCTATCACGATGTGGAGCTGATCAAAGCAGAACTACGCATGGCGGGCTTCACGGCCATCGAAATCATGACGCTCTAACACCGAAGCGATGCGCCAAGCGCGCGCAGCGCGGCGATTGCCTACTGCCAGGGCACGCCATTGCGCAACGAAATCGAAGCCCGCGACCCGAAGGCGCTGCAAACCGTTACCGACCGTGCCGCCGAAGCGATTGCGAAGCAGTACGGCGATGGCCCGGTTTCCGGAAAAATTCAGGCGCATATCGTTGTTGCACGGGCCTAGCGGATCGATATCCAGCATTTGCCGCAGCTTTTCGTCACTGGCGCGTCACGCCGGATTTGCTTTTGTCGGTCCTGGAGTGGACAGACATGATTGTCTCAAGAACTGAAGAATAAGGGATCATGCCCCGGTCCACTGTCGCGAATGTGGTGCATTGATCTGACGATGAAGCAAAGTGCTGGAAAAGCGCATGCTGGAATAAACTAGAGCCCTCGTGTGTCTCCAGACGCGAGGGCTTTTATCTTTCTGGGTCGGGGTGCCGGCAAACACCGTTGATTCCGGTTGAACTAGATCGGGGTGCCGATCTGCGGAGCAAATTTTTCTCCGGTATGACCCTTCTCAAAGACCGCGCAGCTATCATAAAAATGCATCGAAAGCGTCCCCTTTGAAAAGTCGCTTTCCGGAATCGCTCCGCGTGTATGTTCGGCGTTCAATTCGTCGATCATGTCCTTGCAATGCTCGATGAACGATCCGGGCCGCTTGTATCCGCCGGAATATTCTTCCCAATAGGCGGTGTGCAGATCCTCGACGAAATAGACGCCGTCCCTCGCCATGCGCGGATAGAGGAATTGAAACGTTGCCGACAGGTGCTCCATGACATGGCTTCCGTCGTCGAGCACCACATCAGGTGCGCCAAACTCCGCCAGAACGGAAGCCAGGAAACCGGTGTCCGACTGATCCCCGATCCTGATGTGGATCTGGTCTTCCTCGAAGTTTGCACATTCGGCCCTGACATCGATGCCGACAATCGTCGCAAGAGGGCCCAGATACTGCTTCCACATCTGCAGTGACCCGCCTTCGCCACAACCGATTTCAAGAAATATTACGGGACGATTGATGTATCTGGAAAAGTGCCGTTCATAGCTGGGGAAATAGTGTTTCCATTTATGAATGATGCGGCCCTGATTATTCAGGAACAATGGCCAAAGTGACATGTCAAACCCCGTCGTTCTGATAGGGAACAGGTATTTTATGATCCCTGAAATAGCAAGGTTCGCGTGATCCGTCCTGGCGGATCACGGCAGCATTCTCTGCATCACCTCATCCCCGCGGATGAAGTGGTGCCAAAGTGCGGCCAGGGCATGAATGCCGGCCAGGATGAGTATTCCGTTGGCGCAAAGGCTGTGCAGCTCCCTGATCGATCGCGCGGTTTCCCTGTTGGGGACAAATGGCGCCGGAATGGTGAAGAGGCCGAAGAAGCTCAAGGCGTCGCCTCTGAACCAGGTGAGCAATATGCCAAGGACGGGAATAGCGATCAGCAAGGCATAGAGCAAAAGATGCCCGACCTTTGCCAACGGACGCTCAAGGCCGGTCATCGAAGGCGGAAGGTCCGGGGCGCCGCGCGCAACGCGCAAAGCCAACCGCCAGAACACGAGTGCGGCGAGCAGCAAGCCGAATGAGATATGCAGCCACCACGCCAGGGCCCTGTTTGGATCACCTCTTGGAAAGAGATCGTTGCCATAGGTCAGCGCATAAATCAGCAGGACCAGAACGAACAGCGACCAGTGCAGGGTCTTCTGCATCGGTGAATATCCATTGACCGCCATGGAAGGCACTCCACTTTATAATCATTCTAATATTTGCACATTGGCGTGAAACGCGGCGCGGCGGCAACGGTTTTTTTCTTAACGATTCGTAAGGTTCCGGACTGTGGTTTCCCGGCGAGGTGCATGCGCGTCCTCCCATCGCCGGACGGCTTGAAACCGGATCACCGGTCCCATACCATTCCGGTTGGATTCGTGAACACACGACCGTTTGCGCCGTTTGTTCCATCGGGAGTTTGACATGACAACGAAAGACCGGCCGTCCTATATTGCGCATTGGTCCGAGATCGAAGGGACTGATGAAAACCACTACAAGGGTGATGACGAACTGCTCGCCATCAACGCGGCTTTCGGTCGGCATTTCGGGCTCGGCAGGATCGGCATTCATCACCAGCGCCTCTTGCCGGGGCGGCGGACATCTTTCCCGCATGCCGAGAGCGCGGAAGAGGAGTTCGTCTACGTTATCGAGGGCACGCCCGATGTCTGGCTGGACGGCGAACTCTGCCGGTTGAAGGCGGGCGATGCGGTCGGCTTTCCGGCGGGCACCGGAATTGCCCATAGTTTTCTCAACAATACCGAGGAGGAAGTCCGTCTTCTCGTGGTTGGTGAAACACCGAAACCGGAGAATCTGATCTATTATCCGCGCCATCCCGAGCGGAAGGCATTGCGTTCGGACTGGTGGGACAATCCGCCCGAGCGCCCGCTGGGCGACCACGACGGCATGACGGACAAAGTCCGTATTTGGAAAGCGCGGAACGTGTAGACGGGCTTCCCGACTGCGGGAAGAAGAGAACGCAAAGCAGGTTCCTGCAGAAGTACTTGCAGATGATGGGGATTTCCGGAAAAACGCGTGAAATCCGCAGTCGGCATGCGCCGGGAAAGCCGCTATATTGTTCCGATAAACCGGGCCAGATTTTTCATACTAAATGAGCATTGGCGGGACGTGGCATTTCATTTTTACTTATAGTACGGTTCGCTCGTCCTTGCGGACCATTGAAGAAAAATGAGGGGAAAAACCATGTCTTTGAAGAGAATAATGCAGGCAGCGTTACTGAGCGTTGCTTTGGGCGCTCCAGTCGCCTTGGCCGATGATCTGAAGATCGCGGTCGCAGGCCCGATGACCGGCCAGCTTGCCAATATCGGTGACCAGTTCAAGCAGGGCGCACAGGCCGCAGCCGCCGCGATCAACGAAAAGGGCGGCATCAAGGGACGGCAGATCAAACTGGTGTTCGAAGATGACGTCTGCGATCCGAAGCAGGCCGTTTCGATTGCCAACCGTATTGTCGGCGAAGGGATCAAGTTCGTCGATGGTCATGCATGCTCGGGTTCCAGCATCCCCGCGTCCGCGGTTTATGCCGAAGCTGGCGTGCTGATGATGACACCGGCGTCGTCCAACCCCGACCTGACCGATGCCGCAGCGAAAAAGGGCTGGTCGACGATCATGCGCCTCTATACGCGCGACGATGGCCAGGGTGAATTTGTCGGTCCGTGGATCGCCAAGACATACAAGGGCAAACGCGTCGTGATCCTGCATGACAAGGGCGCCTATGGTAAGGGCCTCGCCGACGCGGTGAAAGCCAAGATGAACGAGAGCGGGCTGAAGGAAGTGCTGTATGACGGCATCAACGCCGGCGACAAGGACTATTCTGCGCTCATCACCAAGCTGAAGGAAGCAAAGGCTGATTTCGTCTATTTCGGCGGTTATCATCCCGAAGCGGGCCTCATCCTGCGTCAGGCGGCCGACCAGAACTTCAAGTTCCAGCTGATGATGGGCGATGCGATTGCCTCGCCGGAATTCTGGGCGGTGGCAGGTCCGGCAGGCGAGGGTGTGATGTTCACATTCCCGGCTAATCCGCAGGCCCGGCCGGAGGCGAAGGCGGCTGTTGAGAAGATCAAGGCCAGCGGCTTCACGCCGGATGGTTTCACGCTGTTCTCCTACGCGGTTGTTGAAGCTTTCGCACAGGGCATCGATCGTGCCGGCAGCGATGATCCGGCCAAGGTTGCCGCGGCGCTCAAGGATGGAAAGCCGGTCAATACAGTCATTGGGCCTGTGGTTTTCGATGAGAAGGGCGATATCAAGGATGCCAAATATGACATCAATATCTGGCACAATGGTGCTTACTCGGCGATGAAGCCGTAAGACAGCAAGGGGCAGGCGGCCGTTTTGTCCACCTGTACCGACCGAAATGAAAACGGGCGCCTCGGGCGCCCGTTTTTCTTGGCTTACAAGACGTGTTCTACAGTCCGCAGCTCTGCATCTGTGCGGCGTACCGGCTTGCCATGGCGGCCGTGCGCCGCGCCGCCCGGTCGACGCCCGGCCTGTTGCGCCAGGTTCCGCGCGCATATTCGTTGGGACCGGCGTAATAGGCGGCGTAGAGATTGTAGGCGTCGTTGAGCGGGATGCCGTTCTTCTTGTTGCTTTGCGCGTGATACCAGCCGACGAAATACACCGCATCGGCAAAACTGGTGCGGCCGCTGCCATAACGTCCGGTGCTGCGCTGGAATTCCGCCCAGGTGCCGTCGAGTGCCTGCGAGTAGCCGTAGGCGGTGGAGGGGCGCGTCCAGGGAATGAAGCCGAGCAATTTGGTGCGTGGCGGCCTTGCCCGGGCCTGAAAGCCGGATTCGGTGTTGATCGTGGCCATGAGAATGGGAACCGGCACGCCATATTGGGCTTCCGCGCCCTTGGCGTAGGAATACCAATTGTTGAAAAAGCCGTCCTTTTGATCGAATACGGCGCAAACATTGCTGGTCTGGGTGGGCGCCGAGGCGCAGCCTGCCAGCAACAACAAGGGTATCATCATGATGCGGCGCATGGGCAAGTCCTTTGTCTTGCCCAACCAACTAGTCCTCAATTCCTAATGGAATCTTACCAAATGGCCTCGGGGGCCGATCACATTCGATCAAATTTGATGTGACAATTTATTGTTTCTTAAACGCTGCCTGCCGCCGCGCGAACAAGGACGGCACGGGGCCGAGCCGGCGCCAGGGTGTATCCCGGCGAGAAAGAGACTTGCCTTCGTGCCGCAGCGGGATCAGGTTTGGCCCGGCGAATCCGTTTCGTGCAATGGAGGTCGCCGGTCACCATTCCAGAGGTTTTCCCCATGCGTGCCACCCATCATCCCGCCGGAACCGTGCATCGACTGGTCATCGACGGAGTTTCCCTTCGCAACAATCTGCTGGGCGATCCAACCGCTCGCGTGGTCGATGTCTATGTGCCCGCCGGGCATGACGGCACCGGTCTGCCGCTGCTTGTCGATCTCGTGGGGTTCACCGCCGGCGGTCCCGCGCACACCAACTGGAAGGGCTTTGGCGAGAACGTTCCGGAACGGCTGGACCGTCTGATTGGTTCGGGCGCCATGCCTCCGGTGGTCGTCGCCTTCCCGGATTGCTTTACCCGGCTCGGCGGCAACCAGTACATAAACAGCGCGGCGATGGGCAATTGGGAGGATTTTCTCATCGACGAGATGCTGCCTGCGGTTGAAGGCCGGTTCCGCTGCGGCGGTAACGGCAGGCGCGGGGTTTTCGGCAAGAGTTCAGGCGGCTATGGCACGCATGTGCATGCCATGCGACGGCCCGATATCTGGTCTGCGGCGGCAAGCCATTCCGGCGATGCGGGCTTTGAACAGCTTTATCTGCCGGAATTTCCCGGCGTGCTGCGGGCGCTTGCCGAACATGACCTCTCGATTGAAGCATGGATGACGGCTTTCGAGGCGAAACCGAAAAAGAGCGACAGCGATACGCTGGTCATCATGATTTTGGCCCAGGCGGCAACCTTCGATCCGGACCCGCAGGCCTTCCTGGGGCTGCGGCTGCCCGTCGATCTGGAAACCTGCGAACTGATCGAGGAGCGCTGGGCGAATTGGCTGGCCTGGGATCCGGCGCGGCTGGCGGAAACGCATGGGCACAATCTGGCGAAACTGAAAGCGGTTTATTTCGATTGCGGCACGAAGGACCAGTACAACATTCTCTACGGGTCGCGCCGCGTGCATCGGACGCTTGACCGGCTTGGCGTCGTTCACCGCTATGACGAGTTCGACGATAATCATTCGGCTGTCGATTATCGCATGGATGTCAGCCTGCCTTTTCTTGCCAAGGCCTTGAGCTGAGGCATCCGGCGACCCAGATAGGGTAGGCCCGACCGGGCAACCAGCATGGAGAGCAGGCATCCCGGTCAGGCCTTTGTGCTGGAGGGCAGCGCCAAGGCAACGCGGCCACGGGACGAAAGTTCCGGTTGGCAATCGGACAAATGGGGTTTTATGCAATGTTCTTGCAATCTAATGTGGTGACAACCCGATTGCGGCAGCAACCCGGTTTGATCTGCTGATCAGAATTTGACCGATGCCTTGCAACCTGCTTTTCAGATGAAGCGGCATCCTGCGGGCGCCAGAAATTGAGCCGATGAAAAACGACGTGAACCCATTATGACTGCGACAAACATCGAATACAGGTTGATAGCAATGATTCATGCCGGGGGGATAATCCTATGCTGATCCCCAGGAATTCATGGCTCTACGCAGCACTTTCCTATTCATTGTGGCCCTTGTTCTATTGCGTCGGTCTCATTGGAACCTATGCGGCGTTTCAGACGCAAGCGCCGCTTCTGTGGTTCAATGTGGTGTATTTTTCGGTGGTGGCGCTCATTGCCGTCTTCGAACGGATCATGCCGTATGAGGAAACCTGGCTGAAACGCGACGGCGAAACCTTCAATGACATCGCCCATACGTTGCTGACAAAGGGCGCTGTGCAGATTGCCGCGGCCATTGGCGCATCGTTTCCCATGCTTGTGGCCATCGTCGCCCAGCCGGTGCTCAGCACGTCGGCACATATCTGGCCGAGCGCGTGGCCCTTGGCGATCCAGGTCGTCCTCGGCCTGATCATCGCCGAATTCGGGCTCTATATCGCGCACCGGCTGGCCCATGAAAAACTGGCACTCTGGCGGTTTCACGCCTTGCATCACAGTGTCGAGCGTTTGTGGGTGGTCAACACGGGCCGCTTCCATGTGATCGATTCGCTGTTCAAGATCGCGCTCAGCCAGATACCGCTCTACCTGCTCGGCGCACCGCTGCCGGTGTTCCTGTGGATCAGCGCCGTGACCGCGTTTACCGGGCTTTTGACCCATTGCAATGTCGACGTGCGCACCGGACCGCTTGACTGGATTCTCAGCACGCCACGGTTGCATCGCTGGCACCACTCCAAGGAATTGTCGGAAGGCAACACCAATTACGGGGAGAATCTGGTGCTGTGGGATCAGATTCTGGGGACCTATTTCAATCCGCCACGGCCATCGCCTGTCGATATCGGCATCAGCGGCAAGGTGGCCAAGAGCTTTCTTGGCCAGCTGGCGCAACCCTTTTCGTCCAAGGGGGTCCGGCAGATTCTCGGTTATGCCCCGAAGAAGAGCGATGAGGCCGGAGCGTCATCGGTCGCGGCGAAAGTACCCGTCGGCGACAAGGATTGAGGCAGCAATCGCGCATTCAACCGCGCTGGCCGTGGATGGTCATGTTGAACTGCACGACATTCGAATAGATCGGCGTGCCGACATCCATGCCGTATCTGGAGCGCATCACCTTGCCTTCGACATGAAAGACGATGGCGTTGCGGTCATGGGTGGCAAGGCTGGCCTGGAAACTGGCCGGGCTGCTCTTGCCGCGGGCGGTCAATATTCCGTCGATTGTCGCGGTGTTGGGGCTGGTCTGGGTGATATGCGTTGACTTGAAGGTGACGGTTGGAAAGTTCTGCGCGTCGAACACCGCGTCGGAACGCAGGAAATTTTCGATCCGCGACTGGCCGGTGTTGACGCTTTCGGGAAACAGCGTGAACTCAATGCTCGATCGGCTGATATCGCCATTGTTCAGGGAAAACACGCCCGAGAACTTCTTGAAGTCGCCCGATATGCCCCCGCCGCCGATTTGTTCGACGACGAAGCCGATGCGGGACGATGCATCGATCTTGTAACGGCCTGCCACATCGGCGAGCGTGTCGGCATTTGCCTGTGCAGGCGCTATGGCGAGCAGAAGTGGTATGACGGCCTTGAGAACGGCGCTGATGCAAGCCCGGGCGATTTTCATGATCGAGTATCCTTGTTTGCAATGCGCAGGGGATCGGCACGCGGCCGAACGGAAGCCAGGCGGCGCGCGCCGAGCATGCGCAGGAGGACAATGTCCTTTTTCCAGAAGTGATGGTGCAGGGCTGCCAGAATGTGCGCGGCTGCAACAATGGCGGAGAGATAGGCAAGCCAGGCGTGACTTGCTGTCCAGAATGCTTCGGCCTGATCCGAGATTGTCAGAGGCAAGGGCGGTATCACCAGCAGATTGAAGGCATAGGTCGGTATCTGCAAAGGCGAACTGGAGGCGAGCGCCCATCCGGTCAACGGAATGACAAAGAGGGCGACGTAGAGGAACGCGTGCGCCACATGCGCCGCGGCCCGCTCGATCCGGCTCATGCTGTCGGGCGCACGCGGTCGCGGATTTGCCATCCGCCAGAGAAGCCGCACGCCCGAGAGCAGCAGAATGAGAAAGCCCAGGGATTTGTGCCACTGGAAAAGGCTGAACTGCAAGGCATAATTGCCGGTGCGGACCATCAGATAGCCCAGCAGAATCTGTCCAAGAAAAATGGCGGCAATGATCCAATGGAAGAGGATCGTCACCACGCCATAGGATTCCGCATCATTTCGCAGCATCGGTACACTCCATCGCACAAGCAGCCCCTTCGGGAGGGGCTACCCTGATGTGGAATGAACACCGCAGCGGTGAAGATTATTCGGCCCGCCGATTCTTTTGTTCGGCGGCGCGGATTATCCGGCTTTTGTGCTCAGAAACCGCTGCGCCGCATACAGCGAGATGGCTGCGGCATTCGAAACATTGAGCGATTTGATCGCGCCGGGCATGTCGAGACGGGCGAGGTGGGTTACCGTCTCACGGGTCTTCTGCCGCAATCCCTTGCCTTCGGCGCCCAGAACCAGCGCGATGCGGTCATGCGCCATGGTTTTTTCGAGTTCAAGCGGGCCTTCCGAATCAAGACCGATGGTGGCAAAGCCGAGCTCGTGCAGTTCGTGGATGGCGTCGGCGAGGTTGCGCACCTCGATATGCGGAATGAGTTCAAGCGCGCCCGATGCGGCCTTGGCCAGGACGCCCGATTCCTGCGGGCTGTGGCGGGCGGTGGTCACGATGGCACCGGCACCGAAGGCAACAGCGGACCGCATGATTGCGCCGACATTGTGCGGATCGGTGACCTGGTCGAGAATCAGCAGGAGCTGGCTGTCTTTCAAAGCCTTCAGCGACTGGGTCTTCAGCGGCTTGACTTCGATCATGACGCCCTGATGCACGGCTTCGGAGCCGGTTTCCCGATCAATCGCGCGCGGATCGACAATATCGACATCGAAGGGCAGGGCGGACGAATCAGCGATCTCCAGCCGGTCGAGGGCATTCTTCGTCACCAGCATGCGCTTGATCTGGCGCTGGGGGTTGTCCAGCGCGGCGCGCACCGTATGCAGGCCATACAGGCGCACGAGCCCTTCGGGCGCCTGTGTGCCTTCCGCAGCGGGCCTAGTCGCGCGCTGGGCCTGCGGCGGCCCTCCGGCCTTCTTGTCGCGAAACTGGCGGCGCAGCGTGGCGTAGTGGGAATCTTTGGGTGTACGGGATGGTTTTTCTTCGCTCATGCCGCAACCTATAACCCTTCATGCCGCCCGGCGATATATGCTTCTTGGCGAAAATGCAGATGCTCCCGCTTTGATCGCCGCGGCCGTGCCGGCGAACGGCCCGGGACAATGATTTTCACAGGACCCGTCATTTTCTTCCGCAGACTGTTGACACCACGAAAGCTAGTCGGCATAAGGCCACCCGCAAGCCGCCGCTGGAAAACAAATCCGGCAGCTGGTTTTGCAGAGTGCCTGATGGCGCGGTTCTATCGGTAGTGACCGGAGGAGTGCCCGAGTGGTTAAAGGGGACGGACTGTAAATCCGTTAGCTTGGCTTACGTTGGTTCGAATCCAACCTCCTCCACCACTGCCGGAACCGAGCGCCTGATGCACAAGCCAAAACCGGAACTGGTTTTGGTATGGCTTGTGCGCCGTTTAAAATGTTACGGTGGTTCCAGTGCGTTTTGCATGCACGGCACTGTAATATGTGCGGGTATAGCTCAGTGGTAGAGCAGCAGCCTTCCAAGCTGAATATGCGGGTTCGATTCCCGCTACCCGCTCCAGATTTGCAAGAGCACCGCGTGCACGCGTGAGCGCGCAGAGGTGCTCTTCGATTTTTGTCTTGAGCATTGCACGCCGCTCATGTGTCCCCATATGAACGAGCATGAACAAGACGAAACCAATCCGATCCGGTTGATCAGACCGGGCGGGCGACTGAGCTGACGGACGGCTTGCTGTCTCGTCTGAGCTACAAACATGGTACCGGCCCTAGACCGGTTGTGATGACGAGAGAACGACAGCTATGGCTAAGAGCAAGTTTGAACGTAACAAGCCGCACGTCAACATCGGCACGATTGGTCACGTTGACCATGGCAAGACATCGTTGACGGCAGCGATTACGAAGTATTTCGGAGAGTTCAAGGCGTACGACCAGATCGACGCGGCACCGGAAGAAAAGGCGCGCGGCATCACCATTTCGACGGCGCACGTCGAGTACGAGACGGCAGCGCGCCACTACGCGCACGTCGATTGCCCCGGCCACGCCGACTATGTGAAGAACATGATCACCGGTGCGGCGCAGATGGACGGCGCGATCCTGGTTGTATCGGCAGCCGACGGCCCGATGCCGCAGACGCGCGAGCACATCCTGCTGGCCCGTCAGGTTGGCGTTCCGGCGATCGTGGTTTTCCTGAACAAGGTCGACCAGGTTGACGATGCCGAGCTTCTGGAACTGGTTGAACTGGAAGTGCGCGAGCTTCTGTCGAAGTACGACTTCCCGGGCGACGATGTGCCGATCGTCAAGGGTTCGGCGCTGGCCGCACTGGAAGATTCCAACAAGGAAATCGGCGAAGACGCGGTGCGCGCGCTGATGGCGGAAGTCGACAAGTACATCCCGACGCCGGAGCGTCCGGTTGACCAGCCGTTCCTGATGCCGATCGAAGACGTGTTCTCGATCTCGGGTCGTGGTACGGTTGTGACGGGCCGCGTTGAACGCGGTATCGTCAAGGTTGGTGAAGAAGTTGAAATCATCGGCATCAAGCCGACGACGAAGACGACGGTGACCGGCGTTGAAATGTTCCGCAAGCTGCTCGACCAGGGCCAGGCCGGCGACAACATCGGCGCGCTGATCCGCGGCGTTGGCCGTGAAGACGTCGAGCGCGGCCAGATCCTTGCCAAGCCAGGTTCGGTCAAGCCGCACACGAAGTTCAAGGCAGAAGCCTACATCCTGACGAAGGACGAAGGTGGCCGTCATACGCCATTCTTCTCCAACTACCGTCCGCAGTTCTACTTCCGCACGACCGACGTGACGGGTGTGGTGACGCTGCCGGAAGGCACGGAAATGGTCATGCCCGGCGACAACATCTCGGTTGATGTGACGCTGATCGTGCCGATCGCAATGGAAGAGAAGCTGCGCTTCGCTATCCGTGAAGGTGGCCGCACGGTTGGCGCAGGGATTGTTGCTTCGATCATCGAGTGATCGAAGCAATCCCGTTGCGACCAACCGCACTAAAAGTTGCGAGGCAAAGCCTCGCGGCAGGTGCAGGCATCGTCGCTTCGATCATCGAGTAATTGTCGCAAGACAAGTTGAATACGGAAAAGGCGGCCAGTGGCCGCCTTTTTTGTTTGCCTGCAGTATTGCCTGATGAAATCAGACGGATTTCGGTTTGCCGTAGGTGCGATGGTAAGCGGCAACGAGTTCGAACAGGCGATCGAAGTCGATCGACAGGACCCGGCCATCGATGTAGATGCCCTTCGGCATGCGGAACAGCGATGCCCGGACGATCCTCGATTTGATGCCCCGGCCGAGCTGATCCACCTGATGGGGATCGATACCCAGCACGATTGTCTGTTCGCGGTTGTCATTCCATGACGCCACGTCGTTGATGTTCTTCCAGGGAATGGTCTCGTCGGCCAGGCGCCTGTCGCACAGGCCTTCCGGCGAGATGGTGATCGCATCGCGGGTCTTGAGCAGCCGCCAGACCAGGCGGCCCGTCAGAAGCGGGAAAACCACGGAACCGGCACAGGCGATGTACTCGATCAGGTTTTCCGGCTCACTGCCGAGCAATTCATAGATAACGACCCCGATTGAATAGAATGACAGCATGCTCGTCATGGCAATATGCTGCAATGGTTTCGAGAACGAGGATTTGATTTTGATCGTTTGGCGCGCGTCCATTTTGATCTCTTTCGCCAATCCCCGTGACCGCCGGTCGATGCCGGCCCGGTCGCGGGAAGGGACAGGTTAAATTCACGAAAATGTGATGACGTAAATGGATGACGTGAGCATGACAATCCTATGACGCGTCAATTCACACTTTATTGCAATTGTATACTTATCGAGAGCTTGCGCTTCAACACGCTGCTGCCGTGGGCAATGCGCCCCTGCGGCGAAAGGGCAGGTGCTTTCTGTTTACCCTTCCGAACCCTTCGGCTATCCTTGCGACAACAGAGCATATTCGGCTCCAAGGATACCGCAGCGATCCGGCAGCGGGCAATTGGTAGTTATCGGGATTGACATGTTTGGTTATCGTTTGGCCGGATGCAGCGTTCTTTCAGGCATGGCTGCCTGTGTTCTCCTGGCATTGTTGCTCCAACTGGCGCTTGTCGCGCCCGTTCTGGCGGGAAAGAAGCAGGCCGGCGCACCCGTCCTGCAGTCCATGCGCTTTGCCATTGTCCGCAGCGCGGTGCCCAGTTGCGAGCCCGCCTGTCCGGAATGGATATGGGCCTCCGGCACCATATTGGACGACACGCCGGCCAAGCTGCGCAAAATTCTGAAGGTCATGGGCAAACGGCGCCTGCCGATCATCATGGAATCGAATGGCGGCAACGTGGACGCCGCCATGCAGGTTGGCCGCATGATCCGTAAACGTGGCCTCGACATTGCCATTGGCAGGACCCGCTTTGAAGGATGCAGCCCCGACCAGAAGTGCAAGCCCGACCGTTATGCCGATGGGGCCTATGCCGGGTTTCCCTATCCGGCGGGCGCCTATTGCCTCTCCGCCTGTCCCTATATTTTTGCAGCGGGCGAAAGGCGTCTTGTCGGCCCCTGGGCCCTGATCGGCGTACACCAGATCACGCAAGTCTATACCCAGACGCGCGTCACCTATGAGACGCGCTACCGGATGGTGAACGGCAAGAAGAAGATACTTGATACCAAGATCGTCGGGCGCAAGCCTGCCGGCTCCTATGAACGCACCGATCTGAGCAAGGGATATCGCCAGAAACTGCTCGCCTATTTCACCGGCATGGGCATCAATCCGGCCATCGTCGACCGGATGCTCTCCATTCCAGCCAAGGATATCTCGGTTCTGACGCAGGATGAACTGGATGCGTTCAAGCTCGTGTCGGGAACGGGGGATGTCAGCGACCTTGCGGCCACGCGCATCTGTGAGCAAGAGCCCAAGGCGGTAAACTGTGTTGAACTCAAATCTGCCGGTTCCAAGATTGTTTCGAGAATGGACTGATATTTCTGACACCCCATTGATAGCGAAGCCGTTCCGCTTATAGATGGGCAGGGGAATGGCTTGTGGGGAAGAGCATGGCGTTGACGAAAGTTGCGTTCGATGATTGCCGGTTGCGCTGCCACGATGGCTTTTCCCGCTTATTGATTGTTCTTAGCCTTGCTTTTGCTCTGTTTGCAGGTTTGACAACGGCGCTGCTTGCTGCGGATGCCGAACGGCCCGCATTGCCCGGCCCGGGCTCGACCAGCCAGCCATATGTTCCACCACCGCTCGGCCTTGCCTCGGGACCGGCAACAACAGTGCAACCGATCCTGCGCGATGCTGACCTAACCGGCCCGTCCTATGCCCCTCCGGGGCAATCCGCGCCCAGCACCGGCCCCTTCTGCGATATGTCATGCCCGGCCTGGACGCCGGATCGCGCATCCATTTGCAATCCGACGAAGAATTGTGTGGCGGGTGTGCCCGCCTATGCTCCGCTTTTTTCGCCGCAAGCGGGAAATATCCCCAGACCAGACCCGATCCAACCACGACCAGACACGTATCAGTCGAATCTTCTCGTGGCTGATAGTCCTATGGTGTTTGCGATTGTGCGCGCCGACGTGGAGGTTTGCAGACCGAATTGCCCGGAATGGATCGCGGCTACGGGGACGATCAAGCCGGATACGCCGGCAAAGCTGCGGAAAATCCTGAACCAGGCCGGCAAGCGGCGGCTGCCGCTTGTGATCGACTCGAGGGGAGGTGCCGTGAATGCCGCCATCGAGATGGGGCGGATCATCCGCAAGCGCGGCCTGGACGTTGCCATCGGCAAGACGATGTATTTGGGATGCACGCCAGGCCCGAAGAGCTGCAAACCCGATTTTGCCGATGGGGCTTATGCCGGTTATGCTTTTCCGGGCGGTGGGATTTGTCTGTCCGCCTGTCCGTTTTTTGCCGCGGGCGGCTTAAAGCGATTGGCCGGATATGAGGCGCGGGTCGGGATTCACCAGATCACCACCACGGTCACAAATCTCATGATTACCTATCAGACGCGCTACAGGATCGTGAACGGCAAAAAGAAAATCATTGATCGAAAAGTTGTCAGCCGGAAACCTACCGGGACGTATGAAACCACGGAGGTGCGTAAAGGCTATCGCAAGCAACTCGTTGCCTATTTCGTGGAAATGGGCGTCAAACCCAGCATCGTCGACCGGATGCTTGCCGTTTCCGCCAGCGATATCTACATATTGCAGTATAATGAGTTGTCGGACTTCAAATTTGCGACGGACGAGGGTGATTCTCGTGCATTCACTGCCGGCAGGATTTGCAACCGTGATCCAAAGCCCGGCAACTGTGTGGAACTGAAGCCTGTTCCACCGAAAGCCTGAGAAAAGGCAGCGGCTTTCATCTCTGCCGGCGCGGGAAAACCGTCAAATCTGCGCGTCACGCGACGAATTTCTCATAAAGCGGCGCGCGGCGGGAATAGGGGCTTGAAAAGCGCGGCGCTTTGTGGAATGTACGCCCCGGACTGTAGGGGAGTAGCTCAGTTGGTAGAGCGGCGGTCTCCAAAACCGTAGGTCGCAGGTTCGAATCCTGTCTCCCCTGCCACTCATAGTCTGCCCGCACACGATTGGATGGTGTGCTGACAGATGTTTGGAAAGAAACGAAACCGGGGACTTGTGTTTTACCGGAATCGGTTCTATGTAACATCAACAGACACGCGGTGCGTGGAGCTGAACGATCAGCTTTACGGGCCGTAATGGTGTGAACAAAGCGTGTTGTTACCATGACAACATATTGAGTTTACAACAACATGACACGCACGAGCGGTAAATGGCATCCAAGACAAACCCGATAAGTTTTTTTCAGCAAGTGCGCGCGGAAACGGCAAAGGTCACCTGGCCTTCACGCCGTGAGACGCTCATTTCCACCGCTATGGTGATGGTGATGGCGTTTTTTGCTGCGATTTTCTTCTTCGCAGCTGATCAGTTGATGGCCTTCGGGATTGATCTCGTTCTCGGTCTTGGTCGTTAACGCAGGCTGACAAGGAAATTTGAATGACCGCGCGCTGGTATATCGTTCACGCCTATTCGAACTTTGAAAAGAAGGTCGCCGAGTCGATCGAAGAAAAGGCGAGGCAGAAGGGTCTGTCGCATCTTTTCGAGAAGATCCTCGTGCCGACTGAAAAGGTGGTTGAAGTGCGCCGCGGCCGCAAGGTTGATGCTGAGCGCAAGTTCTTCCCGGGTTATGTCCTTGTTCGTGCCGATCTGACGGATGATGCGTATCATCTGATTAAGAACACGCCGAAAGTGACGGGGTTCCTTGGTTCGGACAACAAGCCGGTTGCGATTTCCGACAAGGAAGCTGATCGGATCCTGATGCAGGTTCAGGAGGGTGTCGAGCGTCCGAAGGCTTCGATCTCGTTCGAGATCGGCGAAAGCGTTCGTGTTGCCGACGGTCCGTTTGCTTCGTTCAACGGTGTCGTTCAGGAAGTCGACGAAGAGCGTTCGCGCCTCAAGGTGGAAGTTTCGATTTTCGGCCGCGCTACGCCGGTCGATCTGGAATTTGGCCAGGTCGAAAAGATCTGATCAATCGGCCGCCCGACGGGTGG
The DNA here is from genome assembly GCF_049896885.1 of Phyllobacterium sp. SL163. NCBI lineage: Bacteria > Pseudomonadati > Pseudomonadota > Alphaproteobacteria > Hyphomicrobiales > Phyllobacteriaceae > Phyllobacterium > Phyllobacterium sp. SL163. The sequence continues at coordinate 402,435 of NZ_JAFCVE010000003.1, read as the reverse complement.
CCAGCCACGTCAGTGGCGAATGGTGGGAGGTGAGGTGACCTTTAGCCGGGTCTTCAATCCGTACCACCAAACTGCAACCGCCGGTTTTCCGGCATAATGATAAGGCAGAGAAGTTATGGCTAAGAAAATTGCAGGCCAGCTCAAGCTGCAGGTTTCGGCAGGATCGGCAACACCGTCTCCTCCCATCGGACCGGCACTTGGTCAGCGTGGCATCAACATCATGGAATTCTGCAAGGCTTTCAATGCGGCCACGCAGGAACTGGAAAAGGGTTCGCCCATTCCGGTCGTGATCACATACTATCAGGACAAGTCCTTCACTTTTGTGATGAAGACGCCGCCGGTGTCTTACTTCCTCAAGAAGGCTGCAAACCTGAAGTCCGGTTCCAAGGAACCAGGCAAGGTGGTTGCTGGCAAGATCTCGCGCGACAAGGTCCGTGAAATCGCGCAGGCGAAGATGAAAGACCTGAACGCAGCGGATGTTGAATCCGCCATGCGCATGGTCGAAGGTTCTGCCCGTTCGATGGGCCTGGAAGTGGTGGGCTGAGACGATGGCAAAAGTATCAAAGCGTGTAGCCAAGGTTCGTGAAGGCGTCGACCGCGAGAAGCTCTATGATCTGACTTCGGCTGTTGCCATGGTCAAGGAACGTGCCATTGCCAAGTTCGACGAGACGATCGAAGTATCGATGAACCTCGGCGTTGATCCCCGCCATGCGGATCAGATGGTTCGCGGCGTTGTCAATCTGCCAAACGGCACAGGCCGTACGGTTCGCGTTGCCGTTTTCGCTCGCGGCGACAAGGCTGAAGAAGCCAAGAAGGCCGGTGCTGACATTGTTGGCGCGGAAGATCTGTTCGAGATCGTCAATGGCGGCAAGATCGATTTCGATCGCTGCATTGCCACTCCGGACATGATGCCGCTCGTCGGTCGTCTCGGTAAGGTTCTCGGCCCGCGCGGCATGATGCCGAACCCGAAGGTCGGCACCGTAACGACGGATGTTACGGCGGCGGTCAAGGCTTCCAAGGGCGGCGCTGTCGAGTTCCGCGTCGAGAAGGCTGGTATCGTTCACGCCGGCGTCGGCAAGGCATCGTTCGATGTCAAGGCGCTGGAAGAAAACATCAAGGCATTCACCGATGCCGTCACCAAGGCAAAGCCGGCAGGCGCCAAGGGTGAATATGTCAAGCGCGTCGCGATTTCTTCGACGATGGGCGTTGGCGTCAAGGTTGATCCGTCGACTGTACGCCCTGCGTAACAGCTGATGTGAAAACTCGGGCCTAACGGCTTGAGTTCTAAAGAATTCCAGGCCTTTCGGGGCCTGGATAACCGGATGAAAGTCCGGTTATCCTGTCCGAGATTGCAGGTGGCTCGCCTTAATTGTCATGAGCCTGCATGAGACGTGGAACAGCTTTGTTAGGGTGGAAAAATCCACCGAGACAAGGTTCGAACCGTAGTTGCCTTTCGCTTGCAGCCGGATTTCCGGCGAAGCAGGGGGGACAGGATCCTCAAGTGTTGTTTGGTTTCGGTTTTCGGATTGAAGCCTTGCAACAAAAGGCAACCCGGCAGGGACGCACCGTGCGTTTCTGCCAAATGGAGAGAGACAGTGGAAAAAGCGGAAAAGCGCGAATTTGTCACTTGGCTGAACGGCGTCTTCAAGGACTCCGGTTCAGTTGTCGTGGCCCACTATACCGGTCTCACCGTTGCGCAGCTGAGCGATCTTCGCTCCAAGATGCGTGATGCTGGTGGCACCGTTAAAGTCGCGAAGAACCGCCTTGCCAAGATCGCTCTTCAGGGCACGGAATCGGAAGGCATTTCTGACCTGTTCACAGGTCAGACACTTGTTGCCTATTCGAATGATCCGATTACGGCACCAAAGATCGCCATCGAATTTGCCAAGGGTAACGAGAAGCTCGTCATCCTCGGTGGCTCGATGGGAGCAACAACTCTCGACGCTGATGGCGTGAAGGCTCTTGCCGCACTGCCATCACTCGACGAGTTGCGTGCAAAGCTGGTTGGTATGATCCAGACACCAGCAACGCGCATCGCTCAGATCGTAAACGCACCGGCAGGTCAGCTTGCCCGCGTTTTCGGCGCCTATGCCCGGAAGGACGAAGCGGCATAAGGCCGTTCTCGCTGTCAATATATCGAACCTTGTAAAGGAAAACCAAAATGACTGATCTCGCAAAGATCGTAGACGACCTGTCCAACCTGACTGTTCTGGAAGCTGCTGAACTTTCCAAGCTTCTTGAAGAGAAGTGGGGCGTTTCTGCTGCTGCTCCTGTTGCTGTTGCTGCTGCCGCTGGCGGCGGTGCAGCTGCTGCAGCCGTTGAAGAAAAGACTGAATTCGACGTCGTTCTGACCGATGCCGGCGCTAACAAGATCAACGTGATCAAGGAAGTCCGCGCAATCACCGGTCTCGGCCTCAAGGAAGCCAAGGACCTCGTTGAAGCTGCTCCCAAGCCAGTCAAGGAAGCTGCTACCAAGGACGAAGCTGACAAGATCAAGGCACAGCTCGAAGCAGCTGGCGCCAAGGTTGAACTCAAGTAAGTCCAACATTTTTGGCGGGCAGGGCGACAAGCCCTGTCCGCTGATCTGCCCTTTTTGGGCAACCCGGTACTGAACCCTTTTCCTGACGGCAATTCCGATGCTTTCAGGAAACGGGTTTTGTCCCGTTCACGGGGCCGCAAAAGCGGTTTTAAGAAACATGCCAGTTTCCGCTGGCGCAAAGACGAGGAGCGACGATGGCTCAGACCCATACTTTTAACGGTCGTAGGCGCGTACGCAAGTTTTTCGGTAAGATCCCTGAAGTCGCAGAGATGCCGAACCTCATCGAGGTTCAGAAGGCTTCCTACGATCAGTTCCTCATGGTTGAGGAGCCGAAAGGCGGGCGTCTTGATGAAGGTCTGCAGGCTGTGTTCAAGTCTGTGTTCCCGATCCAGGATTTCTCCGGCGCTTCCATGCTTGAATTCGTCAAGTATGAATTTGAAGCTCCAAAATTCGACGTTGACGAATGCCGTCAGCGCGATCTGACCTATGCTGCACCGCTGAAAGTCACGCTGCGCCTGATCGTGTTCGATATTGACGAGGATACGGGCGCCAAGTCGATCAAGGACATCAAGGAACAGGACGTTTACATGGGCGACATGCCGCTCATGACCGATAACGGCACGTTCATCGTCAACGGTACCGAGCGCGTCATCGTTTCGCAGATGCACCGTTCGCCGGGCGTTTTCTTCGATCACGACAAGGGCAAGACCCATTCGTCGGGCAAGCTGCTGTTTGCTGCGCGCGTCATTCCTTACCGCGGTTCCTGGCTTGACATCGAGTTCGATGCCAAGGACGTGGTCTATGCGCGTATCGACCGCCGCCGCAAGATTCCTGCGACATCGCTTTTGATGGCGCTGGGCATGGACAGCGAAGAAATCCTGTCGACGTTCTACAATTCGCTGATGTTCAGCCGTGACGGCGACACCTGGCGCATTCCGTTCTCCGTCGATCGTTTCCGCGGTTTCAAGGCGACAACCGACGTTATCGATGCCGATACCGGTGAAGTCATTCTCGAGTCCGGCAAGAAGCTGACAGCCCGCGCTGCCAAGCAGCTTGCTGAAAAGGGCCTGAAGTTCATCAAGGCAACGGAAGACGACCTGTTCGGCATGTATCTTGCCGAAGACATCGTCAACATGGAAACCGGTGAAGTCTATCTCGAAGCCGGTGATGAGCTGGACGAGAAGACCCTCAAGGTTCTGCTCGACACGGGTGTAGCAGAGATCAACGTTCTCGATATCGACCATGTCAATATCGGACCGTATATCCGCAACACGCTGGCCGTCGACAAGAACGAGAGCCGTCAGGACGCCCTGTTCGACATCTACCGCGTCATGCGTCCCGGTGAGCCGCCGACAATCGACTCGGCTGAAGCCATGTTCAAGTCGCTGTTCTTCGATAGCGAGCGTTATGATCTCTCGGCTGTCGGCCGCGTGAAGATGAACATGCGTCTGGACCTGAATGCGGAAGACACTGTCCGCATCCTGCGCAAGGAAGATATCCTTGCTGTGGTCAAGATGCTGGTCGATCTGCGCGACGGTCGCGGCGAAATCGACGACATCGACAATCTCGGCAACCGCCGCGTGCGTTCGGTCGGCGAATTGATGGAAAACCAGTACCGCGTTGGCCTGCTCCGCATGGAGCGCGCCATCAAGGAACGCATGTCGTCCATCGAAATCGACACCGTGATGCCGCAGGACCTGATCAATGCGAAGCCGGCAGCCGCTGCTGTTCGCGAATTCTTCGGTTCTTCGCAGCTGTCGCAGTTCATGGATCAGACCAACCCGCTTTCGGAAATCACCCACAAGCGCCGTCTTTCGGCACTTGGACCTGGTGGTCTGACCCGCGAGCGTGCCGGCTTCGAAGTCCGCGACGTGCATCCGACGCATTACGGTCGTATCTGCCCGATTGAAACGCCGGAAGGCCCGAACATCGGTCTGATCAACTCGCTCGCAACCTTTGCCCGGGTCAACAAGTACGGCTTCATCGAAAGCCCGTACCGCCGGATCGTTGACGGCAAGGTGACGGACGACGTCGTCTATCTCTCGGCGATGGAAGAAGCCAAGTATCACGTGGCGCAGGCCAATGTGGAACTCGACGCTTCCGGCGCCTTCACGGACGAATTCGTTGTCTGCCGTCATGCGGGTGAAGTTCTGATGGCTCCGCGTGAAAACGTGGATCTGATGGACGTGTCGCCGAAGCAGCTCGTATCGGTTGCCGCAGCGCTCATTCCGTTCCTGGAAAACGACGACGCCAACCGCGCTCTGATGGGCTCGAACATGCAGCGTCAGGCCGTACCTCTGGTTCGCGCCGAGGCACCGTTCGTCGGTACCGGCATGGAGCCGATCGTTGCCCGTGACTCCGGCGCCGCCATCGGTGCACGCCGCACAGGTATCGTCGATCAGGTCGATGCAACGCGTATTGTTATCCGTGCGACGGAAGATCTCGTACCGGGCAAATCAGGCGTCGATATCTACCGCCTGATGAAGTTCCAGCGTTCGAACCAGAACACCTGCATCAATCAGCGTCCGCTGGTTCGTGTTGGCGACCGGATCGAAAAGGGCGACATCATTGCCGACGGTCCTTCGACGGACCTGGGCGATCTGGCGCTCGGCCGCAACGTGCTTGTCGCGTTCATGCCCTGGAATGGCTACAACTACGAAGATTCCATCCTTCTGTCTGAAAAGATCGTTTCGGATGACGTCTTCACCTCGATCCATATCGAGGAATTCGAAGTCATGGCCCGCGATACGAAGCTTGGACCGGAAGAAATCACGCGCGACATTCCGAACGTTTCGGAAGAAGCCCTGAAGAACCTGGACGAAGCCGGTATCGTTTACATCGGTGCGGAAGTTCAGCCTGGCGACATTCTCGTCGGCAAGATCACGCCGAAGGGCGAAAGCCCGATGACGCCGGAAGAGAAGCTTCTGCGCGCCATCTTCGGTGAAAAGGCTTCCGATGTCCGTGACACCTCGATGCGCATGCCGCCCGGGACTTACGGTACTGTTGTGGAAGTTCGCGTTTTCAACCGCCACGGCGTTGAAAAGGACGAACGTGCCATGGCGATCGAACGCGAGGAAATCGAGCGTTTGGCCAAGGACCGCGACGACGAACAGGCTATTCTTGACCGCAACGTCTATGGCCGTCTGGCTGACGTTCTCAATGGCAAGCCTGCCGTTGCCGGACCGAAGTCGTTCAAGAAGGGCACTGTTGTCACGACGGAAGTCATGGGTGAACACCCGCGTTCCCAGTGGTGGCAGTTCGCTGTCGAGGACGAGAAGCTTCAGGGCGAAATCGAAGCTCTGCGCAACCAGTACGATGACTCCAAGAAGCTGCTCGAACAGCGCTTCATGGACAAGGTCGAAAAGGTACAGCGCGGCGACGAGATGCCTCCAGGCGTCATGAAGATGGTCAAGGTCTTTGTTGCTGTGAAGCGCAAGATCCAGCCAGGCGACAAGATGGCCGGCCGTCACGGCAACAAGGGTGTTGTCTCGCGTATTGCCGCCGTTGAAGATATGCCGTTCCTCGAAGACGGAACGCATGTCGACATCGTGCTCAATCCGCTTGGCGTGCCAAGCCGCATGAACGTTGGCCAGATTCTGGAAACGCATCTGGGCTGGGCCTGCGCCGGAATGGGCAAGAAGATCGGTGATCTGATCGAAGCCTACAAGGCGCAGTATGCAGCCAGTGGACAGGGCGATATCCAGCCGCTGCGGGCGACGATCGAGTCGATCATCCCCGACAACGACCGGAACGAGCCAGTCCGCAACTATGACGACGAGAGCATCGTGCGTCTTGGTGAGCAGATGAAGCGCGGCGTGTCGATTGCAACGCCGGTGTTTGACGGTGCGCATGAGCCAGACATCAACGTGATGCTGGAGCAGGCGGGTCTGAAGGCTTCCGGTCAGTCGACGCTCTATGACGGACGTACGGGTGAAACTTTCGATCGTCAGGTGACTGTCGGCTACATTTACATGCTGAAGCTGCACCACCTGGTCGACGACAAGATCCACGCCCGTTCGATCGGACCATACTCACTCGTCACGCAGCAGCCCCTGGGCGGCAAGGCCCAGTTCGGCGGTCAGCGTTTCGGTGAAATGGAGGTCTGGGCCCTGGAAGCATACGGTGCGGCCTACACGCTGCAGGAAATGCTCACGGTCAAGTCCGATGACGTCGCCGGCCGTACCAAGGTCTACGAAGCGATCGTCCGCGGTGACGATACGTTCGAGGCCGGTATTCCGGAGAGCTTCAACGTTCTCGTCAAGGAAATGCGTTCGCTCGGTCTCAATGTCGAGCTGGACGATACACGCCAGCAAGAGCAGCAGGCTTTGCCTGACGCGGCAGAGTAAAAAAGTTAGGGTGCGCGGTTTGCCGCGCACCCGACCATTTTGTTTCGAGCCGCTGCAGAAGCGGCATTTGATCTAGATGGACCCGCGACGGCGGATCATTCCATCGCAAGCAGAGGGCAATTTTTGCCCCATGGAGAAACGGCATGAACCAAGAGGTCATGAATCTTTTCAATCCTCAGGTGCCTGTACAGGCATTCGATTCCATCCGGATTTCGATTGCCAGCCCTGAGAAGATTCTGTCCTGGTCATACGGTGAGATCAAGAAGCCGGAGACGATCAACTACCGCACATTCAAGCCTGAGCGGGATGGTCTCTTCTGTGCTCGGATCTTCGGGCCGATCAAGGACTATGAATGCTTGTGCGGCAAGTACAAGCGTATGAAATACAAGGGCATCATCTGCGAAAAGTGCGGCGTGGAAGTAACGCTGTCGCGCGTTCGCCGTGAGCGCATGGGCCATATCGAACTCGCAGCCCCGGTTGCGCACATCTGGTTCCTGAAGTCTCTGCCAAGCCGTATCGGCACTTTGCTCGACATGACCCTCAAGGGCATCGAGCGCGTTCTCTATTTCGAGAACTACATCGTGACCGAGCCCGGCCTGACATCCCTGAAAGAGCATCAGCTGCTTTCAGAGGAAGAATACATGATCGCTGTCGATGAGTTCGGTGAAGATTCCTTCACGGCACTGATCGGCGCGGAAGCTATCCATGAGCTTCTGGCTTCCATGGATCTGGAGAAGATTGCCGGCGATCTGCGTGAAGAGCTGGCGACAACGACTTCGGATCTGAAGCAGAAGAAGCTGATGAAGCGTCTGAAGATCGTCGAAAACTTCCTGGAATCGGGTAACCGTCCGGAATGGATGATCATGAAGATCGTTCCGGTCATTCCGCCGGACCTGCGCCCGCTTGTTCCGCTGGATGGCGGCCGCTTTGCGACGTCCGATCTCAACGACCTCTATCGTCGTGTGATCAACCGCAACAACCGTCTGAAGCGCCTGATCGAACTGCGCGCACCTGGCATCATCATCCGCAACGAGAAGCGCATGCTTCAGGAATCGGTTGATGCACTGTTCGACAACGGCCGTCGCGGCCGCGTCATCACGGGTGCCAACAAGCGTCCGCTGAAGTCGCTGTCCGACATGCTCAAGGGCAAGCAGGGCCGCTTCCGTCAGAACCTGCTCGGCAAGCGCGTAGACTATTCCGGCCGTTCGGTCATCGTGACCGGTCCGGAACTGAAGCTGCACCAGTGCGGTCTGCCGAAGAAGATGGCGCTCGAACTGTTCAAGCCCTTCATCTATGCCCGTCTCGACGCCAAGGGTTACTCCTCGACCGTCAAGCAGGCGAAGAAGCTGGTTGAAAAGGAAAAGCCGGAAGTCTGGGACATCCTTGACGAAGTCATCCGCGAGCATCCGGTTCTCCTGAACCGTGCGCCGACGCTGCACCGTCTTGGCATCCAGGCATTCGAACCCACCCTGATCGAAGGCAAGGCAATCCAGCTGCATCCGCTCGTCTGTACCGCTTTCAACGCGGACTTCGACGGTGACCAGATGGCTGTTCACGTTCCGCTTTCTCTGGAAGCGCAGCTTGAAGCCCGCGTTCTGATGATGTCGACGAACAACATCCTGCACCCTGCAAACGGTCTGCCGGTTATCGTTCCGTCGCAGGACATGGTTCTGGGCCTGTACTATCTGTCGATCGTGGCGGCCAAAGAGCCGGGCGAAGGCATGGCCTTTGCCGATATGGGCGAGCTTCACCATGCTATCGGCAGCGGTGCTGTCACCCTTCACACCAAGATCAAGGGCCGCTTCAAGAGCATTGATGCGGACGGCAAGCCGACATCGAAGATCTACGAGACCACGCCTGGTCGCATGATCATCGGTGAGCTGCTGCCGAAGCACCACAATGTGCCTTTCGACATCTGCAACCAGGAAATGACCAAGAAGAACATCTCCAAGATGATCGACACGGTCTATCGCCATTGCGGACAGAAAGAGACGGTCATTTTCTGCGATCGTATCATGCAGCTCGGCTTCTCCCATGCCTGCCGTGCCGGTATTTCCTTCGGCAAGGACGACATGGTCATTCCGGAAACCAAGGCGAAGCTCGTTGCCGAGACCGAAGCTTTGGCGACCGAATACGAACAGCAGTACAATGACGGCCTGATCACTCAGGGCGAGAAGTACAACAAGGTCGTCGACGCCTGGGGCAAGTGCACCGAGAAGGTCGCCGACGAAATGATGGCCCGCATTAAGGCTGTCGAGTTCGATCCTGTCACTGGCCGCCAGAAGCAGATGAACTCGATCTACATGATGTCGCACTCGGGTGCTCGTGGTTCGCCGAACCAGATGCGCCAGCTGGGCGGCATGCGCGGACTGATGGCCAAGCCTTCGGGCGAAATCATCGAAACGCCGATCATTTCGAACTTCAAGGAAGGCCTGACCGTGAACGAGTACTTCAACTCGACCCACGGTGCCCGTAAGGGTCTTGCTGATACCGCCTTGAAGACGGCCAACTCCGGTTACCTGACACGCCGTCTCGTCGACGTCGCGCAGGATTGCATCGTTATCTCGGTGGATTGCGGCACGACAACGGGCCTCACCATGCAGCCGATCGTTGATGCCGGTCAGGTCGTTGCGACCATTGGCCAGCGTGTTCTCGGCCGTACGGCGCTCGAAGACATCCTGCATCCGCTGACGGGAGACGTTCTGGTTACCGGCGGCAACATCATTGACGAGTTCGATATCGATGCCATCGAAAAGGCGGGCGTCCAGTCCATCCGCATCCGTTCGGCTCTCACCTGTGAGACCCGTGGCGGCATCTGCGCCAAGTGCTACGGCCGCGATCTGGCCCGTGGTACGCCGGTCAATCAGGGTGAAGCTGTCGGCGTTATCGCCGCTCAGTCGATCGGTGAGCCTGGCACGCAGCTGACGATGCGTACGTTCCACCTTGGTGGTACGGCGCAGGTTGTGGATCAGTCGTTCCTCGAAGCCAGCTATGAAGGCACGGTGCAGATCCGTAACCGCAATGTGGTGCGCAACTCCGATGGCCATCTGGTTGTCATGGGCCGTAACATGGCTGTTGTCATTCTTGATGCGACAGGCAAGGAACGGGCGACACACCGCGTCACCTACGGTTCGCGCATCTATGTCGATGATGGCGATACGGTTAAGCGCGGCCAGCGTGTTGCCGAGTGGGATCCTTATACCCGCCCGGTCATGACGGAAGTCGAAGGTCATGTCGAATTCGAAGACATGGTCGACGGTCTCTCCGTTTCGGAAACGACGGACGAGTCCACCGGTATCACCAAGCGCGTGGTCATCGACTGGCGTTCGACACCGCGCGGTTCGGACCTGAAGCCTTGCATCGTTGTCAAGGACAAGGCCGGCAAGGTTCTGAAACTGGCAAAGGGCGGCGATGCTCGCTTCCAGCTGTCGGTTGAATCGATCCTGTCGGTTGAGCCCGGCTCGCACGTGAAGGCGGGTGACGTTCTTGCCCGTATCCCGATGGAAAGCGCCAAGACCAAGGACATCACCGGTGGTCTGCCGCGCGTTGCGGAACTGTTCGAAGCACGCCGTCCAAAGGACCATGCGATCATCGCCGAAATCGATGGTACGGTTCGTTTTGGCCGCGACTACAAGAACAAGCGCCGCATCGTCATCGAACCGAACGACGAGACGCTCGAGCCTGTTGAGTATCTGATCCCCAAGGGCAAGCCTTTCCATCTTCAGGATGGCGATGCGATCGAAAAGGGCGATTACATCCTCGACGGCAACCCGGCACCGCATGACATTCTGGCCATCAAGGGCGTGGAAGCACTCGCTTCATATCTCGTCAATGAAATCCAGGAAGTCTATCGTCTGCAGGGCGTTCTGATCAACGACAAGCACATCGAAGTGATTGTCCGCCAGATGCTGCAGAAGGTCGAAATCACCGAATCCGGTGACACTGGCTTCATCGCCGGTGACCATGTCGACCGGATCGAGCTGGATGAGATCAACGAACGTCTCGAGGAAGATGGCAAGAAGCCAGGTTACGGTACTCCGGTTCTCCTGGGTATCACCAAGGCTTCGCTGCAGACGCCGTCCTTCATCTCGGCTGCGTCCTTCCAGGAAACGACACGCGTCCTCACGGAAGCTGCCGTTGCCGGCAAGATGGATGCGCTGCAGGGCCTGAAGGAAAACGTCATCGTTGGCCGTCTGATCCCGGCTGGTACGGGTGGAACGGTCAAGCAGATCCGCCGCATTGCCGGTGCCCGCGACGAGCTGATCATCGACGAGCGCCGCAAGGAAAGCGGAGCCGGTGCTGCCAAGGTCGACGCCATGCTGACCGACATGACAGGCACCCCGGCCGAATAAGCCGGTTGCACACGACGACATTGAAAAGGCCGCCTTTCGGGGCGGCCTTTTTGTTTGGGCTAGAAGAATATGTCGAAACCGAGTGCCTGCAGGCTGAGCTCGATGCCCCTGTGATTGCCCGCATACCAGAGAAACAGCAGCGTCTGCAGCGGAATGCAATTGATGACGGCGTGCAGAAGAATGGGCCAGAAAATCGCACCGCTTTTCAGTCTCAGCCATCCCGCGCAAAAGGCGGCGGGAAGGGTGGCAACGAAGCTGAAAACACCCGTCTCGGCTGATATGTGCATGAACGAAAAGGCCAGACCCGTCGCGATCACGACGGCGGTACTGGAAAACCCCAATGTCAGGCCGCGTGAGAAGAGCAGCCCGCGAAAGCCGAGTTCTTCGGTTATGGGTACCGCGAGACTTTTGACAATCAGCAGCATCCAAAGGGCATTCCACGGCGGAACAGATCCCATATGGAAACCGAGATGGAATATGGCGTCGAGCGCAACGTAGATGGCACTCGGCATCAAGGGGACGATCAGGATGATCGGCAGAAACGACCAGTGAAATTTTCCGAATTTGAGAAGGTCCCGCACGCGGAAGCCGAAAACGGGAAACAGGCGCGATAAAACGCCTGCCGTCATCAATGCTTCCACTATCGCGTTGAGAAAGCCGAACATCGTCATGTATTGTGGGCTTTCGCCGTGAAGCGCGTAAACCCAGGTGTCATAGTCGATGAGCCTGACAACATGGAAAAGCAGATCCACGGTCATATAGGCAACCGACTTTGCCAGGGGGATGATGCCGATGATCACGAAAAGCGTGAGAAACCAGGCGGTCCTGCGGGATGCATTGCCTGATCGGGATTGTTGCACATCGATGCCCCCCGCAAGACCTCGTGATCCGCGAAACCTATCGATCCGACCCGCTGGCCTGCCAAAACCGGCGCAAAATTACGCTACTGACGCGCCCGAGGCTATACTCCTTTATTCCTAGGGCGGCGGCATAAAGGTTGAATGAGGGCGCAAGGCGCTATTGGTCAAACTCGATCAGCGCGGCCTGGCCGGTGAGGGCGGTCTTCCAGGCGGAGAGGTGCGGTTCTTCCTCCGGTTCGCTTGTCAGCGTGCCGATCTCCAAGAGTTCAGCCTCTTCATAGCCTTCATTGGCCAGAATCTGCAGGGCGGTTTCAACCAGCCCGTCGGCATCGTCGTTCATCAGGAGAACATGCACCTGCAGCGGCTCTTCCTCGCCTTTCTTCCAGACGTCGGCAACGATGAGATGGACCGGCTTTGAGTCGGCAGGGGCAGTGGACATGTTAATGATTCCCGAATCTGTGTGTTACAAGCCATAAGACTAGCCAAAATGGCCGCAGGCGTCTCGCCAGTGCCACAAATCTCTGTGCACGGTGCGAAAGATTGCTTGAATTCGTGCTCTTTAGGCGAAACAATCTTACCATCAGGCCGCAAAGCGCCCCAAAACGCTCCAAACCTTAATAAAATTTGGTGTTCAGGCTTGACGTGGAGCAGGGGACAAAGTATCAGCAGCACATCTGAGCCGATGTGAGATTGGCTGTTTCGGAGCGACACGCTCTGGAGTTCATCTCAAACAGGGTTCGTTTTACGATCGAAATGCAATTTGCCGCTCGCATGAAGCTCTTAAGGCTTCCTCTGCTTTTATTCGGGCAACCACCCTCGCGGTGGTTTAGTTGCCCGAATTCGTGCATGAGCATGGCGCTGAAACGGCCCTGACGGGCGAAGATACGAGATTTGTGAAAGAGGGAAGGTTGAATGCCTACCGTAAACCAGTTGATCCGCAAGCCGCGCACTGCGCCGGTAAAGCGCAATAAAGTTCCTGCCTTGCAGGAAAACCCGCAGAAGCGCGGCGTTTGCACCCGCGTCTATACGACGACCCCGAAGAAGCCGAACTCGGCTCTGCGTAAGGTTGCCAAGGTGCGTTTGACGAATGGCTTCGAAGTTATCGGATACATTCCGGGTGAAGGCCACAACCTTCAGGAGCACTCTGTCGTGATGATCCGCGGCGGTCGTGTCAAGGATTTGCCGGGCGTTCGTTACCACATCATCCGTGGTGTTCTCGATACGCAGGGCGTCAAGAACCGTAAGCAGCGCCGTTCCAAGTACGGTGCAAAGCGTCCGAAGTAAGATTTTCCGGGACTTTGGCCACCAGGTAGGTCAACCCGATGCAGATAAGAGACAAAAAGTATGTCCAGACGCCATAGTGCAGAAAAGCGTGAGATCAACCCGGATCCAAAGTTCGGCGATCTCGTTCTGACGAAGTTCATGAATGCAGTCATGCATCATGGCAAGAAGTCGATCGCTGAGCGTATCGTTTACGGTGCGCTTGAGTCGGTTGAAGCCAAGAGCAAGCAGGAGCCGGTTGCCCTGTTCCATCAGGCCCTCGACAATGTTGCGCCGCACGTTGAAGTGCGCTCGCGCCGTGTTGGTGGTGCAACATACCAGGTTCCGGTCGATGTTCGTCCAGAGCGTCGTCAGGCTCTTGCCATCCGTTGGCTGATCAATGCTGCTCGCGGTCGCAATGAGACCACGATGATTGATCGCCTGTCCGGTGAACTCCTGGATGCGGCAAACAACCGTGGCTCGGCTGTGAAGAAGCGTGAAGACACGCATCGCATGGCAGAAGCCAACCGCGCATTCTCGCATTACCGCTGGTAATCGTCGAAACCCTATTCTTGAAGGCACCATATCATGGCCCGCGAATATAAAATCGAAGACTACCGTAATTTCGGTATTATGGCGCACATCGACGCCGGCAAGACCACGACCACCGAGCGTATTCTTTATTACACCGGCAAGTCGCACAAAATCGGTGAAGTCCATGATGGCGCTGCAACCATGGATTGGATGGAGCAGGAGCAGGAGCGTGGCATCACGATCACGTCCGCTGCAACCACCACCTACTGGACAGGCCGCGATGGCAAGAAGCGTCGCTTCAACATCATCGACACGCCAGGTCACGTCGACTTCACGATTGAAGTCGAGCGCTCGCTGCGCGTTCTCGACGGTGCGATCGCGCTGCTCGATGCCAATGCCGGCGTGGAGCCGCAGACGGAAACCGTTTGGCGTCAGGCTGAGAAGTATCATGTTCCGCGCATGATCTTCGTCAACAAGATGGACAAGACCGGCGCCGATTTCGATCGCTGCGTTGAAATGGTCAAGACCCGTCTTGGTGCCAAGGCTGTTGTCATGCAGCTGCCGATCGGTGCAGAGACAGAATTCAAGGGCGTCGTCGATCTGATCGAAATGAAGGCTCTGGTCTGGCGCGATGAGCAGCTGGGTGCGCAGTGGGATGTCGTTGAGATCCCTGCTGATCTGCAAGCCAAGGCTGAAGAATACCGCGAAAAGCTGATCGAAGCTGCCGTTGAAGTCGATGAAGCTGCGATGGAAGCGTATCTGGAAGGCAACATGCCTGACAATGACGCTCTGCGCGCTCTGATCCGCACCGGCACCTGCCGTGTTGAATTCCATCCGGTATTCTGCGGTTCGGCCTTCAAGAACAAGGGCGTACAGCCTCTGCTTGATGGTGTTGTTGAATACCTGCCTTCGCCGGTTGACGTTCCTTCGATCAAGGGTATCGACCCGAAGACCGATGGCGAGACAACCCGCAAGTCTTCGGATGAAGAGCCTCTGTCGATGCTCGCATTCAAGATCATGAACGATCCGTTCGTTGGTTCGCTGACTTTCTGCCGCATCTATTCCGGCAAGCTGACCAAGGGTGTTTCGCTCGACAACACAGTCAAGAACAAGCGCGAACGTATCGGCCGTATGCTGCAGATGCATTCCAACTCGCGTGAAGACATTGAAGAAGCGTTTGCCGGCGACATCGTTGCTCTGGCAGGCCTGAAAGAAACAACGACAGGTGACACGCTCTGCGATCCGCTGAAGCCAGTTATCCTGGAACGCATGGAATTCCCCGATCCGGTTATCGAAATCGCGATCGAGCCGAAGACCAAGGCCGACCAGGAAAAGATGGGCATTGCGCTGAACCGTCTTGCTGCTGAAGATCCTTCATTCCGCGTCAAGTCGGATGAAGAGTCGGGTCAGACAATCATCGCCGGCATGGGCGAACTTCATCTCGACATTCTCGTTGACCGTATGCGTCGCGAGTTCAAGGTCGAGGCGAATGTTGGTCAGCCGCAGGTTGCCTACCGCGAATCGATCACACGCAAGAAGGAACAGGACTACACCCACAAGAAGCAGTCGGGTGGTTCGGGTCAGTTCGCTCGCGTCAAGATCATCTTCGAACCCCACGATGGCGACGATTTCATCTTCGAATCGAAGATCGTCGGCGGCTCTGTACCGAAGGAATACATTCCGGGCGTTCAGAAGGGTATTGAAAGCGTCATGGGTGCGGGTCCGCTCGCAGGCTTCCCGATGCTCGGCGTGAAAGCCACGCTGATCGACGGCGCCTACCATGATGTCGACTCGTCGGTTCTGGCATTCGAAATCGCAGGCCGTGCGGCATTCCGCGAAGCTGCCCGCGAAGCTGGTGCCCAGCTGCTCGAGCCGATCATGAAGGTCGAAGTTGTAACGCCTGAAGATTATGTCGGTGACGTAATCGGCGATCTGAATTCACGTCGTGGTCAGATTTCGGGTACCGAAGCCCGTGGCATTGCTACGGTCGTCAATGCAAACGTGCCGCTGGCCAACATGTTTGGTTATGTGAACACGCTGCGTTCGATGAGCCAGGGTCGTGCACAGTACACGATGCAGTTTGATCACTACGAACCTGTTCCGACAGCAGTCGCACAGGAAATTCAGAAGAAGTTTGCGTAACCCTGACGGTTGCGCGTGACAGTTGAGTTAAGCCTGAGCAGGCGAACATATAACGGAGAGCTCAGATGGCTAAGAGCAAGTTTGAACGTAACAAGCCGCACGTCAACATCGGCACGATTGGTCACGTTGACCATGGCAAGACATCGTTGACGGCAGCGATTACGAAGTATTTCGGAGAGTTCAAGGCGTACGACCAGATCGACGCGGCACCGGAAGAAAAGGCGCGCGGCATCACCATTTCGACGGCGCACGTCGAGTACGAGACGGCAGCGCGCCACTACGCGCACGTCGATTGCCCCGGCCACGCCGACTATGTGAAGAACATGATCACCGGTGCGGCGCAGATGGACGGCGCGATCCTGGTTGTATCGGCAGCCGACGGCCCGATGCCGCAGACGCGCGAGCACATCCTGCTGGCCCGTCAGGTTGGCGTTCCGGCGATCGTGGTTTTCCTGAACAAGGTCGACCAGGTTGACGATGCCGAGCTTCTGGAACTGGTTGAACTGGAAGTGCGCGAGCTTCTGTCGAAGTACGACTTCCCGGGCGACGATGTGCCGATCGTCAAGGGTTCGGCGCTGGCCGCACTGGAAGATTCCAACAAGGAAATCGGCGAAGACGCGGTGCGCGCGCTGATGGCGGAAGTCGACAAGTACATCCCGACGCCGGAGCGTCCGGTTGACCAGCCGTTCCTGATGCCGATCGAAGACGTGTTCTCGATCTCGGGTCGTGGTACGGTTGTGACGGGCCGCGTTGAACGCGGTATCGTCAAGGTTGGTGAAGAAGTTGAAATCATCGGCATCAAGCCGACGACGAAGACGACGGTGACCGGCGTTGAAATGTTCCGCAAGCTGCTCGACCAGGGCCAGGCCGGCGACAACATCGGCGCGCTGATCCGCGGCGTTGGCCGTGAAGACGTCGAGCGCGGCCAGATCCTTGCCAAGCCAGGTTCGGTCAAGCCGCACACGAAGTTCAAGGCAGAAGCCTACATCCTGACGAAGGACGAAGGTGGCCGTCATACGCCATTCTTCTCCAACTACCGTCCGCAGTTCTACTTCCGCACGACCGACGTGACGGGTGTGGTGACGCTGCCGGAAGGCACGGAAATGGTCATGCCCGGCGACAACATCTCGGTTGATGTGACGCTGATCGTGCCGATCGCAATGGAAGAGAAGCTGCGCTTCGCTATCCGTGAAGGTGGCCGCACCGTCGGTGCAGGCATCGTCGCTTCGATCATTGAGTAATATTAAGGTTTTATGCAGAGGCGCCTGCTATAGGCGTCTCCGCTAAACAAGGAAAAGATGAAATGAACGGTCAAAACATCCGCATTCGCCTCAAGGCGTTTGATCATCGGATCCTTGACGATTCGACGCGGGAAATCGTGTCGACTGCCAAGCGTACCGGTGCCAATGTGCGCGGACCGATCCCGCTTCCTACACGGATCGAGAAGTTCACAGTAAACCGCTCGCCGCACATCGACAAGAAGAGCCGCGAACAGTTCGAGATGCGCACTCATAAGCGTCTTCTCGATATCGTAGACCCAACCCCGCAGACAGTAGACGCGCTGATGAAGCTCGATCTTTCCGCTGGTGTTGATGTCGAGATCAAGCTGTAAGGCTTGAGGACGGAAGGACGAACCGATGCGTTCAGGTGTAATTGCACAGAAGCTGGGCATGACTCGCGTCTACAATGACGCAGGCGAGCATGTACCTGTGACAGTTCTTCGTATGGAGAATTGCCATGTCGTGGCTCAGCGTACAGTCGAGAAGAATGGCTACACAGCTGTTCAGCTCGGTGTTGGACTGGCCAAAGTAAAGAATACAACGCAGGCATTGCGCGGTCATTTCGCGAAGGCCTCCGTTGAGCCAAAGGCGAAAGTGGCTGAGTTCCGCGTTTCTGCCGACAACCTCTTGGATGTCGGTGTTGAGATCACGGCCGAGCATTTCGTTGCTGGTCAGAAGGTTGATGTGACGGGTACGTCGATCGGTAAAGGTTTTGCCGGTTCGATGAAGCGCCACAACTTCGGTGGTCACCGCGCCACACACGGTAACTCGGTAACACACCGCGCTCACGGTTCGACCGGTCAGCGTCAGGACCCGGGTAAAGTGTTCAAGGGCAAGAAGATGGCCGGTCACATGGGTCAGACCCGCGTGACGACCCAGAACATCGAAGTCGTTTCGACGGATCTGGATCGTGGTCTTATTCTCGTTCGTGGTGCTGTTCCTGGCTCCAAGGGTGCATGGATCCTGGTACGCGATGCCGTCAAGGTAGCGCTGCCGGCAACTGCCCCCAAGCCAGCTGGTGTTCGCCAGGCCGCAAACGCCGCAGCAGCTGTGTCTGATGCAGAAGTAGCTCAGACGACTGAGGGAGCCGTATAATGGATCTCACAATTACAACACTTGAAGGCAAAGACGCCGGCAAGGTGAAGCTCTCGGAAGAGATTTTCGGCCTTGAGCCACGCGACGACATCCTTCAGCGCATGGTCCGTTACCAGCTCGCCCGCAAGCAGCAGGGAACACACAAGGCAAAGGGTCGTTCGGAAATCGCACGCACCGGCGCCAAGATGTACAAGCAGAAGGGTACGGGCCGCGCCCGTCACCATTCGGCACGTGCTCCGCAGTTCCGCGGCGGTGGTAAGGCGCATGGTCCGGTTGTTCACAGCCACGAACATGACCTGCCGAAGAAGGTTCGCGCTCTCGCGCTCCGTCATGCCCTGTCTGCCAAGGTAAAGGCTTCCGAGCTCATCATCATCGATGAGCTGGCCGCTACCGACGCCAAGACAAAGGTACTTGTTTCGCAGTTCGCCAAGCTGGGCTTCGAAAATGCGCTTCTCATCGGCGGTGCCGAGATTGATGCGAATTTCCGTCGCGCTGCTTCGAACATCCCGAACATCGATGTTCTGCCAATTCAGGGCATCAATGTTTATGACATCCTGCGTCGCGGCAAGCTCGTGCTTTCCAAGGCTGCAGTTGAAGCTCTCGAGGAGCGTTTCAAATGACCGATCTTCGCCATTACGACGTGATCGTCAGCCCGGTTATCACCGAAAAGTCGACCCTGGTTTCCGAACATAACCAGGTCGTCTTCAACGTGGCCCGCAAGGCAACGAAGCCGGAAATCAAGGCCGCAGTCGAAGCGCTGTTTCGCGTGAAGGTAACTGCAGTCAATACAGCTGTGCGCAAAGGCAAGGTGAAGCGGTTCCGCGGCATCGTCGGGCGCCAGAGTGATGTCAAGAAAGCTATCGTGACGCTTGCCGAAGGGCAGTCGATCGATGTTTCGACTGGTCTCTGAGGGGCCGTGGAGTAAAGACAATGGCACTCAAACATTATAATCCAACCACACCAAGCCAGCGTCAGCTGGTCATCGTGGACCGCTCGGAGCTCTACAAGGGCAAGCCTGTCAAGGCTCTGACCGAAGGTCTTCATTCAAAGGGTGGTCGTAACAACTCCGGTCGCGTGACTGCACGCTACCAGGGTGGTGGTCACAAGCGCACATACCGCTTTGTAGATTTCAAGCGCCGCAAGCATGACGTGGCTGCCAAGGTTGAACGCCTTGAATACGATCCGAACCGGACCGCATTCATTGCTCTCATCCGCTACGAAGACGGTGAGCTGAGCTACATCCTGGCTCCGCAGCGTCTGGCTGTCGGCGACAGCGTTATCGCTGGCGCACAGACGGACGTGAAGCCAGGCAATGCGATGCCATTGTCGTCGATCCCGGTCGGCACCATCATCCACAATGTGGAGATGAAGCCAGGCAAGGGCGGTCAGATCGCCCGTTCCGCCGGTACCTATGCGCAGCTCGTCGGCCGCGACCAGGGCATGGCAATCCTTCGCCTGAATTCGGGTGAACAGCGCCTCGTCCACGGTTCGTGCTTCGCCACGGTCGGTGCAGTATCCAATCCTGACCATGGCAATATCAGCCTTGGTAAGGCCGGCCGCAGCCGTTGGCTTGGCAAGCGCCCGCACGTTCGCGGTGTTGCCATGAACCCGGTTGATCACCCGCACGGTGGTGGTGAAGGTCGTACGTCAGGTGGTCGTCATCCTGTTTCTCCGTGGGGCAAACCCACGAAGGGCAAGAAGACGCGCTCCAACAAGTCGACGGACAAGTTCATCGCTCGTTCGCGTCATCAGCGCAAGAAGTAAGAGAGGTAGTCTGAAATGGCTCGTTCAGTTTGGAAAGGCCCGTTCATCGATGGCTATCTTCTCAAGAAGGCTGAGAAGGTACGTGAGGGCGGTCGCAGTGAAGTTATCAAGATCTGGAGCCGTCGCTCCACGATCCTGCCACAGTTCGTCGGTCTGACCTTCGGTGTGTACAACGGTAACAAGCATGTGCCGGTTTCGGTCAACGAAGAGATGATCGGACACAAGTTTGGTGAATTCGCTCCGACGCGTACCTATTACGGTCACGGCGCGGACAAGAAAGCGAAGAGGAAATAAAGATGGGCAAGGCTAAGGCTCCGCGCCAGCTTAAGGACAACGAGGCGAAAGCCGTTGCCCGTACGCTCCGTATCAGCCCTCAGAAGCTAAATCTGGTGGCTGCTTTGATCCGTGGCAAGAAGGTTAACGCCGCTCTTGCCGATCTGGAATTTTCGCGCAAGCGGATTGCAGGGACGGTGAAAAAGACTCTCGAATCAGCTATCGCCAACGCAGAGAACAACCATGACCTGGATGTTGATGCTCTGGTTGTTGCTGAAGCCTACGTTGGCAAGTCAATCGTGATGAAGCGTTTCCACGTTCGTGGTCGCGGTCGTGCAAGCCGGATCGAGAAGCCATTCTCGCATCTGACGATCGTTGTCCGCGAAGCTGAGGAAAAAGGGGAGGCCGCATAATGGGCCAGAAGATTAATCCGGTTGGCTTCCGCCTTGGCATCAACCGGACCTGGGACTCGCGTTGGTACGCGAACACAGGTGAATACGGCAAGCTGCTGCATGAAGACCTGAAGATCCGCAAGTATCTGATGGACGAGCTGAAGCAGGCTGCCATTTCCAAGGTGGTGATCGAGCGTCCGCACAAGAAGTGCCGCGTGACGATCCATGCTGCCCGTCCGGGTCTGATCATCGGCAAGAAGGGCGCCGATATCGAGAAGCTGCGCCGCAAGCTGTCAGAAATGACAAACGCGGAAACAGCGCTCAATATCGTTGAAGTCCGCAAGCCGGAAACAGATGCAGTCCTGGTTGCGCAGTCCATCGCTCAGCAGCTGGAACGCCGTGTTGCATTCCGCCGTGCCATGAAGCGTGCCGTTCAGTCGGCCATGCGTCTTGGTGCAGAAGGCATTCGTATCAATTGCTCGGGTCGTCTCGGCGGCGCGGAAATTGCGCGTATGGAATGGTACCGCGAAGGCCGCGTGCCTTTGCATACACTTCGTGCCGATATCGACTACGGAACTGCTGAAGCACACACCGCCTACGGCATCTGCGGCGTCAAGGTCTGGGTATTCAAGGGCGAGATCCTTGAGCATGACCCAATGGCCTCCGAACGTCGCGCTGTTGAAGGTGATGGTCATCAGGGTCAGAACCGTCGCCGCGAAAACGCTTAAAATAGCGTCTTTCCGGAAAGAGAATTTTGGAGTAGAGAACAATGCTGCAGCCTAAGCGCACAAAGTTCCGCAAGCAGTTCAAGGGCCGTATCCACGGCGCGTCGAAAGGCGGCACGGATCTTAATTTTGGTGCTTTCGGCCTGAAGGCCCTCGAGCCGAACCGCGTTACCGCGCGTGAGATCGAAGCCGCTCGCCGTGCAATTACCCGTCACATGAAACGTGCCGGCCGTGTGTGGATTCGGATTTTCCCGGATGTGCCCGTAACATCGAAGCCTACCGAAGTCCGCATGGGTAAAGGTAAGGGTTCCGTGGACTACTGGGCATCTCGTGTAGCACCAGGCCGCGTCATGTTTGAACTCGACGGCGTTCCGGAAGATGTGGCTCGTGAGGCTCTTCGCCTTGGTGCTGCCAAGCTTTCGGTCAAGACGCGCTTTATTCAGCGCATCGCAGAATAAGGGTGGATGCTATGAAATCCGCAGAAGTCCGGGCCTTGAGCCTCGATCAGTTGAATGAAGAGTTGGCTACGCTAAAGAAAGAGCAGTTCAACCTGCGCTTCCAGAAGGCGACTGGCCAGTTGGAAAAAACCGCACGTGTCCGGCAGATCCGCCGTGATATCGCGCGCATCAAGACAGTCGCCCGCCAGAAAGCGGTCGAGAGCAAGGCTTAAGGAAGAAAACCATGCCTAAACGCATTCTGCAGGGCGTTGTCGTCAGCGACAAAAACGACAAGACCGTCGTGGTCAAGGTCGAGCGGCGCTATTCGCACCCGCTCCTCCAGAAGACTGTGCGCCAGTCCAAGAAGTACAAGGCGCACGACGAGAATAACCAGTTCAAGGTCGGCGACGCCGTTTCCATCCAGGAATCGAAGCCGATTTCCAAAGACAAGCGTTGGGTTGTCGTTACAGACGCCCCAGCAAGTTAATATTAATTATCTGTATGTAAGTACGCAACAATCGCGAGGGGCAAGGAAAGCCCAGTCCGGTTGAACAAGAAGAAGGCGGCTAGTCATGATTCAGATGCAAACAAACCTCGACGTCGCGGATAATTCCGGCGCACGTCGTGTCATGTGCATCAAGGTGCTGGGCGGCTCGAAGCGGAAATATGCTTCGGTCGGCGACATTATTGTCGTTTCGATCAAGGAAGCAATTCCGCGCGGCCGTGTTAAAAAAGGTGACGTGATGAAGGCGGTGGTTGTTCGTACCGCCAAGGATATCCGTCGCGCGGATGGGAGCGTTATTCGTTTCGACAAGAACGCCGCCGTCCTGATCGACAACAAGAAAGAGCCTATCGGCACGCGTATCTTCGGACCGGTTCCGCGCGAACTCCGCGCAAAGAGCCATATGAAGATCATCTCGCTGGCTCCAGAAGTACTCTAAAGGAGCAGACGATGCAGAAGATCCGTAAAGGCGACCGCGTTGTCGTTCTTGCTGGTAAGGACAAGGGCCGTACCGGCGAAGTAATCAAAGTTTTGCCGAAGGACGAGCAGGCGCTCGTTCGCGGCGTTAATGTTGTCAAGCGTCACCAGAAGCAGACACAGACCCAGGAAGCCGGCATCATTTCGAAAGAAGCGCCGCTCCATCTGTCGAACCTCGCGATCGCCGACCCCAAGGATGGCAAGCCGACCCGCGTTGGCTTCAAGGTTCTTGAAGACGGCAAGAAGGTACGTGTAGCAAAGCGCTCAGGAGACCTGATCGATGGCTAATACCAGTGCAAAGATCGAACCACGCTTGAAGAAGCAGTACCTGGAAGTGGTACGTAAAGACCTTCTCGAGCAGTTCAAATATGACAACGAGATGCAGATTCCCCGCATCACCAAAGTTGTTCTCAACATGGGCGTTGGTGAGGCTACGGCTGATTCCAAGAAGCCAACTGTCGCAGCTGAAGATCTGGCATTGATTGCTGGTCAGAAGCCGGTTATTACCCGGGCGCGTAATTCGATCGCTACCTTCAAGGTACGTGAGAATATGCCGATCGGCACGAAGGTTACCCTTCGTAAAGAGCGCATGTATGAATTCCTGGATCGCCTGATCACGATCGCGCTGCCGCGCGTTCGAGATTTCCGTGGTCTGAACCCGAAGAGCTTTGACGGTCGTGGCAACTTCGCCATGGGCATCAAGGAACACATCGTGTTCCCGGAGATCAACTACGATAAGGTTGATCAGATCTGGGGCATGGACATCATCGTTTGCACGACTGCAAAGACGGATGATGAAGCCCGCGCTCTCCTGCGCGCCTTCAACTTCCCCTTCCGGCAGTAACGGCAAGCGTAGCGAGGTATTTGAAATGGCAAAGACTAGCGCAGTCGAAAAGAACAAGCGCCGTGGTTTGCTCGTCAAGCAGTATGCTGCAAAGCGTGCCCGTTTGAAGGCAATCGTGATGAACCAGTCGCTTCCGCTGGATGAGCGCTTCCGCGCGACAATCCAGCTGGCAGAACTGCCACGGAATTCGACCAAGGTTCGCATTCGCAATCGTTGCGAAGTATCCGGTCGTCCACGCGGTTATTACCGCAAACTGAAAATGTCGCGTATCGCATTGCGCCAGCTGGGTTCGCTCGGC
Organism: Phyllobacterium sp. SL163; assembly: GCF_049896885.1. Taxonomy (NCBI): domain Bacteria; kingdom Pseudomonadati; phylum Pseudomonadota; class Alphaproteobacteria; order Hyphomicrobiales; family Phyllobacteriaceae; genus Phyllobacterium; species Phyllobacterium sp. SL163. Next base: position 378,315 of record NZ_JAFCVE010000003.1, on the reverse strand, counting down.
CAGGTGCCCGGCGTCGTGAAGTCGAGCTGGTAAGGGAGAAGACGGATGTCTATGACAGATCCTCTCGGCGATATGCTGACACGTATCCGCAACGCCATCATGCGCAAAAAGGGCAAGGTTTCCACACCTGCCTCCAAGCTGCGCGCACGCGTTCTGGATGTTCTGCAGTCTGAAGGTTATATCCGCGGATACAGCCAGGTAGATTTTGAAAACGGCAAGTCCGAGATCGAAATCGAACTGAAGTATTTTGAGAACGTACCTGTAATCCGTGAGATTACCCGTATTTCGAAGCCTGGCCGTCGCGTTTACGTTTCGGTCAAGTCGATTCCGCAGGTTGCTAACGGTCTTGGTATTTCGATCCTGTCGACGCCGAAGGGCGTGATGGCAGACCACGAGGCACGTGAACAGAATGTCGGCGGCGAATTGCTCTGCCGTATATTCTAACCGCTGGCTTGAAAAGGTTTGAAAAATGTCTCGTATCGGTAAAAAACCAGTGGCAGTCCCGCCAGGCGTAACAGCCAGCGTTGACGGCCAGACCATTAAGGCCAAGGGCCCCAAAGGTGAACTGAGCTTTGTCGCCAACGACGAAGTTCTGGTCAAGTTCGAAGATAATGCCGTTCGCGTTGATCCGCGTGACAGCAGCAAGACCGCCCGGTCGAAGTGGGGCATGAGCCGCACGATGATCGTCAACATCTTCACAGGTGTTAAGGACGGTTTTGAAAAGCGCCTTGAGATCAACGGCGTTGGTTATCGTGCGGCCATGCAGGGCAAGAACCTGCAGCTGTCGCTCGGTTTCAGCCACGAAGTGATCTATGACGTACCAGCTGGCATCACAGTTGCTGTACCGAAGCCGACGGAAATCGTCGTCACGGGCATCGACAAGCAGCAGGTCGGCCAGGTCGCCGCTGAGATCCGCGAATATCGTGGTCCAGAACCCTACAAGGGCAAGGGCGTTAAATATGCGGGCGAGAAGATCGTTCGCAAAGAAGGTAAGAAGAAGTAAGGAATTCGTGTCATGGCATCGCCGAAAGAAATTATTCAGCGTCGCGCTGCGCGTGTTCGCCGCCAGCTCAAGGCGGTTGCCGGTGACCGTCCGCGGCTCAGCGTCCACCGTTCTTCAAAGAATATCTATGCGCAGATCATCGATGATGCGCGTGGACATACAATTGCATCCGCATCGACACTTGATCTTGACCTGAAGGGTCAGCTCAAGACCGGTGCAGACCAGGGTGCAGCAGCACTCGTCGGCAAGCTCGTTGCAGAGCGTGCTGTCAAGGCTGGCATCAAGGAAGTTGTCTTCGATCGTGGCGCCTACATTTACCACGGCCGTGTAAAGGCACTTGCTGAAGCTGCTCGCGAAGCTGGTCTCAGCTTCTAAAGCAAGACATCCGAAATCCGGAACTGCAGGAGCTTGTCTCCTGCAAGCCGGATTTCGTTACTATCATTCGTGCTACCGGAAAAGAAAAAGGAATTAGGAGCATGGCACAGGAAAAACGGAACCGCGAGGATCGCGGCCGCAACGAAGAGCGCGATAGCGAATTCGTTGACAAGCTTGTTCACATCAACCGCGTCGCCAAGGTCGTCAAGGGCGGCCGGCGTTTTGGTTTCGCAGCTCTCGTCGTCGTTGGCGACCAGAAGGGTCGCGTTGGTTTCGGTCATGGCAAGGCGCGCGAAGTGCCGGAAGCCATCCGCAAGGCAACCGAATCCGCCAAGCGCGAAATGATTTTCGTACCACTGCGTTCGGGCCGTACCCTTCACCACGATGTTGAAGGCCGTCATGGCGCCGGCAAGGTTCTGCTTCGCGCAGCCACAGCTGGTACAGGTATCATCGCCGGCGGTCCAATGCGCGCTGTCTTCGAGACACTGGGCGTACAGGACGTTGTTGCCAAGTCGCTTGGCTCGTCGAACCCATACAACATGGTTCGTGCGACATTCGATGCCTTGAAGCACCAGATGCACCCCAAGGACATCGCTGCCCAGCGCGGTATCAAGTACTCCACACTGCAGGCTCGTCGCCGCGACGTGGTCGGTTCGGAAGAATAGGCCAGAAGCTGGCGCAGCAGGGCAGGGATCTCGGTCCCGCTAGCTGTAGACTAAAGGATATAAGTCATGGTTGAGAAGAAGAAGGGTAAGACGGTTACGGTCGAACAGATCGGCAGCCCTATCCGCCGTCCGGCAGAACAGCGCGCAACGCTGATCGGCCTGGGCCTCAATAAGATGCATCGTCGCCGGGTTCTGGAAGATACGCCTTCCGTCCGTGGCATGATTGCGAAAGTTCAGCATCTCGTCCGCGTTGTGGACGAGGCTTAAGAACTCCGGAGATTGATCAAATGAAACTCAATGATCTGAGTGAAAACCCAGGCGCCACCAAAGCGCGCAAGCGCGTTGGCCGTGGTATCGGCTCCGGCTCCGGCAAGACTGCCGGTCGCGGTGTGAAGGGCCAGAAGTCGCGTTCCGGCGTTGCCATCAACGGCTTCGAAGGCGGCCAGATGCCGGTTTACCGTCGCTTGCCAAAGCGCGGCTTTACCAACATCTTCATGAAGAACTTCAATGAAGTATCCGTTGGCCGTATCCAGACTGCCATCGATGCCAAGAAGCTCGATGCCAAGGTTGCGATCACGATTGAAACCCTGAAGGCTGCCGGTGTTATCCGCCGCGCCAAGGACGGCGTTCGTCTGCTTTCCGGCGGTGATATCACAACAGCGGTAACGATCGAAGTTGCCGGTGCCTCCAAGGCCGCGATCGAAAAGATCGAAAAGGCTGGCGGTTCGGTCAAGCTTCCTGCTGTTGCAGCGGCTGCAGAATAATTCTATTGAATGAGCGGCGGCCCTCCGGGTCGCCGCTTGTATCTTGTCTTCCCCGATCATATTTACCAAATCAATCCGCATCATTCTTTTGGTAAATATGATGGGTAAATCTTAGTGTTGATGCATTCCCTGCACGTTTTGGGAAAGCACGGCGCAGTAACGGCACATATCTGGGTAGGACCGTCAGTGCCTGACGGGCGCAGACCGGAGACTACTTATGGCATCAGCCGCTGAACAGCTCGCCTCCAATCTTAATTTCTCTGCTTTTTCCAAAGCTGAAGAGCTTAAAAAGCGCATCTGGTTTACACTTGGGGCATTGCTGGTTTACCGGCTTGGCACCTATATCCCGCTTCCGGGTATCAATCTCGGCGCCTATGCCCAGGCCTTCAATCATCAGGCGCAGGGCATCCTCGGCATGTTCAACATGTTCGCCGGCGGTGCCGTGGCCCGTATGGCGATTTTTGCCCTGGGCATCATGCCCTATATCTCCGCATCGATCATTGTTCAGTTGATGACCTCGGTCATCCCGGCTCTGGAACAGCTGAAGAAGGACGGAGAGCAGGGCCGCAAGGTCATCAATCAGTATACGCGCTATGGCACGGTGCTTCTGGCAACGGTTCAGGCCTATGCGATTGCCGTCGGCCTGCAGGGAAGTCAGGGTATCGTGACCAATCCCGGACCGTTCTTCCTGTTTTCCACCGTTATCACGCTCGTCGGCGGAACCATGTTCCTGATGTGGCTGGGCGAACAGATCACGGCGCGCGGTATCGGCAATGGTATTTCGCTGATCATCTTCTCCGGTATTGTCGCCAACCTGCCGCAGGCCATTTCCGGCACGCTGGAACTCGGCCGTACCGGTGCCCTGTCGACCCCGGTTATTCTGGCGATCATCATCCTGACCATCGCCGTCATCGGTATCATTGTCTTCGTCGAACGCGCACAGCGCCGCCTGCTGATCCAGTATCCGAAGCGCCAGGTCGGCAACCGCATGTTCCAGGGCGATACGTCGCACCTGCCGCTGAAGCTCAATACAGCGGGTGTTATTCCTCCGATCTTCGCATCCTCGCTGCTGCTGTTGCCTGCGACCATTGCCGGCTTCGCCAAGAGTGAAGGTCTTCCCGGCTGGGCGACGACGATCCTTTCCTCGCTTGGCCATGGCCAGCCGCTCTATATGGCGTCCTATGCCGCGATGATCGTGTTCTTTGCCTTCTTCTACACGGCGCTCGTCTTCAATCCGAAGGACACCGCCGATCAGCTGAAGAAGCATTCCGGCTTTATTCCCGGCATTCGCCCCGGCGAACGCACAGCCGAATATATCGACTACGTTCTGACCCGCATTACAGTTCTTGGCGCAGCCTATCTCGTGTTGATCTGCATGCTGCCAGAGTTCCTGATTTCCTGGGCTGGCGTTCCTTTCTATCTCGGCGGTACATCGCTGCTGATTGTCGTGAGCGTTACGCTCGATACGGTTGCACAGATCCAGGGTCACCTGATCGCGCATCAATATGAGGGGCTTATCAAGAAGTCTAAGCTCCGTGGAGGGAAGCGGAACAGATGAGATTAATACTTCTCGGACCACCGGGGGCAGGTAAGGGAACTCAGTCTCAGCGCTTGGTAGAAAAACTAGGGATACCGCAGCTCTCCACCGGGGACATGTTGCGGGACGCAGTCAAAGCCGGAACCGATGTCGGTTTGCGCGCCAAGGCTGTGATGGATGCCGGCAAGCTGGTATCCGACGAAATCGTCAATGCGATCGTTTCAGAGCGCATTGATCAGCCCGATGCAGCCAATGGCTTCATTCTCGATGGTTATCCGCGGACACTCGTCCAGGCGGATGCGGTCGAGGATATGTTGTCGGACAAGGGATTTGAGCTGGATTGCGTCATCGAGCTCGAGGTCGACGACAATGTGCTCGTCGAGCGGATCTCGGGTCGATACACCTGTGCCAAGTGCGGCACCGGTTATCACGACACCAACAAGCAGCCCAAGGTACCGGGCGTGTGCGACAAATGCGGTTCGACGGAATTCAAGCGGCGTCCCGATGACAATGCTGAAACGGTCCGCACGCGGCTTGAGGCTTACTATAAGCAGACTTCGCCCCTGATCGGCTATTACTACGCCAAGGGCAAGTTGAAGAAGGTCGATGGCATGGCGGACTTCGAAGAAGTCACCAAATCGATCGAAAAGATTTTGGCGGAACTTTAGTTTCCGACAAAAATGTACGGGAGGAGTTGACTTTTCGGAGCGATTCCTTCAAAGACGGCGGAAATTCGCTTGGATATGAAGCGATCGGCGCCGATCCGGTAAAGCAGGTTCGGGGCTGATCGTTTGTGTTTGTCCCGGATATCATTTTCATCCCGTCATCTGGCCGGTCGCGTTGACTGCCCAGCTCTGCCGGTTAACAAGGAGAACAGACGTGGCTCGTATTGCTGGCGTCAACATCCCGACGAACAAGCGCGTTGTTATCGCGCTTCAGTACATTCACGGGATTGGTCAAAAGTTTGCACAGGAAATCGTCGAGAAAGTCGGCATTCCTGCGGAGCGTCGTGTCAATCAGTTGACCGATGCCGAAGTCTTGCAGATTCGTGAAACGATCGACCGCGATTACCACGTTGAGGGTGATCTGCGTCGTGAAGTTTCGATGAACATCAAGCGTCTGATGGATCTGGGCTGCTACCGCGGTCTGCGTCATCGCCGCTCCCTGCCGGTTCGCGGCCAGCGTACGCATACCAATGCGCGTACCCGCAAGGGTCCTGCCAAGGCAATCGCCGGCAAGAAGAAGTAAGATCACGCCGGCGCGGTTCGCTGCGCCGGTTCTGCTATTGCAGAGACAAGTGCTGGTTTCGCACTTTAACTGAAACCATGGTGGAGCCTCTGGAAATACGGGGGCGTCGAGATCAACTGAAAGGACTACTATGGCCAAGGAAGCCACACGCGTTCGCCGCCGCGAGCGTAAAAATATTTCGTCGGGCGTTGCCCACGTTAATTCGACATTCAACAACACGATGATCACCATCACGGATGCGCAGGGCAATGCGATTGCCTGGTCCTCCGCCGGTGCGCAGGGTTTCAAGGGTTCGCGTAAATCCACGCCTTTCGCTGCACAGATGGCTGCTGAAGATTGTGCCAAGAAGGCACAGGAACATGGCATGCGTTCGCTCGAAGTTGAAGTTTGCGGACCGGGCTCCGGCCGTGAATCGGCTCTGCGCGCGCTCCAGGCTGCTGGTTTCACGATCACGTCGATCCGCGATGTGACCCCGATCCCGCACAATGGCTGCCGCCCGCGCAAGCGTCGCCGCGTCTAATCTGTTTCGACAAGATTTGGCCGCATGAGCTGACATTCAGCTCCTCTGCGGTTTCCACGCTTCATTGCCACGATTGGATGGTGGCAAGGCAAGGATAGGGAAAAACTAGATGATCCAGAAAAACTGGCAAGAACTGATCAAGCCGAACAAGGTCGAGTTTCAGACCTCCGGCTCGAAGACAAAGGCAACGGTCGTCGCCGAGCCGCTTGAACGCGGCTTCGGCTTGACGCTCGGCAATGCTCTGCGCCGTGTGCTTCTGTCTTCGCTGCGCGGCGCTGCCGTGACTGCCGTACAGATCGATGGCGTTCTGCATGAATTCTCGTCGATCCCCGGCGTTCGTGAAGATGTGACGGACATCGTCCTGAACATCAAGGAAATCGCGATCCACATGGAAAGCGATGGTCCCAAGCGCATGGTCGTCCGCAAGGAAGGCCCAGGCGTTGTGACGGCTGGCGACATTCAGACGGTTGGCGATATCGAAATCCTCAATCCGGAACACGTTATCTGCACGCTGGACGAAGGCGCTGAAATCCGCATGGAATTCACCGTCAACACCGGCAAGGGCTACGTTCCGGCTGACCGCAACCGTGCAGAAGATGCGCCAATCGGCCTGATCCCGGTTGACAGCCTCTACTCACCGGTTCGCAAAGTATCGTACAAGATCGAAAACACCCGCGAGGGACAGGTTCTCGATTATGACAAGCTGATCCTTTCCATCGAGACCGATGGTTCGATCTCCGGCGAAGATGCCGTTGCCTATGCAGCACGCATCCTGCAGGACCAGCTGGCGATCTTCGTCAACTTTGACGAGCCGCAGAAGGAAGTACAGCAGGAACAGGTCACTGAACTTGCGTTCAATCCGGCTCTGCTCAAGAAGGTCGACGAACTCGAACTTTCCGTACGCTCGGCAAACTGCCTGAAGAATGATAACATCGTCTATATCGGCGATCTTATTCAGAAGACAGAAGCAGAAATGCTGCGCACACCGAACTTTGGTCGCAAGTCGCTGAACGAAATCAAGGAAGTTCTGGCTTCCATGGGTCTCCATCTCGGTATGGAAGTCCCATCCTGGCCGCCAGAAAACATTGAAGACCTCGCGAAGCGTTACGAAGACCAGTATTAATCCGGGCTCTGCCCGACAACCAAGCCCGGGCAATGAGCCCGAACTGAGAAATTGAAGGAGAAGGCTCATGCGCCACGGTAATTCAGGCCGCAAGCTTAACCGGACTGCCAGCCATCGTAAGGCGATGTTTGCCAATATGGCTGCATCATTGATTGAGCATGAGCAGATCGTTACAACGCTGCCCAAGGCCAAGGAAATTCGTCCCATCGTTGAAAAGCTTGTCACGCTCGGCAAGCGCGGTGATCTGCACGCGCGTCGTCAGGCCATTTCGGCGATCCGCGATGCCAAGCTCGTAGCAAAGCTGTTTGACACGCTTGCTCCGCGCTACGGTCAGCGCAACGGCGGTTACATCCGCATCATGAAGGCAGGCTTCCGCACCGGTGACAATGCACCGCTCGCCGTTGTCGAATTCGTTGATCGCGATGTCAGCGCCAAGGGTTCCAAGGATCTGGCCCGTGTTGCTGCCGAACAGGCAAACGAAGCCGAAGCCGCATAATCCAGCGCTTCCGCATCGATGATTTTGGGATAGGGGCCTTTGCGGGCCCCTTTTCTGTTTTTGCTCGACTTTCGCGCCGTTGAAACTGGACTGTATTGACGCTATATATGACTAGTTAAATGGTCAGGAGAGCCGGATGGGTACAGTCAATCTTGTTGACGCGAAAGCACATCTCAGTGAATTGATCGATGAGGTCGAAGCGGGAGAGACCGTGCAGATTTTGCGCCGGGGCAAACTGGTAGCCCAACTGGTGCCAGCCGGCGCGCCGCGCAAGCCGATCGATATAGCGGCATTGCGACAGCTTACGGAAAATATGCCGGAACAGCCGGTCTCCGGCGGCGACTTTGTTCGCGCGATGCGTGATCAAGACCGCTATTGATGCTTTACCTCGATACATCCGTTCTCGTCGCTGCGCTGACATCAGAAAGCCAGACAGCGCGCGTGCTTGACTGGCTTGCAAGCCAGCACAACGAAAAAATGGCTGTGAGTGATTGGACAATCACCGAGTTCTCGTCAGCCTTGTCGCTCAAGGTAAGCACCCAGCAACTGCACGTGCAGCATCGCAACGCTTCTCTTGCCGCCTTTCATCGTCTTGTGAGCGAATCCTTTGAAACACTGCCTATCACGGGATTGATGTTTCGGTCGGCTGCTCAGATGGCAGATCGCCATGTGTCGGGGATAAGAGCGGGTGATGCGCTCCATCTGGCGGTTGCTATTCATCACGGCGCCACCATCTATACCCTGGACCGCAAATTTGCTGAAGCGGGCGAGAATATGGGCGCAATGACGAAGCTGCTTTGAATGTCTCAAATTTGCTTTGTTTCATGGCTGGTATCCGCGTTGAAATTCAGCACATTGGATTAACACGTTTTACTGATTCATCAGTTCGGGAGATCGACATGAGTTGTTCCAAAATCGCGCAATCGGCCCGGGCGCTGCTCGTCACCTCCGCACTCGTTTCCGCCATGATCGTGCCGGTGCATGCGCAGACGGCGGCCGATACGGCAAAGCAGGTTCCGGCATCACGTGTGGATACACAATTGTCGTTTGCGCCGCTCGTCAAGCAGACTGCCGGAGCGGTCGTCAACGTCTATGCGGCGCGGGAAGTGCAGCAGCGTTCGCCCTTTGCCGGCGATCCGTTTTTCGAGCAATTCTTCGGCGGCCAGTTCAATGGCCCGCCGCGCATCCAGTCATCGCTCGGTTCGGGCGTTATCGTCGACGCCTCGGGCATCGTGGTCACCAACAACCACGTCATTCGCGATGCGGAAACGGTCAAGATTGCCCTCTCGGATGGCCGCGAGTTTGAATCGCGCATTCTCCTGAAGGATGAATCGACGGATCTCGCCATCCTCAAGATCGAGGCCGGAGAGCAATTGCCGATCCTGCAGCTGGCGGATTCGGACAAGGTTGAAGTGGGTGATCTGGTTCTTGCCATCGGCAATCCCTTTGGCGTGGGCCAGACCGTCACCAGCGGCATCGTCTCGGCGCAGGCGCGTACCCGGGTGGGGATTTCGGATTTCGATTTCTTCATCCAGACGGATGCGGCGATCAATCCCGGCAATTCCGGCGGCGCGCTCATCGGCATGGACGGCAAGCTTGTCGGCATCAACACGGCGATCTTTTCCCGCTCCGGCGGTTCGGTGGGGATCGGCTTCGCCATCCCGTCGAACATGGTACGGGCCGTGGTTGAAACGGCAAAGCAGGGCGGCGACAAGTTCGAGCGCCCCTATATCGGCGCGACCTTCCAGAACGTGACGTCCGATGTGGCCGAAGGGCTGGGCATGAAGCAGCCTTATGGCGCGCTTGTCACGAACGTTGCCAAGGATGGACCGGCTGAGAAAGGCGGACTGCAGGTTGGCGACGTGATTCTGGCGGTTGATGATTTCCGCATCGAGAATTTCGATGGCCTGGGCTACCGCCTGTCGACCGCCGGGATCGGCAAGACTGTCAAGCTCAATGTCTTGAGCCGGTCGAAGGAGAAGGTGATTTCCCTCGTTCTGGAAAAGCCACGGCCGGACGATCCCGCCAACAAGACGGTGATCCAGGGCAAAAACCCGCTTTCCGGCGCGCAGGTCATCACACTCACGCCCAGCAGCGCGACAAGACTGCACCTGTCGGCGGAAACGACCGGCGTTGCGGTGGAAAAGATTTTTGCCAATACGCCGGCCGCGCGGATCGGCTTGCAACCCGGCGATATCGTGCGCAAGGTCAATGGTCGTGATATTGCGACCGCCGCCGATCTGGCGACAGTGATGGCAACCAAGCCGGTCCTGTGGCGCTTTGAGTTCGAGCGGGATGGCGCAATCATCCGGCAGATCATTCGATAAATGAGGCAGATGGGGCAATGACGGATCTGTTTGCAGCAAAGGAGGATCCGGCTTCGGACCGGAGCAGGCCGCTTGCTGACCGTTTGCGTCCGCGCTCGCTTGGCGAAGTCACCGGCCAGGAGCACCTGACCGGACCGGAAGGCGCGCTGACGCGCATGATCGAATCCGGCTCACTGGGATCGATGATTTTCTGGGGACCGCCCGGAACGGGTAAAACCACCGTGGCGCGGTTGCTTGCGGGTGAGACCAATCTTGCCTTCGAACAGATATCGGCCATTTTTTCCGGTGTTGCCGACCTGAAGAAGGTTTTTGACATGGCCCGCGCCCGCAAAATGTCGGGCCGCCAGACTCTGTTGTTCGTCGACGAGATTCACCGCTTCAACCGCGCCCAGCAGGATTCGTTTCTGCCTGTCATGGAAGACGGGACGATTGTGCTCGTGGGAGCCACCACCGAAAACCCGTCCTTCGAACTCAACGCCGCTCTCTTGTCACGTGCGCGCGTCCTTGTGTTTCATCCGCACGACGAAGCCAGCCTGATGGCGCTGATGCAGCGCGCCGAGGAACATGAAGGCAAACCGCTGCCTCTGGACGACGAGGCGCGGGCGAGCCTGGTGCGCATGGCGGACGGCGATGGCCGGGCGATCCTGACACTGGCCGAGGAAGTCTGGCGCGCGGCCCGCACCGGCGAAATCTTCAATGTCGAGCGGGTCCAGCAGATCGTGCAGCGCCGCGCCCCCGTCTATGACAAGGGGCAGGACGGGCATTACAATCTGATCTCTGCCCTGCACAAATCCGTGCGCGGGTCCGATCCGGATGCAGCGCTGTATTATCTCTGCCGCATGTTCGATGCGGGAGAAGACCCGCTGTTTATCGGCAGGCGTCTGGTGCGGATGGCGAGTGAGGATATCGGGCTCGCCGATCCGCAGGCTCTGGTCATCTGCAATGCGGCCAAGGATGCCTATGACTATCTCGGTTCACCCGAGGGTGAACTCGCCCTGGCGCAGGCCTGCGTCTATCTGGCGACGGCTCCCAAATCGAACGCGGTCTATACGGCGTTTGCTGCGGCCATGCGCACGGCCAAGGAAAACGGCTCGCTTGTGCCGCCCAAGCATATTCTGAATGCGCCGACCAAGCTGATGAAGGGCGAGGGCTACGGCAAGGGGTATGCTTACGACCACGACCAGCCGGATGCATTTTCCGGGCAGAACTATTTTCCCGACGCGCTTGGCCGCCAGACCTTTTACAATCCGCCCGAGCGCGGCTTCGAACGCGAAATCCGCAAACGGATCGAATACTGGAACCGGCTGAGGGTCGAGCGCGGCGAATAGGCCGCGCCTGACGTCGGCACGTCCGACTGGAATCAAGAAAAAGGCCGCTTCAAATGAAGCGGCCCTTTTATCGGGTTGATCATCTCCAGGCTTACGCGGCTTCCGGCGGCTTGCGCGGGAAGGGCGTGACGTTTGCCGTGTCGTCGTCCAGCTTCAGGCCACCGGCCTTGAGCAGCGCCGTGAAGCGGCCGTTCTGGTGTGCCAGCTCGTCAAAGCTGCCGGACTCGACAATCTCGCCGTGATCCATGAAGAGCACGATGTCAGCGTCGCGAACCGTCGACAGGCGGTGGGCGATGATGAAAGTCGTGCGGTTCTGGCACAGCTTGTCGACGGCCGCCTTGACGCGTGCCTCGGTTTCGACGTCAAGCGCACTGGTTGCCTCGTCGAGAACGAGGATCGGTGCGTCTTTCAGGATGGCGCGGGCAATGGCAACACGCTGGCGTTCACCGCCGGAAAGCTGCGAACCGCGTTCACCAACCATCGTGTCGAAACCGGCTGACTTCGACAGGATGAAGTCGCTGGCATCGGCTGCTGCTGCCGCCGCCGCAACATCCTCGTCCGAAGCCTTCGGACGGCCGACGCGGATGTTTTCCTCGATGCTGCGGTTGAACATGCCTGCATCCTGAAACACCGTGGCGATTGCATTGCGCAACGAGCGGCGGCTGATGGTGCGGGTATCGATGCCATCGACAAGCACACGGCCTTCCTTGGGATCGTAGACGCGCTGCAGAACGTTGATCAGCGTGGTCTTGCCGGCGCCTGTCGGACCGACGATGGCAACCGTCTGGCCGGCTTTCGCCTTGAACGATACATTCTTCAGGCCCTGTGTGGACTTGGCAAATTCGAACGACACGTTCTGGAATTCGACTTCGCCGCTGATGTTGTCGAGGTCATGTACGGCCTTCGGTTCGGCCTGATAGGCGGCGGAATCTTCCATTTCGTAGAAGTCTTCCAGCTTGGCGCGGGCAGCAAAGATCTGGTTCACAAAGGCGCTGAGCTGGTCAAGACGGCCGATGAGCAGGGCGGCGAAGCCGGTGAAGGCAACAACCTGGCCGACATTCATCTGGTTGTGCATGACGAAATAGGAGCCGAGGAACAGGATGACGACCATCGAAATGATGGAGGCCATACGGTTGATACCGGCAGCGAGCGCCCACCAGTTGAGAACTGGATACTGCGAGTCCAGCAACTGTTTTGTATAGGACTGCAAGGCACGGGTTTCTTCGTCGATGCGGTTATAGCTCTGCAGGACGGAGATATTGCCCATGGAGTCGGTCACATGGCTGAATGCCTTGATATGATGACGCTCAACCTGAGCCTGACCGTCCTTGGTCTTGGCTGTGACAACACGGCTGACGATGACATAGATGACGCCAAGCACGGCCAGAACCGAAGCGAGGCGCCAATCCTGGGCCAAAGCCAGCGGAACAAGTCCGACCAGAGCAACGGTAGTGGCAAGGTGCGTGCGCATGAATTCAAGCCAGAGGCTGAACAGTGTTTCAATCGCGCGCAGAAGGGTGTGCATGGCATTGGATGTGCCCCGCTGATGATGCCAGGCGAGCGGCATGCTGATCACGCGGTTGTACGATTCCGTCAGCACCGACAGTTTGCGGCGATGCGCAAGCCGGTCCGCTTCGCGCGAAACCAGAACGTTGGCAACGATATGGAACAAACCAACACCGGCCAGCTGGCTCAGAGGCGGCCATATGGCTGTCTTGGTCGAGATGGCCTGAATGACGCGGCCCACAAGTACGGGCTCAAACAGCATGGTCAGGGCCAACGCAACGTTGACCAGGCAGATAAACGTGGTTGCACGCTTTTCCGCCCCAAGATATTGGAGAGATTTCCAATAGATCTGTATCAATGACACTTTGCCACTCCGCTCGTTATGCCCGCTTCTGCGCACATTCCTCAATTTTTGACTCTGCATGAGGTGCTTGTGCGCTGCAATATTCAATGCTCTAAAGTTGTGTCAGTTCCGCGTCTGTTCAAGGAACATTTTTCTACGTTTGTTAACGTCCCGTGATGAGTCAAATATTTGACTTCATAGAATAAACTGCCGGAGGTGAGGCAAAGTGAACGCAATATTACTGGTTGCATCAGGCGGAGCTATCGGTTCGGTTGCCCGATATCTCGTCGGCGTGCTGATGACCCGGATTTTTGGCATGGCTTTTCCCTGGGGAACGCTGACCGTGAACGTGGCCGGCGGATTGCTGATGGGCCTGTTCATTGAGCTCTTGGCCCGGCGTTTCAACGGTTCCACCGAGCTGCGCCTGTTTGTTGCGGTTGGCATTATGGGAGGCTTCACCACCTTTTCCTCGTTCTCGCTCGACGTTGCGCTGCTGTGGAACCGCGGAGAAGCACTTTTCACGCTGATTTATGTGCTTGCGAGCGTCATCTTGAGCATTGGGGCGTTGTTTTTCGGATTATGGCTCGCAAGAGCGGTCGCTTAGTGCTAAGCGCATGCCTGATTAGACAAGGTATGACTTATGGCAGTGGTAGAGCAGAAGACAGTTGACACCGGCGAAGCGGAAATGCGCCTCGACCGATGGTTCAAGGTACATTATCCGGGATTGGGTTTCGGACACCTGCAGAAATTGCTGCGGTCCGGGCAGATTCGGGTGGATGGCTCACGCGCCAAGTCCGATACGCGCCTGCAGGCTGGCCAGACCGTGCGCATTCCGCCCTTGCAGGTGGACGCCAAGGCCGAAGGCCAGCACCTGACCGGCAAGAGCATTCGCGGCCGGGAAGATGGTGACGTCCTCTCCCAGATGCTGCTCTACGAAGATCCCAAGGTTTTCGTGTTCAACAAGCCGGCTGGACTGGCAGTGCAGGGCGGTTCCGGCGTCAATCGCCACGTGGACGACATGCTCGAAGCCTGGCGCAACAAGAAGGGCGAAAAACCCCGGCTTGTGCACCGGCTTGACCGCGATACATCAGGCGTTCTCGTGGTTGCGCGCACGCGCGGTGCCGCGCAGGCTTTGACCGCGGCGTTCCGCGAGCGCGAGACCAAGAAAACCTACTGGGCACTGGTCAAGGGTATTCCACGCAAGCGCGAGGACAAGATCACCACCTGGCTGGTCAAGGAAACAACGCCCGATGGCGACCGGATGCGTGTTGCCCAGCACGGGGAGCCCGACTCCGATCATGCGGTTTCCTATTACCGGGTCATCGAATCCGCCGGGCAGGTGCTGACCTGGCTGGAAATGGAGCCCTATACCGGCCGTACGCATCAGTTGCGCGTCCATGCCGCCCATATCGGCTGCCCGATCATCGGCGATCCCAAATATTTCGAGGCCGACACGAACTGGTCTTTCCCCGGCGGCATTCAGAACCGCCTGCACCTGCACGCGCGCCGCATCCGCATTCCCAATCCGTCGGGCGGGATCATCGATGTCACGGCACCGCTGCCACCGCATATGGTGCAGACGTGGAACCTTCTGGGTCTCGACGAAAGCGACGGCGACGAAGAGAATTAGAACAGGCTGACCGGTAACGCATACGGACGATGACGATGAACAATGACCTTTTCAATATGGACATGCCGCAAGGTCCGTCGGATACGGATCCGGTGCGCCGGGCGCAGGTCCAGTCGAATCTGCCGTTTCCCAAACGGTTCTACAATGCGGTAGCGGTTGTTGAGCGGAATGGTCAGTTTGCCGTTGAACTGGATGGCAAGCGCGTCAAGACGCCGGCGCGGCAGGATCTGTTGCTGCCAAACCGCGCTTTGGCGCAGATGATTGCCGATGAATTCGCCGCGCAGGACAAGGATATCGTCCCGGCGCGCATGCCTGCCACTCGTCTTGCCAATACGGCGATCGATGGGATCGTCAGCGATCCCCAGGTCGTGCTTGAGGACGTGCTGCGTTTCGCCTCTTCGGATATGCTGTGCTACCGCGCGGGTTCGCCTGAACGGCTGGTCAAGCGCCAGACGGACCTCTGGGATCCCATTATCGATTGGGCTGCCTCCGATCTTGGCGCACGTTTCGTCCTCGCCGAGGGCGTCATGCATGTGGAACAGCCGCGCGAGACGCTTGCCGCGCTCGGCGTGCATCTCGGACAGTTCAGGGATGCCTTTACCGTTGCCGCCCTGCACACGATCACGACTCTGACCGGATCGGCTATTCTGGCGCTTGCCGTGGCAAAGGGCCGTATTACCGGCGACGAAGCCTGGATGCTGGCGCATGTCGACGAAGACTGGACCATCGAGCAGTGGGGCGAAGATGCGGAAGCGTCAGCCCGGCGGGCTTTGCGTGAGCGCGAGATGGTTGCCGCCGTGAAGGTGCTTCAGGCGATCGCGGCGTCATAGCGCGGACTGGGTCTGAAGCACGTCTTTGCTACCATATATCTAGTCAGGATATTGCTGTATCGCATTGATTCAACTGTACGTTTATTGCCTTCACCAAAACCGAGCGCAATAATTTCAATACAGAGTTTCAAGGGCGAAGCAGGATGCGCTGTGCCAGCAGCGCGTCGGAAAGATGGGCCTTCCGACCATGGCAATGGCCTTGCCTTTGAACTTGGAGGTGAAGCGATGCGGTTCAAACCGCTTGTTATCACCCTGGAAATGAAAAGAACCCGGACAGGCTGGCAAGTCTTGCTCCGGGTTCGATTCATCATCTAGGAAGAGGGAGGCGGGCGAAAGCTCGCCTCTCACTCCAAGGCAAATATATCATTCTTCCGCGAATTTTAAAGACCATACCTTGGTCTAATGAAAAACCCCGGGGCAAGCCCGGGGTTTCTTGTATCGACAGACCGGTCCGGTCAGACCGAGTAGTACATGTCGTATTCGACGGGATGCGGGGTCATTTCGTAGCGCATCACTTCGGCCATCTTCAGTTCGATGAAGCTGTCGATCTGGTCATCGTCGAACACGCCGCCGGCCTTGAGGAAGCCGCGATCCTTGTCGAGGCTCTGGAGCGCTTCACGCAGCGAACCGCAGACGGTCGGGATCTTCTTGAGTTCCTTGGCAGGAAGATCATAGAGATCCTTGTCCATCGGCTGGCCGGGATGGATCTTGTTCTTGATGCCGTCGAGACCGGCCATCAGCATCGCGGCAAAGCCGAGATAGGGGTTGGCTGTCGGATCCGGGAAGCGGATTTCAACGCGCTTCGACTTCGGCGAGGAGCCGAACGGAATACGGCAGGACGCCGAACGGTTGCGGGCGGAGTAAGCCAGCAGAACCGGAGCTTCGTAACCTGGGACCAGACGCTTGTAGGAGTTGGTCGACGGGTTGGTGAAGGCGTTGATTGCCTTGGCATGCTTGATGATGCCGCCGATGAAGAACAGGCAGTTTTCCGACAGACCGGCATATTCATTGCCGGCGAAGGTTGGCTTGCCATCCTTCCAGATCGACATATGCACGTGCATGCCCGAGCCGTTGTCGCCGAAAATCGGCTTCGGCATGAAGGTGGCTGTCTTGCCATAGGCATTGGCAACCTGATGCACGACGTACTTGTAGATCAGCATCTTGTCGGCGTTGCGGGTGAGGGCATCGAACTTGATGCCCAGCTCGTGCTGTGCCGCCGCCACTTCGTGGTGATGCTTTTCAACGCGAACGCCCATTTCGGTCAGAACCGTGAGCATTTCCGAGCGCATGTCCTGGCAGGAATCGACCGGAGGAACCGGGAAATAACCGCCCTTGACGCGCGGGCGGTGGCCAAGGTTGCCGGTTTCGTAGTCGGTATCATCGTTGGACGGCAGTTCGGTGGAGTCGAGCTTGAAGCCTGTGTTGTATGGGTCGGCCTTGTACTTCACGTCGTCGAAGACGAAGAATTCAGCTTCCGGGCCAACGAAGATGGTGTCGCCAACGCCTTCCGCCTTCATATAGGCTTCGGCTTTCTTGGCGGTGCCGCGCGGGTCGCGGTTGTAGGCTTCGCCGGAGATCGGGTCGAGAATGTCGCAGAGGATGACCATGGTCGACTGCGCGAAGAACGGGTCCATGTGCACCGTGTCGGTGTCAGGCATGAGAACCATGTCGGATTCGTTGATGGCCTTCCAGCCGGCAATGGAGGAACCATCGAACATGACGCCATCGGCAAACATGTCTTCATCGACTTCGGCAACGTCCATCGTCACGTGCTGCAGCTTGCCCTTCGGATCCGTGAAGCGAAGGTCAAGGAATTTTACATCATTGTCTTTGATCTGTTTGAGAATGTCTTTTGCGGTCGTCATGTCAATTTTCCTTGTTCAGCGACGATGATAGCGGATGGGCCGGTGCGGGAGCACCGGCAATGGGATAGCAGGACTAGATGGCGTCGATACCGGATTCACCGGTACGGATGCGCACGACTTCCTCGATGTTGGAAACGAATATCTTTCCATCGCCGATACGGCCGGTCTGTGCGGCCTTGCGGATCGCCTCGATGGCTGCTTCGACAGACTCGTCGCCCAGAACGATCTCGACTTTCACCTTTGGCAGGAAGTCGACGACATATTCAGCGCCGCGATACAGTTCCGTATGGCCTTTCTGGCGGCCAAAACCCTTGGCTTCCGTCACGGTAATGCCCTGAAGCCCCACTTCCTGCAGTGCCTCTTTCACCTCATCCAGCTTGAATGGTTTGATGATGGCTTCAATTTTCTTCATCAGAGAATAAACTCCCTATGTATGGCGAGCGGACCTCTTGCCCGCTTGCACAACAAAAAGCAGGAAGCATGCCAAGTCGACCCCTAAAGCGAATTTATTCGAGGAATGGGATTTTACCGATGACAGAGCGGGGAGTTTTCTGAACTCCCTGCCATTTAGCCATGGCAACAAACATTCAGAAAAAGTCAGCTCTGATTAAATTATAATCAATCTGCCTATTTTTTATGCTGCATGACCTTCGACTTGACCTGACTCTCGTCAGAGACGGTCCTTCAGCGCTTGGGCTGCCTGCGGCGCGCGCACTTTGCCCTCATGGATGAAATAGGCAAAAACATCGCGCGGCTGCTTGTCCGGTTTGACCAAGGGAGCGGCTAGGGGCAGGTCATCCGGCGCATCGCCCTTTGCCCAAAGTTTAACCCGCTCTGCCCACTGATCGAGCTGCTTGGCGGGATAGGCGGTCTCGACGGCATCGTCGCCCTTCTGCAGGCGGGCATAAACGAAATCGGCGGTCACATCGGCAATCTCGGGGTAATCGAAATGATGGGCATAGACCACGGCGACATTCTTCTGGCGCAGGAGCGCGATGAAATCGGGATCGATAAACGAGGGATGGCGCACCTCGACCGCGTGACGCAGCGCAATACCGCCTTCCTTCTCCGGCAGGAGATCAAGGAAGGCGCCAAAATCTTCGGCATCGAACTTCTTGGTTGGGGCAAACTGCCAGAGCAGCGGCCCCAGCCGGTCGGCAAGTTCGGCGATGCCGGACTTGATGAAACGTTCCATCGACTCGCCGGCCTCCGCCAGAACGCGGCGATTGGTGACGAACCGGTTGCCCTTGACCGAAAAAATAAAACCGTTCGGCACCGAGCTTGCCCATTTGGCAAAGGTTTCCGGCTTCTGGGTGCCGTAATAGGTGCTGTTGATCTCGATCGTGCTCAGGTGCTGCCCGGCATATTCGAGCTCCTTGGCCTTCGACAGGCCCTTGGGATAGAATGTGCCGCGCCAGGGTTCGAAAATCCAGCCGCCGATACCTGTTCTGATCGTTCCGCCTGCGGTCATGATGGTGTCCTCCCGTCAATCCGTATTCATTCAAGCCGGCCCATAAACAAAACCCGCCGTTTCCGGCGGGTTTGTCTGTCATTCCGCCGCCGCCTGGGCGCGATTGCCGGGTCGCCGTTGCAGCAGTTCCTTCAGGAACCTGCCGGTATAGGAACGCGGCTCGGCCACGATATCCTCGGGACGCCCGACGGCAACGATCTCGCCGCCGCCATCGCCGCCTTCGGGGCCAAGATCGATGACCCAATCCGCCGTCTTGATGACTTCGAGATTGTGCTCGATCACCACCACGGTATTGCCCTGGTCAACGAGCTCATGCAGCACTTCAAGAAGCTTGGCCACATCATGGAAATGCAAGCCGGTTGTCGGCTCGTCAAGGATATAGAGCGTGCGTCCGGTTGCCTTGCGCGACAATTCCTTGGCGAGCTTGATGCGCTGGGCTTCGCCGCCGGACAGCGTATTGGCCTGCTGGCCGACATGGATGTAGCCAAGGCCGACCTTTGCCAGCGTCTGCAATTTGTCGCGCACGGCGGGAACGGCCGCGAAGAACTCCGCACCTTCCTCGACCGTCATATCAAGCACATCGGCGATGGATTTGCCCTTGAACAGCACTTCCAGCGTTTCGCGGTTGTAGCGCTTGCCGTGACACACGTCACAGGTGACGTAGACGTCGGGCAGGAAGTGCATCTCGATCTTGATCACGCCATCGCCCTGGCAGGCCTCGCAGCGGCCGCCCTTGACGTTGAACGAGAACCGGCCCGGCTGATAGCCGCGCGCCTTGGCCTCGGGCAGACCGGCAAACCAGTCGCGGATCGGGGTGAAGGCGCCGGTATAGGTGGCCGGGTTGGAGCGCGGCGTGCGGCCAATCGGCGACTGGTCGATATCGATGACCTTGTCGAGGAATTCCAGGCCGTCGATCCGGTCGTGGTCTGCCGGTTGCTCGCGCGACCCCATGATGCGGCGCGAGGCCGACTTGAACAGGGTTTCGATCAGGAAGGTGGATTTGCCGCCGCCGGAAACACCGGTCACGGCCGTAAAGGTGCCAAGCGGAATTTCCGCCGACACATTCTTCAGGTTGTTGCCGCGCGCGCCGACAATCTTGATGCGTTTCTTGTTCAACTTGCGCCGCTCGGACGGCACGGCCACCTCGATCGCGCCGGACAGATATTTGCCGGTCAGCGACTTCGGGCTTGCCATGATATCGGCTGGCGTTCCGGAAGCGATGATTTCACCGCCATGAATACCGGCAGCCGGTCCGATATCGACGACATAGTCGGCAGTGAGGATCGCGTCCTCATCGTGTTCCACCACGATCACGGTGTTGCCGAGATCGCGCAGGTGCCGCAGGGTCTTGAGAAGCTGCTCGTTGTCGCGCTGATGCAGGCCGATGGACGGCTCATCCAGAACGTAGAGCACGCCGGTCAACCCGGAGCCGATCTGCGACGCCAGCCGGATGCGCTGGCTCTCGCCGCCCGACAGCGTGCCGGAATTGCGCGACAGGGCGAGGTAATCCAAGCCGACATCGTTCAAAAAGCGCAGGCGCTCGCGGATTTCCTTGAGGATGCGTGCCGCGATTTCCGTCTGCTTGTCATTGAAACTCTTGTCGATGTCACTGAACCAGGCATCCGCATGGCGGATCGACTTTTCCGTGATCTGGCCGATATGCAGGCCGCCGATCTTCACCGCCAGCGCTTCCGGCTTCAGGCGATAGCCGCCGCAGGCCGGGCAGGGCGTGCCGGACATGAAGCGCTCGATTTCCTCGCGCGACCAGGCCGAATCCGTTTCCTTCCAGCGGCGCTCCAGATTGGGAATGACGCCTTCGAACGGTTTCGTTGTCTTGTAGGAGCGCAGCCCGTCATCGTAGGAAAAATGTACCTCGCGGCTGCCGGTGCCGTAAAGAATGGCCTTTTGCGCGTCTTCGTTGATGTCGCGCCAGCGGTCGCCCAGCTTGAAGCCGTAGCTGCTGCCCAGGGCGTCCAATGTCTGGTTGTAATAGGGCGAGCTCGACTTCGACCAAGGGGCAATGGCGCCATTCTTCAGCGTCAGGCTTTCATCCGGCACGATCAGGTTGGGATCGATGGCCTTCTGGGTGCCGAGACCATCGCAGGTCGGACAGGCGCCGAACGGATTGTTGAACGAGAACAGGCGCGGTTCGATTTCGGCAATGGTGAAGCCGGAAACCGGGCAGGCAAACTTTTCCGAGAACATCAAACGCTCGTGCGTTTCGTTCTTGGATTTGTTGGCGGATTCCCCGGATGTCTCGTCGGCGGGCAACGGCTTGTCGGCGAATTCCGCCAGGGCAATGCCGTCGGCAAGCTTGAGCGCGGTTTCAAGGCTGTCCGCCAGACGTGCGGAGATGTCCGGGCGGACGACAACGCGGTCGACGACCACATCGATGTCGTGCTTGTATTTCTTGTCGAGGGCCGGAACGTCGGCGATCTCGTAGAATATCCCGTCGACTTTCACGCGCTGGAAGCCGCGCTTCTGCAGATCGGCCAGTTCCTTGCGGTATTCGCCTTTGCGGCCGCGCACGATGGGAGCGAGAATGAACAGGCGGGTGCCTTCATCCTGCGCCAGAACACGGTCCACCATCTGGCTGACGGTCTGACTTTCAATCGGCAGGCCGGTTGCCGGCGAATAGGGGATGCCGACGCGCGCATAGAGCAGGCGCAGATAGTCGTAGATTTCCGTGACGGTGCCGACGGTGGAGCGCGGGTTGCGGCTTGTCGTCTTCTGCTCGATGGAAATGGCCGGAGACAGGCCATCGATCTGGTCGACATCGGGCTTCTGCATCATCTCCAGAAACTGCCGGGCATAGGCCGACAGGCTCTCGACATAACGCCGCTGGCCTTCCGCATAGATGGTATCGAAGGCAAGCGAAGATTTGCCCGATCCCGACAGGCCGGTCATGACAATCAGCTTGTCGCGCGGCAGATCGAGGTCGATGTTCTTCAAATTGTGTTCGCGGGCACCACGAATGGATATAAATTTCTGATCGCTCATGACTGTCACGCCGTTATGGGGGAGGAACTGGCTCGCTGGCCGGAGTCTTTCCCTTATTTAGAAAGTCTCCAGCAGATTGCGAGGCCGCACCTGGGTTGGAATCACCATAGCCATGTTGACATCCATAGAGCAAGTGATAGAACAAAAAAAGAACAAATATTGCGGGCGAGGTAAAACCGGCGTAAAATCTGGGAGTTCCGTGCCTGACAAGCCAGACAGGCACGGGATAAGGGCATTGAACGGATAAGTGCGCGTGCAAGCCTACTGACAGATTTGTCAGGAGAGTGTCAGTTGCCACTGAATTGTCAGGAGGCTGGCGGCATTGGTGGTCGAAGCGAGCAGTATTTTGTGGATAGAGCCAGACAGTTGCCCGCGCAATGAGCGGCTTCTGTATGATGGCGCCAAATCGAAAAGCTAATTTTGTGGAGTATTTTTATGGCTGGCAGTGTCAACAAGGTAATTTTGGTCGGTAATCTTGGCGCTGATCCGGAAGTCCGGCGTCTTGGTTCAGGCGATCCGGTGGTCAATCTGCGCATTGCCACCTCGGAAAGCTGGCGCGACAAGAACAGCGGCGAGCGCAAGGAAAAGACCGAATGGCACAGCGTCGTCATTTTCAACGACAATCTGGCCAAGGTGGCTGAACAGTATCTCAAGAAGGGCATGAAGGTTTATCTGGAAGGCGCGCTGCAGACCCGCAAGTGGCAGGACCAGACGGGCAATGACCGTTATTCGACGGAAATCGTCCTGCAGAAGTTCCGCGGTGAATTGCAGATGCTCGATTCACGCGGCGAGGGTGCCGGTTCTGGCGGCGGCCGCTCGTTCGACAATTCGAGCCGGGGCCAGGTCTCCGACAATGGCGATTATGGTTCGGATTTCGGCCGTTCCAGCGCTTCGCCGTCCAGCGGTGGCGGCAATGCAGGTGGCAACTTCTCGCGCGATCTCGACGACGAGATCCCGTTCTGAGCCTGTTCTGTAAGCCATTGCCGGTTTGATCATGCTTGTTGATTTGGGCGTGTATGCCGGATTGTTCGCGGCCGCTTTTGCGGCCGCAACCATTTTGCCGATGCAGTCGGAGGCGCTGCTTGCCGGACTGCTGCTCTCGCATTCCTATCCGGCAATCGCATTGATCGCTGTTGCCAGCGTGGGCAACGTCCTTGGCTCGGTGGTCAATTGGCTGCTTGGGCGCGGGATCGATCAGTTCCGCCACAGCAAATGGTTCCCGGCCAGCGAGGCGCAGCTCGACCGTGCCACAGGCTGGTACCAGCGCTATGGCAAGTGGACCCTGCTGTTGAGCTGGGCACCCGTGATCGGCGATCCGCTGACGCTGATTGCCGGGGTGTTGCGCGAGCCGCTCTGGAGTTTTGTGCTCTTGGTCTCTATTGCCAAGACTGTGCGGTATCTCGTTGTATTCGCGCTCGTATCCGGCTGGTAGCGCCGGTGTTACGGGTGCATCCTGGCGCCCTTGGTGATCTTGTCGACGATCTTCTTCTCCGCGTGCAGCGCAATGCCGACAACCCTCGCATCATCCGGTGCAAACCGGGCAAACACGGCGCGATTGGCCTGATCATATCCGGTTGAAAACATCTCCTCGATATACAGGCAGGATTTGACCTCGCGTTCGAGCGAGCGGCGGTGGATGGCCGACAGGGTTGCCTGATCCGCCGTGAGCACGATCATCGGCTGGATGGGCAAGGGATGATAATGATGGCCGGCCCGATCCATATAGGGGTCGCCGATCAATCCGGGGGACTGGGCGACAACGCCGCTTGCCAGGAATGACGAGACGTTGAGTTTCTGCCATGTCGCAAGATCGTCACGCACGACAATTGTAATTTTCGTATCAAACACCAAATCTAGGTCTCCATTCATGGATCGAGTCTGCCGGATGCCGGGTGAAAATCTAAAAGAGGAAGTGCTGCGCGGTCTTGGACGTTTGTGCGAGCGTCCGGCGCACGATGCCATCCTGTCGGCGCCATCCAATCCGGGTGTCGAGCGCATGGAAGCGCGTTTCACCGGCGATGCCTTCGAACCGCACCGGCACGATACCTATGCCATCGGCGTGACGCTGCACGGCGTCCAGACATTCCGCTATCGCGGGGAAAAGCGGCAAAGCCTTCCCGGCAACATCATGGTTCTGCATCCCGATGAGGTGCATGATGGCGGGGCAGGCACCGATGACGGCTTGCGTTACCGGATGATCTATCTCGAGCCGGCGCTGGCCATCGAGGCCCTTGGCACCGATCATGGCACGCTGCCTTTCGTGCGGGAGCCGGTCTTTTCCGATGCGCCGCTGGTCTCGGCCATATCCGCCGCGTTCGGCAATCCCGATGCGGAAATGGATGAACTGCTGGTGGATGACATCGTATCGCGGCTGACGCTGGGATTGGCGCGCCATGCAAAGCAGCCGTTGAAACCGATGGGCAGGCCCGCGGTGCGGCAGGCGGGCATGGCCCGCGACTATCTTGCGGACAATGCCCTGCGGCTGGTGCGCTCGCGCGAGCTGGAGGCCGTCAGCGGCCTTGACCGTTATGCGCTGTCACGGCACTTCCGCGCCCTCTATGCCACGAGCCCGCACCGCTTCCTGCTGATGCGCCGCCTGCAGCGCGCGAAGGATCTGATGAAACTGGGCGTGCCGCTGGCGGAAATCGCGGTGGAAACCGGATTTACCGACCAGAGCCATCTCAACCGGCAGTTCAAGAAAGCCTATGGCATCACGCCCGGACGGTGGGCCGCGCTGACCACAGCGAGCCGGCAGCTTTGACCTTTGCGTCAATCATGGTAGGTGATCAGCACATGTGCTCAAGGAGCCTGCCATGACAGACACCATGACATCATCGAACGCTTTGCACCGGGTGGTTATCGTCGGTGCCGGATTCGGCGGGCTGGAAGCCGCCAATTCCCTGCGCAATGCGGATGTCGCCGTCACTGTGGTCGACCAGCGCAATCACCATCTTTTCCAGCCGCTGCTCTATCAGGTCGCCACGTCGACGCTGGCGACCTCGGAAATTGCCTGGCCTATCCGGCATCTCCTGCGCAAATACAGCAATATCAAGACATTGCTTGGAACTGTTGAAAGCGTGGATACAGCTGCGCGAACCATTTCGACCGCCGATGGCGAGGTCATTCCCTATGACACGCTGGTGCTGGCGACAGGAGCCCGCCATGCCTATTTCGGTCATGACGACTGGGAGCCGTTTGCGCCGGGTTTGAAGACGCTTGAAGATGCCACGACGATCCGCAGGCGTATTCTGACCGCCTTTGAAAAGGCCGAACGCGAGCCCGATCCGGCGCGCCGGACGGCATTGCTGACCTTCGTCATCATCGGCGCCGGGCCGACGGGTGTGGAAATCGCCGGAACCATTGCCGATCTGGCGAGGGATACGTTGCAAGGTGAATTCCGGGTGATTGACCCCGCCACGGCGCGGGTGATCCTGATCGAAGGCGGGGAGCGCGTGCTTGGCGCCTTCGCGCCTGACCTTTCCGCCTATGCGCAGCGGGCGCTCGAAAAGCTCGGCGTGCAGGTGCATCTGGGCAATCCGGTGACAAGCTGCACGGCGGATGGCGTGGAATATGCCGGACAATTTGTCGGCGCGGCGACGATCATCTGGGCCGCGGGTGTCCAGGCCTCTCCGGCGGCAAAATGGCTCGACGTGGCGGCGGACCGGGCAGGGCGTGTTGCCGTCAACGATGATCTGACCGCTCCGGGGCATCCGGATATCTTTGTCATCGGCGATACGGCAACGGTCAAGAATGGCGGCAAGGGCATGGTTCCCGGCATTGCGCCAGCTGCCAAGCAACAAGGAATCCATGTGGCAAAAACCATCAGGGCGCGATTGGCCGGCGATGCCGCGCCAAAGCCTTTCCGCTATCGCCATGCGGGCGATCTTGCAACGATCGGCAAGCGCGCGGCGGTGACGGATTTCGGCTGGATCAAGCTCAAGGGCTATGTCGCCTGGTGGCTATGGGGACTTGCCCATATCTACTTCCTCATCGGCGTGCGCAACCGTCTTGCCGTGGCGATGAGCTGGCTATGGATTTCCGTCAGCGGCACGCGCAGCGCCCGCCTGATCACGCAGAAGGACGCGGCGGAGGAAGATCACCTGAAATGATTCATGTCGTGATGAAGGTCTTGATGCCGTCCGCCACGAATTGCACCGCCAATGCCGCCAGGATGACCCCCAGAAGGCGTGTCAGGATCGAGCGGCCTGTTTCACCCAGAAAGCGGTCGACGCGCTCAGCGAGGAAAAATACGACATAGGATGCGGCGATGCAGATCAGGATGATGCCGATCAGCGCCAGCCGCGATGTCGGCTCGGACAAGGTGCCGGCCAGCAGGATGGTCGCGGAGATGGCGCCGGGACCGGCGATCAGCGGAATGGCGAGCGGAAAGGCGGCGATGTTACGGATATGATCCTTGGTGATGGCAACGGTGGCGCTCTTCTCGTGCCGCTCCTGGCGTTTTTCGAAAATCATCTCGAAGGCGATCCAGAACAACAGCAGGCCGCCGGCAATGCGGAAGGCGCCGATGGTGATGCCGAACAGCGCCAGGATCTGTGCGCCCGCTACGGCGAAGATCGTCAGCACGACAAAGGCGGTGATGCTGGCGCGTAGGGCAACCTGGCCGCGCTCTTTGCGATTCATGCCCCTGGTCAGCGCCAGAAACAGCGGCGCCAGTCCCGGTGGATCGATCGTCACCATGAGGGTAACGAGCGCATTGAGCAGGGTGTCATAAAGCGCCACGATTTTGCTTTTCTTCTCTGATTGAAGCTGAGCGAGAATAGCGGATTCGGGGTTAAGCGTCGATAAAGTTGGGATTTTGCAACCAAGTTTTTCACCGATTGAAATGAACTGTTGTATCCTATTGAAAACAAAGGGTTTTCTGCTGTGTATTGCGGTGCCTCCGGTTGGCTTTTGCCTTGAAAAGCCGCTATAAGATGAAGATTGATTCTATACGAAAGATGAGTGCCTCGTGTCTGAACTAACCCCACCATCCGGCCCAGAAGACGATAAACCAGGCGGAAATTTCGGCATTGAGCCAATTTCCATTATCGAGGAGATGCAAAGCTCCTATCTCTCCTATGCCATGAGCGTGATTGTCAGCCGCGCACTGCCCGACGTGCGTGATGGTCTGAAGCCTGTGCACCGACGCATCCTGCATGCGATGAACGAAATGGGCCTGTCCTGGAACAGATCCTACCGTAAGTCCGCCGGTGTGGTCGGTGAGGTCATGGGTAAATACCATCCCCACGGCGACGCCTCGATCTACGACGCTTTGGTGCGCATGGCGCAGGACTGGTCGCTGCGCGATCCGCTGGTCGACGGGCAGGGCAATTTCGGCTCCATCGACGGCGACTCCCCGGCGGCGATGCGTTACACCGAGTGCCGTCTCGAAAAAGTGACGGAATCCCTTCTTGAAGATATCGACAAGGAAACGGTCGATTTCCAGGACAATTATGACGGCCGTGAGCAGGAGCCGGTGGTTCTTCCTGCCCGTTTTCCCAATCTGCTGGTCAATGGCTCCGGCGGCATCGCCGTGGGTATGGCGACCAATGTTCCGCCGCACAATCTGGCCGAGGTCATCAATGGCTGCATTGCCCTGATCGACAATCCGGCCATCGATCTGGCGGAACTGATGGAAATCATTCCGGGTCCGGATTTCCCGACGGGCGGCATTATTCTCGGCCGTTCCGGCATTCATTCCGCCTACAGCACCGGCCGCGGCTCGATCCTGATGCGCGGCAAGGTCGCCATCGAAGCGATGCGCGGCGACCGCGAAGCCATCATCATCACCGAAGTGCCCTATCAGGTGAACAAGGCGACGATGATCGAAAAGATGGCCGATCTCGTGCGTGAAAAGCGCATCGAGGGCATTTCGGACATCCGCGACGAGTCCGACCGCGACGGTTACCGCGTGGTCGTCGAGCTGAAGCGCGATGCCGTCGCCGATGTCATCGTCAACCAGCTCTATCGCTTTACCCCGCTGCAATCCTCGTTCGGCGCCAATATGGTGGCGCTCAATGGCGGCAAGCCGGGCCTGTTGAACCTGATGGACATTCTGCGCGCCTTTGTCGCCTTCCGCGAGGAAGTCGTCAGCCGCCGCACGAAATTCCTGCTGCGCAAGGCGCGTGACCGCGCGCATGTGTTGGTTGGTCTGGCGATTGCCGTTGCCAATATCGACGAGATCATCGCGCTGATCCGCCAGGCGCCCGATCCGGCAACGGCGCGCGATCAGTTGATGGAACGCCGCTGGCCGGCCAACGACGTGGCACCACTGATCACGCTGATTGCCGATCCGCGCCACACGCTCAATGACGACAACACCTACAATCTGTCGGAAGAGCAGGCACGCGCCATTCTCGATCTGCGCCTGCAGCGCCTGACCGCCCTCGGACGCGATGAAATCGCCGATGAACTCAACAGGATCGGCGTTGAAATCAAGGATTATCTGGAAATCCTCGCATCGCGCCTGCGCATCATGACCATCGTCAAGGACGAACTTGCCGCCATCCGCGACGAGTTCGGCACGCCCCGCCGCACGGAACTGACCGATGGCGGCGCTGATATGGACGACGAGGACCTGATCGCCCGGGAAGACATGGTCGTGACCGTCAGCCATGCGGGTTACATCAAGCGCGTGCCATTGACGACCTATCGCGCACAGCGCCGCGGCGGCAAGGGCCGGTCCGGCGTGACCATGAAGGACGAGGATTTCGTCACACGGCTGTTCGTGGCCAACACCCACACGCCGATGCTGTTCTTCTCATCCCGCGGCATTGTTTATAAGGAAAAGGTCTGGCGCCTGCCGATCGGCACGCCGCAGTCCCGCGGCAAGGCGCTGATCAACATGCTGCCGCTGGAACAGGGCGAGCGCATCACAACAATCATGCCTCTGCCCGAAGACGAGGCAAGCTGGACCAATCTCGACGTCATGTTTGCCACGACGCGCGGCACCGTGCGCCGTAACAAGCTCTCTGACTTCGTTCAGGTCAATCGCAACGGCAAGATTGCGATGAAGCTGGAAGAAGAGGGCGATGAAATCCTCGGCGTGGATACCTGTGATGAGTTCGACGATGTGCTTCTGACCGCTGCCGGTGGCCAGTGCATCCGTTTCCCCGTCACTGACGTACGCGTTTTTGCCGGCCGTAACTCCATCGGTGTTCGCGGTATCACGCTGGCCAAGGGCGATACGCTCATCTCGATGGCAATTCTTGCCCATGTGGATGCAAGCCCGGCTGAACGCTCCGCTTATCTGAAGCAGGCAGCGGCTGACCGGCGTGCACAGGGTGCAGATGACGTTGAAGAAGTGGCACTGGTGGGCGAAGAAGCCACGGATGTGGCTGATCTCAATGCCGAGCGTTATGCGGAACTGCGCGACCGCGAGCAGACGGTCCTGACCGTCAGCGAATATGGTTACGGCAAACGCTCGTCATCCTACGAATTCCGTGTCTCGGGACGCGGCGGCAAGGGTATTCGCGCCACCGATACATCCAAGACGGACGAAATCGGCAAGCTTGTGTCCCTGTTCCCGGTCGAGGCCTCGGATCAGATCCTGCTGGTTTCGGATGGCGGACAGCTCATCCGCGTGCCGGTCAATGGCATTCGCATCGCCGGACGCTCCACAAAGGGCGTTACGATCTTCAATACAGCCGATGGCGAGAGGGTTGTGTCGGTCGAGCGGATTTCGGAAACCGACAGTGATGACGAAGAGCTCGAGGCAGTCATTCCTGCCGAAGGCGAAGCCGAGACAGCAGGGGAAAGCGGTTCTGACGAGAGTTAGAACCGCAGTCGGTCGTTCTGACCGTTCATGGGATAAACACCGAAGCGGGATGTCTTAACTTTGGCTTCCCGCTTTTTGTTTTCTTCCAGCATCATGACGACGGCGGAAACCATCATCGCGATCATCATGCCTACGCTCAGAAGTACAAACATTCATTTATCCCTTCAATCTTCAGCTTTCCTGTGACTAACAACGCAATAGGGGCCGAAAGGTTTCATTTTCTGCGTTCTTTATAGTTGGCGGGAACTGAATGCTTGCTGATGCGCCCGTTCATCTTCCGTTCATTTATCATGAAGGCAGGACTGTTCCCGGCCATTGAAAGCGCCGGATAAAACGGCTAGGAGACGGTATGACAATCGCAATTTACGCCGGATCCTTCGACCCGATCACCAATGGACACATGGATGTCCTGCAGGGCTCGTTGCGCCTTGCTGACAAGGTGTTCGTGGCCATTGGCATTCATCCGGGCAAGGCGCCGCTGTTTTCCTTCGACGAGCGCGTGGACCTGATCAAACGGGTTGCTGCGGATGTTTTCGGCAAGGACAGCCAGCGGCTCGAGGTGGTGTCCTTCGATGGTCTGCTGATTGATGCCGCCCGCAAACACGGCGCTTCCCTGATGGTGCGTGGCCTGCGGGACGGCACGGATCTCGATTACGAGATGCAGATGGCCGGTATGAACGGCACCATGGCGCCGGAGCTGCAAACCGTGTTCCTGCCGGCTGATCCTTCGGTCCGCACGATTACTGCCACATTGGTCCGCCAGATTGCGGCCATGGGCGGCGACGTCCGGCATTTTGCTCCCGCTCTTGTCGCCGAGGCGCTCAGGGCCAAATTCAAATAGGGCTTTCTTCTCATCCCCATCCGTTGGAGACTTTCTGTATGTCCGTATTTCGCACTGCGCTTCTTGTGGCAGCCGTTTCTTCCCTGTCTTTTGCTGCTTTGACCCCAAGCTGGGCCGATGACCAGAACACCATGACGATCAAGCTGAAGGACGGCGACGTCAAGATCGAGCTGCGTCCCGACCTTGCGCCGAAACATGTCGAGCAGATCAAGGCGCTGGCCAAGGAAGGTGCCTACAACAATGTCGTGTTCCACCGCGTCATTCCCGGCTTCATGGCCCAGACCGGTGACGTGCAGTATGGCAATACCGAAAAGGGCTACAATCAGGCTGCCGCTGGAACCGGCGGCTCGAAGCGTCCGGACCTGCCTGCCGAGTTCTCGAAGGAACCCTTCGTGCGCGGCACCGTCGGCATGGCACGTTCGTCCAACCCGAATTCGGCCAATTCGCAGTTCTTCATCATGTTCGACAAGGGCGCATTCCTGAACGGCCAGTATACGGTCGTCGGCAAGGTGACGAGCGGCATGGAAGCGGTCGACAAGATCAAAAAAGGCAATGAAGCGCAGAATGGCGCCGTTGAAAATCCGGACAAGATGATCAAGGTCACTGTCGGTCCGGCAAAATAATCTAACAAAGGAGATGCCGGAAATGGCTTACAAAGATCCAGAAAACACGATCCTGCTCGAAACCACCAAGGGCAATGTCGTCATCGAACTTTACCCCGATCTCGCACCTGGCCATGTCGAGCGCATCAAGGAACTGGCACGCGAAGGCGCCTATGACGGTGTCGTCTTCCACCGCGTCATCGATGGTTTCATGGCGCAGACCGGCGACGTGAAGTTCGGCAAGAAGGGCGGTTCGTCCTTCAATCCGTCGCGTGCGGGCATGGGCGGTTCGGAAAAGCCGGACCTGAAGGCAGAGTTCTCCAACGCCAATCACGGCCGCGGCGCTTGCTCGATGGCCCGTTCGCAGAACCCGAATTCGGCCAATTCCCAGTTCTTCATCTGCTTCGACGATGCGGGCTTCCTCAATCGCCAGTACACGGTTTGGGGCCAGGTCATCGAAGGCATGGACAATGTCGACAAGATCAAGCGCGGCGAGCCCGTGCAGGATCCGGATTCGATCGTTTCCATGCGCGTTGCCGCAGACGCCGAATAAGATCGCATTGACAGACCATGCGTGTTGATCTTTTCGATTTTGATCTGCCGGAAGAAAACATCGCATTGAGACCTGCAGAGCCGCGCGATTCAGCGCGGCTTTTGCTTGTGAAAGCGGACAGTTCCGGATTTGACGACAGTACCGTTCGCAATCTCGGCGATTTTCTGCGCCCTGGCGATGCTCTTGTTTTCAATGATACCAAAGTGATACCCGCACAGCTTGAAGGGTTTCGCGAGCGCGAGGGTGTAAAGGCTCAGATCAGTGCGACGCTGCATATGCGGGCGGGACCGGATCGCTGGAAAGCCTTCCTGCGCCCGGCAAAACGCATCAAGCAGGGCGAGCGGATCGACTTCGGTCACGGCAACAATGCCTGCCTGCTCGGGTCGTTGCAGGCCACTGTCGCCGAAAAGGGTGACGCGGGCGAAGTCTTGCTGGTGTTTGATTTCAGCGGCGCCGATCTTGATCAGGCCATTGCCGCGGTCGGGCATATCCCGCTGCCGCCCTATATAGCCTCCAAGCGGGCGGAAGATGGCCGCGACAAGGAGGATTACCAGACCGTCTATGCCCGCGAGGAAGGTGCCGTTGCCGCACCCACGGCGGGACTGCATTTTACCCCTGATTTGCTGGACGATCTGAAAAAGCGCGGCATCGAAGAGCACTTCGTCACGCTTCATGTGGGCGCGGGCACGTTCCTGCCTGTCAAGGCGGACGATACGGCAGACCACAAGATGCATGCGGAAATCGGCCATGTGGACCAGAAGACGGCGGATGCACTCAACGCCGTGAAGGCGCGGGGCGGCCGCATTGTCAGCGTCGGCACGACCTCGCTGCGTCTGTTGGAAAGCGCGACGGGCGAAGACGGCGTTATCCGGGCATGGTCTGGCCCGACGGATATTTTCATCACGCCGGGTTACCGGTTCCGGGCGGTTGACCTGCTGATGACCAATTTCCACCTGCCGAAATCGACACTGTTCATGCTGGTGTCAGCCTTCAGCGGCTTCGAGCGCATGCATGCGGCCTATGCCCATGCGATCAAAAATCACTACCGCTTCTATTCCTATGGCGATGCAAGCCTGTTATGGCGATCCGCATCATGACAGAAAATTTTGAATTCAAACTGATCGCAACCGATGGCAAGGCCCGGCGCGGTGAAATCACCATGCCGCGCGGCACTGTCCGCACGCCCGCCTTCATGCCGGTCGGCACGGCGGGCACGGTCAAGGCCATGTATATGGATCAGGTTGCCGAGCTTGGCGCCGATATCATTCTCGGCAACACCTATCACCTGATGCTGCGCCCGAGCGCTGAACGGATTGCAAAACTCGGCGGACTGCACGATTTTGCCCGCTGGCCTGGGCCGATCCTGACGGATTCCGGCGGTTTCCAGGTCATGTCGCTGGCGCAACTGCGCAAGCTCGACGAAAAGGGCGTGACTTTCCGCTCGCATATCGACGGGCGTGCCCATGAGATGAGCCCGGAACGCTCGATTGAAATCCAGGGGCTGCTCGACTCCGATATCCAGATGCAGCTGGATGAATGCGTTGCCCTGCCTTCAACACCGAAAGATATCCAGCGCGCCATGGAATTGTCGCTGCGCTGGGCGGAACGCTGCAAGACGGCGTTCGGCAACCAGCCGGGGAAAGCCATGTTCGGAATCGTGCAGGGCGGCGATGTGCCGGATCTGCGCATCCGCTCGGCGCAGGCTTTGAAGGCGATGGATCTGAAGGGATATGCCGTCGGCGGTCTCGCGGTCGGCGAACCGCAGGAGGTCATGCTCGACATGCTGGATGTGACCTGTCCCGAGCTTCCGGAGGAAAAGCCGCGCTATCTGATGGGTGTGGGCACGCCCGACGACATCCTGAAATCCGTAGCGCGCGGCATCGACATGTTCGATTGCGTGATGCCGACACGGGCGGGCCGGCATGGCCTGGCCTTTACCCGCCGCGGCAAGGTCAATCTGCGCAATGCGCGCCATGCGGATGATCCGCGTCCGCTCGATGAGGAATCCTCATGCCCGGCCGCGCGCGATTACAGCCGCGCCTATCTGCATCATCTGGTCAAATCGGGTGAAGCGCTGGGCGGCATGCTGCTGACATGGAACAATCTGGCCTATTACCAGCAGCATATGCAGGGTATCCGCGATGCCATCGAAGCAAAGCGCTTTGATGCTTTCAGCGCGGAAACCCAGGCCGCATGGGCCGAGGGCGACATCAAGCCCTATGCCTGATCAGCCATTTGCGGGCTGGGACGGCTTGTCGGGATCGCACGGCGCGAAGAGCTGACGCAGGCCGTCAATGGCCGCGATCTGGTCTTCGTGGGTGAGGGTGTCCATATCCAGCAGTTTCAAACTGCGCAAACCCTCGATGGTCAGGAACGCGATGAGGGCCATGGTCGGGTCCTCCGAGTTCTCCTTCATGCGGTCCAGCAATTGCTTGTTGTAGCGGCGGATCGGATCAATGAAGCTTGGATCATTGGCAATGGCTGCCAGAATGCCTGAAGGCTCAGGCTCATTGAGCACAAATTCAGCGCGATAGACCTCGATGCAGGCCTGAACCACACTGTTCACCTTGTGGTTGCGGCGTGCTTCCTGCATGCGCAACGATTCGTCGAATTCAGCGACGTGGTGTTCGACCAGCGCTTCCAGAAGCTTGGCTTTGGTCGGGAAGGTGTAGAGCAGGCCGCCCTTCGACAGCCCGGCGCGCCGTGCGACGGCATCAAGGGAGAGATGGACCGGACCAACCTCCATGGCAATTTCCGCAGCAGCCTGCAGAATCTTATCTTTGGTGGTGAGAGTGGCCGCCCGCATTCCGTTCCTTTTTCTACAACTTTGCGTCCATAAGGGATTCCGCTTCTATTGACTTTACCGTCCGGACGGTACAGTAAAGTGCGCGTGGCAATCAAGTCCACATCACGTTATTCTCATTTGACAGGCTAGCAACAAACTTTGCTGGCCATTGTTTTGTTGCGGAGCGGTTCCTGATGATTAAGCGCTACATTCTACCCGTGATCATTCTCATTTTGGTCGTGGTGCTTGCCGGAGGGCTGGTCTGGTTCAACTTTTTCCGCGATGGAATGATCAAGCAGTTCTTCGCGACCATGCAGCAGCCGGCGCAATCCGTCTCGACCTATACGGTCGAGCCCGCCGTCTGGACGCCGAATATCGAAGCCATCGGTACTGTCAGCGCCATCCAGGGTGTCGAGCTGGCCGTGGAAGTTGCGGGTATCGTCAAGGACATCCCGTTCACAGCCAACGATATCGTCGAGAAGGGCGCACCGCTGCTGCAGTTGGATGATGCCATCGAAAAGGCCGATATCGTCGCCGCCAAGGCGCAGGATGTGCTGAACGACCAGACATTGGCGCGTGCCCGCACGCTGAATACACGCGGTGTCGGCGCGGAATCCAATGTGGATACGGCGCAGGCCGCATCGCTGGCCAAGAAGGCTGAAATTGCCAAGCTGGAAGCTGTCATGGAGCAGAAGCTGCTCAAGGCACCGTTCAAGGGTACGGTCGGTATTCCGCGCATCGAGCTTGGCCAGTATCTGTCGCCGGGCACGGTCGTCGTGTCGCTGCAGGACCTGTCCACCATGCGTGTGGATTTCACCGTCAACGAACAGAATCTCAATCTGATCAAGATCGGCCAGCTTATCAAGCTCAGCCTTTCGGATGCCGATCAGCCCTATGAAGGCCAGATCACGGCGATCGAACCGCGTATTGATCCGTCGACGCGTCTGGTGTCGGTGCGTGCGAAAGTCGATAATCCCGAAGGCAAGTTGCGGCCCGGCCAGTTCGCGCAGGTTCGTGTCGAGCTTCCCAAGGAAGAAGGCGTATTCACCTTGCCGCAGACGGCGCTCGTCTCCAGCCTTTACGGCGACTACATCTATGTCGTTCGCCCGGCACCCGATGCAGCCAAGCCGGCAGATGCGGCAAAGCCAGCAGCGGATGCGGCCAAGCCTGCCGATGCGGCGAAGCCCGCTGCCGCCGGTGCGACTGCAGAGAAGAAAGAGCCCAAGCTTGTCGTTGCACAGGTTTTCGTCAAGCCCGGCCGCCGTTCCGGCCTTCTGGTTGAAGTCACCAAGGGTCTGAACAAAGGCGACATCGTTGTAACGGCCGGTCAGAACCGCCTTAACGCCGGTTCGGTGGTCACAATCGCCAATGACGTGAACCCAGCAAATACAACCGATTCAGGACTGCCCAAGAAATGAATTTTTCAGAAGTTTTCATTCGCCGCCCCGTTCTATCGACGGTTGTCGCTTTGATGATCATTCTGCTTGGCGCGCAGGGTTTGACGAATCTTTCGATTCGCCAATACCCGAAGGTCGAGGAAACGGCCATCACCGTTACAACGGCCTATGCTGGGGCAAGTGCCGATCTTATTCAGGGATTCATCTCTGCGCCCATCGCCAATGCGGTGACCACGACGGAAAACATCGACTACGTGACGTCATCGTCGTCCCCGTCGTCGAGCACAGTCACCGTTCACATGAAGCTTGGCTCCAATCCTGATGCGGCTTTGACCGAGGTCATTTCCAAGGTCAACCAGGTGCGCGGCAATCTGCCCAAGGAGGCGGACGACCCTGTCATCACCAAGGGCACAGGGCAGAATTTTGCGACGATGTATCTCGCCGTGCAGAACCCGAACATGACGAGCGAGCAGATCACCGAATATCTGCAACGCGTCATCCAGCCGCGCATGTCGACCATTCAGGGTGTTGCCAACGCGCAGATCCTGGGCGGTCAGGTTTTCTCGATGCGCGTCTGGATCGACCCGGTCAAGATGGCGGCGCATACCACGACGGCTTCGGAAGTATTGGCTGCCATCAATCAGTCCAACTTCCTGTCGGCGCCGGGCAAGGTGCAGAACCTGTACACGGCTTCGCCGATCACGCTGAAGACCACATTGCAGACGCCAGAGGCATTCGGTGCCCTGCCGATCAAATCCGACGCCAAGAGCATTGTGCGGTTGCGCGATATTGCGCGGATCGAGCTTGGCGCGGTGAGCACGGATACGCGCGTGACCTTCAACGGCTCGAGCGGTACGTTTATCGGCATTTTCCCGACACCTTCGGCGAACCCGCTGGATATGACGGCGGCCGTGCGCAAGGAATTGCCGGCGATCCAGGCAACTCTGCCCGATGGCATGACCATGATCATGCTTTACGATTCGACGGAACAGATCAGTTCGTCGGTCGATGAAGTGTACAAGACCATCGGTGAAGCCGTGCTCATCGTTGTTCTGGTGATCCTTCTCTTCCTTGGTTCGTTCCGCTCCGTCATCATTCCGGTCGTCACGATTCCGATTTCGCTGGTCGGCGTGTGCTTCTTCCTGTTCCTGCTGGGCTATTCGATCAACCTTCTCTCCCTGCTGGCGATGGTTCTGGCCATCGGTCTCGTCGTGGACGACGCGATCGTTGTTCTGGAAAACATCCATCGCCACATCGAAGAGGGGCTGAAGCCGCTCGATGCCTCGCTCAAGGGCATGAAGGAAAT
This sequence comes from Phyllobacterium sp. SL163, assembly GCF_049896885.1. NCBI lineage: Bacteria > Pseudomonadati > Pseudomonadota > Alphaproteobacteria > Hyphomicrobiales > Phyllobacteriaceae > Phyllobacterium > Phyllobacterium sp. SL163. Next base: position 341,023 of record NZ_JAFCVE010000003.1, on the reverse strand, counting down.
CACCGGGCCGATCATCGCGATGACGATCACGCTTGCTGCCGTGTTCGCACCGCTCGGTTTTACCGCCGGTCTTACCGGGGCGCTGTTCCGCGAGTTCGCCTTTACGCTCGCCGGTGCGGTTATCATTTCCGGTGTCGCGGCTTTGACGGTTTCGCCGATGATGTGCGCGCTGCTGCTGAAACCCGGCAATCACAGCCGTTTCCAGCGCATCGTGGACAGAAGCTTCGGCTGGCTTGAAGGTGTCTATGAACGGCGCGTTGCCGGGTCGTTGGCCTTCCGGCCGGTGACATTGCTGATCGTTATCATTCTGGTGGCTTTGACAGGATTTCTGTTTACCAAAACGGCATCCGAACTGGCACCGGAAGAAGATGGCGGCTTCCTCGTTTCGCTGGTCAATGCCCCGCAATATGCAACGACCGACTATACGCTGCTCTATGCCAACCAGATCGATGCGCTGACGAAGGATCTGCCGGAGCTCAAGGCCCGCTTCAACATTGCCGGCCTTGGCACGACGAATTCCGCTTTCGCCATCTGGGTCTTCAAGGATTGGTCACAGCGCACCAAGTCGCAGAAGCAGCTTCAGCAGGAACTGCAGAAGATGATTGCTCCGGTGGCGGGTGCGCAGGCCTATATCTTTGCCCTGCCGACCCTTCCGGGCAGCGGCGGCGGCTTGCCGATCTCCGTGGTTCTTCAATCAACCGGTCCGTCGGACAAGGTGTTTGAAATCGCCGAAGAGGTAAAGCGGCAGGCTCAGGCGTCCGGCAAGTTCATTGTCGTGCAGAATTCTCTGTCCTTCAATGCACCGCAGACGACGGTAACGATCGATCGTGACCGTGCGGCGGCTCTTGGCGTGCCGGTGAGTGACATCGGCCAGACGCTTGGATTGTTGGTCGGTGGCGGCAAGATTGCCAAGTTCGACCGCGATTCCAACAGCTATGACATCATTCCGCAGGTGCCGCAGGATTTCAGATCGAATCCTGAAAACCTCGGCCAGTATTTTGTCAAAAGCGCCTCGGGTGACATGGTACCATTGTCGGCCGTGGTCAAAATCGTGCAGAATGCGGCACCGGCAGCCATCGAGCAGTTCAACCAGTTGAACTCCGCAACGATCAGTGCCTTGCCGATGCCGGGCGTCTCCACAGGTGAAGGCCTGCAGACGGTCATCAATACGGCACGTCCTCTGATGCCGGATGGGTTCTTCCTCGATTACATCGGCCAGTCGCGTCTGGAAATCACCCAGGGCAACACGATCCTCATTGCCTTCATTCTGGCGGTTGTCGTGATTTACCTGGTGCTTGCGGCGCAGTTCGAAAGCTTCCGCGATCCGTTCATCATCATGATGTCGGTGCCCTTGTCGATCTTCGGTGCGATTGTTCCGCTGAACATGGGGCTGGGAACGCTGAACATCTACACGCAGGTGGGGCTGATTACACTGGTCGGGCTGATTACCAAACACGGTATTCTCATGGTGGAATTTGCCAACCAGCAGCGGGAACTGCATGGGATATCGCGGCATGATGCGATCATTCTGGCCGCCAAGACCCGTCTTCGCCCGATCCTGATGACGACGGCCGCCATGGCGCTCGGCGTTATCCCGCTGATCACGGCGACCGGTGCGGGTGCGGCAGCCCGTTACTCCATCGGCCTGGTGATTTTCTCCGGCATTCTGGTCGGCACGATCTTCACGCTCTTCGTGGTGCCGATGTTCTACACCTTCATTTCGCACAGGGATCACGCGGCTGAGCCAACTGCGGCGCCTGAGCCGAACGGGGATGCGCAATTCGGCCGTACCTGACCGGTTGAACGCCGCACAACAAAAAGCCTCCGAACCTTGCCGGTTCGGAGGCTTTGTCGTTTCAAATAGCTGGTATCGTCAGGCTCGCTTAACGGCGCGAAGAATGATGAGGAGGATGACGGCGCCGATTGTCGCCGAAATAATGGCGCCCAGAATTCCGGCACCCAGCGATATGCCCAGACGCGGCAGGAGATATCCCGCTATGAATGCGCCGATAACGCCGATGATCAGATCGCCGATGAGGCCAAAGCCGCCCCCACTGACAAGCTGACTCGCCAGCCACCCAGCGATCAGTCCCACTAACAGGAAAATAAGAAGTGATTCTCCACCCATAGTCGTCTCTCCACATGCCGGTTGCGTTACGATGGTCCTGCAGACCGTGGATGCCGCTCTTCATGGGCGATCCGGGATCGGCCGTAGAATCATCACAAGGATTTTACGATGGGAAATCTGTTTTGGATAATAAAACTTGTATGGATGGCGATCAAACACCGCAATATATAGTGCATTGAAGCAATCTGACGGGCGGCCAAGGCACTATCACCCGGAAATCATTGCGCTTCTTGCGGTTTCAGCAAAATTTGGGAAGAAGCGGAGAAACGCTTGAAAAAGCTATGCCGGCTATGGTTTCCCACGACCGGCATAGTTGCAGGCAATTCAAGAATTGCGGGCCAGGAAGATTACATTTTCTTGGCTGGGGCCTTCTTGGCAGCGGCCTTCTTGTGGGTCTTGTGCTTGTGGGTCTTCTTAACAACGTGCTTCTTTGCAGTGTGCTTGGTAGCAGTTGGTGCTGCTGCGGCTGCCGGTGCGGCAGCGGTGGCTGCGTTGGCGCTGGAAGCTGTCAGAACCGGAGCCGAAACAGCGAGAGCAACAGCAAGGCCGAGAGCTGTGTAGAGGGACTTTTTCATAGGTCAGTTTCCTTTTGGTATGGGCTCATGGGACACAGTCGATCAGTCATCAATCGGCTGCACACCGAGCAGTTTCAACGCTTGTGCGAACGTTCTGATGCCTTGTGCCTGCTTGTTGCTTGCACAAAACCTTGTTGCCCTGCGTTGAAGTGCTCTCGCCTTGGCTGCCCGTTTTGCCTCGGCGTGTTCGGTGATGGCTTGTTGCGTTTGCAGCTGAAGTTTGCCGCAAAGCTCGGAACGGGTCAGCGTTTCATCGGCCATCGACAGGTCGACTGGCGCAGCGGCATACAGCGCGCCGGTCAGAATGAGTGTCGATATGGTCAGGACGTTGCGCATAAAACCCTTTGGCGTTCGAAGTGTTGTCCTGTTCAGTGATTGCGAACAGGTCCGGTGTGCCTGTTATCGGGCATGACTATTGCGCGCGTTTTTCCGCTCTGTAGTGTTTTGTTTCTGGATTGTTTCTGAAAGCGGGAAGCGGCGGTAAATCGCCGGGAAGTGATGAGTGGCGGCTGGTCAATGCGGATTTCGGCCTTTATCTTGTTGCCGGATAATCAAAGCTAGTGGTCCGATTCTGACATTTGCATCCTGTTGATACAGGCCGTTCAGGCAAATGTCAGAATCAGAGGACCACTAGAAAGTCTATGATTCTAGTGGAACTTTGAATTTGACATTCGCATGTTCCGCGTGATGTCAAATGGGATGCGAATGTCAAATTCGTTCCACTAGGCCTGACACGTTGAAAGATTCGCATGAAATCTGAGCCGCATATCCTGATTGTCGACGATGACGATGCCATTCGCGATTTGCTGCACGAGTTTTTGAAAAAGCGCGGCATGCGTGTCTCCGTCGCCAGGGACAGTGAAGAGATGCAGGCCATCTTTTCGCGCACACCCGTCGACCTGCTCATTCTCGACGTGATGCTGCCGGGCAAGAGCGGCATGGAGATCTGCCGGGATATCCGCATGCACTCACGCGTGCCGATCATCATGCTGACGGCCATCACGGAAACCACGGACCGCGTCGTCGGGCTGGAGATGGGGGCGGATGACTATGTGTCGAAACCGTTCGATCCGCGCGAGCTGCTGGCACGGGTGAGGGCGGTTCTGCGCCGTCTGGACGGCCCGGGCCCGGACCGGCGGATCGAGCCGCAGGTTTACAAATTTGCCGGATGGACGATGGATTGTTCGCGCCGCCGGCTGGTGTCGCCCGACAATGTGCGGGTGGAACTGACCAGCGGAGAATTCAATCTGCTGGAAACGCTGGTCAAGAGTGCACAGCGCATGCTCAGCCGCGATCAGTTGATGGAGCTTGCGGGGAGCAACGTCGCTTACGGGTATGATCGCAGCATCGATATTCTGATCAGCCGTCTGCGCCGCAAGATGGAAGACGATCCGCGGTCGCCGAAACTGATCCTGACCATTCGCGGCGGCGGTTATCAGTTCGTGCCGGAAGTCGTGGCGGAATGAAGCGGTTTCTGCCCCAGTCCCTGCCAAGCTGGATCCTGCTGATCCTGATTGCCGGACTGATCACCACGCAGATCGCCACGCTGTCCATCGTCTCGCGTGACCGCAGCGAAGGCAACAACATCCTTGAGCTGTTTCGCCTGAGTGAGCGGGCGTACACGCTGGTCAAGCTGCTTTACGCCGCGCCGCCCCCGGAGCGCACCCGGCTTGCCGGTGCCATGTCGAATGCGTCCAGTCCGCTCTATATGTCGGATGATCCGGCCGTGACATCGGCGATTGCATCCGATGACAATCTGGCCGAGCTTGAAGACGTGCTTGTCGCGCGGTTTTCAGCCTTTGGCGTGACGGATGCGCGGGTTCGCCGCGAATCGCCCAACGCCACGCCCGAAACCGATACGGATTCCAGCACGCCCGGTGCGGATGTCGGCGTTGTCGAAAAGCAGCTGTCGGCGCTCGCGCAGGATTTCAGCAAGAGCGGCGGCCTGATCGCATCCATCGAATTCAGCGACGGCCAATGGCTGAACTTCGTGACGCCGGTTTCGCCCATCGATCCGATCCTCACCGTGCAGACGCTGCCATTGTTCGGCGCCGTCGCGGCCATTGTCATCATCCTGTCGATCTGGGCCATGCGCCGGCTGACGGCGCCGTATCGTGCATTGGAAAGCGCGGTCAAGCGCATCGGCGAGGATGTCAAAATTCCGCCTTTGCCGGAATTCGGCAGCACCGAGTACAAATCGGCGGCGCGGGCCGTCAATGCCATGCAGGCGCAACTGCGCGAATATGTGGCCGACCGTGAACAATTGGCGGCGGCGCTTGCCCATGATTTGCGCACGCCGTTGACCCGCATCCGCCTGCGGCTTGAATTGCTGCGCAAATCCCAGCTGCGCCAGTCGCTGATGCAGGATCTCAACGATATCGAGGCGATTTCCCGTTCGGTCATCGACTTCGCCACCTATGAAGTGGTCGATGAAGAACAGGAAAAGATCGATTTCTGGTCTCTGGTCGACTCAATTGTCGATAATTATCCGCAAGTGACGTTTGAAAAGAAAGGCATCGGCTCGCGCAAGCTCATCTGCACCGGGCGGCCGATCGCTTTGCGCCGGTGTGTCACCAATCTGATCGATAATGCGGTGGCCTATGGCGAACGCGCCGATGTCAGCCTGAAGCTGGCCGGCAATGAGATTGTCCTGGTTATCAAGGATCACGGTCCCGGTATTCCGCAGGCCAAGCTGGATGAGGTGTTCCAGCCATTCCGGCGGGTGGAGGGGTCGCGCAACCGGCAAACGGGCGGGTTTGGTCTTGGCCTGACCATCGCCCGCAATATTGCCCGGCGCAGCGGCGGCGACATCAAGCTTGAAAACGATCCGGAGGGTGGATTGCGGGCGGAGCTGACAATTCCTCTGGCATCCTGACGTCTATTCCCCGGTCAGCACAAAGGACTGGATATCGTCAAAGACGGCGTTCCAGTCGCGGTCACCGATCTCCATGAAGCCGAAGAAGCGCAGCATGAAAATGCCTTCCGTGGCGATAAAGGCGATGCGCGCGCGGCGGCCCGCTTCGGTTGACAGGTCGAAATCCGCCATTCTGGTTTTGTACCAGGCGCGGGTGCTGGCAAGGTGCTCCGGTGTCTGGATCAGGGACGACATCAGGCTTGCCGCCTTGGCGTTGGAGCTTTCGTCGCCTTTGCGCGTGGCTTCCAGATGGGCGCGGATCGGCGAAACCGGGGTTCCCTGGGTGAGTTGTACGACTTCCGCATCATAGGCTTCACCCCAGCGTTCCAGCATCGCATCGATAAGGGCGCCCTTGGTGCCGAAGCAATATTGCACGCCGCCCTTGGTGATCCCGGCCGCTTTCGCCACCGCATCGATGGTGAGCGCCGCAGCGCCCACCTTGCTCACCACGGCTTCCGCCGCATCGAGAACCTTGCCCCGATCAATCGTGCGTTTCCGGCCCAAAACAGTCTTCCTCTTCCATTTCAATACGAACGTATTTATATATGCCACGATGCAGCGATACCCAATCAATGCATGACCGCAAATATAACGGGAGCGGCAAATGCTCCAATGGTGAAAAAATGCTACCCCAAAACCGCTGGCTGGTCCTTGCGATCGTCTCCAGCGCGCTGTTCCTCGTCGTCATCGACATGACAGTTCTCTACACGGCTCTGCCGCGTCTGACCCATGATCTTCATGCTTCGGCCTCGGCCAAGCTGTGGATCGTCAACGCCTATCCGCTGGTTGTCGCCGGCCTTCTGCCCGGTGCCGGCGCGCTTGGCGACCGGATCGGCAACAAGAAATTGTTTGCCGGCGGTCTCGTCGTGTTCGGCCTTGCCTCGCTGGCAGCCGCATTTTCCCCGACAAGCGGGGTGCTCATCGCTTCGCGCGCCTTGCTGGCGGTTGGCGCGGCCATGATGATGCCGGCCACGCTTTCCATCGTCCGGCAGACCTTTGCCGACGAGCGGGAGCGCGCCTTTGCCATTGGCATCTGGGCGGCGATTGCATCGGGTGGCGCGGCCGTCGGCCCCGTGCTGGGCGGTGTCCTGCTCGAATATTTCTGGTGGGGCTCGGTTTTCCTGATCAACGTTCCTATCGTCGTCGTGGCGCTGGTTTTCACGCTGTGGATCATCCCGAACCGCGCGGGCGATACGACGCGCCCCTGGGATCTCGTGGCGTCCGCGCAGATCATGGTCGGGCTTGTCGGCGTGACCTATGCGATCAAGGAATTCGGCAAGCAAACACCGGTTTATGCCGCGGCACTGGTTGCTGCGATGATCGGCATCGTCTTCCTGTGGCTGTTTGTCCGGCGGCAGGGACGCTCGGCGCAACCGATGATCGATTTCAGATTGTTCCGGAACCGGAGATTCTCGTCGGGTGTCGCGACCGCCTTCATCGCTTCTCTCACGCTCGTGGGCATGGAGCTGGTGCTGAGCCAGCGATTTCAGCTGGTCATGGGCCTGTCGCCGCTCGAAGCAGGGCTTTTGATCCTGCCGGTGCCGCTCGCTGCCTTCGCAGCAGGTCCGCTGGCGGGCCTGGCGCTGCCGCGCCTTGGCTCGGAACCCATCATGTGGGCCAGTCTTGCAGCCGCTGGGCTCGGCGTGGCCAGCCTGCTCTACGTCCATGACGCAAGACCGCTCGTGCAGATCGCCAGCCTTGCCGTTCTCGGTTTTGGCTTCGGTGCGGCCATGACGGCGGCCTCAAGCGCCATCATGCTCAACACGCCGGAAGACAGCGCCGGTACGGTGGCGTCGATTGAGGAAGTGTCCTATGAACTCGGCGGTGCCATGGGTGTCGCCTTGCTCGGCAGTCTCATGTCGACGATCTACAGCATCAGCCTGACGCTGCCTGACAGCATGAATGCGCCGGTGATGGTCTATGACAGCCTCGATGAGGCGTTGATCTATGCAAAGGGACTCGCACCGGACGTCGCACCCGCCCTGGTCGGCTTTGCCCGGGATGCGTTCGAAAGTGCGTTCACCTCGGTCATTCTCGTGGCTTCCGCCACGCTGATCCTCACGGCAACGGCAATCAAGCTGGCAACACGGGCAGGCAGAAGCTGATTTGCAGCGTTATGGCTGGACCACGGCCCACGCCGACGCGGTGTCATAGAAGAAACGTTCTTCGATGATGCGGTCACCCTGCCAGCGCTGCAGCGCGAGTTCTTCGAGACGCCGGGTCACGCCATCCTTGGATGTCGCGTCGAATATCCACTGAATGACGACGGTGTCGCCATCGATCAGGACGGCGTGGGCCGGGTGTGTATACATCCGGTCCAGCCGGTCGAGCGCGTTCTGTTCGTGCTTTTCAAGCAGCTCGCGGCCGCGGCGCGGTTCTTTGCCGGGCTCCTGCATGGAGGCATTTTCATGATAGAAATCGGTGATTGCTTTCACATGATCACCGCTGACGACAGTTGCAACAAAAGCATCGACGCGGCTGCGTCCCGGCATGGGGCTGTTCCTTCGATTGGATGATTTTTGCGATGGCCGGCCCATGATACAGGTCCGGCTGCGCATAAACAAAGCTTGATTCAGATGATCGCGTGCGACAAGCCGCCATCCACCGGTATTGCCGCCCCGGTGACGTAGGAAGCCTTTTCACTGGCGAGAAAGGCAGCCACGGCGCCGAACTCATCCGCCGTTCCATAGCGGCCGACAGGCACATCCGCCCGGCTCTCTGCGGCAATGACGGCGACGTCAACACCCTGTGCTTCGGCATCCATGCGATCCAGCATGTCGGTGCGTGCCGTGGCGAGGCGTCCCGCGAGCAGCAGATTGACCGTTATCCCATCGGCAGCCACTTCGCCCGCAAGGCTCTTTGCCCAGCCGGCAACGGCAGCGCGCAACGCGTTGGATGCGGTCAGGCCGGCAATCGGCTCCCGGACGCTGGTGGATGACACCACGAGGATGCGGCCCCATTGCCGCTCCCGCATCCCCGGCAGAAAATGCGCGGCGATACGCACGCCGGACAGGAACATGGCTTCGAACTGGGTGCGCCATTGGACAATATTCAGCGACGCCGCCGGAAACGGCGGCGGCCCGCCGCCATTCAGCAGCAGGATGTCGATGCCGCCCATCGCCTCATCAACACGGTCAAGCATGGCGGCCAAAGCCACCGGATCGGCAAGATCGGCGTTGAGGGCGAAGGAGCGGGGCGAATGCACGCGCAGCGCGCTTATCGTGGCGTTCAACGCCGCATCGTTCCGTCCGGCGATGGCGACAACCACGCCGTTTTCGGCCAGAGCGCTGGCGACGCCGCGGCCAAGCCCCTTATTGCCGCCGAGCACAAGCGCCCGTTTTCCTTCCAGTCCAAGGTTCATGGTAGAGTTCTCACTTTTTCAATGGGTTAGCGGACATGGATGATGGCATCGACTTCGACCGGAACATTCAGGGGCAGGCCCGCCATGCCAATCGCCGCGCGGGCATGCTTGCCCTTGTCTCCGAGTACCTTAAGCAACAGTTCGGATGCGCCGTTGCCGACGGTTGAATAATCGCTGAACCCGGCGACGGCGTTTACATAAACCGTGATTTTAGCCACCTGGACAACCCGGCTCAGGTCTCCATCCAATTCCCTGCTCAACCAGAATAGGATGTTGGCAGCGCACATCGCAGCCGCCTGTTTTGCCTCTTCGAGACTGATCGTTTCGCCGACTTTGCCGGTGTAGGCGATGTCTTCTCCCACCTCGGGTATCTGGCCGGAGATATAGACGACATTGTCGATGCGGATCGCCGGTGCGAACGGAAAATCGGCCGGTGCGATATCCGGCCAGGTCAGGCCGGCCTGTTCAAAACGGTCACGGAAACTCGTCAAGGCAATCTCCTTCTGCTGGGGAGCATTCCTTGCCATGCTTGGTAGAGATAATGTATCTTGATATTGCTTATATCGATATAAGGTTTTTTGATGGACATGAATCTTGATCCGCACCTGTTGCGAGCGCTGCTCGTGGTTGCCGAAACGGGTACCGTCAGCGGTGCGGCGGAGAAACTGGCGCGTACCCAGGCAGCGGTCAGCATGCAGCTCAAGCGGCTGGAGGCGGATCTCGGCACGCAGCTTCTCAAGCGTTCGTCACGCGGTGTGTCACTGACCGATTCAGGTGAAATTCTCGTCGCTTACGCCCGCAAGCTCATTGCGCTTGGCCAAGATGCGCGTCAGCAGATCGAGGGACGCCAGCTGGTCGGGCGGGTGAGGCTCGGGCTGATTGAAGATCTTGTCGTTACACGGTTGCCCATTCTGCTGGCGGAATTTCGCAAGAGATTTCCGCAAGTGGAACTTGATCTCGTCACGGCGCACAGCGGCGAACTCAGCCAAAGTCTCCAGTCGGGCAAGCTGGATATTGTTGTTGCCGATCCATCGCGCTTTTCGTTTGCGCCGTTTTTTCACTGGTCGCGGCAACTGGTCTGGAGCGGCAGCCGTTTGATCGATGTCGGTGAGGGCGATCCCATCCCCCTCATCGTCTTCGAAGGCTCCTGCACCTGGCAGGACAAGACAACAGTGGCGTTCGCCAGTGCCGGGGTCGCATGGTCCGTGGCGTGCCGGGTCTCGAGCTATGGTGCGCTCATCGGCGCGTTGCGTGCCGGACTTGGCTATAGTCTCATGTTGCCGGAAAGCCTGCCGCCCGACTGCGAAACCATTGACAGCGGCCGCAATCTGCCGGCGGCGCCAAGTGCCGATTTCGGACTGTTTGTCGGCAAGGACCCATCCAACATCGTGCGGGAACTCGGGGTGTTTTTGCGGGAAAAACTGGTGTCCTGACTCCCGCAGTCAGGACACTCCCGTCTTGGGATATGTTATTTCGCGGCCGGCTTGAGCGAACCGATGATTGCCAGGAGTTCGGGGGCGTGTTTTTCCTGTGTGCCCTTGGAACCCCAATAGGTGATGACAAGGAGCTTGTCCGGTGTGGGCGCGGCAAATGACAATCCGATGTTCACGGCGCCTTCCTTGTCCGTGCCGCTCCAGTCCAGATTGGTCATGTCCATTCCGTTGATCTGGTCCGTTGAGGTCTTCTTGGTGGAGTCATCGATCTTCACGCCGTTTTCCGTCAGAAAATCGATGGCATCACTGATCACCTTGTCGGATGTTTTGGCATCGGCCACATCGACGGAGAGATAGATGGCCGAATCATCGGATGTGGCGTCGATCCCACCTTCGGTTTCCTTGGGTCCCCAGCTATTCGGGATGGTGATCGACGCAACCGGCGCCTCGCTCGGAAATGTGAGGGTCGCGGCGGGCGCTGCAGCAGGCGCCAGTGCGATCATGGTCGCCAGCAAAATTTTCTTCATATGAATTCCCCTTGGGTTGTAACGCAGAGCATTGCGAATTGCGGACTATTCCCAATTCGCTTTTTTCTTTCAGGTTTTCTAGGTATATTAGAAGTATATCTGCGGATTATTGCATATATATGAACAATAACAATGGTAATTCCTGGTAATTTTCACCAAGAACAAAAAATTTATTTCTGCGTATGTTAAATATCACCCCTGAGATTGAATATTGATCTTCAGAAGAAGCGGAGCGTTCAAAACATCTTTCGATAAACTACAAAGCCGGAATGGTCCGCCACTTTGTTGTAGAGTTCCATGGCGGTGTGATTGGTCTCGTGGGTGAGCCAATAAACACGAGGGGACCCTGCAAGCTGCGCCCGTTCGTAAACGCCGTTGATCAGGGCTCTGCCGACGCCCTTTCCCCGTGCCGCCTCGTTGGTGAACAGGTCTTGCAGATAGCAGTTTGGTGCAATCGAAATGGTGCTGCGGTGAAAGATGTAGTGCGTCAGCCCCAGGAGCTGTCCGCCGCTCTCCGCAACAAGGGCATTGACCGGCTCATAGGCATCGAAGAATCGCTCCCACGTTGTGCGGGTGATGTCCGCCGCCAGCGCTGTCGGGCCCGACCGTCCGTAAAACGCATTGTAACCATCCCAAAGTGGCAGCCACTGGTCATAATCCTGACGGGTAACGGGGCGAACGAGAAGATCGTTGGTCATGTGTTCATCCTGCATTCTCGGGGAAAGTGTGGGGGCGGTCGGCTGGAAGGAAGCTAAAACACGAAACGGCCCGGGGACAATGGGTATTTCAGATATTTTTGGTGTTGCCGGCGCGCGGGGCAGGCACGCGTACCGGCGATGGTTTTATTGATCTTGGCCAGAACAGCCTGCTCTCGCCCTCATATATTCTGACGCCGCTTGATCGTCATCAGGCGTTCGTAGAGTTTCAGACGTTTTGGCCGCCTCCTGCGGATCGACAGGAGGGAGCCGGACAGGAGAGCCGGCTGCAGGCAGACGGAATTGAGATGGATGAGCTTTTCACCGCGAATCGTCCAGGTGTGGAGAAATGGTACCGTCGCATCGCCTTCATGCATCTTGAGATGAACGAGTGCGTGTACTTCGTCATCCTGGCAATTCAGGGTTTCATAGACGACGGATGTCGGTTCGAGGTAGAGCGAATACTGGCGCACGCATGTGCTCAGATAGTGTTCCGGGCCGGTGTAAACGCCGCCCCATGGCACGCTGTCGCCGATGCGGGCCACGAAATCGCTGTCAAGCAAGGGGGCCATGGATTGCGGCCCGTCGCTGCGTGTTTTTTCGTAGACGAGCCGGATCAGGGCTCTGTTCTTGTCCTTGATGTTTCCGTTCATTTTTTGTTTTGGTCCCCACGGCACCGCTTGTTGACGGTTCCGGCCCAATCTTACTGCGGTCTGATCGACGGGTATAGGCCCACGACTGTCCCTGTCGGGCGCTTGGACGGCCGATTGGCGATTGGCAGATGTGAATGGTTGAGCTGATGGTGAGCGCGCGGGGGTTCGAACCCCGGACCTACTGATTAAAAGTCAGTTGCTCTACCGGCTGAGCTACGCGCTCCCACGCAGGGAAGGCGCTTGCGCTACCCCTTGGGAATTGCGGCGGAACATAGGGATGACATCGGCATTGGTCAACAGCTATTCTGCACTGTTTTTGCAAGATTAAGCCCTGCTTTTGCCCTGTCCACGGTTTTTCCGGGCATCGGAGGCATTTTACGCGGGGTTAGCGCTGCCGGTGGCGACAATCACAGCGCATCCGTGTGCCGAACTGGCGAAAAGGTGATTGGAATTTGTAGGGGATTCGGCCTATGGCAGCTTCCATCAGAATTGAAATGCCAAACGAGGAGCGCATATGGCGCTTGATGTATCCTATCTGACCGCTGCCGGTGCCGGTGCGCTGTCGTTCTTATCTCCCTGTGTATTGCCGCTGGTGCCGCCTTATCTCTGCTACATGGCCGGCGTGACGGTGGAGGATTTCCGTTCCGATCAGCCTGCTGCCCGCGTTTCACCGGTGCGGCAGGCGCTGTTGCTTTCATCCTTCTGTTTCGTTCTCGGGTTTTCGACTGTTTTCGTGCTGCTGGGGGCGGGCGCCTCGACGATTGGCGGGCTGCTGCGCATGTGGCAGCAGGAGATCGCCATTGCCGCCGGTGTCGTCATCATCCTGATGGGGCTGAATTTCCTTGGCGTGTTCCGCCTTGCCTTCCTGTCGCGCGAAGCGCGGTTCCAGACCAGGGGCAAGCCGGCAAACCCGCTGGCAGCCTATGTCATGGGACTGGCCTTCGCCTTCGGCTGGACGCCCTGCATCGGGCCGGTTCTCGGGCCAATCCTCGCCCTTGCGGGCGGCCGCGATACGGTTTCCGATGGGGCACTGCTGCTTGCCATCTATTCGCTGGGCCTCGGCATTCCCTTTATCATTGCCGCCCTGTTTTCCGGCTACTTCATGCGGTTCCTCACGCGCTTCCGCATGCATCTCGGCAAGGTGGAAAAGGTGATGGGCGGGCTGCTGGTCATCACCGGCGTGTTGTTCCTGACCGGCGGATTGCAGACATTCTCTTTCTGGCTGCTTGAAACATTTCCCATCCTTGGCCAACTCGGCTAAAGAAGCGGAACTTGTTCATGCATTGGCAACCGGGATTATGCCACGATCGGGCGTAAAACTGTGTCGAGCCAAAACGGATCCGGAATTCTGACAATGACATCACGTACCTGCCTCTCGGTCATTCTTGCCGCCGGTGAGGGCACGCGCATGAAATCAGCGCTGCCGAAAGTGCTTCATCCGATCGCCGGTCTGCCCATCGTAGCGCATGTGGCAAAGGCGGTTCACAGCGCCGGGGGCAGCGATATCGCCCTGGTTGTCGGCCGCGGCGCCGATGCGGTGCGTGACGCGGTGCAATCGGTGGTTTCCCATGTCACGGTGCACGAACAGACTGAACGGCTCGGCACCGCCCACGCGGTTCTCGCTGCCCGCGATGCGATCGCGCGCGGCTATGACGATATCCTTGTGGTGTTCGGCGATACGCCCCTCATTGAAACTGCCGCCTTGGATCGGGCACGGGCCAAATTGGCCAGGGGTGCCGATGTCGTTGTCATGGGCTTCCGGCCGGACAATCCGGCGGGGTATGGCCGGCTGATCGAAAAGGGCGGCAAGCTGATCGCCATCCGCGAAGACAAGGATGCCAGCGAAGACGAGAAAAAAATCGGTTTCTGCAATGGCGGCCTGATGGCCTTGCACGGCGACAGTGCCCTGCAGCTCCTGGACAAGGTCACCAATGCCAATGCCAAGGGCGAATATTATCTGACGGACGTGGTTGAAATCGGCAATGCACTGGGAAAATCCGTCGTTGCCATCGATATTGCCGTCGACAATGTCATCGGCATCAACACCCGCGTCGAGCTGGCGGAAGCCGAAGCCATCTGGCAGAACCGCAAGCGGCGGGCAATGATGCTCGCTGGCGTTAGTATGCAGGCGCCGGAGACCGTGTTTTTTGCCCACGACACGTTGATTGAAGCCGATGCGGTGCTGGAACCGCATATTGTCTTCGGTTTGGGGGTGTCGGTTGCGACAGGCGCCGTCATTCACGCCTTTTCCCATCTGGAACGGGCGAAGGTGGGGCCGGGTGCCAATGTCGGCCCGTTCGCCCGGCTGCGTCCGGGCGCCGATCTTGCTGCCAATGCCAAGGTTGGAAATTTCGTCGAGGTCAAGAACACCAGGATCGGCGTCGGCGCAAAGGTCAGCCATTTGACCTATCTCGGTGATGCCACGGTCGGTGCCGATGCCAATATTGGTGCCGGAACGATCACCTGCAATTATGACGGCTACAACAAGGCTTTGACGGAGATCGGGGTCGGTGCTTTTATCGGCTCCAATACGTCGCTGGTTGCGCCGGTTTCGGTGGGCGACAATGCCTATGTCGCTTCGGGCAGCGTGATTACGCAGAATGTCCCGGCGGATGCGCTGGCGTTCGGCCGGGCGCATCAGGTCAACAAGGAAGGCCGGGCGGTTCAGCTGCGCGCAGGCTATGCCGCGCAGAAAAAGGCCAAGAAGGCCGCGGAATAACGCATTGGCAGTTCATGCCAGACATTGAAACGGAATTTGACTTCCTGCCGGTACGGATTCCCTCTAGGCAGGTTGAAATCGAGACCCTGAGCCATCGGAGCTTTTTATGTGCGGTATTGTAGGAATTATCGGACGCGAGCAGGTTGCGCCTTTACTGGTGGACGCGTTGAAACGCTTGGAATATCGCGGCTATGATTCCGCCGGTGTTGCAACGCTGGACGAGGGTGTCCTCGACCGGCGGCGCGCCGAAGGCAAGCTCGTCAATCTCGATACGCTGCTGAAGGACCAGCCGCTTTCCGGAACCATCGGCATCGGCCACACCCGCTGGGCCACGCATGGCGCGCCGACGGTGCGCAATGCGCACCCGCATACCACGCCGCGTCTTGCGGTCATTCACAACGGCATTATCGAGAATTTTGCCGAACTGCGCAGCATGCTGGAAAAAGACGGCTACGTCTTCGAGACCGAAACCGATACGGAGACGGTCGCGCACCTGGTGACACGTGCGCTGGATCGCGGTCTTGCTCCGGTTGAAGCCGTTCGCCAGACTTTGCCGCAGCTGCGCGGTGCCTTTGCCATTGCCATTATGTTCAAGGGCGAAGACGACCTGCTGATCGCGGCCCGCAACGGTCCGCCGCTTGCGGTCGGTTATGGCGACGGCGAGATGTATCTGGGCTCGGATGCCATTGCGCTTGCCCCGTTCACCGACCGCCTGTCCTATCTGGAGGACGGCGACTGGGCCGTGCTGACGCGCAAGGGTGTGGTGATCTATGACGAGGCCGGCGCAACCGTGCAGCGCCGCATCGAAAAATCAGCCGGTACGGCGTTCCTCGTCAGCAAAGGCAATCACCGGCACTTCATGGAAAAGGAAATCCATGAACAGCCCGAAGTCATCTCCCATACGCTGGCCAATTATCTCGATTTTTCCAAGGGCATTATCCGCAGCGATGCGGCACCCGTCGATTTTGCCAGGGTCGACCGGATTGCAGCCTCCGCCTGCGGAACGGCTTACTATGCCGGACTGATCGGCAAATACTGGTTTGAGCAGATCGCTCGGCTTCCCGTCGATATCGATGTGGCCTCGGAATTCCGCTATCGTGAAATGCCCTTGTCCAAGGACAGCCTTGCGCTGTTTGTCTCCCAGTCCGGCGAAACCGCCGATACGCTGGCGTCGCTGCGCTACTGCAAGCAGCAGGGATTGACCATCAGTTCTGTGGTCAATGTGCGGGAATCGACCATGGCGCGCGAGTCGGACACCATTTTCCCGACCTTGGCCGGTCCGGAAGTCGGCGTTGCCTCCACCAAGGCGTTCACCTGCCAGTTGTCGGTACTCGCGTCGCTTGCGGTTATTGCCGGCAAGATGCGCGGGACCATTTCGGAAGAAGACGAGCGCCGTCTGGTGCATGAACTCTCCGAAATTCCGCGCTATGCGACACAGGCCCTGAAGCTCGAGCAGCAGATGGAGGCGATCAGCCGCGATCTCTCGCAGGTGAAGCATGCGCTTTATCTCGGCCGTGGCACGAGTTTCCCGCTGGCGCTGGAAGGCGCGCTGAAGTTGAAGGAAATTTCCTATATTCATGCGGAGGGGTATGCCGCGGGCGAGTTGAAACATGGCCCGATCGCGCTGATCGATGAATCCATGCCGGTCATCGTCATTGCCCCCTATGATCACTGGTTTGAAAAGACCGTATCGAACATGCAGGAAGTGGCGGCGCGCGGCGGCAAGATCATCCTGATCACCGATGAGCGCGGCGCGGCGGCAAGCACGCTGAAAACCATGCATACGGTCATTCTGCCGGATATGCCCGAAATCATCACGCCGATCATCTATGCGCTGCCGATCCAGATGCTGGCTTACTACACGGCGGTGTTCATGGGAACGGACGTGGATCAGCCGCGCAATCTGGCAAAATCGGTCACGGTGGAATAGTTCATCCGGCGCGAAGCAGCCGGACGGCTTCATCGCGCTCGAAGAGATAGAGCAGGACGCGCAAGGCTTCACCGCGCGCGCTCTGCAGTTCCGGATCACGCCCGAGAATATAGCGCGCATCCTTTCTGGCGATTTCGAGAAGCTCCTGATGCGCCTCGATGCTGGCGAGGCGAAAGCCCGGCGTGCCGGATTGGCGGGTGCCCAGCAATTCGCCTTCGCCGCGCAGCTTCAGGTCTTCCTCGGCAATGCGGAAACCGTCTTCCGTCTCGCGCATGATTTCCAGGCGCGCCCGGGCCACTTCGCCGAGCGGGCCCTTGTAGAGCAGCAGGCAGGTCGATGGCTTGTCACCGCGCCCGACACGCCCGCGCAGCTGATGCAGCTGGGCAAGACCGAACCGCTCGGCATGCTCGATCACGATGATTGTTGCATCGGGCACATCCACGCCCACTTCGATGACTGTGGTTGCAATCAGCAGGCGTGTCTCGCCATTCTTGAAGGCCAGCATGGCGGCGTCTTTTTCTGGCCCGGTCATGCGGCCATGGACAAGGCCGATCTGATTGCCCAGCAAGGGCTGCAGCGACTGGAAACGCTCTTCGGCTGAAACCAGGTCGACCAGCTCCGATTCCTCGACCAGCGGGCAGATCCAGTAGATTTTCTGCCCGTCGGCGATGGCGCGGCGCATGCGGTCGACCAATTCGCTCAAGCGCTCCATCGGCAGGATGGCAGTGGTAATTGGTCGGCGCCCGGCGGGTTTTTCTGTCAGTTTCGACACATCCATATCGCCGAAAGCGGTCAGAACCAGCGTGCGCGGAATGGGCGTCGCTGTCATGACCAGCATATCCGGTGCAGATCCTTTGGATTGAAGCAGCAATCGTTGGTGGACACCGAACCGATGTTGTTCATCAATGATTACAAAGACAAGGTCGTGGTAGTTCACCTTTTCCTGAAAGAGCGCATGCGTGCCGATGACGATGTGGATAGCGCCAGAACGCAGGCCGTCAAGAATGTCTTCACGCTCGCGGCCCTTTTCCCGGCCGGTCAACAGGGCTGTCCGCAGGCCCGCCTTGGCCGCAAGCGGCGCAATGGTGGCATAGTGCTGCCGGGCCAGAACTTCCGTGGGCACCATCAGCGCGGATTGTCCGCCGGATTCGGCGGCGTGCGCCATGGCCAGAAGGCCGACGATGGTTTTACCGGATCCCACGTCACCCTGCAGCAGTCTGAGCATCCGTTCCGGCTGGCGCAGATCGGCGATAATTTCCTTGATCGCCTGCTGCTGGCTGCCCGTCAGATCATAGGGCAAGGCCGCGATGACTCTGGCTTTCAGGCTGCCGTCGCCCTCCAGCTTGCGGCCGGACAGCCGGCGGGTTTTCAGGCGCACGAGCGCGAGAGCCAGCTGACCTGCCAGAAACTCGTCATAGGCAAGCCGCTGGCGCGCGGGATGATCCAGCGCGATATCGGAAGGGTCCTGCGGCCGATGAATCGTTTCAAGCGCCTGCCGGTGCGCGGGAAACGCGTGTTTTGCCAGCACGGGCGCTTCGATCCACTCAGGCATTTCCGGTGTGCGTGCCAGCGCTTCGTGTATGCCGCGTGCAAGGACCTTGGGCGACAGGCCCGCCGTCAGCGGATAAACCGGTTCGACCAGCGGCAACGACGCTGCATCGGCGATGCTGGCGATATGGTCGGGGTGAACCATGGTCGGACGGCCGTTGAACCATTCCATGCGGCCGGAGACGATGACGGTTTCACCCACGGGCAGAGCGTTTTCAAGCCACGCCTTTTTGGCATGAAAGAAAACAAGCCCTATTTCTCCCGTATCGTCATGGGCAAAAACCCGGTGCGGCACGTTGCTTCGCCCGCTTGGTGCCGGCTGATGGCGGTCGACACGCAGTTCCAGCGTGACGATGGCGCCTTCCGGTGCATGGGCGATGCCGGGACGATTGCGCCGGTCGATGACACTGTTGGGCGGCAGGTAGACCAGATTGCCGACGCGCGGTTCGGTTCCGGGTGGCTGCGTTCCCAGCAGCGTGGCAAGCAGATCAGTCACTTTCGGCCCGATGCCGGGCAGCGAGCGAACGGAAGCAAAAAGGGGATCGAGCAGTGAAGGACGCATTCCCTAGGTTTAACGTCTTCAAAGCGTGTTGCAAGGCTGACAGCGGCGCCAATGCGCGCTATACCCAGCCGCAATCCTTTGGCTTCCCGCCCATCGAAGCCTTTTCACGATATTTCAAGGGAGACTGTCCATGACCGGAAGCAGTCGTTCAACAGTTGATCTGCCGCCAAGACAGCGCAAAATCCTCTTCCGTTCCTGGCATCGCGGCATGCGCGAGATGGATCTGATTCTCGGGCAGTTTGCCGATGCGCACATCGAAAGCCTGACGGAGGCGGAACTCGACCAGTATGAAGCGCTGATGGAAGCGCTCGACCGCGACCTGCTGAAATGGGTTACCGGGGAAGCCGAGGTTCCCGAAGAATTCGATACGCCGATCTTTCACAGGATTCTGGCTTCCCGCAACGCTATGAAATTCTGATTCGACATGAATGCCTTTTCCAAACTCGGACTGAAACCGGATATCAACGGACACGTCGTCATTGATGGTGTGGTCGACGGATATGAAGCATTTGCGCTTGCCAAGGTGGTCGCCGAGGCGGGAGCGGGCGGTCCCGTGCTGTTCATCGCCAGCGATGGTCAGCGCGTTGCCGACATCGAACAGGTGCTGGGCTTCGTTCAGCCCGATCTGCCGGTGCTGCAACTGCCCGCCTGGGACTGCCTGCCCTATGACCGCGTGTCACCCGGTTCGGACACGGCGGCGCGGCGCCTGGCGGCGCTGGCCGGCCTTGCGGCGCTGCGCGATCAGAAACACCCCGGCGTTATCCTTGCGACTGCCAATGCGGTGCTGCAAAAGCTGCCACCGCGTAAAGTCCTGGCCGAACAGCTCTTTCTCGCGAAGCCCGGCAACAGAATTGACATGAGCGCGCTTGTTCAACGTCTTGAAAACAATGGGTTTGAGCGCGTTTCAACAGTTCGGGATGTGGGCGAGTATGCCGTGCGCGGCGGCATTCTCGACCTGTTCGTGCCCGGCGCCGAAGAGCCGCTGCGGCTTGATTTCTTCGGGGACACGCTGGAATCCATCCGCACATTCGATGCCGCATCACAGCGCACATCCAGCCAGAAAACCGAATTCTCCATGCAGCCGATGAGCGAAATCACGCTCTCGCCGGAGACGATCAGCCGGTTCCGCTCGCACTATGTGCAGAAATTCGGGGCGCCGTCGCGCGATGACGCGCTGTATCAGGCGATATCGGAAGGCCGCCGCTTTGCCGGCATGGAGCACTGGCTGCCGCTGTTCTACGAGCGCATGGAAACCGTCTTCGACCATGCGGGCCGCATGCCCGTCATCTTCGACCATCTGGCGCATGAGGCGATGGCTGAACGCCACAAGATGGTGGTCGATCACTATGAGGCGCGCAAGAAGCAGTCGGATGGCACGGAACCGGGCGAGGCGGTGCCCTACAAGCCCGTCGAGCCGGGCTCGCTCTACCTGACACCGGCGGAGGTGGAAGCTGCGGCGGTGGCCTCGGGCATGCGGGTCGACTTCTCGCCGTTCGATGCGCCGTTCGCGACCGGCCGCTCCGTCATTCACGCCGGCGCGCATCGCGGGCGTACCTTTGTCGAGGAACGCACGGCCAAGGACGCCAATGTGTTTGACAGTGTGGTCAAGCATATCGCCGATGAGCGGGCCGCCGGCAAAAAAGTGCTGCTGGCCGCATGGAGTGAGGGTTCGCGTGACCGGCTCATCCAGGTTCTGAACGAGCACGGGCTGGAAAAGATCGAACTGGTCGAAGACCTGCGCACGGTCAAGGCGCTGGCGCGCGACAAGATCACGGCGGGCATCCTGTCGCTGGAAACCGGTTTCGACGCGGGCGATCTCGTTGTCGTCGCCGAACAGGATATTCTGGGCGACCGGCTCATTCGCCGTTCCAAGCGCCGCAAGCGCGATCAGGATTTCATCAGCGAAGTGGCGGCGCTGAATGCCGGCGATATTGTCGTGCACGTCGACCATGGTATCGGCCGATTTGTCGGCCTGCGGACGATCACGGCGGCCGGTGCGCCGCATGATTGCCTGGAAATCCACTATGCGGGCGATGACCGTCTGTTCCTTCCGGTTGAAAACATCGAACTCCTGTCCCGGTTCGGCTCGGAGAGCTCGACGGCGGTGCTCGACAAGCTGGGCGGTGGGGCCTGGCAGGCGCGCAAGGCCAAGCTGAAGAAACGCCTGCTGGAGATTGCCGGTCATCTCATCCGCATCGCCGCCGAGCGGCAGATGCGCGGCGCGCCCGTGCTTACGCCGCCCGATGGGCTTTATGGCGAGTTTGCCGCGCGTTTCCCCTATGAGGAGACGGAAGATCAGGACCGGGCCATTGAGGCCGTCATCGATGATCTTTCGCTTGGCAAGCCGATGGACCGGCTGATTTGCGGCGATGTGGGCTTCGGCAAGACGGAAGTTGCCCTGCGTGCCGCCTTCGTCGCGGCGCTCAACGGGGTTCAGGTGGCCGTGGTCGTGCCAACCACGCTGTTGTCGCGCCAGCATTACAAGACCTTTTCAACGCGCTTCCAGGGATTGCCGGTCAATGTGGCGCAGGCGTCGCGGCTGGTGGGCGCCAAGGAACTGGCCGAGAACAAGAAGGGTATTGCCGAAGGACAGGTCGATATTGTGGTCGGCACCCATGCCTTGCTCGGGCAGGGCATCAAGTTCAAGAATCTCGGTCTTCTGATCATCGATGAAGAGCAGCATTTCGGCGTCAAGCACAAGGAACGGCTGAAGGATCTCAAATCCGACGTCCACGTGCTGACCCTGTCGGCAACGCCGATCCCGCGCACATTGCAGCTGGCGCTGACCGGCGTTCGCGAATTGTCGCTCATCACCACGCCACCGGTCGACCGCATGGCCGTACGCACGTTCGTCTCACCATTCGATCCGCTGGTTATCCGCGAAACATTGCTGCGCGAGCGTTATCGCGGCGGTCAGAGCTTCTATGTCTGCCCGCGCATTTCGGACCTCAACGAGATCAAGGAATTTCTGGATTCGCAGGTGCCGGAGCTGAAAGTTGCCGTCGCGCACGGGCAGATGCCGCCCGGTGAGCTCGATGACATCATGAATGCCTTCTATGACGGGCAGTATGATGTGCTGTTGTCGACGACAATCGTGGAATCGGGCCTCGATATTCCGACGGCCAACACGCTGATCATCCACCGCGCCGACATGTTCGGTCTTGCCCAGCTCTACCAGTTGCGCGGCCGTGTCGGCCGGTCGAAGCAGCGCGCTTTTGCCCTGTTCACGCTGCCCGCCAACAAGATGCTGACGCAGATGGCCGACCGGCGGCTGAAAGTGCTGCAATCGCTCGATACGCTCGGCGCCGGTTTCCAGCTGGCGAGCCACGACATGGATATTCGCGGTGCGGGCAATCTGCTCGGCGAAGAACAGTCCGGCCATATCAAGGAAGTCGGCTTCGAACTCTACCAGCAGATGCTGGAAGAGGCGGTCGCGGAGATCAAGGGCACGGGCGAGGTCGAGGATGGTCACTGGTCGCCGCAGATTGCGGTCGGTACGGCGGTGATGATTCCGGAAACCTACGTGCCGGACCTGCAATTGCGGCTGGGGCTGTATCGCCGTCTCGCCGATCTGGAGGAACTGCAGGATATTGACGGCTTTGGCGCCGAGCTGATCGACCGGTTCGGACCCTTGCCGGATGAAGTGCAGCATCTTCTCAAGATTGTCTACATCAAGGCGCTGTGCCGCCGTGCCAATGTCGACAAGCTCGATGCCGGGCCGAAGGGCATCGTCATCCAGTTCCGCAACAAGACGTTCAGCAATCCGGCGGCATTGGTGAAGATGATCGGCGAGCAGGGCTCGATGGCGAAAATCCGCCCGGACCAGAGCATCGTGTTCGTACGCGATTGGCCAACGGCGGAAAAGCGCCTGAATGGCGCGGCCGTCGTGATGACCCAGCTGGCGAAACTGGCCGCAGCGTAGCGGCCAGCCTCCACCGGCGCTTCATATCAGGTCGGGCGGGGTTCGAAACCGTCGGCTGTCTGGCGGATGGCATCGGCCAGCGCGTCGGCGGACTGTGCGCCCATGACTGCATATTTCTGATCCAGGATGAAGCAGGGCACACCGCGCACGCCGATCTGGTTGGCGGTGTCGATTTCCTGGCGCACGCCGACGCTGTCCGCATCGGTCGGCAGCAGGCTGGCGACGATGGCGCTGTCCATGCCACCTTCTTCAGCCGCCTCGATCAGCACCTGATGATCGCCGATGTTCTTTCCCTGTTCAAAATAATAGGAAAAGAGAATGCCGACGATCTTGTCCTGGATATCGGGACCGGCCTGCGAGGCCCAGCGGATCAGGCGATGCGCGTCCAGTGTATTGGGGGCAATCTCGATGGCCTCGAAGTCGAACTCGATGCCTTCTTCCTTGCCGAGCTCGATCAATTGCTGATGCACTTCAAAAATCCGGTCCGAGCTGCCGAATTTCTCAGTCATGTAGCGGTTGCGGTCCTTGCCCTGTTTCGGAAGCGTCGGGTCCAGCTGAAACGGACGCCAGTTGACCGTCACGTCCAGATCGGGATTGAGGGCGAGGGCGCTTTCCAGCCGCTTGCGGCCGACAAAGCACCAGGGGCAGACAACATCCGACACAACGTCGATGGTAAATTTCTTTTCGGTCATGATGTTCAACCTATCGTTTGTCAGACCACCACGTCTGAAGCTGGTAGCCGTTGAGAGATGTCTTGTCCGGGTGTTGCAGATGCGCCCAATAGGCAATCCATTGCTCGGGCTGGTAGTAAATTGGCACCATATAATGGCCGGAGATCAGCACTCTGTCGAGGGCGCGCACGATGCTGACAAATTCCGCCTGGCCGTGGACGGCAAGCATCTTGTCAATCAGCGCGTCGACAACCGGGTCGGCAACGCCGGCATAGTTGAAGCTGCCCTCGATGTTCTTCGATTGGCTGCCCCAGCGGGCATATTGTTCATATCCCGGCGAGAGGGACCCGGAATAGGCGCCAAGAATCACATCATAATCAAAGGTTTGCAGGCGTTTCTGATACTGCGCGTCATCGACCGTGCGGATCGTGACTGCGATACCCAGGCGCTCCAGTGTGCGCTTGTAGGCGATACCCAGCCGTTCCTCGGCCACGGAACGGGTCAAAATTTCGAAACTCAGCGGATTGCCGTTCGGGTCGAGCATCTGCTCGTCCTTGATCGCGTAACCGCGACTGACCAGCAGATCGTAGGCGCGTTTCATTTCCTTGCGGTCGCGGCCCGAGCCGTCCGTCGTGGCCGGCGTGTAGGTGCCATCCATGACTTCGGGAAGAACCGCGTCGGGGTACGGGGCAAGAATGGCGCGTTCGGTTGCATCGGCGGGCTTTCCGAGCGCCGACAATTCCGAGCCCTGCCAATAGCTGGCCAGGCGCTGATAGCGTCCGGCATAGAGGTTGCGGTTGGTCCACTCGAAATCGAACATCAGGGCGAGCGCCTCGCGGACATATCTGTCCTTGAACTCGTCGCGGCGGGTATTGAAGACAAACCCATAGACATTGGCGGGCGAATGGGTCTCAAACGTCTTTTTGACGACGCGCCCGTCATTGAAGGCGGGAAAGCCGTAGGAAGAAGCCCACTTGTTGGGGTCACCTTCCATGAACACGTCAAAAACACCCTTCTTGAATGCTTCGAACTGCGCCTGCAGATTGCGGAAATATTCGACCGTGATCACGTCGTAATTGTTGAAGCCGCGCCGGCTCGGCAAATCCGCCGCCCAGTAATTGGGATCGCGCTTGAAGACGATACGCTGCCCCGGCTGCACCTGCGACACCACATAGGGCCCGCTGCCAACCGGGATGGCAAGCGGCGACCGGTCAAAATTGTCAGCATCGATGGCATGCTTCGGCAAAACCGGCATCAGCGCGAGAATGAGGGGGAATTCCCGGTTGGCCTGATCATTGAACGTGATGCGCACGCCGTGCTCGCCGACCTGTTCGATCTTCGAGATCAGTTTCGTCCGCGTGTTGAAGGGCGGGCGCCCTTTCTCCGTCAGGAGATTGAAGGTGAAGATCACGTCATCCGGCGTGACGGGCTGGCCATCGGACCATTTGGCTTTCGGATTCAGCGTGAATTCAACGAATGTGCGTTCCTCGTTGGTCTCCACCTTTTCCGCCAGCAAGCCATACATGGTGAACGGCTCGTCGGCGCTGCGCTGCATCAGCGTTTCGTAGACCAGATTTCCAAATTCGGCATCGCCGAACGTGCCACGCGCATAGGTGCGCATGCTCTTGATCAGAAAGGGATTGAGACTGTCGAATGTGCCGACCACGCCATAGGTTATCGAGCCACCCTTGGGCGCATCGGGATTCACATAGGGGAAATAGGGGTAATCAGCGGGCAGGGCAGGCTCGCCGCGCATGGCGATTCCATGTTTTGGCTCGGCAAGAACCGCGCTTGTCATCGAACAAGTCATGGTCAGCAGGGCCAGAATCTGGAAACTTTTCTTCAGCATTGTCTCAACCTTATGGTCCCTTTGGCGGGATTTTCCTTTGATTCGCCCACGAGATTACCATCTCATGACGATTCTGCGGCCAAAGGGGTAATCATCTTCCTGAAATGACAACAGAGCTAGGGTCAAGACCCATTAATCTGGTCGAAATGGACCACATCCTGCGGACGCCGAAACGGCTGCAAGCTGCTGTGTCGAGCCGCTTGGCCCGGGGGAAAGACCCCGCCCTTCGCGTCTCTCAGAGCATGGTCCCGAAAAGTTGTTCGACTTTTCGGGCAAGACCATGCTCCAAATATCGACTTGCGCATGCGCCTTTCGGCCCGGCCTGAGGCCGGACCGGAACATGCGCGGCATCTTCTTGCCGTTTCAGGCGCCATTTCGATCATGTTAATGGGTCTTGACCCTAAAAGTAGTCTGGATTTGCATTAACATGCAGTGTAACACGGCGTTCGAGACGAAGGGTCACTCTGTTGCCTCATTTGGTAACCAATCCAGAGAAAGCAATTCTAAGTGATCAAGTTACACTTCGGATAAGTGCGCTGAAAGGAACCAGTTGACCATGTCCAACCCGAAGACATTCGCTGCAACCGCATCCATCGCGGGTGCAATTGCATTACTCGCCGCCGCGGCAGTACCAGCATCAGCCCAGCAGCAGAGAACGCCGCAGGGTTGGTTCAAGGTTTGCTCCAAGCAGGAAGAAAACGACATCTGCAACACGCAGAACATCGTGACCGCCGATAGCGGCCAGCTTCTGACTGCCGTCAACCTCATCGAAATCAAGGGCAAGGTCAATCGCAAGATTTTCCAGGTTTCCGTGCCGACCGGCCGTCTGATCGGTCCAGGCGTTGGACTGCAGATCAATGGCGGCAAGACCCAGAAGATCGATTTCGCCATCTGCTTCCCGGATCGCTGCATTTCGGAAGTCGCCATGTCGGATGAACTCGTCGCTGCCTTCAAGAAGGGCAATCAGCTGACGCTGACTTCGGTCAACTTCCAGAACAAGCCAAATCCGATCACCGTTGCGCTGACTGGTTTCAGCCAGGCGTTTGACGGCCCCGGCCTGCAGCAGTCGGAAATCGAAGATCGCCAGAAGACGCTTCAGGAAGAAGTCCAGAAGCGCCAGAAGGAATTCGAAGACAAGATGAAGGCCGAGCAGGCGAAGGCCAAGGCCGGAAACTGATCGAACCATCGACACGGAAAAGGGACGCTTTGGCGTCCCTTTTTTATTGTGGGGTTTCTCAGTTGATATGCGGACTTTTGACCCGGTAGACACCGTTTAGCGGCTTGTCGAACATGTCCTTGATCTGCGGATGCCGCAGGGGAACGCCGGATGTATCGGCGACAAGGTTCTGCTCGGAGACATAGGCCACATACTCGCTGTCGGCGTTCTCGGCAAAGAGATGGTAAAAGGGCTGGTCGCGGCTTGGCCGGATATCTTCGGGAATGGCTTGATACCATTCTTCGGTGTTGTTGAATTCAGGATCGACATCGAAAATTACGCCGCGAAAAGCGAATATCCGGTGGCTTACAACCTGCCCGATCTGAAATTTTGCGTGGCGTATTTGTTTCATCATCATCATTCATTATAGATATCAGAGACATACCTGTCTCCATCAAATCGTGCGAGCATCGATGGCGTCCTGCCATTTCCGGTCGCGTTCCCAACAGTCAAAGCTCGTCATGCTCAGCGTTTTCAATCTCGTTCTCCCATTTTTCGGCCTGATCTTTCTGGGATTCCTGGTTGCCCGCATCAGTCGTCAGCCGTTGGAAGCGTTGGGATGGATGAACGTTTTCATTGTCTATGTGGCGTTGCCGGCACTGTTTTTCCAGATCCTTTCAAAGACACCTGTCGCTGAGCTGACTCAGTGGGCCTTTATTATCGGCTGCACCGCATCAACACTTTGTGTTTTTCTGGTGATGTTCGGCTTTGCTTTTTTCAGAACGCGCAAAATAGACGAAAGCACCATTCAGGGCCTCGCCGCCGCCTATGGCAATATCGGTTATATGGGGCCGGGATTGGCCATCATGGCTTTCGGCGCACCCGCTGCCGTACCGGTTGCCCTGATCTTCTGTTTTGACAACACGCTGCATTTTGTCATGGCGCCCCTCATGATGGCGTTGTCCGGCAAAGACAAGCGCCGCCCGCATGAACTGGCGGTCAGTGTGCTCAAGAAGATCTTCCTGCACCCCTTCATCATCGCAACCATTCTGGGCGTCGCCGCCGCTGTCACCGGGTTCGAACCGCCTGCGTCCATCGACAAGCTCATTGATCTGCTGGCCAAGGCCGCCGCACCCTGTGCGCTCTTTGCCATGGGCGTCACCCTTGCCTTGCGCCCCCTGAAGCGGGTGCCGCCGGAACTCTATCTGATTGTCCCGATCAAGCTGGTTTTCCAGCCATTGCTTATCTACGGCATCCTTCACCTTGCTGGCGATTTCCCGCCGGTCTGGGTGTACACCGCCATGCTGCTGGCGGCGCTCCCGACGGCAACCAATGTTTTTGTCATTGCCCAGCAATATGGGGTCTGGGTCGAACGGGCTTCGAGCAGCATCCTGGCAACCACGCTGTTTTCAGTCGTGACCCTGACCCTGTGGCTTTACGTGATGACGCACGGCCTCATTCCCTGATAAGGAACTGCAGTCACCCGGCGAACGGTCGGGCCGTGGCCGTGTTGCCGGAGCGCTTTTGACCATAGATCGTGCGGAATTCATTCAGGCGCATATGCCTGTCATGGCTGTCCCGGCAGTTCCGGAAATTGTGCTCCACAGCGCCACGCCGGCGAGCGGATTGCGCCGCCTTATCGCCTCCGATGCCAATCCCGATCCCGAACCGCCATACTGGGCTTATCATTGGGCGGGTGGTGCAGTGCTCGCCCGTTATTTTCTCGATCACCCGGAGGTCGTGAAGGGGCAGCGCGTGCTGGATCTTGGATCGGGTTCAGGGATTGTTGGCATAGCGGCGGCAAAGGCAGGTGCGATCCATGTGACCGCCGCTGAAACAGACGGGAATGCCATTGCTGCGCAACAGCTCAATGCCGATCTCAACGGTGTCTGCTTATCGTCGATGCATGCGGATCTGACGGCTGGCCCGGTGATGGTTGTCGATCTGGTTGCTGTTGGCGATCTGTTTTACGCGCCCGACCTCGCGCAGCGTGTTCTGCTTTTCCTCGATCGCTGTCTTCTGGCGGGCGCCAAGGTTCTTATCGGCGATCCCGGCCGGGCACATCTTCCGCGCGAGCGGCTCCAGCTCATTGCGGAATATGCGGTGCCGGATTTCGGGCAAGTGACGGACGCAAAAGTGAATGCCGGTGTTTTTGAACTGATCTGAGGCGATGCCTGTAGGTTTTGTCTGCCGCAGCGCCTGTGTTTTCCAGACAATGCAGGCATGACCTTTGTGCGTGGTTCGACAAGCTCACCATGAGGGAGGTGGAGAGCTGCACGCCAATCGCGAACGTTGCAGAACACGGCTCCCTGCAATCCTCGCTTTCCCTCATGGTGAGCTTGTCGAACCACGCACAAAACGTGCTGCAGGCTTTTCGAGCGTTCCCGGACATGATGGCGTCTTTCCTTCCCAATGTGGGCTGTTTCGTCGCAGGAAGACGGCCCTTGTGGGCAAAGGCTTTCTGTGTACTATTGCGAATGATTTGCAATTGCGATTAGAGGTATTTCATGGATTCCTTGCGGCAGGCAGCCGATACGGACGAAGGCTGGCGGCGCGAACGGGGTGATGCATCGCTTTCGGATGTGCATCGCTCGGTTGCTGTCAGGACAGCGGGACCGGGTTGGCGCAGGGCCGCAGCCTTTGTGGGACCGGGCTATCTGGTTGCCGTGGGCTACATGGATCCGGGAAACTGGGCGACATCGCTCGCCGGCGGTTCGAAGTTCGGCTACACGCTGCTTGTCGTCGCGCTGGTCTCCAACATCATGGCCGTGGTCCTGCAGGCGCTTTGCGCGCGTCTGGCAATCGGATCGGGCAGGGACCTGGCGCAGGCCTGCCGCGATGCCTTTCCACGGCCGGTTGCCTATACGCTCTGGTTCATGGCGGAGCTTGCCATCATTGCCACGGACATTGCCGAAGTCATCGGCACCGCGATCGGTCTCAACCTGATTTTCGGCATCCCGCTTGAACTCGGCGTTCTCATCACCGCGCTCGACGTTTTCCTGATCCTCTATCTGCAAAAGCTTGGCTTCCGCTGGGTGGAAGCGCTGATCATCACGCTGCTGGGCGTGATTGCGCTGTGCTTCGGCATCCAGATTTTCCTCGCGGATCCCGATTGGGCCGCCGTGATCAAGGGATTTGCCCCGACAACGGAAATCGTCACCAACCCGGAAATGCTCTATCTCGCGCTTGGCATTCTCGGCGCGACGGTGATGCCGCACAATCTCTATCTGCACTCCGGCATCATCCAGACGCGCGACTACGGCCACACCACGCCGGAAAAGCGTCAGGCGCTGAAGTATGCCACGTGGGACTCCACCATTGCGCTGACCTTTGCCCTGGTCATCAACGCGGCGATCCTGATCCTTGCCGCCGCGACCTTCAACAAGACGGGGCGGACCGAAGTGGCGGAACTCGGCGAGGCGCATTCACTGCTTGCGCCGCTCCTCGGCTGGGGTTTCGCCCCGACCCTGTTCGGTATCGCCTTGCTGTGCTGCGGCATCAACTCGACGGTGACGGCGACGCTGGCCGGACAGATCGTGATGGAAGGCTTTTTGAAAATCAGGCTGGCGCCCTGGCTGCGCCGGTTGATCACCCGTGCCATTGCCATTGTTCCAGCGGGGGCGGTGACCGTCTGGTACGGCGACAGCGGAACGGCCAAGCTTTTGATCCTGACACAGGTCGTGCTCAGTCTTCAGCTGTCCTTCGCCGTGTTCCCGCTGGTTATCTTCACCGCCAGCAAGACCAAAATGGGTGTGCTGGTCTCGCCGAAATGGCTCACGGTGCTTGCCATGATCATTGCGGTGGTGATTGCCGTGCTGAACATCAAGCTGCTGCTGGACTTTGTTCTCGTTTAGGCGCGCTTTCCTTCCCGGCGCGGCCAGCGAAAGCCGCTGCCGGGGCGCAGACCCTCACGCATGAGAAAACTTCGCAGCGGCGAGAAGGTACGGAGCAGTTCCAGGCCGCCGCTGCGCACCATCTGCACGGGCAGGAAATCCGACAGCAATGACCGGTTCAGCGCGTCGACCGCGCCGGTGCGGGCGATGATATCGGGGCTGCGCTTGCGGTTATAGGCTGAAACAACCGGCGTGGCGCCAAGATCGCTGCCATCGGACGGCAGGGTATCAAGCAGTGTTTCCACATCCCGGACGCCGAGATTGAGTCCCTGCGCGCCGATGGGCGGAAACACATGCGCCGATTCGCCCGCCAGAAACACGCGGTTGCGGGCAAAGGCGTTGGGGACAAGGCCGGACAGCGGCCAGGCCTGTGCTTCGACATCGATGGTGACGGCGCCGAGCATGGACTGCATGCGTTCCTCGACGCGGACCGCCAGCTGTTCCGCATTCAGGTCCAGAAGTTCCGCCGCATGGGCGGGTGTCGTCACCCAGACGAGGCTTGACCGTGTCCCCGCAAGCGGCACCTGCGTGAACGGGCCATGCTCCGTGTGAAATTCCGTTGAAATATCATGATGATCGCGCGTGTGGCTGAAGCTGAGCACCACCGCAGTCTGGTTGTACTGCCAGGTGCGCGCGGAGATGCCCGCTGCTTCCCGGGCCAGGGACGAGCGGCCATCGGCGGCAATAACGATGTTGGCGGTGAACACCGAACCATCACTGGCTTCGACCGCCATGGCATTGTCCACCAGATGATAGTGGGTTGCCGACGCGGCGACATGGCGGACCGGCGATTGCTTCAGCGCATTGCTGAGCGTTTTGGTGAGCGCGGCATTGGGGATGTTGTAGCCAAAGGCGTCTTCGTCGATCTCGGAGGCTTCGAACGTCACCACAGGGCTTCTGACCAGCCGGTTGGTGCCATCGAGAATGCGCATGGATCCGATGGGCGCAGCATGTGGCGCAATGCTATCCCAGAGACCGATACGCTGGAGAAAACGGATGGCGGGCATCATCAGAGCCGTCGTGCGCTTGTCTGTGCCGGTGGGGATAACGCCGAGACTGACGACGTTTTCAAGGTGCTGACCAAGGGCAATGGCGGCAATCAGGCCGACATGACCGGTTCCTGCAACAACAATGGGATCCGTTCGGGTGCTGGTCATCATCTGTCTCCGCTTCCAAGCCGTTTTGGCTTTCAACAGTTTATATCAGGAACATTGCTTGCGCTTTGGGTCGTTTTCAAGAAAAGCTGCTCGCAAATCGTTTGTCCTTGGTAACATATAGCGACAAGCGGATCAGTATCATGCAGCAGATTGGCGCGGACCGTGAAAAAACCAACTTTGCCCCGGGGCGTTAAACCCAAAAAAGTGACGGCACCACAAGCCAAGGCCTTCTCGGTGCATTTGCTGACCGCCTCCGGTTCCTTCCTGGCGTTCCTCTCGGTGGTTGCGGCCAGCGAAGGAAGCTGGACGGCCATGTTCTGGTGGCTGGGGCTGGCGTTGTTCGTTGACGGTATCGATGGGCCGATCGCGCGCAAGCTCGAAGTCAAATATGTGCTGCCCAACTGGTCGGGCGAGTTGCTCGACAACATCATCGACTACATGACCTATGTGCTCATCCCGGCCTTCGCGCTGTATCAGCGCGGCTTCATGGGTGAAGGCCTGTCCTTTCTGGCGGCGGCAATCATCGTCGTATCCAGTGCGATCTACTATGCCGATACGGGCATGAAGACGAAGGAAAACTTCTTCAAGGGCTTTCCGGTCGTCTGGAACATGCTGGTGTTCACCCTGTTCATCGTCAAGCCCGGCGAATGGGTGGCATTTGCCATTGTCCTCGGTGCCGCCATCGTTTCGTTCCTGCCGATCTATTTCCTGCACCCGGTGCGCGTGCAGCGCCTGCGGCCGCTGAATCTCACGATTTTCTTCCTGTGGTGCGCTTTCGGCGTGCTTTCGCTGTACCAGCATCTGGATTCGCCCCTCTGGGTGCGGGTCGGTATTTCGGTCACAGGTATCTACCTGTTCCTCATCGGGGCGGTGATGCAGGCATTTCCCAATCTTGGACGGACGGAGAAGGCATGATGGTCAAGGCAATTCGTATTCATCAGACGGGTGGTCCTGAAGCGCTGGTCTATGAAGATGTTACCGTCGGTGAGCCAGGCCCCGGCGAAGTGCGTATGCGCAATGAGGCCATCGGTCTGAATTTCATCGATGTCTATTTCCGCACCGGCCTCTATCCGTCGCCCGGCGGTCTGCCGCTCATTCCGGGCAATGAGGGCGCGGGCGTCGTGCTCAGCGTCGGTCCTGGTGTTACCGATGTGAAGCCGGGTGACCGCGTCGCCTATGTCAATCCGATCGGCGCCTATGCGGAGGAACGCATCATGCCGGCCGACCGGCTCGTCAAGGTCCCGGACTCCATTTCCTTCCAGCAGGCCGGTTCGATGATGCTGAAGGGCATGACGGCCTATTACCTCCTGCGGGAAACCTTTCCGGTCAAGAAAGGCGACACGATCCTGTTTCATGCGGCTGCCGGCGGTGTCGGGCTGATAGCCGGCCAATGGGCCAAGCATCTCGGCGCGACCGTCATCGGCACTGCCGGTTCGGACGAGAAGGTAAAACTCGCGCTCGAGAACGGTTTCGACCATGTCATCAACTATCGCACCGAGAACTTTGTCGAACGGGTGAAGGAAATTACCGGCGGAAGGGGTGTCGACGTGGTCTACGATTCCGTCGGCAAGGATACATTCGACGGGTCGCTGGACTGTCTGCGTCCGCGCGGCATGCTCGTCTGCTTTGGCCAGTCATCCGGTCCGGTTGCGCCATTCGATCTCGGCATCCTGTCGCGCAAGGGCTCCCTCTACCTGACGCGGCCGACATTGTTCGTCTATGTCGCGGCGCGGGCTGCGCTTGAAAATGCAGCGCGTGCGCTTTTTGACCAGGTGGAAAGCGGTGTGGTGCGCATCGATATCGGTCAGACCTATGCCCTCAAGGACGCGGCGACGGCGCATCGCGATCTTGAAGCGCGCAAAACGACCGGGACTACGGTGCTTATTCCTTAAGCCGCTGAAAATGATGCTCGAATAATGTGCGCAAAAGGCCGCAACCTCTGGTTTTGCACTTCCCAAATCGATGCTGCCCGACATAGGATCGGAAATGGTTAGGGGCACCTCAGAATAATCGTCCTGGGCCGTGGGGAACTATGACAAGCATAAGCGATAAGAACGGGGCTGGGCATCCACTTCTGGAAGCAACCGGGCTCACCAAAATTTTCGGCTCTCTGAAAGCCTGCGACGGGATCGACCTGACAATCGGCACCGGAGAAATTCACGCCCTCCTAGGGGAAAACGGCGCTGGCAAATCCACGCTGGTCAAAATGCTGTTCGGCGCGCTGCAGCCGACTTCAGGTGAGATCGGCTGGAAGGGCAAAGCGGTTGCGGTCGCCAATCCGGCAATGGCAAGATCGCTCGGCATCGGCATGGTTTTCCAGCACTTTTCGCTTTTCGATGCCTTGACTGCCGCCGAGAACATCGCGCTGTCGCTCGACGAGAAAACCGACCTCAACACCATCGCCGCAAAGGCGCGGGACATCGGCCGGACCTATGGTCTGCCGGTTGATCCCGATGCGCTGGTCGGCGATCTCTCCGTTGGCGAGCGCCAGCGTATCGAGATTATCCGCTGCCTGCTGCAAAATCCCGACCTGATCATTCTCGACGAACCGACATCGGTGCTGACGCCGCAGGAAGCCGACCTGTTGTTTGTCACGCTGGAGCGGTTGAAATCGGAGGGAAAATCGATCCTCTATATCAGCCACAGGCTGGAAGAGGTGCGGCGGCTGTGCGACCGGGCCACGGTGCTGCGCCACGGCAAGGTTGTCGGCCAGTGCGATCCGCGCCAGGAAACCGCAAGTTCTCTGGCGCGCATGATGGTTGGCAGCGACATCCACGTCATCGAACGCCGCCCGAACGCGGCGCCAGCAACCCAATCGGCACTGATTGAAGTCAACGGCCTGTCGCAGAAGCCGCGCGGCCCGTTTTCCGTGCCGCTGCATGATATCCGGCTGGCCGTCAATCCGGGTGAAATTCTTGGCATTGCCGGTGTCGCCGGCAACGGACAGGGCGAACTGTTCGAAGCCATATCCGGCGAAGTGCTGCAGGAACGGCCGGACATTGTCCGTATTCGCGGCAGGGACACCGGACGATCCGGTATCTCCGCGCGGCGCAGGCTGGGCGCGGCCTTTGTGCCGGAGGAGCGTCTTGGGCATGGTGCGGTTCCCAATATGTCGCTGACCGACAATCTGCTGTTGTCGCGCTACGCCACCGATGGAAAAGTCTTCCTCGGCGGCGGCCTGTTGCGGCTGCTGCAGCAATCCAGCCTTGCCGTTGCGGCAAAGCGGATCGTCGCACAGATGGATGTTCGTAAAAGTGCGGAAAACCCAGATGCATCAGCGCTTTCCGGCGGAAACCTCCAGAAGTTTCTGATCGGGCGCGAGCTGGACCGCAATCCATCGGTTCTGGTGGTCAACCAGCCGACCTGGGGCGTCGACGCCGGCGCGGCCGCCCATATCCGGCAGGCGCTCGTCGATCTTGCGCGCAGCGGTTCCGCCGTGATCGTGATCAGCCAGGATCTCGATGAACTCTTTGAAATCTCCGACCGGATTGCCGCCATGGTGCATGGGCGCCTGTCGCAATCGGTCCCGATTGAAGCGATGAACATGGAACGTGTCGGTTTGATGATGGGCGGTGCCGATACCGCGTCGGCCCATGCAAGTGCAGGGGCGGCCTGATGCGTGTCGAATTGGTCAGACGTCCGCAACATTCAGCGCTGTTCAGTGCGCTGTCGCCGTTCATCGCCCTGTTCCTCACGCTGATTGCCGGCGCCATCCTGTTTGCGCTGCTTGGCAAGAACCCGGTTTCGGCGCTCTATTCCTATTTCATCGAGCCGCTGACCGAGATCTGGTCGTGGCATGAGCTGCTGGTGAAGGCAGCGCCGCTGATCCTGATCGCCGTGGGGCTCTCCGTCTGCTTCCTTTCCAACAACTGGAATATCGGTGCCGAGGGGCAATTGATTATGGGCGGGATCGCCGGATCGATCCTGCCGGTGGTTTTTCCGGATTTTCAGGGCTGGTATGTCCTGCCGATGATGCTGCTGCTGGGCATGGCGGGCGGGATGGCCTATGCGACCATCCCGGCATTCCTCAAGGTGCGGTTCAACACCAACGAGATTCTGACGAGCCTGATGCTGGTCTATGTGGCGCAGCTGTTCCTCGACTGGATCGTGCGCGGCCCTTGGCGCAACCCGCAGGGTTTCAACTTCCCCGAAACGGTGCAGTTCAATTCCAGTGCCATCCTTCCCGAGATATGGGCTTCTTCAGGCCGGGCGCATTGGGGATTTGTTCTGGCGATTGTCGCCGCACTCCTTGTCTGGTTCATGCTGGCGCGCACGCTGAACGGCTTTGAAATCAAGGTGCTGGGGCGCAGCGCGCGGGCAGGGCGTTTTGCCGGTTTCAGCGCCGGGCGCCTGACATTCTTCGCGTTCCTCGTCTCCGGGGCGCTGGCGGGGCTTGCCGGGATTGCCGAGGTTTCCGGTGCAGTCGGCCAATTGCGCACGACGATCTCGCCCGGCTACGGCTTCACCGCCATCATCGTTGCCTTCCTTGGCCGTCTCAATCCGC
Source organism: Phyllobacterium sp. SL163 (assembly GCF_049896885.1). Taxonomy (NCBI): domain Bacteria; kingdom Pseudomonadati; phylum Pseudomonadota; class Alphaproteobacteria; order Hyphomicrobiales; family Phyllobacteriaceae; genus Phyllobacterium; species Phyllobacterium sp. SL163. Next base: position 304,826 of record NZ_JAFCVE010000003.1, on the reverse strand, counting down.
TTGGCATTGTCGCCGCAGGGCTGGTTCTGGCGCTGTCCTATCTGGGCGGTGAAGCGGCGCAGGTTTCACTCGGCATTTCCGAGAAATCGGCGCGCATCTTCCAGGGCATCATCCTGTTCTTCGTGCTGGCGAGCGACACGCTCATCTATTACCGCATCCGCTTCGTCACCCGGCACAGCGACGCCGCAGCAAAGGGGGCATGACATGGGTATGTTCGAAGCCATTCTCCTGACGGTTGCCACGGCCGCAACGCCCTTGCTGATCGCTGCCATGGGCGAACTTGTCGTGGAACGCTCCGGCGTACTCAATCTCGGCGTCGAAGGCATGATGATCATGGGTGCTGTTGCCGGCTTCGGCGTTGCGCAGCTCACCGGATCGGCGTGGCTCGGCATGTTCGCAGCCATTCTGGCCGGGGCTGCCTTTTCGCTGCTGTTCGGTTTCCTGACGCTGACGCTGGTGACCAATCAGGTGGCAACGGGCCTGGCTTTGACGCTGCTCGGGCTGGGCGCTTCCGCCATGATCGGCGAGAGTTTTGTCGGGCTGCCCGGCGTGCGGATGCAATCCCTGAATATTCCGGTGCTGACGGATTTACCGGTCGTCGGGAAATTCCTGTTCGGACAGGATCCGATTTTCTATATGTCGATCCTTCTGACCATCGGCGTCACATGGTTCCTGTTCCGCACCCGTGCCGGACTGACATTGCGCGCCGTCGGTGACAATCATACCTCGGCGCATGCGCTTGGCGTGCGGGTTATTCGGGTGCGTTATCTCGCCGTGATGTTCGGGGGTGCTTGCGCCGGGCTCGCCGGTGCGCAACTATCGCTCGTCTATGTGCCGCAATGGGTGGAAAACATGACGTCGGGCCGGGGATGGATCGCGCTTGCACTGGTGGTGTTCGCCTCGTGGCGGCCATGGCGGATTCTTGCGGGCGCCTACCTCTTCGGCGCTGTCACCATCGGCCAGCTGCACGCCCAGGCGCTTGGCATCGGCATACCCTCACAGTTCATGTCGTCGCTGCCTTATCTGGCAACGATTATCGTGCTTGTTCTGATTTCGCGGAACAAGCGGCTGACCCTGATGAATACGCCGACATCCCTCGGCAAACCCTTCGTGCCCGACCGCTGAGCAGCCGGGCGAGAATAAAAGACAAGGCTTTTGGTTTAACAGAGAGGTGAACACGAATGAAAAAACTGCTTATGGCGCTGTCCATGGCTGCCAGCTTTGCCGTTGCGGGCGCGGCCCATGCCGAAGACAAACTGAAGGTCGGCTTCATCTATATCGGACCGCCCGGTGATTTCGGCTGGACCTACCAGCACGATCAGGGCCGCAAGGAAATGGAAAAGGCGCTTGGCGACAAGGTCGAGACAACCTTCCTCGAAAGCGTGCCTGAAGGCGCCGATGCCGAGCGCTCCATCGAGCGTCTGGCGCGTGCCGGCAACAAGCTGATCTTCACGACCTCATTCGGCTACATGGATGCGACGATCAAGGTTGCGCAGAAGTTCCCGAATGTGAAGTTCGAACACGCGACCGGCTACAAGACTGCCGACAATGTTGCCGTGTACAATTCGCGCTTCTATGAAGGCCGCTACGTACAGGGCGTGATTGCCGCCAAGCTGTCCAAGGTTGGCGTTGCCGGTTATATCGGTTCATTCCCGATCCCCGAAGTGGTGCAGGGCATCAACTCCTTCATGCTGGGTGCGCAGTCGGTCAACCCGAACTTCAAGGTCAAGGTGATCTGGGCCAATGCCTGGTTCGATCCGGGCAAGGAAGCCGATGCCGCCAAGGCTCTGGTCGACCAGGGCGTCGATATCATCACCCAGCATACGGATTCGACCGCGCCGATGCAGGTTGCGGCGGAACGCAAGATCAAGGCATTCGGCCAGGCTTCCGACATGATCAAGTTCGGCCCGGAAACCCAGTTGACCGCCATCGTCGACAATTGGGGCCCTTACTACATCGAACGGGCCAAGGCCGTGATCGATGGCACATGGAAGACCCACAATGTTTTCCACGGCATGCATGAAAACCTCGTGGTCATGGCGCCCTACACCAACATGCCTGACGATGTGAAGAAGCTGGCCGAGGAAACCCAGGCCAAGATCACATCCGGTGCGTTGAAGCCCTTCACCGGTCCGGTCAAGAAGCAGGACGGCTCCGAATGGCTGAAGGCTGGTGAAACCGCCGACGACAAGACCATTCTCGGCATGAACTTCTACGTTGCCGGCGTGGACGACAAGCTGCCGAAATAAGGTTTGCCGCGATACAAAAGGAAAGGGCGCCCATGGGCGCCCTTTTTTGTGAATGCGATGGGCCGCTTATTCGGCGGAGTCGGCTGGCGCCGCATTGAGCTGACCATAATTCTCGACGCCGATGCGCTTGAGAAGGTCGAGCTGGGTCTCGAGGAAATCGATGTGGCCTTCCTCGTCCTTCAGAAGCTCGTCAAAGAGTTCCTTGGTGACGTAGTCGCCCACTTCCGCGCAGATCTCACGCGACTTCTTGTACGACTTCACAGCGTCATATTCGCCGGCCAGATCGGCTTCCAGAACTTCCTTGATGTTCTGGCCGATGCGCAGGGCGCCGATGGACTGCAGGTTTGGATGGCCTTCGAGGAAGATGATGCGCTCGATGATCTTGTCAGCGTGCTGCATTTCCTCGATGGATTCGGCGCGCTCCTTCTTGGCGAGCAGCTTGTAACCCCAATCGTCCAGCAGGCGATAATGCAACCAATACTGGTTGACCGCTCCCAATTCGAGGAAAAGTGCCTCGTTAAGCCGCTCGATGACCTTTTTGTCGCCTTTCATGCCGTGAACTCCCGTATTCGTGACGCAATGCCCGCACACGATCGATAAACGAGACAGCATCAGAATCGTTTGAACCGTGGCGGAGGTGATATTCTTCCGTCACCTTTATGATGGTTTCAACGACGTTTGGGAAGCAGCCACAGCAGCGGCCACGCTTCTGCATGGCATGGTAGACTTTTGCCGGGACAATCAGTTGCCACGGGTCAGCATCGAGAAGTTCAGTGATAGTATTCTCGATTTCTTTCTGGGTGATGATATTGCAATGACATACAAGCATGTTGTCTAAGCGCCACATTCATAAGAATAAATACCCGAAAATCCTGACAGTTTTACAATGTCAGAACTTCTCCTAGTGACAGGACGGGTGGCGCTTTGCAGAAATTGGCCCGGAAACATTGTTCCGCAACCTGGAAATACTTTCGAACCAGACAAGGGTTCCTCCAATCGCAAGGGTTCAAGGCCCTAACATTAAAGGTCATGCGTTATTCGCAATACTGATCCTATAAGACTGGTTTGTCCGAATTCTGTCAAATGCCGGCCGCTGAATATGCCGTGATATCAATAGCTTGGAATAATTCTAAACTGGGAAAATAACATAACCAATTCAATCATATTTCGTCGATTTTGCCGTCCTGACCGGCAAAAAGCATCGCCGGCTACGCATGTGTCAAAACGTCTCATTTGTCGCAAAAAGACTAAATCAGGCGCCCTCGACCACGGAAAACCCCTCGAATTGCGGGTGTCCGATGTAACTCGGCTTGGTATCGCCCGCATTGCGATGCGCAGCACGAAAATGTTCGGACTGAGTCCATGCGGTGAAATCCGCCTGGGTCCGCCACACGGTGTGTGATGCATAGAGGGTGTAATTCTCTTCCTCGTTCCGGGCGCCGCGCAGCAGGTGGAATTCGACAAAGCCGGGCACCGAGGACAGCCGGGAGTCGCGTGACTTCCACACGGTTTCAAACGCGTCTTCGGAGCCCGACTGAACCTTGAAACGATTCATGGCGATATACATGGCGCAACTCCATTCATACGGATTGTGATTGGCGACCGATCCCGGGGCCGGTCACCCAAGAGAATTCTGTCAGCTCGCCGTGGCGAGGCGGGGTGCCAGATTGTCGATGCCGAGGAGGGCGCGCACGTCTCTCGTCTTGACGATATCATCGATGGAATACTGGGCGAGCACCTCGAAGAAGGCATTCAATGCCTTGCGCAAGGCGGCATTCAAACCGCAGCTGTCAATCAAGGGGCATTCCGCGGCATCGTTCTCAAAGCACTCTGCCATGGCAAAGTTTTCTTCGGTCACGCGCACCACGTCGAAAAGGGTGATGTCCTTGGCAGGCTTGCCGAGTTTCACGCCGCCATTGCGACCGCGTACGGTTTCAATGAAACCGTTTTCAACGAGCGGCTGCAGGATTTTAAACAGGAAAAGTTCCGAGACTGTGTAGGCGTGCGCAATTTCGGCGATCCGGCTCAGATTGCCATCATTGGCGGCACAATACATCAGAATACGAATGGCATAATTGGTCTGTCTGGTCAGTCGCATGGGAATATCTCTCTCAACCCGAAATCAGGTCATGCTATGGGAACGAGACGCTACTTTAGAATTATTCTTGATAAAGTAAATAATAATATGAACCTAAGTTTCATATTTTCCAATGGTGCATTGGAAGGCCGGGTCAGGCGTGATCAGCGAACCAGAACGACGATCGATGCCGTAATGAAAGCAGCAGCCACAAGCAGCAGGAAACCATAGACACGCGGCTTGTCAAACAGAACGGCAAATCCGGCGGCCCAGACAACAATGGCAGCGGCCAATGCGTAGAGAAATCCGGCTTTATGGACCCATGCGATATGGACGGCCATCAGGCCGCCAATGATAAGGGCACCGAATACGACCATCAAAGCCAGTGCGTATTTCTCGAAATTGTCCATTCAGGCAGCTCGCTCTCAACACCCCATCCTGGAATCGAAGGGGCTCAGTCTCAATGTAAAACCTCATCCAACCCGATCAAGGCTGTATTCCTGTCTTTCATAGATGTTCCGTCCCACGGGTGCAACAGATGACACACTAAAGTCTCGCCATAAGGGTGCGGCTGATGCAAAAAGACAATAAAAAAGGCCGGGAATTCCCGACCTTTCCGAATTCGGCTCGACACCAGTGCCAGTACATCCGTGGTCAAAGACGGAGCCGAATTTCTGCAGCTGATGTAGGTGGCCGCATTGCCCATTTCAAGGGCAGGGCATTTACCGGCGATAAGCGCTCAAACCGGCGAGCAGACCGATCCCGGCAATTGCTGAGATAACAGCAACCGTGATCAGGGGATTTTCCTTGGCCTTGTCTGCCACGACCTGTGCTTCATCACCGACGAACCGCGCGGCTTTGCGGCCATGCCGCCTGACCGAACGGTAGGTCGCGTTCGCCTGGTCGAGCAGATCATAACCCTGGTCGGACAGGGATTGGGTTATCCCTGAAAGCTCCTTGCGCAATGCGGCGATCTGGCTTTCCAGATCCTCTTCGGCTGCGTCACGGGCTTTGGATATATTCGTTGCCATTCCGGAATTCCTTTCATCGATACAGGGGAATAACGGTGGCGGCAGCATTTGGTTCCAGAAAGCCCGCTCGGCAGACAGACAGGCGCGGCCCGTCAGTTCCAGCAGCCGTGCGATTGTCCATTGAGATTATGGGAATCGATGTCTATTCCGGCCGAGAAATCATTGCGGGCGAGGTAGACGGCTGTTTCCGGCTTGATGCGGATCTTGTTCCAGCCGGCACAACTGGTTGGACCGGACGCTTTCGATGTCTCATCCATCCAGCGCATGGCACCGCAATTGCTGATGGTCAAAAGACAGGGCAAAAGCATGGCCAGTGCCAGTTTGTTTTTCACAGGAAACCTTCTTGTAGCCGCGGCAGGGACAGAGAATGAAAAAGTGCTGGAATTGTTCATCGCATATTTCGATGCCCGACGACATTCGACGTTAGGCATAGCTCCTCAATCGTCATTGCTGGCATTCAGTTCCATGGTGGTCATGCCGTCGGCCGGCTTGGGGCTCAGCGACTTGGCCAGGATCAGCCGGCTGGATTTGAGCAATGGTGCATTGGCGGCACGCACTTTCGCCATGCGCGGATTGTTTTCGTGGGCGGTAACCGCCGCTTCATTGGCATAGAGTTCGTTGACCATGACCTTGTTGGCAATGGGGGTGCCGTCCCGCGCAATGGGTTTGATGACCTCGAACCGCAGGCAGCCCGGTTCCTCATCCAGTGTTTTGCGCGCATGCTCGCGAATGAGCGTGGTGAATTCCTCTTCGCGACCTTCATGGGTCTCGAATTCTACGATAATTGTCAGTTCGGTCATGAAACTTCGCCTCCCGCGTTCATTCTGCCGTTCTATCAGCGGCCTCCTGACAAATCCAGACAGAAGCATAGCCAAGGCATTGTAAAGTCTGGATTTGGACGGGATGGATGGGCGGAATGGCGGAAGGCCGCCTGCTATCGCCGCACGGTGGCGAAGACCAGGAGAATGGCACCGATCACGATTGTGACGAGACCAATATACAGCCAGCGCGTCTGGCCGACCATGAAACTGCCGCCGAGGATGCTCAGGCCCTGCAACGCCCAGACGGTGCCCATGATGATCAGAAGCAACGCGACAATCGTCAGAACGATTTTCATAGCGGTCATCCTTACAAGCAAAACCCCTGCCTAAACGGAAGGGGTTTCACGGGTTGAGGCTTGATTTGGCTCTAACAAACTGGACTCTGGATAAAAATATCACGCATCGTTTCAGTGCGGCGCAGGCTCAAGGTACCGCTACACTCAACTTGGCAAAAGTTTAACATAGCCAGCTTTCATTTCAAAGAAAGAATGGCCGGAGCTCAGTTCACTTTTGCTTTCAGGCTGGCGATCTCTTCCTCCATTTGCCGGATGCGCTCCTCCAAGGCATTGATTGCCTTGAAGACGGCAATCCCCATGCTCTTGAAATCACCGCGATGGATCGCAGTCTCGATGGCTTGCTTGGCGCTATCAATGGACATTGCTTCCTCCGTTTCGATTGTGTGAACCGCAATGCTAAAGAAAAAAGCCCAATCCTCAAGGGGTATGAGGATTGGGCTGTGTTGGCTTGTGGGGGAAAGCCAAGACTGGTTGGGGTTACCAGTACCCACACAATGCTTCAGCGAAGGATTGGTTCCACACGGAGTGAAAATATTCTGGTTCCTGCTGACGCTTTCAATCGTCAACAAGTTCAAGGCTCGGATAATCCGTATAGCCGTTGGCGTCGGTGGTATAGAATGTCGATTTGTCGGCCGCATTGAGTGTGGCATCGGTACGCCAGCGCTGCGGAAGATCCGGATTGGCGATGTAGGCTTCGCCAATGGCAACCAGATCGGCGCCGCCATTGGCCAGCACGGCTTCCGCGTGTTCGCGCCTGTAGCCGCCTGCAACAATCAGCGGACCTTGAAATGCTGCCCGGATGGCAGGCGCAGCATCGGCTTGTCCATCGGGCACAACAGCCGGTGCCACAATGTGCAGATAAGCAAGGCCAAGAGGCTGGAGCAGGGCGGCTATCCCAGAAAAATGCGCAACGGGATCGCTGTCGCTCATGCCCTGAAAGGGATTGGTCGGCGAAAGTCGAACGCCGATGCGGCCCGCCGGCCAAAACGCCTTCGCCGCCTCGATGATTTCACGCAGGAAGCGGAAGCGGTTTTCCACCGAACCGCCATAGCCGTCGGTGCGGACATTGCTGCCATCGCGCAGAAACTGATCGACGAGATAGCCATTGGCACCGTGAATTTCGATGCCGTCAAACCCGGCATTTTTTGCACGCGCCGCCGCATCGGCGAATTCACCGACAATCCCGGCGATGTCATCGAGAGAGAGCGCCTGCGGCTCGACATAGGGTTCGGGACCGTTTGCCGTATAGATTTTTCCGGCAGCCGCCAGGGCTGAAGGACCGACGGGCCAACGGCCATCCCGCAATTGCGAGGGAAGGGCGGCTCTGCCCATATGCGACAGCTGGACAAAAATCCGCCCGCCCGCTGCGTGCACGGCGTCTGTTACCAGGCGCCAGCCGGCTTGCTGCGCGTCGTTGTAAAGGCCCGGGCGGGTTGGCACCTCGACGCTGCTGTGCGGATCGATTTCCGTCGACTCCGTGATGACAAGCCCGGCGCTGGCGCGCTGCGCATAATAAAGCGCATTGAGGCTGCCGGGTATTTTCCCGTGCAGCGCGCGGTGGCGCGTCATCGGGGCCATGACGATCCGGCTTGGCAGTGTGAGATCACCGATTGTCAGCGAAGAGAACAGGGAAGCCATGGGATCGTCCGCTCATCTGGATCATGCGGGAAGGTATGGGAATAATCGCCTGAACGGCATCCCGATCTTGGATCATGCAGGCAGGAGATTAAACAACGCGGCCAGATGGAATGCAAAGGCAACGGCGAAAATCACCGCGACAGTCATGCGGTCTCTGTTTTTGAAGAGGCGCCGGAATGCCTGAGCTGGCGCAACGCGGGTGGTCGTGTAGTCAGTGGACGCCATCAGATTCGTTCTCTCCATGCGGGTGCTGCCAATCATCGGGCATTCGATAGACGATTAACACGATAGAGATTACTATTTTGATGGCCTCCTGGGTATGATTTTGTCTCAAAATGCCAATGACTGGAAATAAGTTCTCCTCTCAGTCTGTTTTCGTCATTCGCGGACAAAATGGCATTGCTGCCTCCGCAGTGGCTTGGCGCTGATTCCGGGGACTCACGTCTGAGCCATTCCGGCGCGCGTAGCACCATCAATCTCCATCTCTCCGGTCGTCATTGCAGACGTTTTGGATTTGGTTTCTCGAAATAGCCAAAAAACGCAAAACAAAATTGCCGAATGGTCGCAGGTTGAGCAAAGCACAATCTGGTTTGTCGCTATACCTATGTGCTGCAATGCAGGGGTGCGTGGCCGTCCGATCGAACGACCGCCTGCCAGAGTGATCCCCAGGATGATCCAATGAATGAGGAAAAAATGTCCGTCTTTCAGACCGGGGCGCGTGCCGCCCAGCATGAATTGACCGTGGAAGCTGACTTGTTCAAGGATTCCATGCGCCATCTTGCGGGCGCCGTGAGCGTTGTCACCGTCGGACGCGGCAACGACCGCACGGGGTTTACCGCCACGTCTGTTTCATCCCTAGCCATTGACCCGCCCTCGGTGATTGTCAGTCTCAACCGGGATTCGTCGTCCTGGCCGGTCCTGCAGCGCCATGGCAGTTTCTGCGTGAATGTTCTGGCGCATGACCAGCGGCACGTGGCTGACAGCTTTGCGGGACGTGGCGGGCGCAAGGGGATAGACCGCTATCTGGACGCGGAGTGGCAGGAGCTGGCCACGGGAACCTTGGCGCTGAAGAATGCCCTGACAGTGCTTGACTGCGAGCTCGACGATGCCATCGAGCGGCATTCGCACGGCATTCTCATCGGCCGGGTGCGCGCTGTCACGTTACGCCGGAATGCTGAACCACTGCTCTACTGGCACGGCGCATACCGGCACATCACACAGCCGGTCGAGTGATCAGTCAGGTGACAATGGCGGCAATCGAGCAGCCCACGAGGACAATCGTGGCCAGGAGAATCAAGCCATACAGTTTGGGCTGATTGAAAACGACGGCAAAGCCCAGAAAAAACCCGGTGCAGGACGCACCGAGTGCAAACAGAAATGCCGGCTGGTCATTGCTTGTGATCGAAAACGCCATCAATCCGGCAAGAACCAGCACGCCAAATGCAATGAAGATCCAGGTTGCAAAAGTTTCGTAGCGATCCATAGGTCCTGACCTTCGCGGTGCATGCGGTCTTGTCATGGCAGATTACATCGAAATATGGACACGCAGTCAAACATCATCCGCCTAACGCAATTTATGGGGTATAGCGCCGGAGAGTGACGGTTCCGTGTCCTTTCGCTCCCCCGATGCTGTTCCAATCAGCCAAACCCCGATCAGAATCAGTGTGCTGCCGATAATCTGCAGCGGCGTGATGTCCTCCTGGAAGATCAGCCAGCTGGTCGCCAGGATCATCACATAGCTGATACCGGTCAGGGGAAATGCCTTGCTCAGGTCGAGCTGGGCCAGCGCTTGCAGCCAGAAAACGAAGCAGATGACTTCGGCGGCAATGGCTGCGAGCATCCAGGGCGAGGTGGCGGCGTGGATCAGCCAGGCCATATTAAAGCCAAGCCCGGTCATCTGTTCCGCCGCAAGCTTGATGAAAACCTGAAACAGGGTGTTGAAGAGGGGAATGGCAAACCAGACGAGATTGATCGGCTTCATGCGCTGTCCTTCAGCGTTTCATCCGCAGCGAAGAGCGGCGAAGCCAGCCGCAATGCCCATTGAACGACCGGATTGCGGTGCTTGAAATACATGGTGTTGCGCGTGAGCAGGCTGCCGAGACGAATCTTGTTCTCGTAATAGGCCTGCCCGCTCTGATACCGGGTCATCCCATGTTCCAGGCAATGGCGCAGATTGGTGAACCAGCTCAGGTAGTACAGGTTGTAGGCGCGGCCTTCGGCGCTGTTCATGCAGAAGAACTTGTCGATCAGCGTGTTGCCGTCATGCACGAGCAGATTGGCGGCCAGGAGCTGGTCGCCGGCGTAGTAGAAGGTGCAGAATGACCGTCCCTGCATGCGGCGCAGGACGCCGTCGAAATAATCTGCGGTCAGTTCTTCAAACTGCCATTCGCTGCGGTTGCGGGTGTCGTGGTAGAGCGCCATGACCTGCGGCAGCATCGTTCCGAAGTCGGATCGGTTTTCAATCCGGATCTTTTCGAATGACTTCATCTTCCGGCGCATATCCTTGCGGGTGCCGGAGGAAAGACGCGACATATAGGTTTCGATGGAGTCGAAATTGATGTCGAGCCAGGCCGTCGGCAACCCCGGAATGCCGGCGAAGGCACGATCAGAAAAAACCGGCGCAAAGGCCTCGGTGGTTGGCTCCGGTACGTCCTTGATCCCGATCAGTGAACAGCCATTCGCCTTGGCGTAGTGCTCAAATCCAGACAATACCAGCGAAAACAGCTCGGCCTTGCGCTGTTCCGGCAGATCGGGATGAAAGCCCGTGACGCCGTTCTCGGTGCATGGAGAGCCCAGACAGGCGAGCTTCAGTGTGAGGAAGCGCGAATAGGTTTGCCGTATGCGGCGCAGAAACTGGCGCAGGCGGCCTTCTTCCAATGTCGTATCCAGCTGATAATCGGTCAGGAACGCCGGCATGGCCGCCAGCAGCCGCCCGTTCTCGACGACCGTGACATAGCGGAAGGCAAAACCGGCGATGCCGGCTTCCTCGATGGCCAGCAGGCAGTCATAATCCTCGACTTCCCCGGCAAAGCACATGTTCCATGCTTCGTGGCCGATATCGCGGATGGAATCGAACACGCGCGCCTGCGCCACCGCCGGGATTGCCGGCGATGCGGCCGTCTGCGGCAGGAACTGATCATGCATAGGCTGGTGCATTGTTTGCCTCGAAGAATTCGGCCGTATAGTCACCGACCTTTTGACGCTGCCGGTCCACGTGGATCATATGGTAGCTGTCTTCGATCCATTTCAACTGATGCGGCCCGCCAATATGGCGGCTGATGTAGCGCGCATGTTTCGGGCTGCTCAGATCGTCTTCCGTCGCATGCAGGATCAGTGTGGGCGTTTGCATCTGCGGCAGGTTCTTCTTCAGCTCCTTGCCGAGACGGTACATCTCGACAATGCCCTTACCGGGGAATTTGTCGATGACGCCTTCCGCTTCCATGCTTTCCATCATGCGGCGGATGCGTTCATCCTTGATGCCCAGCGCCGATGTTTCGCTGAAATTCAGCCGGGCAACAGAGGGGATGTATGACAGGAGTTCGATGAACGGCGACAGCAGCCAGTAATAGTGCGGCACGTTCCAGCCGTCATAGTGGAAGCAGGGCGAATAGATCGCCACAGCCTTGATGCTGTTCGGTTTGCGGTGTGCGGCCATCATCGACAATTTGCCGCCGATGCAGATGCCGGCCGCAAATGTTTCATTGTTGTAGGGCGCGAATTTTTCCGTCGCTTCCTCGACGCTGTGCAGCCAATCCTGCCAGCGCGTTTGCGTCAGGGTTGCCATGTCAACGCCGTGCCCCGCCAGAAGCGGAGCATAGACGCTGTATCCCTTGCGATTCAGCTGTCGCGCCAGCATTTTCATTTCTGCCGGGGCACCCGTCAGTCCATGAACAAGCAATACACCTTTGCCATTCGAGCCTTCGAGGAAATAGCTCAATCCATCAGACATCTGCATCGATCATATCCGGGTTTCTGTTTTCCTTGGCCATGAAGCCCAGCGCATGGCAGGTGCTGATGACGTGGACGCCAGCCTTGTCCTGGTCTTCCTTGATCTTCTCGTGGAAGGTGCGCAGTTCGGTCCAATGGGTCTTCGGACGATAGTGGTGCTCGGCATGGTAGCCGTTGCCGAACCACAGCCAGTTGTAGAAGCGGTTATGGCTGCTGACGCCCCAGGCGATGGGTTCTTCCGGGTCGCCGTTGAGGTGTTCGTAATAGCCGTTGAGCGAGGAGAGACAATTCCCCAGATAGTAGAAGGGAACGAAGAACAGCATTGCCTTCCAGTCATAAAGGAAGCCGATCGCTGCCAGCCCCAGAAATGCATAGAGTTCGAAACGGCCCCACTTGGCGTCAAACGGGCGGTTCTTGCCGATGGCCTTGTGAATATCGCCGAGGCTGTCGCGGAAGAAGCTCAGGAACGTATAGCTCCATACATTTTCCGGCTCGCCATTCTTGCCGTGGCGATAAATCGACAGCCAGTCGATGGTTTCACCCTTTTCGTTCGGACGGTCGCTGTTGCCCGAGTGATGGCGCATGTGAATCCAATGATAATAGGTCTGCGAGAAACCGATCGTGATCGATTCGAGCAGGCTGAAGGCATAATTCATCGCACGCGGCTTGAAGTAGGGCGTGTGGATGAAGTTGTGCGAAATGCTGTTGATGTTCCACGAGATCGATACTGCATAGAACCCGCCGAGAACGAGCGACAGCCACAGAGGGCGGCTTTCGAAGCCGACAACCAGATAGATATTGAAGAGAAGGTGAGCGATGGCTGCCAGAACAGGCGCTATATCCCACCTTGTATGAGCGAAGAGTTTCATAATCCTGTTGCTCCTACACAAGCCACGCCGGCTGTGATGAACAGCACACCGGCTGCGTGGCGAAGGTTGATTTGTTCTTTGAATATCCATGCTCCGGCGAGCACGATGACGACATAGCTCAAGGCCATGAGCGGGAAGGCAATCGACAGCGGCACGTGTTCGAGCACGATCGTCCAGCCGACGAGTTCGAGAGCCCAGAAAAAGACGCCGAGCCAGGTCATGGGTTTGAGCAAAGCTGCGGACAGTGTTTCGTTGTCAGCGGAATGCTTGAAGCAGACTTCCCGTGCGGTCTCTGTCAGCACACAGAACGCGATCAGGGCCAGCATGGCAGGGGTGAGGGTGCCGGTCATCCCATGGCCTCCGACAGGACTTCCAGCAATGCATGGTTCGCAGCACTGTTGATATTGGTTGTGAGCACCGGGTCGGGCGTCGTGTGCGGCTGGTCAATGAAGATTTCCGCACGCTTGGTGAAGCGCGTCCACAAGTTGCCGGCATAGGACGGCGTCGAATAGTCACCGGTCACGTCCGCACCGATAATCCGGTGGCGCTTGCTGATCTCGGTTATGAGAGACAGCACATAGGGCAGACGCATGTGTCCCTGGTCCCAATTGGTGATGGCATCATCGTGCACCAGCACATCCTTGTCGATGGTGAGGTACACGGCCTCGGTCTTGATGCGCGACAACAGCTGACCGATGAAATTGTCTTCACCGATCTCCGAGATTGTCTTCCAGCTCAAGACACCGTTTTTCTGCTCATAGCTGGCACCGCTGCCATAGTTCTTGTGCACCCGGCTTGGCGCATGGCTATAGGGATAAAGTTCCAGTTGTCCCTGCTGCAGCAGGGACAGGTTGGCGCCCTTGCGTTCGGGATTGGTCAGATCGTCGCTGCAGACACCGATTGTCACAATCTTTTCGAGGCCGGGATGCTGCAGGGCGCGGTTTATCCACGAGCCGCAATGCATGCCGTTGCCGAAATGCACCCAGTCCGGATGATTGTCGAAGTGAATGAGCGTTGCCGGGCCAGGATTGTTTTCAAGGGCGGCCGCGACCAGCAGGGCGCTGACATGGTGGAAATCGCCCGATCCCATGAAACACAGATGCGGTTGCTTCTGATCGCCAACCATTTGCCGGGAAAGACAGCCGTCGAGGGCATCGATGGCCGTCTGGTGGCCCCACAGACGAACCATCAGGCCGTGGTCTTCCGCGTGGATCTGGCGCGCGCCGGTTCGCATACAGGCGCGCACGAAGTCGGGTTGCAACTCCAGCGCATCATCAAGGTGAAGAAGGAGGAGTTGCATCCGATTATCTCTTGGCGGCGCGTGTGAAAAGCTGATCGAGCAGGGTGAGCGCCAGGTCGATTTCCTCACGGGTAATCAGCAGGTTTGGTGCCAAGGTGATGACGTTCTTGTAGTAGCCGCCAACATCGAGCACGAGACCGTACTTCTTGTTGCCGACGACCAGATCGCCCTTCATGCCTTCATCGGCCATCCAGTCGAGCGCTGCCTTGTCGGGCGTGAAGCCGTCTTCCTTGCAGATCTCGACACGCAGCGCGAGGCCGAGGCCGTCCACGTCGCCGATGGTGGGATGACGCTTCTGCAGCTCTTTCAGACCATCGAGGAAATAGGCACCCTTTTCCATGACGGCTGCGCCGAAGTCTTCTTCTTCGAGCATTTTCATGGTTTCGAGGGCAACAGCGGTACCCATCGGGTTGCTGGCGAAGGTCGAATGGGTGGAGCCGGGCGGGAAAATGCCGGGATTGATCATCTCTTCCTTGGCCCACACACCGGACAGCGGGTTGAGGCCGTTGGTGATTGCCTTGCCGAACACGAGTGCATCGGGTGTCACGCCGAAATGCTCGATCGACCACAGCTTGCCTGTGCGGTAGACGCCCATCTGGATTTCGTCGACCACGAGCAGAATGCCATGATCATCAAGGACCTTCTTGAGTTCCTTGAAGAAGTTCATCGGCGGAATGACATAGCCGCCGGTGCCCTGGATCGGCTCGACATAGAAGGCGGCGTATTCGGCCTTGCCGGTCTTCGGATCCCACACGCCGTTATATTCGCTTTCGAACAGGCGGGCGAACTTCTGAACGCAATAATGACCATACTCTTCCTTGCTCATGCCCTTGGGGCCGCGGAAGTGGTAGGGGAATTCGATGAACTGGGCGCGGTCGCCGAAATGACCGTAGCGGCGGCGATAGCGATAGCTCGAGGTGATCGCGGATGCACCGAGCGTGCGGCCGTGATAACCACCCTCGAAGGCGAACATCAGGCTCTTGCCGCCGGTATAGTTGCGCACCAGCTTGAGTGAGTCTTCAACGGCCTGCGAACCGCCGACGTTGAAATGAACACGGCCCTTGGCACCGAACTTGCGCTCGGCATCCTTGGCGATCATGGCTGCCAGTTCAACCTTTTCGCGATGCAGGTACTGCGAGGCAACCTGGGGAAGCGTATCCAGCTGGCGATGCGCCGCGGCGTTCAGGCGCGGATTGCGGTAGCCGAAATTGACCGCCGAATACCACATCTGCAGGTCGAGGAACGGGGTGTCCTTGGCGTCGTAGACGTAGGAGCCTTCGCACCGGTCGAAGAACATCGGATGATCGGTATAGTGAACCGTATCGCCATGCGAGCAATATTCCTGCTCAAGGGCGCGAAGTTCGGCTTCGGAGATCTGCTTGGGGGCAGCATTGTCATTCTGCTCGATGGCAAGGTTGGTTTTCATGAAGATTCTCTTCTGTTGCATTTTTACGCCGTGGCGTAACGGGGAGCGCTCTCGTGATGGCGGTTGAAGCCGGGGAGCGCATTCTTCAGGCTCTGGGTAAGATCGGAAAAGTTCTCGTAGCCGACAAACGGAATGGCTTGTTCCGTGCAGAACTCGGCCAGCTTGTCCTTGGCGAAGACCAGTTCCGGCTTGTCGGAGACGCAGAAATCGGAGCGGCCGTCGCCGATATAGACCCGCGTATCGAAGGCCTCGACGGAACGGCATTTGCAGACACCGGCGGCTGACGAACAATCGATATCGCTGTACGGTGAACTGAGTTCATAGCGGGTGTGACCATTCACACCGGAGATCGTCAGCTTGTTGGCGATGACCGGTAGATAATCGAGCTTGTGCCGGGCAAGGATGCGTTTGATGAAATAGTCGACACCGTCGCTGATGATCGTGACCGGAATGCCCTGGGCCCAGCAGAAGTCGATAAAGGCAGGGAAGGTCGGATCAATGGCGATGTCATCAAGCGCGCTGTCCAGTTCCTGATGCGTTGCTTCGATCAGGGCAATCTGGCGTGCCATGCATTCAGCGGAACCAATGAGGCCCTGCTTCCATTGCTGTTCGATATCCTCCCAGGCAGGGCTGGCTAATCGTTCCAGAATGAAATCGGTAGCGTCCTCAAGCGAAATGGTGCCATCAAAATCACAAAATACATGCATGCAGACACTCCTCGTGCGAACGTGAGGAGCTTCTAGCATCGATGGATGATCGCTAAATTATGCGAAGATGATGCCAAACTGAAATCGATGGAGGGCGGACAGAGCAGTCGTGTGGAAGCGAAATTATGCTTTTGGTAGAAGCACTTCTACGAGAAGACCCTTTCCGGAAGCTGGGGATTTCAATGCAATCGTGCCGGACAGGCGCTTGACGATATCGGCAACGATCGTCAGGCCCAGCCCGGTTCCCTCGATCTGCGGCGTATCAATGCGATAGAATCGCTGGAATACGGCCTCCCGGTGGTGTTCGGCGATACCCGGCCCGCTGTCTGAAATGGACAGGCGCCAGTAGTTGTTGGCGGCGGTGATTGCCACGCGTATCTTGCCGGTAGCGGGCGTATATTTCACCGCATTTTCGATGAGATTGCTGATCATGAGACGAAGCAGAGGCTCATCGGCCCGCACCAGCGCCTTCTCGTCCCCGTCAAGCGACATGTCCAGCTGCTTTGCCGTTATCAGATTTCCCATTTCGGCAACAATGGATGCCACACTGCTGTACAGCGGTACGGCCTGCAATTGCATGGGCTGATGACCGACGCGGGCGGCACGCAGCAACTGCTCGATCAGATAGGTGGCCCTTTCATTGCTGATGATAAGGTCGGCGATGATGGCCTGCCGCTCCTTCTCGTTGTCAGCCTGGGCCAGCATTTGCAGCAGAAGCTTCAATGCCGCCTGCGGCGTGCGCAACTGATGGGCTGCATGATCGGCAAAGCGCCGCTCCGCCTTGAGCGAATCATCGAGATCCTCGAGCAATTGGTTGATCGAGCGGCCGAGCGGTGACAGATCCCTTGGCAGCGTATCGACCGGAATGGCCGAAAGGTCATCCGGAGAGCGGCTGCGGATCTGTTGCACCAGCATGCGGATGGTGCTGAGGCCGCTGTTGATGCCAAACCATATCAACAGTGCGATCAACGGGATGAGGATCAGCAGAGGGAAGATAAGGTTGAGCAGGATGTTCGACACCAGAGTCTGGCGCATGGCGACCTTTTCCGCCACCTCGATCACAACATGCGTTTCGGGGATCGGCAGGGAGTAAATCCGCCAAAGTTCGCTGTCATAGGGAACATTGGTGAAGCCAGCGCGCTGCAAGGGGATTTCAGCCGGAAATGTCGATCCGGAGAAAAGGACGATCTTGTTGTCCTTCCATGCCCGGAACATATGCGCGTCGGCATAGTCATCCGCGTCCTCGTTCAGCGCAAGCTGGTTGCCCATGTTGAAATCGATATCGGCGATCTGCTTGGGCGGGACGTCTCCCGTTTCATCAAACTGATTATGAAGAAGCATCCACAGGACATTGGCATCATTGATTAATTGTGCGTCGTAGACATTGTTGATTTCACGCGTGGCGCTGTTGAATGCAAAACCGCCGATGATCGCCATGGTGATGAGGATCGTCGGCGTAACGCGAAAGAACAGATTGCGGGTAAGGGTAGGCCTGCTCATGCGTCCACCATATAGCCCACACCCCGGATGGACTTGATGAAATCGCTGCCGAGTTTCTTGCGCAGATTATAGATCGTGACTTCGGTTGTATTGCTTTCGACCGCACTCTCGGCGCTGTACAGCGCATACTCGATATCGCTTTTTGTGACATATTTGCCGGCGCGTTCCATCAGGAGCTTCAGCAGCTGGAACTCCTTGGCGGTCATCATCACCTGGTTTGAAGCCTTGCGCACGACCTTGGCTGCGGGATCGACTTCGACATCGGCGCATCTCAGGATCGTGTCGACACGCCCCTCGCTGCGGCGAACCAGGGCGCGCAAGCGGGCGAGCAGTTCATCGAGATCGAAAGGCTTCACCAGATAATCGTCGGCGCCGCTGTCGAGGCCTTCCACTTTGTGCAGCGGGGTATCGCGGGCGGTCAAAAGCAGAATGGGAACAAGATTCTTGTCGCGCCGGGTCGCCCTGAGCACTTCAAGTCCGCTCATCCTGGGCAAGTTGACGTCAAGAACGACAACAGCAAAGCTCGAATCCTGCATGGCTGCGAGCCCGGTTTCACCGTCCTGCATCCAGTCGACACCATAGGCATGCTTTTCCAGCGCCTTCTTCAACGAGGAGCCGAGCATCGTGTCATCTTCAATAAGCAGCAATCGCATTGTTCAGATCATTGTTTGAATGCTGGAAAACAGCATTTGGGGCAGTAACGGGTGGCAGATAGGCCGGAATCTCGGTTTTTTGCAGGCGACCGGGTTCCAGCCTACATTGGATTGAAACAATCATTACGCTGTTTTCGCTTCGTTACCAATCGTCTCAATTGTTGTTCGCAGGTTCTTCTCTTGTGCCTCAATTCGGATCAGAATGGGTCGCACCGTCATGAACCGCGACGTACATTCGCGTAAAATGGGTATTGCTGGCGTGTCGCCGGTCAAACCAATGAGGGAGTGAAATCGATGAAAACACTGCTGATAGCAATGAGTCTTCTGGCTGCCACGACCCTGACAGCATTTGCCGCTGAGCCGGCAAAGATGGTTGAAACAAAAGCTGGAAAGGTGCTCGCCACCGAAAAAGGCATGACGCTCTATACGTTCGACAAGGATGCCAAGGGCAAATCCAATTGCGATGCGGACTGCCTGAAAAAATGGCCGGCTTTCCACGCCGATGCCAAAGCGAAGGCGGCAGGCAAGTGGTCGCTCGTCAAAGCTGCCGATGGCAAGGATATGTGGGCTTACGATGGAAAGCCGCTCTACACCTTTGCCAAGGATGCAAAAGAAGGCGAAACCGGCGGTGACGGCGTCGGCAGCGTCTGGCACGTCGTCAAGCAGTAAACGCGGCAACGATCCCGGAGAATCAACAACGGCGCAGAAGCTTTGCTCCTGCGCCGTTGTTCAAATCAATAGGGGTGACCGGATCAAGCCGCTTGAATGGCCGACAGCTTCCATTCCGAGCCATCCTTGCGCACAAAGGTCCACACCTCCGTGGTTTCGGTCGGCCTGGTGTTGTCGCCATCGACAAGGCGGCCCGTTGTGCGGTCGAGCATCGCATCGATGCTGGAATAGTGCATTGCCAGCGTGGCGTAATCGGCATTGTTCTCGTGCCACGATTCAGCGATATCGCCCTGGAGCAGCTTGACGTTGGAAACGCTGTTGCGCACGCCTTTGGTTGCATTCTCCCCGAGTTCTTCTGCCAGATAGGACATGGCTTCCGGCGTGGTGAGGGACCGTAGTTCGGCATAGTTTTCCGTCCCGTAGGCGGTCTGCACCTTGGTCAGAAGCTGCTCGAACTGATTGAGATCCGACTGCGTCAGGCTGAGTTCATCGGTCGATGCGGAGGCTTGTGCCGGCCTCGCGTTCTGGGAAGGCTGGGAAGAACCGGAACCCATCGCCGCTCCAACGGTCGGAATACGGAATGAGGGGGATGCGGACCGGTCAGCCTGCCGGCCAAAACCCTGGCCGGATACCGGACCCGAAGCGGCAAGAGGCGACTGCCGGCGCTGGGCGAAAAACCGCATGGCCAGCATGATCGCGCCAATCACCAGGCCGATCTGCAGCAGCATGCCGAGGAAACCGAAGCCGCCGCCGAAACCGTGACCGAGCAGCGTACCGATCAAACCGCCGACGAGCAGGCCGCCCAGCATGGAACCGCCAAAACCACTGAAGAAACCGGGGCGCGGCGCGGCTGCCTGCGGCTGCATGGCCGAGGGCTGATTCGTTTGCGGGCGCGGGGTCATTGTCCGTTCAATCGGCGCGGCAGGCGAGGGTGCTGTCCGGGTGGCTGCGGGCGCATCGAACGTGCGCGTGCCGCGGCTGCCAAATCCGCCGCTCGCCCGCCTTGCGTCGGCGATATCAAATGCACTCAGCGTGACAGCCAAGGCCAGAACGAGCAACACAACGATGCGAATGATGCGGGAAGCAGTACCAGACATAAATTTCTCCTGTTACGCACCAGCCAATTTTCAGCGCGCCACCCGCATATAGAAAGCGGTGCCGGCAATTTTAAGTGCCGACCAGGATAAAACGGACAATTCTGGGTGGATTTTTTGGTTTCCGACTATTGGATTTTAAAGAATATTTCCCGGCGTGCCGAATAAAGCGGATATCCCGCGTGTTCTCCCATCGCAGTCCCTTTGCTTCAGGAGAAAACGTGATGTTCAACATAGGAAAATTCCCGTCCGTTGGCCGGATTTATCCGGTCGTCCTGCTCGGCGCATGCCTTGCAGGTGCAGTCATTTCCGGTCCTGTATATGCGGCTGGAGGCGGTGGCGGCGATTCGAACGCGACGCCGACCTGCCCGAAGGGCGAAGTCTGGAGCTCGAAAGCGCAAAAATGCGTCAAGCAGCAGGGCAGCCTGCTTCCGGATTCCGATCTGACGAATTATGCCTTCGCACTGGCAGAGGCCGGCCGTTATGAAGAAGCGCTTGGCGTCCTCGATACGCTGAAGAATCCCAATACCGCCGTCGCCCTGAATTACCGTGGTTATGCCACCCGCAAGCTGGGCCGCACGGATGAAGGGATCGGCTATTACATGAAATCCGTTGAGCTCGATCCCCAATACGCCAAAGTGCGCGAATATCTCGGCGAAGCCTATGTCATCAAAGGTCATCTTGATCTTGCAAAGGATCAGCTGGCCAAGATCAGAGGTATTTGCGGAACCGGTTGCGAGGAATATCGCGATCTGGCGGAAGCCATCGAGAATCCGTCCAAGCTGTAGGGAAGTGAGCGCCGCGAACCAGCGAACCGGCGAGCAATCATGACAATTCAAAGCGGATTCATCATGCCTGTCGCATATCCAACGGTTCCTGCTTATAGTCAGTCAAAGCGTAGCAAGGAGTCATCGGACCGTGTTGCCCGGTCCGATGCGGAGGCGACCATCGCAAACGAGCAGGAAATCCGGACGGGACTTTCCCAACACCTTACGCGGCTTTGGCGCTATGCGGTGGTGCTGTCTCACCAGCGCGATGTGGCCGACGATCTGGTGCAGGCAACCTGTGTGCGGGCGTTGGAGCGGGCAAACCAGTTTGCGCATGGCACGCGGCTTGATCGCTGGCTGTTTTCCATTCTTCATTCCATCTGGCTCAACGAAGTCCGGTCGCGCCGCGTGCGGATGGGGCAGGGCTTTGTCGATGCCGATGAAACCCTGATTTTCGACGGGGCGAGGGACACCGAGACGCATATCTTTGCCAATCAGGTTCTGCGCCAGGTTCAGGCTCTGCCGGAGGCGCAAAGGACCGTGGTCTTCCTCGCCTATGTCGAGGAGCTTTCCTATCGCGAGGTGGCCGAACTCCTGGATATTCCCATCGGTACGGTCATGAGCCGGCTGGCAGCTGCGCGCGCGAAGCTTGCAGCATCCGCCGGTCAGGGCAGGCAGGAGGGGAGCGCGCAATGACCGACCCCAACCACAACACCATGAAAAACGATGAAATGCTGGTGGCCTATCTCGACGGCGAACTTGATCCGCATACACGCCGGCAGGTCGAAGGTCTGATCGAGAGCGACGAGGCCGTTGCCGACCGTCTGCATTTTCTCGCCTCGAGCAACTTGCCCTTCAAGAATGCCTTTGATCCGCTGCTTGACAAGGCACCGGCAGAAAAACTGCAATCCATGCTGGCCGGCATTTCGCCGCCCGAGCCGGTCAGGCCACAGGTCAACGGCTGGAATCGGCGGAGTTTCCTGGCAGCGGCAATCGGCTTCATCGCCGTCGGTGTGGCGGTCGACCGGACTTTCCTCGGCCTCCGGTCCAGTCTGCGCGGCGATCAGGACGGCAGTGACTGGCGCGCGGTCGTCGCGCAATACATGTCGCTCTATACCCGGGAGACATTGGGCAATGGACCCGTGGACGTTGCGGTACAGTCGGCGCAATTGCGGGATGTCGGGTCGCAACTTGGCCTTTCGCTGACGCCTGATCGCGTGCAGCTGCCGGGCGCCGTATTGAAGCGGGCTCAGATTCTGGCCTATGAGGGCAGGGCCCTGGGACAGATTACCTATCTGGACGCGGCACAGGCGCCGATGGCACTGTGTATTGTCCAGTCCTCCAAGGGAGCAAGGGCCGCGGATATCGAACGGCGCCACGGGATGAATGTCGTGTACTGGTCCAGCGATACCCACGCGTTCATGCTGATCGGGCACGAATCACCGGATGCCATCAAGACAATGAGCGACAGGCTGCTTCAAAGCCTGGCCGTATAGCGCCGCTCCCCTGTGAGAGCGCGTTCCGGAGACGGCACTGAAACCGTTTCCATTTCATTTTGGCTTCAGGTTCGCGTAATCCTGTGATCATCGGCACATGCTACGAGCCGAAAACCTTTCGTCTCAGGAGTGTCTGAATGCCTCTTTCGCCCGTGGACCGGATTCTTCGCTTCGCTTTCTCCCGCATCGTCACCCGGGGTTCATTGACAATCCTGACAGCAAGCGGCGCCCGCCTGATCTTCGGCGACGGCAGCGGCGATCCGGTGATTGTTCGTTTCACCGACAAGCGCGCCCAATGGGCCTTTCTCATGGACGCCGATATGCAGCTGGGCGAGCTGTTCATGGACGAACGCTTTATCGTCGAGCAGGGGACGATCTACGATTTTCTCTGCCTGGTGCTGCGCGAGGCGCAAAATGAAACGCATCCGCTGCCGACACGCGTGATTGATGCTTTACGCGCACGCTTCCGGGGTTTCCGTCATCGTAACCTGCCAGTGCGGTCAAAGCGCAATGTTGCCCATCACTATGATTTGGACGGCCGGTTGTATGGCCTGTTTCTGGATGCCGACCGCCAGTATTCCTGTGCCTATTTCGAACATCCGGAGCAAAGCCTGGAAGATGCGCAGCTGGCCAAGAAACGGCATCTGGCCGCCAAGCTTCTGCTGCGCCCCGACAGCAGGGTTCTTGATATCGGCTGCGGCTGGGGCGGATTGGCGCTGCATCTGGCCGCTGAAGCGCCCGCAGGCAACGTGCTGGGCGTCACGCTTTCGGAGGAACAGCTCGAATTTGCCAGAAATCGGCCCGGAACAAAGAGCCAGCCCGATCGGGTCAATTTCGCCCTGCAGGATTACCGCAGCCTGAACGGAACATTTGACCGGATTGTTTCGGTGGGCATGTTCGAACATGTCGGCGTCGCATCCTACGGCCAGTTTTTCCGCAAATGCGCTGAGCTTCTGGACGAAAACGGTGTCATGGTGCTGCATACGATCGGTTGTTCGGCCGTGCCGGGATTCACAACGCCGTGGCTCGACAAGTATATTTTCCCCGGCGGCTACATACCGTCCATGTCCGAGATATTGCCCGAAATCGAAAAAGCCGGATTGATGGTCACGGATATTGAAATTCTGCGGCTGCACTATGCGTCGACATTGGCCGCCTGGCGCGAACGGTTCATGGCTCATTGGCAGGATGCGGCGCAGCTCTATGATGAGCGTTTCTGCCGGATGTGGGAGTTCTATCTCGCGGCGGCGGAGTCGGCGTTCCGCTATGAGGACCTGGTGATTTTCCAGTTCCAGCTCGCGAAGAAAAACGACGTCGTTCCCCTGACACGCAATTACATTCGCGAGCACGAGCAAAGCAAAGCCAAAATCCTGCAGGCGGCGAACGCCTGACGGGGCAGGTACCGTGTCGTTTGCCCGCATTGTAGCTGGAGAGGTCGTTCTGTAATAGGTGACCGCGTGGGCTTGACCGTGGTCGTCACTCAACAATAGTCTGGACCACACTACTCGGCCTCGGAGGGGACCATGGTAACGCTCCAGAGCGGTTTGCACGCTGAATATATTGAATCAGCGCTTTCGTCGGGCAGCGCTGCTGCACAATCGGCACTTATCGCGTCATGGCGGCGGTCGATGCGTCTCTATGGCCTCAATCCTGTTGAAGGAAAGGGGCCGAACGTGTTGACCGAACATGAGCTCAACCAGGCGCGGGAACGGCTCGGCTCCCTCATCATGACGGCCCAGACCAGTCTCGACCGGCTTTATGCCGCCGTTGGCGGTGCAGGGTGCTGCATTCTGCTGGCCGACAAGGACAGCATCCCGGTTGACCGGCGCGGCTGCGTGGCGGACGACGAAGCCTTTTACCGGATGGGTCTGTGGACCGGCGCCGTGTGGAGCGAGGAATCCGAGGGAACCAACGGCATCGGTACGGCCATTGCCGAGCAACGGGCTTTGACCATCCATCGCGACCAGCATTTCCGCAGCAGAAACACGGCCTTATCCTGCACGGTTGCACCCATCTTCGATCATCGCGGCCGTCTGGCCGCCGTTATCGATGTATCCTCCGCGCGCCATGACCTGACCGACGATTTCGTCAAGCTGATATCGATAGCCGTAACTGACGCTGCCAGGCGCGTGGAGGCGGAAAATTTCCGGCTTGCGTTCCCGAAGGCCCGCATTGTCCTGGCGCCGCCCGGTGACAACTGGATGAGTGAACGGGCTTTGAACGCGCTGATCGCCGTCGACGAGGATGACCTCGTGATCGGCGCATCGCGCTCGGCGCGCCAGCTGCTCGGTCTGACCGACGACTCGCTCGCTTCTCCGTTGCCGGCGGCTGATCTGTTGGGACAACACCAGTCGGCGGCGCGCGATTTCGCCATGGCCGAACGCGGTGCGATTCAAAGGGCGCTGGCCCGGAGCGGCGGCAACGTATCCGCTGCCGCGGCCGATATGGGTATCAGCCGGGCGACCCTGCACCGCAAGCTGAAGCGCCTCGGCCTTTCCTGAACGGCAGTTGATTTTTTTGCCTTGATTTGTCGCAAAACTGCGACAGATCGAGTTTGCACATAAGCGGACGGGGCTGACACACTATAAATATTGAGTAACTCTTCCCGTAACGCCGCAAGAGCCGGTTCGAAACAGGTGGAGAGAAACAACCAGGTGGATTTCAAACGCTGCCTGACCCGATTCCAGGAATGCCTTGGCATAGGCCTGGAACAAAACCCGATCATCGCAACGGGAACACTTATTATTCCGTGTCATGCCGTTTCCAGTGAAAACCTGCAACGCGATGCGGGCTTACAGGTTTTCCGATCATTTTCGTTGATGGGTCTGGCGGTGCACGGCGATCCGGCAAATAGCAGAATTTCCCCAAAAGCGAGCTCCTGACCAGGGCTTGCTTCGTCGGTGGCGCTGACCTTCATCCAGCGCCGCCGACGGCCTTTCGCAGCAACGGCAAAATCACCCGCACCGATATGCGTTGCAATGAAAGTGCAACACTGCCCGGGAGCCGGTTGACGCAGCAATGCGAATGGCTATAAAGGCCTCCGACCAGCTTGAGTACAGGCAGCGGGATAACCGGCCCGCAGCGATGGAATACCGAGTGCGGTTAAGGAGGGGTGGCCGAGCGGTTTAAGGCACCGGTCTTGAAAACCGGCGTAGGTGAGAGCCTACCGTGGGTTCGAATCCCACCCCCTCCGCCATATCCATTGCCATTATCCACCCATCGTCATGCGAACAAATTCGACAACGGACGTCGTGCCAAGTTTTGTCGAGATGTTCACGCGGTGGGCGTCGACAGTCCGGGGCGATATGCCGAGGGCACTGGCGATGCCCTTCGTGTCGAAGCCGCGGCAGATCATGTTGAGGATCTCGCTTTCGCGCGGCGTCAGTGTCGCAAGCAAGGCCTCGTCCTGTTGCCGCTCGAGCGCGGTGTCGAGCAATCGTTCCATCGTATGGATGGTTGCAAACAGGGTATCGGCGTCAACGGGCTTGGAGAGAAAGTCCATCACACCGACCTGAAAGGCTGCGCGGCAGGCCGCAACATCTCCGTGTCCGGTCAAAATGACCAACGGCCAGCGTATTCCCCGTGCAACGAGCTGTTGATGCAGCTCAAGGCCATTCACCTGCGGCATTTTCAGATCCACCAGTAGGAATCCCGGCTTGTTCCGATCGACTTTTTCCAGGAAAGCGTTGGCGTCAACGAAGGTCAGGACGGCCATGTCGCTGGCCCGAAAGAGCAGCGACAGACCTTCTCTTACCGTATCGTCATCATCGATCAGATAGATGGGGTAGCGCGATGTCATACGATCAATCCTGCCTCTCGGATTTGAATTCGGAATATCGCTCGTCCTTGTTGCGCGGGTAAACAGGATTGCCTGGCCAGTCTGGAAGACGCGCATGGTTAAGTTCTATTCACATAGCATTTTCTGTCACCGTAAAGAACGGCGGATTGCGCGCTTTGCACCGGTATGCCGGGGCATCATATCCGACCTGATAATATGCTATGATTCCATGATCCTGGACCTGTCAGGTGAATATAGCGGATTGGACAGCCACATTTGGTGCAATGATGATGAAATCAATCCCGATCAGGACGTTTCTCTTTCAATGGATTGCGATTGAAATTGTGATCCTGATTGTCGTTGCTGCGATATCCCTGACCAATCTGCGGAACGATTTTGCCGAAGACCGGTCGCGATTGGCAATTGAACTGACAAATCAATATTCGCAGAGGCGTGCAAGTGTCACGCTGCTGGAACTTGTACTGCAATTGCCCGACGGCGACACGGAGCCCTCTTTTATCCATGTGGCCACGGGCATTGTGAAGGCCTACGCTTTTTTGGATAGAATCCAGCTTTATGAGATGAGACCCGGTCAGTCCGAACTGACCGAATGGATCACTGTTCCTTCCGCGACCAGCAAGCCGGGAGAAGCGGATTTGCCAGCAATCATGCGTGCCGTGGCGCTCCAGCCGGAAGGGGAAACGGTTGCCTATGCGATGCCTCACTTAGCCGAGCATGTTTTGTTTGCGACAAAAGCAATGAATGGCCGCACACCTGCAGCCATTGTGGTGATCTATGATGTGGCAAAGGCGATTCAATCGATCGCTTTGCCGGAGGCAATAGAACTTCAGGTTCGCCTTGGGGACAGACCGGTTTATGTGCGAAACCCTCATACGCACGGACTTTTTACCGGCTACATGCCCTGGTTGACAGCAGATCTGACGCGAACTCCCCTTCGTCCAAACGATGATTCCCAGGCTCATATTCATTTCGACAAGCATGTTGCATTTGGTGACGTGTTTGATTGGCGGATGATCGTCCCCTTGTCGATTTTTGGCTTCGCTGCGCTTTACGCATTTCATTTGCTGAGGCGTCAGCGCGCGGCATTGGCAGACGCGCAAGCGGCGGAGCAGCGCGCGCTTCGGCAAATGGAATCGCTTCGGCATGAAAACCGCTTGTTCCAGGCCTCGCGCGTCAACGCTGTCGGCGAATTGGCATCAGGCATCGCCCACGAACTCGCACAGCCCCTTACCGCTTTGCTCAGCCAGAGCCAGGCGGGGCTCATTCTCATGGAGAAGGGGGAAGCCGGAAAGAGGGACGGCAGCCTCAAGCAGGCGCTCGCCGCCAATGTTCGCGAGGCTCAACGTGCCGGCAAAATCCTCCACAGAATGCGCGATTACATTGTCGGGAATGATATTCAACCAATGTTGCAGGAGCTCAACCCGTTCATCGTGAACATGGTCGAACTGCTGCGGGTGAAACTCAGGGAACAGAGTATCGAGGTTTCGATGGATTTTGCCACTCCCTCGCCAAAATCGGTTGTGGGTGCCATTGAGCTCGAACAGGTCATTCACAATCTTCTCCGGAATGCTGTCGATGCCTTGTCCGAATGCATGCATGACCGCAAGAGGATCACCATCAGGACGTTCAGTCAGGATACGGTCAATATCATCGAAATTGCTGATAACGGCCCGGGACTATCCGACGAAGTCCTGAAAAACCTGTTCCGTCCGTTCTTCACGACCAAGGAGAACGGCATGGGCCTCGGTCTTTCGCTGTGCGCGCGGTTGCTTGACCGGTCGGGCGGTACGCTTCATGCCCGCAATGACAACGGAGCGGTGTTCTGGATTGTGCTGCCTGGGGAAGGAATGACATCGCCGCTCATATCTCAAGGATCAACGGAAGGTGGTCTGACACTTCCGGTTCCGTCACCACCGTGAATTCCCGAACCTCGACATTCTGGTTCACCAGCATGTAATCGGCAAACCGTCCCTGCTTGCGATAATGCGAACTGCGGGTTCCGTTGAACCCTCCGGCCGTAACGAGATCCGTCAGCCCTATCTCGGCGAGCACGGCAAAGGTCTCGCTTTCGGGTTCGACGTTGAAATCGCCGCACACGATCAGCGGGTCACCCGGCGCGGCAATCCGGGACGCCAGTTGCTTCAGCCTGCGGGCCTGTGCCAGCCGTTCGGGTGTATCCATCTTCCCGTTGACATCGCGCAGCCCGTGCATATGGGCGATGGCGACCATCCGGTCGCGCGCATAGTCGTAAACCCGGATTGCATGCGCGGACCGCGACCTCGGATGATCGCCATAGCCGTGCGGCGAAAACCCCTTGTGCACGAAGTCCTGTGCCTGCGCCGTAACCGGCAGGGAGTTGCGCACAAACGTCGCGAGCCCCCATTGCGATGGCACCGGCTGATCGCCGTTCCACAATACGCCCTGGGCTGCCGGACAGAACATGGCCGTATGGTTGGCAAGTGCGGCCGCAACATCGCGGAAAAAATTCGCGCGCTGGGGCAGGACATCATCCCCGTCGCGATACAAGAGCCAATCTTCGCTAGTCTCGGGACTGTGGACCACCTCCTGCAGGCATAGAATATCCGGCTGATCCGTTTGGAGATAGGATATCAACGGTTCGTGCAGCTTGCCGCCCCAGCCATTGAGGCTCATGATTCGCATGCGCTACATCTCCAGAGGACTCATTTGAAGCGGGGACAGGTTAGGATACTGCTCCCAATAAGCAAACCTTGGCCGGGAGCCGACCCACTGGAAAGACGATCAGCGCCATCGGCAACAGGAATCGCAAAATATTAAACTTGTGATGGTTGATAAAACCCGGATTCGGATGCTTTCGTCTTTGACGTTTCCGTTGTTGTTGAAAAGGCCAATCATGCATACGCGCGCCATCATTGCCACTGATCTTGATTTGATATGCAAGCACCGGGAGAGAATGTTTCTTGAGGCTGGTCGGGCTCAGGATGTTTTGACACTCATGGCAGCACCCTTCCGGCAATGGCTTGCGGTACGTTTGACCGCCGGGTCCTATTTCGGTTTCGTCGCCGAGGAAGATGGTTGCCCGGTTGGTGCCGTGGGGCTGATGGAAATCGATTGGCCTCCGCACCCCGCCCATCCGATGGACTCCCGACGCGGCTATGTCCTCAATGTCTTCGTGGAGCCTGAATACCGGGGCCGGGGAATTGCTCGCCGATTGATGAAAGAAGCGGAGAGCGCGTTTCTGGCGCGGGGGATCACCTATGCCATCCTGCATGCGACGGTTGCCGGACGGCCGATTTACGAAGAGGATGGCTGGATGCCAACCACCGAAATGGCCAAGGCTTTGTCGGCAACGGGTGCCAATTAACGCTGAAACCCGGGAACAGGCTGGGCTTGCGGAAACGGCCTGAATGTCAGGGCGATCAGGAATGCGCCGATACCGATAGCCCAGGCTCCGATATAGAGCCATTCGTAGCTGGCGAATGTGTCGTAGATCAAACCGCCGGCCAACGGACCCGTGGCCATGCCCAAGCTGGCGGCCATGGCCGTTCCGCCGATGATGGTCCCCATCATGCGCATCGGGAAATTCTCGCGCGCCAGTACAGCATAGAGCGGCATGACGCCGGCATAGATGAAGCCGAATAGTGCGGCCACCGCATAAAACCCGGCAAGTTCCCGCACGAAGACATAGGCCAGCGCCCCGAACGCCTGGAGCAGCAGCCCGCCGACCAGCACGCGCTTGGCGCCCAAGCGATCACCGAGGACACCGAAGACAACCCGGCCGCCAAGGCCTGCCAGCCCTTCCAGGCTGTAGATCGTAACCGCTGCGATCAACGGGATTCCGCAGCTAACCGCGTAGCTCACGGTGTGGAAAATGGGGCCGGAGTGGGTGGCGCAGCAAAAGAAATTGGTCAGCAGCAGGATGATGAACTGAGGAGACCGGATGGCTTGCCCGATCGACATGGATGACTGCGGCTCTGCGTCCTGCAGCGCCATGGTATTTCCCATGTCGGCGGCCGGCGGGCGGCGCACCAGGAGGGCGGCGGGAATCATCACGGCAGCAGCAACCGCAGCGATGATCAGCATAGATGTCCGCCAGCCATGGATCGAAACAAGCCATGCCGCCAGCGGCGACATGGTCATCGGCGCCATGCCCATACCCGCGGAAACAAGAGATACGGCAAGGCTGCGCTGGGTGTCGAACCAGCCGGTGACGCATGCCATCATTGGCGCGAAGATCGCGGCAGTCGCGGCGCCGACAAACAGGCCGAAGACCAGTTGAAATTCGACAAGCGACGTGGCCCGGCTGGCCAGCGCCAGACTTGCGGTCAGCAGCACCGATCCCGTCAGCACCACGGGACGCGCGCCGAAGCGGTCAGACAGGTTCCCCCACAGCATGCTAGCCGATGCCATGGCGATGAACCCGATCGTCATGGCGCCGGACACGCCGGTGACGGACCAGCCCGTGTCCCGGGCAATGGGCTGGAGGAAAACCGGGAGGGAAAACATGGCGCCGATGGCCATGCAGCCCAGCAAGCCGCCGGCTGCAACGATTACCCAGCGATACGAAGCATTGCTCATTGCTCTCTCCATTTTACTGGCTGTTGCCGAAAACCCTTGCCATGCGGGCTGTGCAAACCGTTGTTCACCCCGCCGTGTTATCTGGGCCGCGCGACAACGCGCACTTTACCGCTTTTGCCGCCGCCACAGAAAAACTGATCGCCGCCGTCGGACTCGAGTCCGGACACGCCGGTGCCTGCGGGCATGTCGAGAATGGTCAGGACATTGCCGGTCGCGGGATCGATGCGCCTGACATCACTTTGATCCTGTTCCCAGGTGCCGTGCCAGAGTTCGCCGTCAACCCAGGTCACCCCGGTGACCATGCGCTTGGACTCGATGGTGCGCAGAATAGCGCCTGTCTGCGGATCGATCTGGTGGATTTTCCGGCCCTGGTGCTGCCCGACCCAAAGCGTCCCTTCTGCCCATGCAAGCCCTGAATCACCGCCGCCGCCGGGCGCCGGGATTGTCGAGAGCACACGGCCTGTCTCCGGGTCGACCTTCTGGATGCGATCTTCGGCAATCTGGAAGATATATTGGCCATCGAAAGCGGTTCCGGCGTGCGCGGCGATGTCCAAGGAGCGCAAGACGGTCCCACTCGCCGGATCAAGGGCATTCAGCCGTTCTCCCGATGCAAACCAGACATTCCGGCCATCGAAGGTAACCCCGGCCACCTGGTCAGTGCCGGGAAACGGGCCATATTCGCGGAGAATTTTGGCAGATTGTTTCATGATTTCATCCTTGTCACCTGACTGCTGAATATTTCCTCTTGACCCTAATCACTTGGCAGGAGATCGGGGAGTAACAAGATTGTCGGGAAACCCGGCACGGGCGGGCTGATCCAGCGGCGGGCGCGTCCGCGACCAAACGATTGCACCTTGCCCGCTTCCGCAAGTAGCAGAAGGGCACGCTGGACGGTCCGGGAACTGGCCCCCAGGGCAATGGCCAGAGCGGAACTTGACCATGACTCGCCATCGGCAAGAAAGGCGAGAACCGCGCCATGCGCTTCCTCCATGGGCGGGGCAAGGACAACGGCGCCGCTGGCGTCGAGCGGTGTCATGCAAAAGCCCCGCGCCGTTGCGGACACATCGGCCAACATGCGCAGTTCCTCGCGCAACCGGCCGACTTCGACCCGCAGACGGGCGCGATGCGATTCATCGGCATGCTTTGCCCCGAATGCACGGGCGAGGAGCGCGGCTCTTGGCACGTCGCCAGGCGCGGCTTCGGCCAACGCGCGGGCCAGCGCGAACAAAACCGGGCGCGTGGCAAGCGATATCACCCGGTCCCCGACCCGAACGACATGCCGGCACGCGTCGACGACCAGCACTCCGGATGCGAGCAGCGTTTCGATCTGCTCCAGCAAGAGGGGACGTTCCTCGCCGCGCTGGATCAGACGGGCAGCGGGTGTTTTCAGGATATGGGAGGCTTGCTCAACCTCCGCGATAAGGGCGGGGATCTTTGCTTCGGTCGCGGCATTCTCGGCCCGCCGGAGTGCCTCGCGCGCTGCAGACGTGTTCAGGCGCCGGATGGCAATTCCGGCAGCCACCAGGGCGAGCGCCGCTCTCGACGTTGCCGGCAGCGGCGCGGGATCAAGCTTGGCGAGGGCGCGCTCGGCCGCGTCGACATGACCGACCAGAAGCAGCCGCCGAATATCCACGGTCCGTGCATGGGCGGCATTGACGTGATCGCCATGGGCTTCGAGTGTTGCCCGTGCCATGTCCAGTGCTTTCACACGCCATCCCAGATCGCGCGAGACGAGGGCAATTTCCGCTTCGGCAACGATGCACCGCGCGCGGGCTTTTTCCTCCTTTGCGCCGAATGCCCGCGCCGCGCTCTGCAGCAAGGTCCTGGCGCGCGGGAATTCGCCAAGTTGCGCCATGGCGATGCCGCGCAGTGCAAGAGCGGGTGCGTCGTCACGTAGCGCCACCCGTTTCAATGCGCCGAGAGTATCACCTGTCGCAAGGGCGTGCGCTGCGGCGTTGATCAGCGAGTCCATCGGATGGCCGTCACACTTGTTACTCCGATCGTTCGATCAGCGAGTCGTAATCCATCTCACGGACAATAACCAGTATTGCAACCTTGACCGACGAAGGGGGCGCTGTGCGAAATCCTGCGCTTCTTTGCGCAGCATTTGAACAGGAGGGCGGGTGAGGCTCGGTTGGGGCATTGACGGGGGAAGAATATCACCGAGCCTCCCATTGCCTCATGGAGAGTAGCAACAGGGATATCATGAGCACCGGAGTTGGGCTTTTTCATGAAGCGCCAGCGCTTGCGCCCGCGGGCTAGATCGCTTGTACAAACACAATGCGAAGCATTCATTTGTTCAGATGATATTAATCTGCAGGTAGCATCTTTGTGCCGGCGTTAAGCTGGGAATGACGTCGTTTGCGGGCAGGGGGCTCTGTGGATCAGGAAGGCGAGAATACAAAAATAGATTACCAACCCTATGTGATGTCGGTTTGGCCGGTTCTATTTGCATTCGTGGCGGTTTCGATGATGGTGCTGTTTCTCGGCAGAATGGGGGCCGATTTCAGAAATGCCGGCGATCACAATCTCACCCCCCAGACGCATATCGGTGACGACACCGACAGCCGGTGACACAATCCGGCTGTTCGATGATGAAAACCGGCGCAGCCGGCTTGCGGTCTTCCGCGTTGAATGGAGCTGCCTGACTTAGCCTGTTGTATCGCTCACGCATTTCTTGACGAAACTGTTTTTTGCGGCGCCGGCAAGCTTCTTGGCGGCGGCCTGCGTATCGCAGGTTGTTGCCGCATCTGCCGCGCATTTCTTCGTGAAATTGGTCAAAGCAGCGCCGGAAAGCTTTTTGGCCTCGGCCTGGCTTTTACAGGTGCCGTCCGCCACGGCCGGACTTGCTGCCAACACCAGAAGTGCGATCGCTATAAGTGCACGCATATTCATCTCTCCATTGCTGTTCCAGGAATAATAGGTTTGCCCCAATGGGATGTTACGTCAAATGTAACTGAATGACCTTCGTGTGTCTTTCTGAGACAACCGAAGGTCATTCAGCTTCGTTTCCGGTCTTTACCCGCGAGTATCTTGAGGAAGCGGTGAATTGTGCGCCGATTCGGCCGTTCGCTCAGCCTGCTGAAGCGCCGATGCAGAAACTCATCGATTTCCCGCACGGAGACACTGGCAAGATCCGTCCCGTAGCGGGCCTTCAATGCTTCTTCGATCATGTCCAGGTCCCTCGTGGTCGGATTGTAACCGGAGGTACTTATGGCAAGAGGAAGCGATTGGTGAATGAGGTATCTTGCAAGTTTATTGAGTTCTGGATCACGGTCCAATTTACTCATTTTTTCTCCCCCGTGCTCTTCGGCACTATGGGGGAGAGAATACGCTTCGACAGCCCCGCAAGCAACAACGCTGAACCAAAATATTCGTTAAATAAATACGTCGAATTTTTACTTCATATCGCGGTTATTACTAACAGGCGGCCACGGAGAAGACGTAACCGTGATAGTCGTTGTCGATAAGCAGATTCAGCTTGATCTGGGGGTTTCTCGCCAGCCACTCCCTGCATGCTCTTTGCTGGCCGAATTCCGAGAGATTCCTGAAACAACGCCAATCATCGAACAGCATGACAGACCCGACCGTCAAACGGGAGGTGAGGTAATCCAGCACAGGCACTGTGGACTCGTAGAGATCACAATCGATCCATGCGAAAGCAACGGTCTGGATAGGCGAAGACTGTGCATGTCCTGGTTGCAGCGTCTGGTCGTACCAGCCCTTGATGGTCGTAACGCGCGCCAGATCAACATTGCGCAGCTTGAGATTTTCCTTGAACTGCGCCTCGTTGCACGAGAACTGGCCTTCGAAGAAGCCGCCGCTATAGCCGCCGGACTCGTCGATCCCCTTCTTTGGTTGCGGCAAGCCCTCGAACGAATCCAGGGCGACAAAGCGCATCTCCGGATTTTCCCGCCCTATCACGTTGCACGCATAGGCAAAGGTCTCGCCCTGATAGACGCCAAATTCGAGATAATCTCCCTTGATTTGCGCGCCCCTGAAGTAATCGGTAACCTTGTCGATGACGTCCCATCTGAACCTGTTCGGTGCAAGGAGACGCGTTTGCAGATGCTCGACCTGTTGGGCAAGAGCGACATTCGTTTGCTCATACCGATCCAGCCGGTCCTGCAGTTCGGCGATCACTTGGTCTAGTCCGTAGCTTCGTTCCTGTTGCGGCAAACTGGTCATGCGTGGTTCCACTTTATAACTGGGAGATTCGATAGCGGGCAGGCAAGTGTAACAGTCGTACCATTGCCTTTTGATGATTGAATCGCAAGAGAGCCACCCATTGTCTGAATAAGACGCGCACAACCTGTCAAGCCCAGTCCGCTATGGCCGCGCGACTCGCCCTTCGTCGAGAAGAACGGTGTCGTGGCCTTCTTGATCTGTTCCCGGGACATGCCGACGCCGGAATCCTCGATGGCGACGATCAGGTCTTTTCCAATCGGCCAGCGTCTGGCGATATTCACCTTGATCACAATGTGCGGGTGCGGCTCATCCTCGACGGCGTCCTTGGCGTTGCGCAAAAGCTCGTGAAGCATGAGATGGAATTGCCCCTGCGGTACAAGCAGCTGCATTGCTTTCACATCGGCGCGCACAATGGGAATGGTCGATCCATCGGGACGCGTGATCTGATCAAGGATCGTTCCCAGCGTAACGATCGGCGTATTGTCCTGATCAAATTTGGGATAGGCGATCCGGGCCAGCCAATCGGTGACAACCGACAGATCAGTGATCCGCTTGCGGGCCATGTCGAGCAGTTTTGGATCGGGGTTTTCCTCGGGCGAAAGCGTCTCGTGCATCCACATGGACAGTCCGTTGATTCGCGTGAAGGTCATGTGGGAGAAGAGCAGCGCGAACTGGCGGACCTGATTGTTGTACAGTGCCTTGCTTCTGTAGGCGACCATGGCGAACAGAACGACCATGATCGCGGTTGCAAACACGAAGGCGTACAGGAAATTGTCGTAGAGCGCTTTTTGCTCGAGATCGGCGGTGCGTTTCTGGGTGTTTCCGAGGTTGCCCGTCGTCGTCAAGACAATGGCCGGCCAGAAGTCTTCAAACCTGGCCACAATCAGACTGTAGTCTGGATCGGCCAGCGCAAGCTGCGGCATCAGCTCGTTGTTTATGTAATCGAGCAGTGTCTTGATCAGATCGATATCCACTTTGGGCATGATCTTCTCGGTATAGGGCAAAGCGATCAGCGTCTTGGCATTGATGGCGAGATAGGTGCTTTCAGACAGGATTTTGGCGCGATACTCCTGGGATTTGGTGAGCGCAGCCAGCCGGGCCCATCCCATGATGCTGACCATTTTTTCGCGCGCTTGGGTCGATCGCCACTGAACCTCGTTGACTTCCCCGATGATGTCATAGGCCTGACTGCGATACTTGTCCGTTTGCAGAAATGAGGCCAGGCCGATCAGCACAAAGAGACCAAAGGAAATGGCAAGGATGTACGTACCGTTTGCGCGGAGTATCTGTCTCACCTATCCACCACGTGTCTGAAATCAATCCCATTCATCGTTTAAGCGTCACGCGGCTTGATGCGCGATCAAAAATTATTGCTCAAATTGCAGCTCGGTGAGAAACCAGATCCATCTTGAGTGATCTCCCGGGTCATAGGCCTTGGGCATGCTGTCAAAAGGCCAGACAATGTAGAATGGCCCAAAATCGTCGGCCTCAAGCGGGCGGAATTCGCCCTCATGGCATTTTCCTGCCTTGGCTTCGACGTCATTGCAGGCGATCTGTGAGGCAACGATCGGATTGTAACGTTTGATTTCGTCCATATCGATTCTGGCGGAATAATCATTGGGCGCTATGCCCTTTATGACCTTCGCATTGGCCAATCCGTTCTTCGCCAATATCTCGATCAGCGAAAAACCGCGATAGGTGCGCTGTACGTCGTTGGTCCAAGGCGTCTTGGTTTGAATCTCCCGATAGGAAAATGATTTTGCCAGATCGTCCTCTTTGTAGGAGGCGATGGGTTTTCCGCTCTGGCGTTCGATCTGGAGAACATGCGGGTCGACTATGCCGGCGGAAGCGGCAGGAACCGCGCATAAGAGCACAAGGCCCAAGAAGCAGGCACGCCAACCGTTGTGTATTTCCACGGCCTTTTCCTCAATCGGTTGCAGGATCATCATTGTCGGCAGTGATTTTGCGGCCATGCGCCAGGACTTTGCTTCGCGCCCGTTTGTATTTCTGCTCGGCCATCTCGGCACTTTTCATCTTAAAGTGCTTTGCCATAAGCACAAACAGTTCATTGCGTTTCATGCCCTTCGGGCGGTCTTCCACCCATTGGAGGCATTCTTCCTCTGACAATGACAGGAACGGATAATAATAGCCCGGAAAAGCATCGCTGATCGTCTCGCTCCCCCGATGCACGACAAATTCAGAACGGGTCATGAGTTCAAGAATGCTGGCGAGGGTGGGAGCATTGAGCCGATTTTTGCCCAGATATCCCTTCGCGCCGAGGTTTCTGCATGTTTCAGCCTCATCGGTCGAATACCGGCCGGTGATGACCAGATGAACGGCTGCGGGAGTGGAATTGATGATGGACTCGATGATTTTCAGGCGCACATCGCGGGATTCCATCTCGCTTCCATAGTCTGGAAGCCCCGGATCGATGATGATCAGGTCAAATTCATCCGCCTCGATAGCCATCTGCGCCGCATGGAAGGTCTCGGCGGTCGCCACGTGCTGGCCAGATGTCTTGAAGTGCCGCTTCAGCGAATCCGCATAAAAATAATCATCCTCGATGATCAGAACTTTGGAAATTTTTACATTCGCGTGGTCCATGCGTGGGGTTTTAACAGGCTCGTCTCGCGAAAAATAGGTATCATCGCGGCACCTACCGCATGCGGACAATTCACGCATGATAACAGGCAAGAATGCGTAAGGTGCCATGGTAATGCATTGGTTTTTCCTAAGACAATGGCGCCACTGCAACGATCCACCAATAGTGAAACTCGTTCTGCTTGCTATCGTTCCACGTGCACCACCGGTCGTTTTCCTGTTCAAACTCACTGTGATCATAGCGCTCGATCAGCGAGCTGATAGTAAGCTTGCAATCTTCAATTGTTTCAAATTGTAGGGGAAGGGGTTCGTCCCATAAAACATCACCAAGCGTGTTTCGCACACCGTGCTTGATTATATACATACTTGAAGACCCCCGAAATTCTTTGAGATATACTTAGTTGTATGAAGCCGGAATACAACCGGGCCGCGAAAAGAAAGCACCGCGCAGTTGTTTCGCTGCTGCATATCGCGTTCGGCGTGTCCCGGCATGCTTTGAAGGTCCGTCGCCAGCGAGGCTGGGCGCCTTGATTGGAACTTTCATCGGCAATCCGAGTTGAAGAACGCTGGCGAAACCCCGTTGGCAGGGCTCGGCCTGGAGGACGTGTGCAGCTTCTGACAAGCCGGGCCCACAGGAGGATGCAAGGAGAATGATCGACGATTTTGATGATGATGACGAAGAGGTCTGGCCAAGCCACAGCTCGAATGTCTGGTATATCGCCATATTCGTCGGGGGCGTGGCCGCCGCAGCGCTTCTGACCTATGTCTTCGGCGGCTGGCTCTAACGACGCCTGCGCCGAACGCGCTTCACGTCTCCGCATCACATCTTTCCTTTGCGGATGGGGCGCCCGTTAACCAAAGTTAGCCATGACAGGCAATGTCTCCCTGTTCTGTTAAGGTGCTGTCAACCTATCGGTGCGAGTTATAATTCTGGTGCAATACTCCATGATGGGTTCTGGGGCTGCACCAGGTTCTGTTCGGTATCGTTGCGTAAAAAGTGTGGGGACGGCATCCAGCCGGTAGTTTGCATTGTCAAAAGCCAAAGCTTTTCGAATTGCGGGAGTTGTTGCGATGGGCGCCCTGATGGCAGCCTGCGCGTCACCCACGGCAAAGGTTGCTAAACGAAGCCACGGCAAGGAATATTTCGCTGAATCGGAGTATGGCGTCAAAGCCAGCCCGCGCGTCGTCACGGATTTTCGCAACATGCCGCGCGGCGGCGGGCGCAACCAGATCGGCAGGCCCTATCAGGTTCGCGGCAAGTGGTATTATCCCAGGGAAGAGCTGGGCTACAAGCGTCAGGGGCGGGCATCCTGGTACGGCTCGGCCTTTCATGGCCGCCTCACTGCCAATGGCGAAGTGTACGACATGAACCACCTGTCGGCGGCGCACCCGACCATGCCGCTGCCGAGCTATGCGCGCGTGACCAATCTCGCCAATGGCAGTTCCGTGATCGTGCGCGTCAACGACCGCGGACCGTATCACAGCGATCGCGTGATCGATCTGTCGCAAAAGGCTGCGACGATGCTGGACTATCAGCATACGGGTACGGCCGACGTGAAGGTGGAATATGTGGGCCGCGCGCCGCTCGAAGGGCGCGATGACGGCTTTTTGCTCGCGTCGTATCGTGCGCCCGGCACGCGTGATCGTCTGATGCAGCCGGATTCAGGCACCATGATTGCCATGAATGGACCGACGCCCACCCAGCGCAATGCCCTTTCCATTCCCGGCATGCGGCAGCCGAAGGTGCAGGGCGTTCAGGTTGCGAGCCTGAATGTGGCGCCGGTATCGTTCAATGATCAGGCGGTCAGTCTTGGCGCGCCCGCGCAGCCGCAGATGAATGCCGCCATGGGGGCGATGCCGTTCGGCTATGATATACAGCCGGTTCTGCCGCTTGTTGGTCCCTATATCGACGACAAGCCGGCGATCCTGCTCGGATCGCTGAAGGGCGGCCCACGGCGCGCATCGCCATTCGTCAGTTCCTATGCCAGCGAGCGTGTGGCAAGTGCCAATGCCACAGCGGTGGCGATGAACAGTCTGATATCGCCGAAGGCCATTTCCGACGCGTGGAAGAATGAAAACAAGCTGCGTGAATCCGCAGCGGCACCGGCGGGTGAATATGTCGATGTCGGCCTTTTTGCCGACAGGTCCGAAGCGGGCCGTGTCATGAGCGCTCTCGCGCCATTGGGCAAGGTCGATCTGTCCGAGGTCAACAGCCCGGATGGCCCGCGCATCGCTCTGATTGCACGGACCAGCGCGGGAAAGAATACCGATGCCTTGCTGCAGGCTGCCTGGAAAGCGGGAGCAGGTGATGCGTTTGTCGTACGCGATGACGGAAACTGATTTCCCACTTCAAAGAACATTGCCGTTACAGCCATTCCGTAAGCTTGCCGCCAGTCTTGCCGTCGTGCTGCTTGCCGCGTCGCCGGTCCACGCGCAGGAAGCATTGTTCGATACCAAGGCCAAGCAGGCCCTGATGCTTGAAGACCAGACAGGCACCATTCTCTACGCCAAAACACCCGATACGCTGATCGAACCAGCCGCGCTGGCCAAGCTGATGACCATGGAACTGGTCTTTCATGCGCTCAAGACCGGCCAGATCAAGATCGACACCCAGTATACCGTCAGCGAAAATGCCTGGCGCAGGGGCGGGGCGCCGTCCGGCGGCTCCACCATGTTTGCCAAGCTCAAGTCGTCGATCAGCGTCGGCGACCTCATCCAGGGCGTTATCGTGCAGTCAGCCAATGACGGTTGCATCATCCTGGCCGAGGGCATTGCCGGGTCGGAACAAAAATTCGCCGAGATGATGAACGCACGGGCGAAGGAAATCGGCCTGAAGAATTCGACGTTCCGCAATTCGACCGGCTTGCCCGATCCGGAGCAAAAGGTGTCGCTGACGGACCTTGTCACGCTGGCCCGCTACATCAAGCACGAATATCCGGAATATTATCGCACCTATGCGCAGGAGAGCTTCACCTGGAACAATATTTTCCAGCGCAACCGCAATCCCTTGCTGAAGCTGGATATCGGCGCTGACGGCATGGGAACCGGCTATACCGAGCAATCCGGCTATGGTCTTGTCGGTTCGGCCGAACATAATGGGCGCCGTTACATCGCCGCCCTGAGCGGTCTGGCGACAGACAAGGAGCGGGCGGAAGAAGCGAAGAAAATCTTTGAATGGGCCTACAGCGCCTTCGAGGAAGTCAATATCTTTGCCGAAGGCGAGACCATCGCGGAAGCCAGCGTGTTTGGCGGTGTCAAATCCAGCGTCCCGCTCAAGGCACACGAAAAGATCAGCCTTCTCGTCCCGACGGCCAACAAGGATCGCCTCAAGGCCCATGTCGTGTATAAGGGCCCGCTGCTGGCTCCGGTCAAGGCGGACGAGCAGGTCGGCGTGCTGTGGATCTGGATCGGCGATGCCTTGGCGCAGGAAACGCCGGTTTACACGGGCGAAGCCGTTGAACCCGGTGATCTGCAGAAGCGCACGCTCGATGCGGTCCTGGAACTCACCACCGGCTGGACACGCCGCCTGAAGCTTTAGGATTTTCCCGGCTCGACCTTTTCAGTCCCGCCCGTTAGAACCTCGTCTAGAGATCAAAAGCGACTCTTTATCGAAAGACGGCTGACGGCGTGCAACAAGGACTGTTCATTACCTTTGAGGGCGGCGAGGGCGCTGGCAAATCCACCCAGATCACCCGACTGGCAGCGCATATGCGTGCAGCCGGCGATGATGTGGTGGTGACCCGCGAGCCGGGCGGCTCACCCGGTGCCGAGGCTGTGCGGCATGTCATCCTGAGCGGCGCTGCCGAATCCTTCGGTCCCGCCATGGAAGCGATGCTGTTTGCCGCCGCGCGCAATGATCACGTCGAGCAGGTCATGCGCCCCGCGCTCAACACGGGCAGCATGGTGCTCTGCGACCGCTATATCGACTCCAGCCGGGTTTATCAGGGGGTCACCGGCGATCTCGATGCCGGTCTGATGCGCGCCATTGAAAGGGCAGCCGTCAACGGACTGATGCCTGATCTGACCATCATTCTCGATCTGCCGGCGGAAATCGGGCTGCAGCGCGCAAATGCGCGCCGCGGAACAGGCACCGCCGATCGCTTCGAAAAGGAAACCATCGAAATGCACCGCAAGCGCC
The DNA here is from genome assembly GCF_049896885.1 of Phyllobacterium sp. SL163. NCBI lineage: Bacteria > Pseudomonadati > Pseudomonadota > Alphaproteobacteria > Hyphomicrobiales > Phyllobacteriaceae > Phyllobacterium > Phyllobacterium sp. SL163. The sequence continues at coordinate 263,002 of NZ_JAFCVE010000003.1, read as the reverse complement.
GGGACGCCTATCTGGCCATCGCCAAGGCTGAACCGGGGCGGTGCAAAGTGGTGCCTGCGGACCGGCCGGTTGACGATATCGCGGCGGATATTGCCCGCCTCGTCGATCGCCTGAAGGCGCGGCGTGCGATAAAGGAAAAGGCCAAAGCGGGGGCGGCACAATGAGCGATACGCTTCCCGACGTGCCCGCCACGCATGACACCATTGACGGTATTCCCGCCCCGTCGGCCAATCCCGCATTGTTCGGTCACCCGTCCATCCGTTCATTTCTGGCCCAGGCCTATCAATCCGGCCACATGCATCATGCACTTCTGCTCGAGGGACCGCAGGGCGTGGGCAAGACCACGCTGGCCTTTCACCTCGCCGGACACATGCTCAAGCATCCGGTGCAGCGCGAGGCGCCGCTGGAACTGGCTTTGCCCGATTTTTCCGTCGCGCCCTACCGGCAGATTGCCACGGGGACACATCTGGCCGTGCTGCATATCAGCCGCCCGCTCGATGCCAAGACCGGAAAATTCAAGACCGGGATCACGGTGGACGAGATTCGCCGGGTGACGCATTTTCTCAACCGGACGGCGCATGACGGTGCGTGGCGCATTGTTATCGTCGACCCGGCAGATGACATGAATCGCAATGCAGCCAATGCGTTACTGAAGACTCTTGAAGAACCACCGCAGCGAACGCTGTTCATTTTGATCTCGCATTCTTCCGGGCGCTTGCTGCCAACGATCCGCTCGCGCTGCCAGTCCATCCGTTTTGAGGGGCTGGAGCGCAGCGACCTGTTGTCGGCGCTGGCAACCATCGGCCTTGGTGCGGAGCAGATGCCGGATACCGAGGCACTGGTGACCCACGCGGACGGCAGCGTGCGCAAGGCGGCACTCCTTGTGGCGTTTGGCGGATTGGAGATATCGCAGACCATCGATGCGATACTGACAAAGCCGGTATTCGACGTTCCCAAGGCGCAGGCGCTTGGAACCGCCTTGTCGGGGCGCGATTCGGAAATTCAGTTTGACCTTTTCCTTGAGGACATTTTTTCGCGGATCGCGACGAAGGCGAGGGAGGCTGCGGAGAAGGGTGCCGTGGCCGAGGCCAATCACTGGTCGACACTGTGGCAGGACATGCAGGGCGAAGCCCGTGACGCCGATGCCTTCAACCTTGACCGCAAACAGTCCGTTCTTATCTTTCTTGACAGGATGCACCGCGCCCTGCGTGCTTCTTGATCTGCCACCCGGTCACATCACATGAATGCGGAATAGTATTTCAATTGAATTCATGTGTTTACGACCGGTATAGCAATCAGGCCGGACATGGGTTATGTCAGCCTGACGCCTTCCCAAGATGCCAATTCCGAAGCAAATCAGGTTACGTATGAGCCGCGAAACATTTTACATCACCACAGCCATTTCCTATCCGAATGGCAGCCCGCATATCGGTCATGCGTACGAGCTGATCGCGACGGATGCGATTGCCCGTTTCAACCGCCATGACGGCAAGGATGTGTTTTTCCTCAGCGGCACGGATGAACATGGCATCAAGATGCTTCAAACCGCACGCAGGGAAGGCATTACGCCGCGTGAGCTTGCCGACAGAAATGCCAAGCTTTTCCGTGACATGGGCCATCTCCTGAATGCGTCCTATGACGACTTCATCCGCACCACCGAGGAGCGGCATTACGCGTCATCGCAGGCGATCTGGAAAAAAATGGTCGAAGCCGGGGATATCTACAAGGATTCCTATGCCGGCTGGTACTCCGTGCGCGATGAAGCCTATTACCAGGAAGACGAGACGGAAGTGCGTGCCGATGGTGTGCGCTACGGCCCGCAGGGCTCGCCCGTCGAATGGCTGGAAGAGGAAAGCTATTTCTTCCGGCTGTCCGCTTATCAGGATCGCCTGCTCAAGCTTTATGCCGACAATCCGGGCTTTATCGGGCCGGACGAGCGCCGCAACGAGGTCATCTCCTTCGTCAAATCCGGGCTGAAGGACCTGTCCGTATCGCGCACGACCTTCGACTGGGGTATTCCGGTTCCCGGCGACGAGAAACACGTCATGTATGTCTGGGTCGACGCGCTGACCAACTACATCACGGCAGCCGGTTATCCCGATGAGAAGGCCGAGCGCTGGCGCTATTGGCCCGCCGACGTGCATATCATCGGCAAGGATATCATTCGCTTCCACGCCGTCTATTGGCCGGCCTTCCTGCTGTCCGCAGGGATCGAACTGCCAAAGCGCGTCTTCGGCCACGGCTTCGTGTTCAACCGCGGCGAGAAAATGTCGAAATCGGTCGGCAATGTGATTGATCCGTTCTCCCTGGTCGAACATTACGGCCTGGATCAGGTACGTTACTTCCTGCTGCGCGAAGTGCCTTTCGGTCAGGACGGCAATTACAGCCATGAGGCGATCGTCAACCGCACCAATGCGGATCTTGCCAACGATCTCGGCAATCTGGCGCAGCGCTCGCTGTCGATGATCAACAAGAACTGCGAAGCCAAGGTTCCGCAGCCCGGCGCATTGACCGATGTCGACAAGGCCATCCTTGACCAGGCGGTGGCAGCGCTGGAGACAGCCCGCAAGGCCGTCGGCACGCAGGCCATGCATCTGGCGCTTGGGGCGATCTTTGCCGTGGTGGCGGAAGCCAACCGGTATTTTGCCTCGCAAGAGCCATGGGCACTGAAGAAGACCGATCCCGCACGGATGGAAACCGTTCTCTACGTGACGGCGGAAGTGATCCGGCGCGTCGGCATTCTCTGCCTGCCGTTCATACCGGGATCGGCAGCCAAACTGCTCGATATCTTGGCCGTGCCTGCGGACAAGCGTAACTTCACCGATCTTCTCGGCGGCAGCGAACTGGTGCCCGGCGCCGATTTGCCCGCGCCGCAGCCGATCTTCCCGCGCTATGTCGAGGCAGACAAAGGCGCCTGATCAGGAACCCGGATCTTTTTCATGCTTGTCGATAGCCATTGCCATCTGGATTTTCCGGATTTTGCCGAAGAACGTGACGCCATTGTCCAGCGCGCGCTGGATCTTGGTGTTGTGCGGCTGGTCACCATCTGCACGCGCGTTCGCAAGTTGGACGGCATTATCGGCATCGCCGAACGCTATGACAGCGTCTTTGCCTCGGTCGGGACGCACCCGAACAATGCGCATGAGGAACTCGACGTCACCGCCGATGACCTGATCAAGCTGGCCGAACACCCGAAGGTGGTGGCAATCGGTGAAGCCGGGCTCGACTATCACTATGATTATGCGCCGCCGGAAGCACAGCAGCAGGGTTTTCGCACCCATATCGCCGCGGCACGCGCGACCGGTCTGCCGCTGGTCATTCACGCGCGCAGTGCCGATGAGGACATGATTGCGATCCTGCGCGAGGAATCAGGGAAGGGGGCCTTCCCCTTCATCCTGCATTGCTTCTCCTCTGGTGCCGAACTGGCGCGGGTTGGTGTCGAGCTTGGCGGTTACATCTCGTTTTCCGGTATTCTGACATTCAAGAATTCGCCGGAAATCCGCGAGATCGCCAGAAATGTGCCGCGCGACCGGCTGCTGGTTGAGACAGATGCGCCTTATCTCGCACCCATGCCGCATCGCGGCAAGCGCAACGAGCCGAGCTTTGTCACCCATACGGCTGCCGTGCTGGCGGACACCATCGGTGCCAGCGTCGAGGAAATCGGCACTTTGACCACCGACAATGTATTCCGCCTGTTCACCAAGATGCCAAGGCCCGCCGATGCCTGATCGCCTGCGCTTTACCATTCTGGGCTGCGGCTCGTCTCCGGGCGTGCCGCGCATCAATGGTGATTGGGGCAATTGCGATCCGGACAATCCGAAAAACCGCCGACGCCGAGCGTCCATGCTGGTGGAACGCATTGCCGCGCATGGCGGCGTGACCACCGTCGTCATCGATACGGGGCCGGATTTCCGCTCGCAGATGATCGATTTCGGCTCCGGACGGCTTGATGCCGTTGTCTATACCCACGCGCATGCGGACCATATTCACGGCCTCGATGATCTCCGGACCTTTGTCATCGACCGGCGCGATCTGGTAGACATCTATGCCGATCAGGCGACCCAGCGCAGGCTCGTCGAAGGCTTCGGTTATTGTTTCAAGACGCCGGAAGGTTCGAGCTATCCGCCGATCCTGCGGCCACATGAGATCGTGCATCACGAGGCTTTTGAGGTTGACGGCGCGGGCGGTGCGATCCGCTTTCTGCCACTGCCGCAGGTGCACGGCGATATCCTGTCGCTGGGCTTCCGCATCGGCGATGTGGGCTATTGTTCCGATGTCAGCGCGTTTCCGGAAACAACAGCGGCCCAGCTGCACGGGCTCGATATACTCATCATCGACGCGTTGCAGTACCGTTCGCACCCAAGCCATTTTTCTCTCGATGAATCAATGGAGTGGATCGGAAAGCTGAAGCCGCGTCGAGCCATTCTGACCCATATGCATGTGCCACTGGATTATGGAACTGTCCTGCGCGATACGCCAGACCATGTCGAACCGGCCTTTGACGGCCTGTCCTTTGAGGTTGAAGCATGAGCAAGAGCGTTGAACGTGTCCGTCAGGCAGCCCATGCTGCAGGCCTTGAAATCGAAATCCGCCAGATGGCCGATTCAACCCATACGGCGGAAGATGCGGCTGTTCAATGTGGTGTTACGGTCGCGCAGATCGTCAAGTCGCTGATTTTTCAGGGCACCGATACGCAGCAGCTTTATCTGTTTCTGGTTTCCGGACCGCGCCAGCTTGATCTTGCCAAGGCTGCGCGGCTGACCGGAGAAACGCTGCACCGGGCTGATCCAAAGCACATCCGCAAGGAGACGGGCTTTGCCATTGGCGGCGTATCGCCATTGGGGCATCTGATCGATATCAAGGCCTATGCGGATGAGACACTGATGCAGTTCGACGTCGTCTGGGCTGCAGCAGGCGGCACGAACTTTGTTTTCCCGGCAGAACCGCAGGCTTTGATGACGGCCGCGAAGGCTGAAATAGCCGATATTACGGGCTGATCGAGCCATTCCGACCTGCCTTTTGGTTCCATAATCTATCTTATGCGATCTTTATATTGCTGTAGGTACATTCTATTTTCAACTGCGAAGGCCCCCTTTCTCGTATGAACCGACGGGCCTCTCCTTCATCGCTCGCCAAACCATATCTCCACCGCTAAGCTTATCGTCGAGTCGCACACGTGCCCTGAACTTGTAGATACAAGAAGGATGACCACCGTGGATTTGAAAACTGTACGCGCGCTGAAAAACGAAATCGCAGAACAGATCATTCGACCGCTTGTCACTGAAATCCGCGCCGAGCGCCGCATTGTCCGCTCCACCGCAATACGGCGTCTGACCGGCGTCGAAGGCGGTATCGCGCTTGGCATTGCCGCCGGCGACGGAAAGAACGATTACCGGCTCGCCGTCCGCGTCCAGCGCCGTGCGCTCGAAACAAATGCTTATCTGCGCCAGCAGATCGAGGAAGCAGCCCGCAACAAGGCCGACATCACCTATATCGGCACCGTGTTCAAAGGCAGCGCTCTGGCAGCGCCGGCTGTCTTGCCCTGGCATCAGCTGCGTCAGAGGCCGCTGCTGATCGGCGCGTCGGTCGGGCATTATTCGATTACGGCGGGCACGCTTGGCGGCTTTGCGCAGCACATGGCGAGCGGCAAGGCGGTCATTCTGAGCAACAATCATGTGCTGGCCAATGAAAACAAGGCCAAGATCGGCGATGCGATCCTGCAGCCCGCCGCCTATGACGGCGGCAGGAAAAGCAAGGACAAGGTCGGCGAACTGCTGGCTTTCGAGCCGGTCGTATCAGGCGCAAACAATCTGGTCGACGCAGCCATCGCGTCGATCGATGCGGATATCGACTTCGACGCGGTGACCCTGATGGGTGCGGGAAAATTGAAGGGCCTGCGCAAGACCCCGCTTCGTCCCGGCGACAAGGTGTTCAAGATCGGCAGGACAACCGGCGTGACGCAAGGTGTTGTCACGGCAATCGAAGTCGATGACGTGGTGGTCAGCTATGAATTCGGCGATATCGGTTTTGACAGCCAGATCGAGATCCAGACCACAGGCAGCGGTCCGTTCAGCTCGGGCGGCGACAGCGGATCGGTGATCATGGACGAAAAGGGCTATGCCTGCGCCCTGCTGTTCGCCGGCAGCGACCAGGGTGGCACCAACGGCAAGGGTGTCACCTTCGCCAACGACCTTTCCATCGTGCTGGAGAAATTGGGGCTGACAATGCCGGTTTGACCCTAGCGGGAGTGGCCGGGATGCACTAAATTAAAGCCATGAGCACCTCCATCGAACAGGCGCGGCTTGCCAAGCCGAAAGCCAGGGAACTGGCCGGATCATGCGGCACCGTCATTGGTGTCGGCCTGATCCGCATCGGTGACTCCTATGCCATCAAGGTCAATCTGCGCGATCAGCTCCCCGAAACGGCCGAGCTTCCGGAAACGGTGGACGGCGTCAGGGTGGTATATGATGTGATCGGGCCCATATCGCTGCAGGCGGCCGGGAAACGCTGACTGATCCTGTGGACAAGCCACCGGCATGTCAGCTCGGTCATATCAGCCGCCCTGCTCCTGTCTTAGTATATTTCGTATGAAACCATCACGCGACATCACCCGCCTCCTTGAGATCATGCAGGCCCTGCGCACGCCGGTGACCGGCTGTCCGTGGGATCTTGAGCAGGATTTCAAATCCATTGCCCCCTATACGCTCGAGGAAGCCTTCGAGGTGATCGATGCCATCGAGCGCGATGATATCGACGATCTGCGCGAAGAATTGGGCGATCTGCTCCTGCAGGTGGTGTTTCACGCGCGGATGGCGGAAGAGATGCAGGCATTCGATTTCGGTGACGTGGTCCAGGCGATCACCCACAAGATGATCCGCCGCCATCCACATGTCTTCGGTGAAGAGGCCGCCCGTGGTGCCGGCATGGCCAAGGGCATGTGGGACAAGATCAAGGCCGAGGAAAAGGCGGAGCGGCGCGAGCGCCGTGCTGCGCTCAATCTCGGCGCCGTGGAGTCGACCGGCTTCCTCGACGACATTCCGCACGGCTTTCCTGCCCTGATGCGCGCACTCAAACTGCAGCAGAAGGCGGCCAAGGTTGGCTTTGACTGGTCGGAAGCCGCGCCCATTCTCGACAAGATCGAGGAAGAAATCGGCGAGTTGAAACAGGCCATTGCCAATGGCGACCGGGAAAACACGGAAGAAGAATATGGCGACCTGCTGTTTGCCATGGTCAATCTCGGCCGCCATTTGAAGCTTGAACCGGAAAGCGCCCTGCGCGGCACCAATGAAAAGTTCCGGTCACGCTTCCACTATATCGAGCGAAAGCTGAACGAGCAGAAACAGACGCTCGATGCGGCGACACTCGATGAAATGGAAGCACTCTGGCAGGAAGCCAAAACCGCGAAGTAACACCGTTTACCCGTTGTTCCGCCGCAATAATTTCTCGTCCAGATTGGCATGCGATGCCACAGTCATATCCATGGTGAGGGATACCGAGCCGTCATCCAGATCTTTGCGCTTCACATTGCTGGAATGCTGATAGATCCAGTCCATCAGCCGCATCTGGTCCGGGCGCAGGGTGATTTTGACATGCTTCAGCTTGCCGGCAATGCGGTTCTCGATTTCCTTCAGCAGGGCGTCGACGCCCTCGCCCGTGATCGCCGACACCGGAATCGGATGTTCGTCGCCCTTCACCGCTGCGCTGAGACGCTGCGCCGACTCGCGGCCCGCATCGTCAAGCCTGTCGATCTTGTTCCACACCTCGAGAATGCGCTTCGTATCGCCGCGCTCGATGCCGAGGCTGGTCATGATCGCGTGGACATCTTCGGACTGTGCTGCTGTATCCGGATCGGAGATATCGCGGATGTGCAGGATGAGATCGGCCTCAACCACTTCTTCCAGCGTCGCCCGGAAAGCGGCAACGAGGTGCGTGGGCAGATTGGAGATGAAACCCACCGTATCGGAAAGGATGATCGTCTCGCCGTGCTCCAGCCGGATACGGCGCAAGGTGGGGTCAAGCGTGGCAAACAGCATGTCTTCGGCCACAACCCCTGCTCCGGTCAGCCGGTTGAACAGTGTTGATTTGCCCGCATTGGTATAGCCGACGAGCGCCACGACCGGATGCGGCACCTTCTTGCGCTTGCTGCGGTGCAGGGTGCGGGTGCGCACCACCGTTTCCAGCTCGCGCTTGATGCGCAGGATCTTTTCCTGCAGTGCGCGCCTGTCGGCCTCGATCTGTGTTTCACCGGGACCGCCGAGGAAGCCGCCGCCGCCGCGCTGGCGTTCAAGGTGGGTCCAGCTGCGCACCAGCCGTCCCTTCTGATAGGTGAGGTGCGCAAGTTCCACCTGCAGGGCGCCCTCTTTCGTCTGGGCGCGCCGTCCGAAAATCTCAAGGATGAGCCCGGTCCTGTCGAGAACCTTGGCGTTCCATGCCTTTTCGAGATTGCGCTGCTGTACCGGTGTCAGGGAATGATCGACGATCACCAGCTCCGCATGGGAAGCCTCGATGAGCTCATGAATCGTTTCAACCTTGCCCGTCCCCAGCAAGGTCGCCGGGCGCGGCGCCGAAACCTGCACGATATCCGAATGGACAATGTCCAGATCGATGGCGCGGGCCAAGCCTTCGGCCTCTTCCAGCCGCGCATCGTCGCTGCGCTGGAATTCGGGCTGGTGCTTCATGCGGCCATGGTCATCGGCCTTGCCATCGGAAAAGCGCGTCGGCAAAACCGGTACAATGACGATTGCGCGCGTGGCTTCTCTGGCGGTCTCACCATTATCGGTTGATCCGCCAGGGTTTTGCGCGTTACGCCTTGTTTCTTTGGTCAAATGTTATCTCAGTCGCTGTCTTCGGCCTCAGCTTCGAACATTTGCACAGGCTGGCTCGGCATGATGGTCGAGATGGCATGTTTGTAGACGAGCTGAGAATGGCCGTCGCGGCGCAACAGGACGCAGAAATTGTCGAACGAGGTGACAATACCGGTCAGTTTGACGCCATTGATGAGGAAAATTGTCAGAGAAATCTTCTGTTTTCTGACTGAATTCAGAAATAGGTCCTGAAGATTCTGCGATCGTTCAGCCATTGTTTTTGTCCTTTTATGCGATCAGCAAACGTGTCTCATACAAATTTCGGCAACGGGAGCAGAAAGCCTACTCCTGCAGGAGGTGAAAAATGGTTTCTGTTAGTCCCCTCATACTCCGGTTAACAGGATGGCGTTTTTTCCGCAATGTCAAAAAACGCTTCCCGTAACGAAAGTGCGATCGTTCCCGGGTGCCCATTTGCCACCGATTCGCCGTCAATCGCAACGATTGGCATCACAACAGTGGTGGCTGCGGTCATGAAAACTTCGCGCGCCCGCTTGGCTTCCTCGACAGAAAAGCCGCGTTCCTCGATCGTCAATCCCAGCTTTTTGGCCACATCGAAGATGGTTGTGCGGGTAATACCGCGCAAAATGCCGGTTTCCGCCTGTCTGGTCACCAGAACGCCGTCCATGGTGACAATCCACGCATTTGTTGCCGCGCCTTCCCTAACGGTGCCATCCGGATCGATGAACCAGGCTTCCTGAGCGCCCTGCTCCTTGGCCTGCTGGCGCGCCATAACATTTGGTAAAAGGCCGATAGATTTGATGTCCACCCGGTCCCAGCGGTTTTCCGGCACCGTGATGACCTTCACACCCTTTGCCGCCCGGGCAGCGAACATGACGGGATCCGTGCGCTTGGCGGTGATGACGATGGAAGGCGGCGTATCGGCCGCGGGAAAGACGTGGTCGCGCTTGGCGACACCGCGTGTCACCTGCAGATAGACCATGCCATTGTACACACGGTTGCGCCGGACCACCTCGGCGATCACGCTCTGCAGCGCCTTCCGGTTCATCGGCCAGCCGATCCGCAGCTCCGAAAGCGAGCGGTCGAGGCGGTTGAGATGGCGCGTCATGTCCATGATGTTGCCGCGGGCAACCTCGCAGACTTCATAAACGCCATCGGCAAACTGGTAGCCGCGGTCTTCAATGTGAACACCGGCATTGGCATGGGGAATGTACTGGCCGTTGACATAGGCGATACGGGACATCGGTAGAGCCTCCTATTCGAACTGGCCGAAGACCATGCGCATGGGCGTTGGCAGGTCCGCACGCTTGCCGGTATCTTCCAGCGCACCCGTTTCGATATCGCGTTTGAACACGGCGATGCCCCCGCCTTTCTGATTGGCAACGAGCATGAACTTGCCTGTGGGATTGATGACGAAGTTGCGTGGGCCAAGGCCCTGCGACGGTGTCCAGCCGATCAGCGCAAGGCTGCCGTCGGCGGCGATGGCATAGCTGACGATGCTGTTGTGCCCACGGTTGGAGCCATAAAGGAACCGGCCGTCGGCACTGACGGCGATCTCTGCGCAGGTATTGGTCGCGGTGAAGTCCGCAGGGATGGACGGAAGCGTCTGGCCAAGCGTCAACTCGGTGGTTTCGGCATTATAATGCAGAACTGAAACAGTGCTGTTCAATTCATTGATAACATAAGCAATCTTCCCATTCGGATGGAATGTCATATGGCGTGGTCCGGCACCATCGGGCAAGGTCGTGAACGGCGTTGCTGCCAGCTCCAGTTTCCCGCCCTTCGACGGCAGCTTATAGGCCATGATCCGGTCCAGGCCGAGATCGCAGACAAACACCGTCCGATTATCCGGGCTGACGACGGCGCAGTGACCATGCTGCCGCTTGTCCGTCGGCAGGATCGCATTCTTGCCCTCATGAATAGCAGCGGCAAAGGCCGGTTCCAGCCCGCCGTCGGCGCGGATGGCGAAAGCAGCCACGGCATTGCCGGGGCGTTCGCCCAGCGCGGCAACGGTATAGTTGGAGGCAAAGATCGTCTCGCCCGACAGATCGAACCCGAGATGGCAGGTGGTGTTGCCAAGGGTCGGCTGCATGTTGATATAGGACAAGGCTCCCGAGGCCGGATCGATATCGAAGGCGACAGCCATCCCCTCGTTCCATTCGGGGATTTCCACTGCCGCGTAAAGACGCCGGCGCTTTTCGTCGATGGCGATATAACCGGGATTGTCGATTGCGAGGTATTCGCTGACGAGCGTGAGATCACCGGTATTGTCGTCAAAGCGGAAGACGCTGATGCCCTTTCCGGCATTGGGCAGAGCGTTGCGATTCAGGTTGCCGACAAAAGCATAGGTCTTTGGCATGGTTGGTCTCATGGGTTGGGGGCTGTGAGATGGAGGGTTTCTCCATCGGAAGGGATGATCAGCTTGTGGAAATCGATAGCCGCTGCCTGCGCATGGGCCTTCAGATCGTCGCGGGTGACCGTTGCATGGTCAAGGGCTTCCATATGCGTCGCGATGACTTTTGTCTTCGGGGGTGAAATGCGGCAGACCTCGATGGTCTGCTCCGCATCCATGACGATGAGAACACCGTCCCATTTGGCACCGCAGGAATGGGTGACGATGATATCGGGCTGTGTCGCTTCGATTGTTTCGCGCACCGGCGGATAGAGGATGGTATCACCTGCCCAATAGATCGAGGGTTCGCCATCCGCCTCGATGGTAAAACCGATGACATTGCCCATCAGTTGAAGCACGGCCCCGGTGCCGTGATTGCCGTCGCGGCGTGTCAGGCGGATATTCTTCCACGTCAGATCCCCGGTCAATGGCGTGACCTCGGTGAAACCGAAGGAGCGGATTTTCTCTTCATCGCCCGGCTGGCAGATCAGCGGCAGATGCTTGGGGACAAGTTCCTGAGCCACGGGGTCGAAATGATCCGCATGCAGATGCGAGACGAGTACAAGCTCGACGCCATCAAGGATCTCGTCGGTTGAAACCTGCAGATCCGTCATGGGATTCGGCGAACGGTCGGTAAAGGACGGGCGGCTGTGTTTGGGAGCGAAAAATGGATCGATCAGGACGGTTGAACCGGCATAATCAAGTTTCAGCGTGGCATTGCGGAGAAGTTGCAGTTTCATGTCGGTGCGTCTTTCTGCTGATCAGAAGAATTCGAGGCTGACGCGGAACATCTGCTCGACCTGTTTGACCGCTTCGGCCGTGGCAAAGATGACCACCCGGTCCTGCGGTTTGATGCGGGCCGAACCGTCGGGGCGGATGACTTCGCCATTGCGGTAGATCGCGCCGATCCGCAGTCCGTCCGGCAGGTCTAGGTCGCGCAGCGGGGCGCCGACAAGCGGCGAGGTTTCAAGCGCCTCAGCCTCGATAATCTCCGCCCGGCCCTTCTGGACGCTGTGTACGGCCCGGATACGGCCCCGCCGCACATGTTGCAGCACACGCGAAATGGTGACGCTGCGCGGGCTGATATGGGCATCGATGCCGAGGGATTTGCTGAGGTCGAGATAGTCCGGATTGTTGATGAGCACGAGGCTGGATTTGCAGCCGAGGCGTTTGGCCATGACGCCGGCGAGCATGTTGACCTGATCGTCATTGGTGAGCGCGACCAGAAGGTCCGCATCCTGGATTTCCGCTTCCAGCAGTAGTTTCTGATCCAGCGCACTGCCATGCAGCACCATGGAACGCCGAAGCCCGTCTGCGATGGCATTGGCGCGGGTCAAATTGGGTTCGATCAGCTTGACCTTGGTCTTGGGCTGCTTGGCTTCAATCGTCTGGGCGACGTAGAGCCCGACATTGCCGCCGCCGGCAATGACGATGCGTGTTGCCTCGGGCTCCTCGTGACCGAACAGCGCCAGCGTGCGGCGCACCTGTGACTTGGTTGTCGCGACATAGGCGATGTCACCGGCCAAGAGGTGATCGGCGGAGCGCGGAATGAGCAACGTGTCATTGCGGATGATGGCCATCACGGTCGACGGCAGATCGGGAAAGAGATTGCTCAATTGAATGAGCGGCGTGTTGATGACCGGACAGTCTTCCAGGCATTCGATCGCCATCACCACGATAGTCTCGTCGGCAAAGCGGACGACATCGCTCACGCCGGGCAAGGCGATGCGGCGCAGTACCATCTCACCCACTTCAAGCTCGGGCGAAATGATGACGTCGATCGGCATGTGATCGCGGGAAAACAGGTCCTGATAGTGCGGCTGCAGATAGGCCTGTGCGCGGATGCGGGCGATCTTGGTCGGCACGTTGAACAGCGCATGCGCCACTTCACAGGCGACGATGTTCACTTCGTCATAAAGCGTGGCTGCAATGATCATATCAGCCTGCTCGGCACCGGCCGCCGCCAGAACATCCGGGTGGGCGCCGTGACCGACAAAACCGCGCACATCCAGCGTATCGCGTATGACTTGAATGAGCTCGGCCGACGTGTCGATGACCGAAATATCGTTGTCTTCGGCAGCCAGCCGTTCGGCGATGCCATATCCAACCTGCCCTGCGCCGCAGATGATTACACGCATCAGCTGGTTTCGCCTTCGGCAATCACGGCCATGGCATCCACCTCGATGAGAACATCGGGATGGAACAGGGCGGCCACGCCAATGAGGCTGCTGGCCGGCGGGCACTCGGTGTTGACCCAGCGGTCACGAACGCCACGTATTTGCGGCAGCATCGCCTGGTCAAAATCCCGGATGTAATAGGTCAGGCGGACGATGCTGGCAAAATCCGTGCCTGCCGCCCTGAGCGTTGCCGCAATATTGGCAAATACCAGATCAAGCTGCGCTGCCACGTCTTTGCCGCCAATCTTGCCTTCCGAATCGAAAGGCACATGCCCTGACAGGACGAGCAGCTTGCCGCCTTCAATCAGCATGGCTTGAGACAGACCCGGAATGGATGGACCGGGCGGATTGACAGGGCGAAACATTCCTCACTCCCATGATGAAGGCCGATGCCGCAGGGCAAAGGCCGCCGACTTTCCCGTAAAAGCTGGAGAGTCGCAACCGAATACTGTCGGCTACCAACGTATTCCCCCGAAGCCCCCCCGAGATTGCGTGAAGCGGTTAGACCCCCAACGATTTCAGCTTCCGGTGCAGGGCCGAACGCTCCATGCCGACAAACTCCGCCGTGCGGGAAATATTGCCGCCGAACCGGTTGATCTGCGCGATGAGATATTCCTTCTCGAAGCGCTCACGCGCCTCGCGCAGCGGCAGAGCCATGATGTGCTGGTCGGATTCGGTTGGAGCCTTCGGCAGCGTGTCGCCGATTTCCGCAGGCAGCAGATCGGCGGTGATAACGGCTTCCGGATCATCGCCGCGCGCCAGGATAATCAGGCGCTCGATATTGTTGCGCAGCTGGCGGATATTGCCCGGCCAGGAATGGGACTGCAGCACGGCCATCGCATCCGGGCCGATCTTGCGCGGCTTGATACCCGCCTGCTCGGCAATCTGCGTCATGAAGAATTCGACAAGCGCAGGAATGTCATCGCGCCGGTCCGCCAAGGGCGGAACAATCACGGGAACCACTGCCAGCCGGTGGAACAGGTCTTCGCGGAACCGGCCTTCCGCAATCATCGCTTCGAGGTTCTGCGCGGTCGAGGAGATGATCCGTACATCGACCTTGATGCGCTTGGTGCCGCCTACCCGTTCAAACTGCTGATCGACGAGCACGCGCAGGATCTTGTTCTGCGTTTCGCGCGGCATATCGGCAATTTCATTGAGATAGAGAATGCCGCCATGGGCTTCTTCCAACGCCCCCACCTTGCGCTCGCCGCCATCGGATTCCGTGCCGAAAAGCTCGACTTCCATGCGTTCCGGCGTGATGGTCGCCGCGTTCAGGTTGACGAATGGTCCCTTGGAACGGGTCGACAGGGCGTGGATGGCCCGTGCCGTGAGTTCCTTGCCGGCGCCGGACGGACCGGTAATCATGATGCGGCTGTTGGTCGGCGCGACACGCTCGATGGTCTGGCGCAGGTGGTTCATCGACAGCGACGTGCCGAGCAGTTCGGAGCTTTCCGTCGAGCGCTTGCGCAGGTCGGAAACTTCGCGCCGCAGCTTGGATGTTTCGAGTGCCCGTTCGGCGATAAGAATCAGACGGTCAGCCTTGAACGGCTTCTCGATGAAATCATAGGCGCCGCGTCGGATGGCCGAAACTGCGGTTTCAATGTTGCCGTGACCGGAAATCATGACCACGGGAATATCGGGATGGCGGCTCTTGATCTCGTCCAACAGGGCAAGACCATCGAGGCGGCTGCCCTGCATCCAGATGTCCAGAAAGATCAGGCGGGGAATGCGATCATCGATCGCCGCCAATGCGCTGTCCGCGTCCGAGGCTACACGGGTTTCGTGCCCCTCGTCGCTCAATATTCCTGCAACAAGCTCGCGGATGTCGACTTCATCGTCGACGACAAGAATGTCAGATGCCATTTGAATTCACCTGTTTCGCCGATGGATCGGAATTGTCGGCTGTCTGTGTATTGGTATGGGTCGTGGGAAAAACCATGCGGATCATTGCACCCCGCCCGCCGTGGAAGTCCGCGGGGGCATCGTGCAGTTCAATTTGACCGTCATGTTCTTCAACGATCTTTTTGACAATTGCGAGGCCAAGGCCCGTGCCTTTCTCGCGCGTCGTCATGTAGGGTTCAAGCAAACGCTGCCGGTGTTCACGCGGCAAGCCTTTGCCATTGTCCGAAATTTCGACAATCAGAGCGTCTCCCTCCTGCCTCGACCGGATACGGATATGTCCGTCACCCAGTCCATCTTTCACAACGGATTCAATTGCTTCTGCAGCATTTTTGATAACGTTTCCGAACGCCTGCCCGATAAGCCTGCCGTCGAATTGCCCGATGAGCGGCACGTTGCCGAAATCCCGCTCAAAGCGGATGTCGCTGCGGCTGACTTCGACGAGGAACGAGGCTTCGCGCAAGGCTTCGCGCAAATCCATCGCCTTGATTTCCGGTTTGGGCATGCGCGCAAAGGATGAAAACTCGTCGACCATGCGCCCGATGTCACCCACCTGCCGGATGATGGTTTCCGTGCACTGGTCGAAAACTTCGCGATCTTCGGTGATCACCTTGCCGTAACGCCGGCGGATGCGTTCCGCCGACAGCTGGATGGGCGTGAGCGGATTTTTGATTTCGTGGGCGATGCGCCGCGCGACATCGGCCCAGGCGGACGAACGCTGCGCCTCCACCAGATCGGTGATGTCATCGACGGTGACCACATAGGAGTGGTCAGCGGATTCCGCGTCCTCCACTGTAATCTGGACATTGAACGTCCGGGCGCTGCCGCGCCGCGACATCGATACCTGTTCGCGGTAAACCGACCGGCCCGTGGCATGGGCAACCTCGAACACCAGCCCGATTTCCGGGACGAGCGCCGTCAGATTCTTGCCGACGGTCGTGACTGGGTCCAGATCGAACATCGCTTCGGCGGAACGGTTCATGATGCCGATTGCCCCATCGGCATCCACGCTGATGACCCCTGCCGTCACGCCGGAGAGCACCGCTTCGGAAAAACGGCGGCGTTCGTCGATCTGGTCCTTGGCGGCAACGAGGTCGCGGCGCTGCGTTCCCAGTTGGCGCACCATGGTGTTGAAAGTCTGGGAGAGCGACCCGACATCGCCGTCGGAACGGCGCACCGGCACCGCAACATCCAGATTGCCGGTTGCAACATCATCCGCTGCACCGATCAGCAGCCGGATGGGGCGCACAAGCCGGTCCGCCACCGCAATGCCGGTCCAGATGGCCGACAGAAGCAAAGTCAGCGTCAGGCCGAAATAGAGCAGAGCAAACAGAATCTGTGTGTCCACACCATTGGCAACCGGTTTACCCGCATCGAGATTGTTGCCCTCGATGGCGCGCATGGAGTTGAGAATGTCACCGTCGACCGGGCGGACCGTGTAGAGGAACATATCCGGTATCTGCTGGAGTTTGACGACGGCGCTGAGCAGATTGGTCCGTTCCGGCGGGATGAGCACCGGCTTGCCGTCCTGTGCCGTATTGAGAATGGATTTCGCGACCGGCGGAATTGAAAAATTCGTGCGTATGTCAGCGCGAACGGAGGTGTCACCGTTGGAGCGGATGATGAATGCACCGATCAGGCCGCGGCCAAGCGCCTGCTGGGTCAGGAAGCGCGTGAAGCTCGTGCGGTCCAGATTGTACAGCGAGCGTTGTGTGTCGACATCGCTGACCATTTCAAGCGTCGTGCCCTGCAGGTTGCGCGCACTTTCCTGAATGTAGGAATTGGCAAGGCTGATCGACGAGTTGACGATCGTCGTGGTCCGCATTTCGAACCAGCGATCGAGCCCGAGATCGAGCGTGACCGATGCAACGATGGCCACCAGCATGGCCGGCACCGCAGCGACAAGCGAAAACAGCACGACGAGGCGCACATGCAGGCGGGATGCGGCCTTCCCCCGGTTCCGGGCCTGGCTGATGCGATAGACTTCGCGGCCAATCAGCACGATCAAGGCGAGAATCAGCAGCGCATTGAGACCGGTCAGGACAAAAGTGAGGTTGCTCTCGGGCTGAACCGGGGTCATTCCCGTGAGGATGAAAAACGTTACGCCCGTCGTCAAAAGCGCCAAAACAACCGTGACAACGCCGATACGGGAGTAAAAGCGCTGCGTGTTGCCGCCAGCGGCAGCCGTGAGCGAGTTTCCCAACTGATTGACCGAATTTGATAAGAGCATTGCTTACATCATCCCAACCAAGTTGCACTCATGCAACACATTGTGGCGGAAATGCAACGCCCTCTCGTCGAAACCTGTGCAGAATTGCTTCAACACCGCACGTTTGGCACGGCTCATCCTTTCGGGTTGACCCGGTCAATGGCCAGCGTATTGCGGATCACAGCTTCCCTTGAAGAAGCAGTTTTCACGCCGCCCTAACCTTCCGACCAAGTGCCAATCAGCATGTTGAGAAAGCGCTCGGCAGCGGGTGACAATGTTCCTCCCCGCCGCCGGACAACCCCGATGGTCCGCGAAATTTCCGGATTTCGGATCGGCCGAGTGACGAGAAACGGGTGCTCCTCCTGCGGCGTTGCCAGCTTGGGCAGCACGGAAATCCCCAGTCCCGCCTCGACGAGGCCGAGCGACGTTGACAGGTGCGTCACCTCGTAGAACCAGCGCAATTTCAGGTTGGATTTCGCCAATGCCGCGTCGAGCAGTGTCCGGTTGCCGCTGGAGCGGTGCACGGTAATCAGCGGATAGGGCGTCAGGTCTTCCCATCCGAGTTCGCTTTTGGCGGCAAGCGGGTGATCCTTGCGCGCCGCAAGCACGAACGGGTCCTCGATCAGCCGGTCGAAAATCAGATCGGGGTCGGCAGCGCCCATGATGTTGATGCCGAATTCCACCTCGCCGCGGGCAACAGCCAAAAGCCCGTCGGTGGCGGGAAGGTCAAGGATGCGGAAGCGGATGTGCGGGTATTCGGCATTGAACTGCTTGATCACTGTCGGCAGAAAATAGAAGGCGGCGGTGGGCAGGCACGCGATGGTGACGAGCCCGCTGCGCTGGGCGCCGATATCCCGCACGGCAAAGAGCGAGCCGTCAAATTCCTCCAGCATGCGCTGAACGAGCGGAATGAGTTCGCTTCCCACCGCCGTGGCCGAGACATGGCGCGTGGTCCGCTCCAGAAGCGGCGCTCCGATGGTTGCCTCCAGCTTCTGGATGCGCCGGCTCAACGCCGGTTGCGAGAGATTCAAGACTTCCGCCGCCCGGTGAAAACTTTCCAGCTCCACCACCGAGAGAAAAGCCCGCAGATCCAGTATCTCACAATTAATGCTCATATCACATCAATCCTCGAAAACTTTGCATTTCACATATCAATCACCTTACCGCAAAATGCAAGAAACCGACAGATTGTTCTGTTGAACGCATGAATAAAGAGCGCTGCGCCATGAATGACCTCCTTCGCATACCTTGCGTCCTCATGAGAGGCGGTACGTCCAAGGGACCGTTTTTTCTGGCATCGGATCTTCCCTCCGATCCGCAGCAGCGCGACCAGATCCTGCTGTCGGTGATGGGGTCCGGTCATCCCCTGCAGATCGACGGTATCGGCGGCGGCAACCCGGTCACCAGCAAGGTTGCCATCGTTGGCCCGTCCACGGTCACGGGTGCCGATGTCGACTATCTCTTTGCCCAGGTACGGATCGATCAGCAGATGGTCGACACATCCCCCAATTGCGGCAACATGCTTGCTGCCGTTGGCCCGTTTGCCATCGAAGCCGGTTTGATCACAACGACAGGACCGGTAACGCGGGTGCGGATACACAATGTCAACACCGGCAAGCTGATTGAGGCGGAGGTGCCGACGCCCGACGGCCGCGTGGCCTATCTCGGCGATGCATCGATTGACGGGGTGCCGGGGCACGCCGCGCCGATTGCCCTGACATTCATGGACGCTGCCGGAGCACGAACCGGCAAGCTGTTTCCAACGGGCCATCCCCGCGAGATCATCGACGGCATCGATGTCACCTGCATCGATTGCGCCATGCCGATGATGATACTCGAGGCCGCAGCCATCGGAGCAACAGGCTATGAGAGCGCTGTCGAACTCAACGCGGACCGTGCCCTCCTCGAGCGGCTGGAAAGGCTGCGGCTGCAGGCGGGCCAGCGCATGGGCATGGGCGACGTGCGGATGCAGGTCACGCCCAAACCCGTCCTCATCTCAAAACCGAAAGCCGGCGGTGATCTGAATGTGCGCTATTTCATGCCGCACCAGTGCCATCCCTCCCTCGCCACGACGGGAGCCGTTGGCATTGCCACGGCCTGCATCAGCGATGCCACGGTCGCATCACGCCTGATCGGAGGACGCAAGCTTCCGGTCAATCTTGTTCTCGAACATCCGAGCGGCCGTCTGGAAGTCAAGCTGGAATCCCGCAATGGCACAACGGTCGCCGGCATATTGCGTACCGCCCGCCGTCTGTTTGAGGGGCAAGTCTTTGCCAAACCTGTAGCGCAAATGGTTTGCGCAGCATAATTGAACGCGGTTGCCGGGAGGGCATCGCACATCTGGGAGGAAATACCATGCATAAACTCATGCTCGCTCTGGCGGCGACGGTGGCATTCGCAGGATCCGCGTTTGCCGAACCTGTCCGCATCAGCGTCGGCTCTTACAATCTCAACAACCTGCCATTTCCGGTCGCTTCGGGCCTCGGCCTTTATGAAAAGGAAGGGCTTGATGTCACCGTCGAGAATTTTGCCTCGGGCGGTTCGAAAACGCTGCAGGCGCTCGTCGCCGGTTCGACCGACATAGCGGTCGGCTTCTACGATCACACGATCCAGATGCAGGCGCAGAAGAAGAACGTTGTTGGCATTGTGCTGCTGGCGCGCAATTCGGGGCTGGTGCTTGCAGGCGGCAAGAACAGCACATTCGATCCGGCAAAGCCCGAAACCATCAAGGGCGCCAAGATCGGCATTACCGCCCCCGGCTCCTCGTCGGATTTCTTCGTTCGCTACTATCTGCAGCGCCACCAGCTTTCGGCGGATGACGTTTCGCTCATCGGCGTCGGTTCCGGCTCGGCAGCCGTCGCCGCTCTCGAACAGGGAAAGGTCGACCTCCTGGTGAACTACGATCCGGCGGCGACCTTCATTGAAGCCAAGGGCGTCGGTAAAATCCTGATCGACGCGCGCAGCGACGACGGCGCCAAGGAGATCTACGGCGGCATCTATCCGACCTCGGTTCTCTACGCCACGCAGTCCTACATCGACAAGAATCCGGAGACGATCCAGAAGGTCGTCAATGCAACGGTCAAGGCCCTGGAATGGATGAACAAGAGCGCTCCGGAGGAAATCGTTCAAAAACTTCCCGAGGCCTTCATTTCCGGAGACAAGGAAACCTACATAAAGGCAGTGGCAAACGCCAAGCCCATCTTCTCGGTCGACGGCCGCTTCAACGAGGCCGAAGTCGAAACGCCGCTGGCAGTCCTGAAAAGCTTCAATGACAAGGTGGCGGCAACGGACATCGACCTGAAGAAGACCTACACCAACCATTTCGTCGACAAAGCGCCGCACGAAGGCACGAACTGAGGGAGAGAACCATGGCCTTGGCAATGGTAAAACCGGTTGCGGCCGCAACCGTTGAACAGCCGCGAAAAGCGATGGTGTCCATCGATTCCGTAACGATGTCATTCGGCACGTTCGTTGCGGTGGAGAACGTCAATCTGACGGTGGCCGATGGGGAGTTTCTTGCCATCGTCGGTCCCACCGGATGCGGCAAAAGCACGATATTGAATGCCATCGCCGGGCTGCTCAAGCCGTCCGGCGGCCGCGTCGCGATTGACGGCAATCCGGTTTCTGGCATCCAGAACGATATCGGCTACCTGTTCCAGCAGGATGCCCTGCTGCCCTGGAAAACCGCCATCGAGAATGTTGAACTCGGGCTGCTGTTCAAAGGCGTCGCAACGGCGGAACGCCGCGAGCGGTCGATGATGTGGCTGGCCAAGGTGGGCTTGAAGGGTTTTGAGCAGCGATATCCGCACCAGCTGTCCGGCGGCCAGCGCAAGCGTGTGCAGATGGCGCAGGCGCTGATTACCGGTCCGAAAGTCATTCTGATGGACGAGCCGTTTTCGGCGCTCGATATCCATACCCGGCATCTGATGCAGAATGAGCTCCTGCGCCTGTGGCAGGAGGAGCGCCGCGCCGTGGTGATGATCACCCATGACCTGGAGGAAGCGATCGCGCTCGGCGACCGGGTGGCGGTGCTTGCCGCCGGACCGCGCAGCCGGGTTATCGACAGCTTCGACGTGGACCTTGCAAGACCGCGCGACGTCGCTGAAATCAAACTGGATCCACGTTTTATGGATCTGTACCGCAATATCTGGGCGTCGCTGCGCGGCGAAGTGGAGAAGAGCTATGAACGTCGCGACTGAACGACTGATCCAACTGGGCCTGCTTGTGGCCATCCTCGGCGGCTGGCAGCTTGGCGTGTCGACCGGCGTCATCGACGTGTTCTTCTTTCCGGCACCCGTCGACATTTTCAACCAGATCGTCAACTGGGTCATCGATCCCAATTTTTATCGCCACGTCACGATCACGCTGACGGAAACCGTTCTGGGCTATGTCATCGGAACGGGATTGGGCGTTGCCGCCGGCGTCTGGCTCGGCCTCAGTCGCAGTGCCGCACGCATTCTCGACCCGTTCATCAAGGGCCTCAATGCCATTCCGCGCGTGGTGCTTGCGCCGATCTTCGTGCTGTGGCTCGGACTCGGGTTGTGGTCGAAGGTGGCGCTTGCCGTCACACTCGTGTTCTTCATCACGTTCTTCAATGCCATGCAGGGCGTGCGCGAAGTCAATCCGGTGGTTCTGGCCAATGCCCGTATTCTCGGTGCAAAGCGTTCAGAACTCCTGCGCCATGTCTACTTCCCTGCTGCCGCCAGCTGGATTCTGTCCTCCCTGCGCACCTCGGTCGGCTTCGCGGTCGTCGGCGCCATCATCGGTGAATATCTTGGCGCGTCGGCAGGCCTTGGCTATCTGATCGCGCAGGCGGAAGGCAATTTCGATGCAGTCGGCGTTTTTGCCGGTATCATCATCCTGGCCGTCTTTGTTCTCGTCATTGACCGCGTGCTCGACGTGGTGGAGAACCGGCTGATCAAATGGCGACCAAATACGGCTGAAGAGAAGACAGCCTGATCCCGTCAGGCTGCCTGGTGACAGCCATAAATGCGGTTTGCCGCGGTGCTTTCCGGGACTTCTCAGGAGGCATCGCGGTCTTGAACCGTCACGCGCAGAATTTTCCCGGCTGCATCGAACAGAATGACTTCCTCGCCGGAACGCCGGGACACTTCACCCGTCTGGCGGTGCGTTGCGACCAGACGCCAAACCGATCTGGCCGATTGGGGCGACAGCTCTTCGATCAGATCGTCCTCGGCAACCTGATCGGGATAGCTTGCAAAATAGACCTTGAATGCGTCCAGGATAGCCTCCTGCCCGGCAATCTCGCCGATACCGCTCGATGCATAGACGGCATCGATTGCGAAAAAGCCGGCAAGTGCCTCAAAGTCGAGGGCATTGATTGCAGCGTGGTAAAGGCGGGTTGTTTCAACGGGACTGAACAGCATGAGGGGGTCTTACTCCGGTTTGAGCCCTTGGACAGTGCACTATCCCTCGCATTTGTTCCAGAACCCCCGTGCCCGAAATCGCAGGCGTTTGACAGCTGCCGCCGCTTCAAGGACATAATTGTCCGTGAACTGTTTCGGTGCAGCAGTGGATGCAGCGGTCTTTCAGCAACGGGGTGAAAACAAGTGCAGACAGCTCACACGGATATCCGTCAGAAGCATATGGCGGTGCGGACCCATGCACTGGACTTCTGGATGGCGCGCGCCGCCGTCCTCGTCGTTGCCGGATTGCAGTTTCTGCTGGTGAATGATTTTTCGTGGGGGCCGCGCTGGCTCGCGCCGGTGATCGAGCTTTTGCTGCTGGCGCCGCTGTCCATGGCAACCGCATGGGTGCAGACGCGGGCAAGGCAGGCAACGACGGACGAGCATTTTCATCTGGTCGGGCGTTCGCGGCGCCTGATCCGCCGCGCCGCCCTCGGCCTGACAATCCTGATCACGTTCATGAACTTTGTCGCGCTGTATTTTCTTGTAAGAGCCCTTCTCGGCGGTCATGCAGGGTCGGCGCAGACGCTGCTGATCGATGCGGTCAACATATGGGTGACGAACGTCATCGCCTTCACCCTTTGGTACTGGAGCATCGACCGCGGCGGCCCGGCCAGCCGCGGGCTGACATCAAAAACTTATGGCGATTTCCAGTTCCCGCAAATGGTCATTCAGGATGAACGGCTGAAGGATTGGTCACCCGGCTTCATCGACTACCTCTTTCTGTCATTCACCAACGCGACGGCTTTCTCGCCGACCGACACGATGCCCCTGTCACCACGGGCAAAACTGCTCATGATGGCGGAAGCTTCGCTCTCCCTGCTGACCATCGCCCTTGTCGCAGCACGCGCCGTCAATATCCTGGCGTAGCGGCGAAACGGGAAGCCCTGATGAACGAGAAGCGCATTCACCGGATTTTCGAGATCAGCATCCTGTTGAAGGGCGCCCATGCACTCATCGAGTGTATCGGCGGTCTGATCCTGGTTTTTGTCAACACGGCCTCCATCCGGCTGATGGTGAACACGTTCACACAGACGAGACTCGTGGACGATCCCGATGATTATATCGCCACGCACCTCGCAAGGCTCGCCGGCGATTTCTCCGTCAGCAGCCAGCATTTCTACGCCTTTTATCTGCTGAGCCACGGCCTCATCAAAGCCCTGCTCGTCATTGCGCTGCTGCGCAACAAGCTGTGGGCCTATCCGCTGTCCCTCGTGGTTCTGGGGCTATTCATCGCCTATCAGCTTTATCGCTACTCCTACACGCAGAGTCCGGCGCTCATCGTGCTGACGGTTTTCGACCTGTTTGTCATGCTGCTCATCTGGCACGAGTATCGACTGGTTCAAAAGCACGTCGCGCGGTAGGTCACCCCGATTGCGCTGAAATCCCTTTTATGGGTGTCAGAGTTCCATAAACGACTCGAACCCGCCATAGATCATGCGCTTGCCATCGAAGGGCATCTCCCATTTATCGCTGGCAAGTCTGGGATCCGCCATGGCTTTCTTGTTGGTTTCGTCCCGCTGCTTTCGCGACGCATGAACAATCCACGAAAAGATGACGATTTCATCGTCCTTCGCCTGCACGGCGCGTGGAAACGAGGTGAGTTCGCCATAGGGAACGTCATCGCCAAGGCATTCTACATAGGCCAGCGCGCCATGTTCCTTCCAGACGTCACCAGCCACGCGCGCCATGGCCTTATAGGCATCGATCTTGTCCTTCGGTACGGCAAGCACAAATCCATCAACATAGGTCATCATACCCTCCTCATTCGGTTCAACAGCCCTAGGACGATTGAACGGGCCGACATTCTACATCGTTCCCGTTTTTATTCGGGCGCTTACATATCTTTCGGCCAATGGCGTGTCGCTTCAAGCGATTCACCTGTCTCAAGCAGGCTCTTGAGGCTTGAGAGAAGGCTGGGCCATCCGGTGGAAACCTGCTCGATCAGCTTGGATTCTGGCCGGTCCATCTCATGGACTACAGTCAGTTTCACCATATCGCCCATCGGATCAAGCTCATAGGTGAGGCGCGAAAATCCCTCCTGCTTCAATTCCGGCATGAATTCGTTGCGCCAGGATAGAACGAGGCGTTTGGGCGGATCGATTTCAACAACCTCTCCGGCATCGCCAACCCGCCCATCCGGAATCATGAGTTTCCACGAGGAACCGGGTTGCCAATCGCAATCCTGCCAGGTTCCCGCCCAATACTGCCGGGTAAATTCCGGATCGATCAGCGCGTGCCAGAGCTTTTCCGGCGTTGTGCGGATATAGGTCACGTACACAAATCTGGGTTTAGTCATGGCCGTCTTCCTCCAGGGTTTTCTTGAGTTCATCGAGGGTGCGCAGCGGACCCTGTTCATACTTGTGGATCCAGCGCGTGGAAATTTCATGGATCGGCACCGGGTTGAGGTAGTGCAGCTTTTCCCTGCCCCGCCAGACCGTCGCGATGAGATTGGCCTCTTCCAATATCGCAAGATGCTTGGTTACGGCCTGACGCGTCATGTCGATGCCCTCGCAGAGTTCGCCCAGCGTCTGGCCGTTCCTGGCAAAGAGATTGTCGAGCAATTGGCGCCGGCTCACATCGGCAAGGGCCCGGAATGTCGCGTCTATGGTCATATCTACATTATGCAACCTTTTAGTTGCATGTCAAATCATTACGCGATGCCGCTGGGTTGCGCACCCTGTGCAACAGCCATGCATCAAAACTTGAAGAATGAAATATCGACGAAATAACAATGGAGTAACTGCTCTTTCTAAAGCGGTTACTCCACTTCTTTGCTCTCAGTGGTCAAAGACCGTTCTTTTTGAGAATCTCCGGCGCATTCGCCTTGGTGATGGTTTCAGTGCCAAGAACGATCTTCTTTTCCACCTTTTCGCCCGCCAGAACTTTCAGCGCCTGGCGCAATCCCTCCGCTCCGGGTGTCGGGTAGAGGAACGTTGCGGCGAGCTCGCCCTTGTTGACCCACTGGACGCCTTCATTCGGCAGTCCGTCGACACCAAGGAACAGGATGTCCTTCTCGCGCCCCGCATCCTTGGCGGCGAGATAGGCACCATAGGCCATCGGATCATTGTGGCCGTAGACCAGCTTGATGTCCTCATGGTTGCGCAGAGCGGTTGCCATGATGTTGTAGGCCTGATCCTGCTTCCAGTCGCCGGACTGCTTGTCCAGGAGATAGGTGATGCCATTCTCCGCGTCGGTGTATTTGTGGAAACCGTTGCTGCGGTCATGGCTCGCCTGCGTGCCGAGGCCACCCCAGATTTCAACGACGGTGCCCTTGGCCTTGCCCTTGCCGCCGAGGAGTTCCACGGCATGTTGTCCCGCCGCTTCGCCGATCACCACATTGTCGCCGCCGATCCACTGGGTGAACTTGTCGGTATCGACGTTGCGGTCAAGCACGATCACCGGAATGCCGGCATCCATCGCTTTCTCCACGACACCGGTCAGGCCTGCCGATTCCTTGGGTGAAATCAGGATTGCGTCCACCTCCTGCCGGATGAAGTTTTCAACGTCCGCCACCTGCTTTTCCGTCTTGTCCTGGCCATCGGCGACAAGCAGCTCAACATTCGGATGGTTCTTGGCTTCGGCAACCAGATCCTTGTTGAACTGGACACGCCAGGGTTCAACGGTCGTGGTCTGGCTGAAGCCGATGACATACTTGTCCTTGGCCCATGCGCCCGGCATGTGGAGCGCCAGCGGCGCGATGAAGGCGGTTGCCATTGCCAGTCTGGCAAAATGTCTGCGTGTCAGTCTCATGCTATCCTCCCTGATAGTCCTTGTTGTTGGTTCAATCACCCTGCCCTTGCCGGTTTTCTGGCTTGCCGGGCACGGATTTCTTGGACGGCGTGGCTGTCATGAGCTGGGAGAGAAAAAACAGCCATCCGCTGGAGCGCCGCTCCTGCAGCAGCACCGCCACGATGATGATGATGCCCTTGAGCACCAGCTGCGTGTTGCTGTCGATATTGTTGAGCTGCAGGATATTGCTGAGAAAGCCGAAGATGAGGACGCCGACAAGGGTGCCAATCATCGAGCCGCGCCCGCCCATCAAGCTGGTGCCGCCGATCACCACGGCAGCAATGGCGTCGAGTTCGAGCCCCATGCCCGCATCGGGCTTTCCCTGCCTGTATTGCGCGACATAGAGAATGCCCGCCAGTGCGGCGAGATATCCCGATATGGCATAGACGCTGATCTTTACCCGCCAGACCGGCACGCCGGCGAGCCGCGCCGCCTCTTCATTGCCGCCGATGGCATAGATGTACCGTCCGAACTTGGTGTATTTCAGGATCACCCAGAACAGGAGAATGATGCCGGCGAAAATCAGACCCGGCACCGGAATCAGCCCGAAAATGAGCGCGCGCAGGAATTCGAAATTCGCCGTCGCGTTGCTGCCGGTATAGACCGGCCAGACCGCCGTATTCTGCCCCGCCGTCAGGCGGGCAATGCCCAGCCCCGCCACCATCATGGCAAGTGTCACAATGAACGGTTGCAGGCGACCGCCAACGATGACGAGGCCGTTGACCATGCCGAGCATGAAACCGACGGCCGGAACCACCACGAGCACCAGCAGCACGCCGGCCTTTGCATCCGTGCCGGAGGCGACCCACCAGGCGACAGCGGCCGCGGCGACCACAGCCACAAGGGCGATAATGCGGTTCAGGTGCGTCCGGTCATTTTCGGGCTCGCCAACGGCGCGGCCAGGTACCTTGGCAAGGAACAACCCCGCCCCCAGCACAACAAGGAATGCCAGCACGAAAATGGCGGGAACGCCGATGGTATAGGCCGCCGACCAGCCCTCATTGGTCAGAAGCATGGCGCAGACGACGGAACCCAGCGCAAGCACGGACCCGACCGACAGGTCAATTCCGGCAATGAGGATCACCAGCGTCATGCCCACGGCAGTAATGCCGGTAACCGAAATCTGCCGGAAAACATCGGACAGATTGCCATAGGACAGGAAAATATTGTGCCCCTTGGACGAGATCGGCGATGAAAAAATGCCGACCAGAAAGAGCAGCACCAATCCCCAGTAGAGCTTAGTTGCATTCAGCAGGCGCTTGATCCGGCTAAGATTGCCTTGGGATGACTGCATTGTCTGCTCGCTCGCTCGTGTCATGCCGCGTCCTTTGTCAGAGCCGTGCCCAGGGGTGTCGCCAGTTCCATCACCTGTTCTTCGGAAAACGCTGTGCTCTCAAGAATGCCCGCCGCCCTGCCCTCGCACATCACGAGGATGCGGCTGGAGAGCGCAAGAAGTTCCGGCAATTCGGAACTCACCATGATCACCGCCACGCCGGACAAAGCGAGTTTTTTCAGGAGCTCGTAGATTTCATCCTTGGCGCCGACGTCGATCCCCCGGGTCGGTTCATCCAAGAGGACGACGCTGGGCCGGGTTTCCAGCCATTTGCCCAGCACGATCTTTTGCTGGTTGCCGCCGCTCAGCTGATCGATCTTCTGGTCCGGGCCATCGCAGCGCACGTGCATCGCTTTGATGATCCGGCCCGCCACGGGGTCCTCGCGCCGGCGGCTGATCCAGCCGAACGGCGCGAGCCACGGCAAGGACGGCAGAACGGCATTGGCCCGGATGTCCGCATTCATGAGAAGACCCGTTCCCTTGCGGTCTTCGGTGAGGAAGGCAATGCCCTTCGCCACCGACCGGCGTGGGGTCAGGGACGCGGCGGCAAGGCTGGTGCCGTTGCGGGTGATCGTGCCGGAGCGTTCTCCAGTCGCCGCGCCAAAAATCAGTTCGAGCACTTCAGTGCGCCCGGAACCGAGCAGCCCGCCGATCCCGAGAATTTCGCCGGCGTGGAGATCGAAGCTCACATCCTCGACGACATTGTGCATGCTGCCGCGCGAATTCGGGCGGCGTAGGCGAGATTGCGCGCTTCAAGTACAATCGGCCTGCCCGATCTATCCGCCTTGGGTTCCGGTGCTGCCAGATCGCGCCCAACCATCATGCGGATGAGATCGCGCTCGCTCACATCCTGGGCCCGGCGCGTGGCGATGAAGCTGCCGTCGCGCAACACGGTGATCTTGTCGGCAAGCGAGAATATTTCATTCATCCGATGGGAAATGTAGATGATGGCAACGCCGTTACGGGCCAGTTCCCGCACAAAACTGGCCAGTCTCTGGGCTTCGGCCTCCGACAGCGCCGAGGTCGGCTCGTCCAGAACCAGCACGTCGGCATTCAGGGACAATGCGCGGGCAATCTCGACAAGCTGCTGCTCGCCGACGCGCAAATTCTCCACATCGGCACGCGGATCAATATCGATGCCGAAGCGGTCGAGCAGCTCTGCGCTCTTCGTCTCGATGCTCCTGCGATCAATGAACAGGCCCCCGATCAGCGGCTCGCGCCCGAGAAAAATATTCTCGGACACGCTGAGGCTTGGAATGAGGTTGAGTTCCTGGTGGATGATGGCGATGCCGTTATGCTCGGCTTCCCGCGGCGAGGCGAAGTCGACCGCCCGCCCCCGGACAAGCATGTCACCGCCGCTGCGACGATGCACGCCGCTGAGGATTTTCACCAGCGTCGACTTGCCCGCACCGTTCTCCCCCATGATGGCATGAATCTCGCCCGGATAGATGTCGAGATCGATACTTCGCAGGGCAACAATATGAGCGAATGACTTGCTGATGCCGCGCATCGAGACGATCGGCAGCTGACTATCCAAAATGTTCCTCCCAAAACATTCTTTCAAGTTAATATGTAACATGTTAGATGTTATTGTGCAGGAGTCAAATGCTTCATTCGGAGAAATGGAATTCAGCCTCCTGCCATGCAACAGGGCCTACCGGGGAGCTTTGGACGTGCAATTGGGGTCAGGCAGCAAGAGTTTCAGGGAACAGAAGGTCATTGCGGTCACACGCAAGGACCAGGTCTATTCCATCCTGCGTCAGGCCATCATTTCATCGCAGCTGGCGCCCGGCGAAGCCATCCGCAAGGAACTGGTGGCGCTGCAGCTCGGCGTATCACGCACGCCGGTCAGCGATGCCATCAACCGCCTCGCCGACGAAGGCCTGGTGGAGATTTACCCGCAAACCGGCACTTTCGTTGCCCGGCTGCGCCTCGACAAGATCGAGACAGCCCAATTCGTGCGCATTGCCCTGGAAACGGCGGCCATCCGGCGGGCGGCAGAACGCAGCTCGGCTGAGATCGTGCAGCGCCTGCGCGATAATCTCGACCGGCAGCGCAAGGCAGCGGACTCCAGGGATTTCGAAGGGTTTTACGCGCTCGACGAGGAATTGCACGACATGATCTGCGATGCGGCGGGTTTGGTTGGATTGCGCGAAATTGCCGCCAAGGAGCGCAGCCAGATCGACCGCGTGCGGCGGCTGCTCCTGCACTACGAAACGCGCATGGTCGAAACGCTGAAAGAGCACCAGGCTATTGTTGATGCCATTGCCGACAACAGCGTCGAGCGCGCGGCGGCGGCGATGGAAGAGCATATTTCGAAGATGGGCAAAATGCTGCTGCAGCTGCAGACCAAACGGCCGGAGCTGTTTGCCGATTAGCAAGCCGCCCCTCGCCGCGGCCTAGTCCGCATGCAGGTCACGCGGGATTGCCGGACCGACCTCGAGATCGCGGAATTCCGCCGCAAAGCCGCCGCGCTGCGGCGAACAGGCCATGATACCGACCGACGCATCGTCTTTGGGAAATGGCGCGAGCCGCGCCAGCTGCCACGGCGCATCATTGATGGCATACTGGACCCGCACCGCATCATCATGGCGGGTCAGCCGGATGTGCACCGCGTCGTCGACACGGGCGCTGTGCAGGGGAATGACGGACCAATCGGATACGCGCTTGGTCACGACAACGCTGAAATGCATGAGGCCGTCGGTATATTCGATGCCGGTCTTGATCCAGGTCCGGGCGTCGATCCGCAGCATCAGACCAGCCTGGTCATAGAGTTCCCGGTAATCGCCGCGCACTGTCACGCGGGCGCTGAAATCACCGCTGACCGGCGTCAGATAGGCATGGCCGTTGTCGCGCTCGAAACCATAGAAGGTGTGCTGCCAGAAATCGGTGTTCTCAGCCGTCGCAAGCGTGAGCAGACGGGCTTCGCCGTGATGGGACGGCGGCGCATTGAGCCAGTTGAACGCATCAGTCATCACTCTCTCCACACGCGAATCCGGCCTCAGACGGCAAATGCGATGTAGCAGATTGTGGCTGGTGCTGAAATCCATTGCGGCGATAGGTATGGTTACCAATTGGCACTGGTGGTGCACCGGAGCATGATAGCGAAAGGCCTTCATTCAGCGATCGCCTTGGCCGCGCAGGTTTTGGCCATGCCGTGGGGGTACGTCAGGCTATGCGGGTGTAACAGATGGAAAGGCAATCAAGGTATTTGCTCGGATTTACAAATATGGTTGAAAACGGCGGAGTGGGAGTGGTGATTTTATTGATAACCAGCCGTTCTCATTTCAAAAATGATCTTACGGACAACGCGTATGCCAATGCTTTCTCAATATAAAAAGAGCGGCTGCAACACACTTGTTTTTCTTGCACTAGCAGCAATCATAATATCGGACTCGACGTTTAGAAACCACCCGCACGTCCTATTGATACTAAAGTTACTATCAATTCCATCAATAATTATTGCGTTTTCATGCATAAAAGATTCAACTTTTACCAATTCTTATAAAGTAATATTGAAATCCATCGTAGGCTCAACTCTGTTTAGCCTACTGTACTGTGGAGACGATACAGATTTCATTTCAGCAACACTCGTGTTTTCCGGAGTTTTCGCCTGTTTTTTCATCGCGCAGCTAACGGCCAGACCAAAAGAATTGACTGACGAAAACCACAAATAACCGCACGCACGTGCCACCTTCAATCCCGAACCATGAGCACTGCTTTGGATTTGGCCCGGAATATTTCAACGACATTTATTTTGGCCGGGATTGAGGAGTTGATCAAGGCTTACCTCGTTGTCCTTTTTCGCGACACCAGGTTCCGCATACCGTCCTATTTCCTGTTTTTTGGTCTGGAGTGCGCTTTCAAGACGCCGGTGATTTATGATTACATGTTGGAACTTGGTGCCGGTCCGGTATTTGCTGTGCTTGGAACCTTGTCCGTCGTTGTCTCCTCAACCAGCTTTCACATTTTTACATCATTGGTTTATGCCAAAGCCAGATGGATTTATGCGGCAATTTTCTACTGCACAGTCATTCATTCCACCGTCAACACGACGATGGATTATTTGCCCGCTATTCCCCTCAAAATCTACGCGTTCATCTGGTGGCCATATACATCAGTCGCGATAATCATTCTCTTTGCCTACTTTTATTTCGAACGATGGATGAACGTTGCGCGCTGCGATTGAGCGCGGGCGGCTGTAAGTATAGCTACGGATTGGCGTCAGGGTTTCATGGAAGTATCATCCGTCCAATCAATAATACCCGGATAGAGGCCTTGCGGGCATTCCATGAATGAGCAGCCAAACAGTGTTTTCACGGCACTGCATTTTATGAACACAATAAATCCATCGAGTAGATTTCATATTTCAACATATTGATTTTATTATTTAAATATGGAGATTTTGATGCGTGAACTAACCGAGCATGAAATATCGTTCGTCGTTGGTGGAGGCGCTTTGGATCGCGACACCGGTTATTCCAAAGGCCAAACATCCAGTAACAGCAAAAGCTCAAGTGCTACGGGTAAAGGCATTGGCAAGGGGGCCGATGGCGGCTCCATCATGGACCATACCTATGAGGCATCGAGACTGCCGTCCAATAATCCGAAGGATAATCTCTTGAGTTATATTGGCCAGGCCATCAAAAGTGCGTTCAAAGGCGGCGGTACGCCAGATTTTGGTGCCTACAACGCGATGGGCGACTATACCGGCGGTAGTGGCGACGGCAATGGCCCCAACCAAGGCGGAAACAGGTGGTGGCGGCAAAGGTCAATACCGGTCCCGCTAGCCTGAATATCTTAAAGCGCGGCATGGCCGCGCTTACCCCTCTCAATCCTGAACCATGAGCAATGCTTTGGATTTGGCCCGGAATATTTCAACGACATTTATTTTGGCCGGGATTGAGGAGTTGATCAAGGCTTACCTCGTTGTCCTGTTCCGCGACACCAGGTTCCGCATACCGTCCTATTTCCTGTTTTTTGGCCTCGAATGTGTGTTCAAGACACCGGTGGTCTACGAGCACACTTTGGAACTTGGTGCCGGTCCGGTGTTTGCAGTGCTTGGAACCTTGTTCGTCGTTGTCTCCTCAACCAGCTTTCACATTTTTACATCATTGGTTTATGCCAAAGCCAGATGGATTTACGCGGCAATCTTCTACTGCACACTGGTGCATTTTGCGTCGAATTTTACTCTCTATCAGCTGCCGACCCTACCCCTATATTCTTATACGCTCGTGTTGTCCTTGCCATATACACTCGCCGAGGTGGTTCTTCTGTTTGGCTACTATTACTTTGAACGGCGCATCAACAGTGCCCCCCGCGAATGAGAGCGCAAATCTTGCGCTTTTTCGTCAGGAAGCCATTGACGGCCGCAAGCACAAATGGTTCGGCCGCCCGCAATTATTGCGACCGATATCCGCAACAGTGGCGACGGGGTGTGCGGTGGCTTCGGTCGCAATGATCGGCATGTTCGTGGCATTTGGCGAATACACGCGCAGGGTCCGCCTCACCGGCACGGTGCAGACCAGCGTCGGCGTCGTGCGTTTGATTGCTCCGCAAGCCGGACGGGTTGTCGAAACCTCAGCCAGCGAGGGGCAGCCCGTGCATAAAGGCGACCGCCTGTATGTATTGAGCACCGATAGTACGACCTCCGATGGAAACACCTATGCCGCCATCATCGGCCAGATCCGCCTGCAGCGAAACGAACTGCAGGTGGAGATTGCGCGCCGCGTTGAACTGGACAAGGAACAAAGGGACAATCTGCAAAAGCAGGCGGCTGCGCTCGAGCGGGAGATTGCCCAGGTTGCGGCACAGATATCCGTAACGGCCACCTATGCGGAAACCCTGAAGCAATTCGCCGACAGGCTGGAAGGCGTCGTTGAGAAAGGCATTGTTGCACAACGGGAATTCGAGGTGCGGCGGGAAAGTTACATGGGGCAGCGCGCACTGCTGGAAAACCTGCGCCGGGACACCATCCAGCTGCAGTCCAAATTGCAGGAGATCCGTTCCAAGCTCAGGGGCTTCGATCATGAGGCGGCATCCGCCATCGGCGGGTTGCGGCGACAAATATCGGCTCTTGATCAACAGAGCGCAGATATGGAGCGCAACCGGGAAATATTGGTGACGGCGCCACAGGATGGCACGGTGACAGCCGTGCTTGTCCAGTCGGGGCAGACGGTTGGCGCAGGCACACCGCTTTTGTCCATATTGCCGGCATCGGGACATCTGGAAATTCACTTTTTTGCCTCAAGCGCGGCAATCGGTTTTATCAGACAGGGATCGCCTGTGCTTCTGCGCTACGCGCCGTTTCCCTATCAGAAGTTCGGCCAGTATCCCGCGATCATTGCAGAGATTTCCCGCGTCGCGTTGCGCGCAACGGACGGCGAAGGCATTGCCGGCGGGCAAATCGCGGGAAAACAGCCGCCCAGCGGCTTTTATCGGGTTTCCGCCAAGCCGGAGCAGGACACCGTGCTTGCCTATGGCAAACGTGAACCATTGCAGGTCGGCATGGACGTCGAAGCCGATGTCTTTCTGGAAACCAGAAAGCTGTATGAATGGATATTGGAGCCGCTCTACAGCCTGAGCGGCGGCATTGGCGGCGGGCCGGGATCAAGCACAAGAAATGAATCCGGTGCTCAATAGGGTGTCATTCGGCTTCAGGCATCGCTTGCCGGTCATCCTGCAAACGGAAGTGGCCGAATGCGGCCTTGCCTGTCTCGCCATGATCTGCGGTTTTCACGGCAACCGAGTGGATATTGGCGTCCTTCGCCGCCGGCACGCGGCTTCCATCAAGGGCACGGCGCTGACGTCCTTGATGCGTATTGCGACAAAGCTCGGGTTTGCCAGCAGGGCCATTCGTCTCGATGTTGCAGATTTTGCCGATCTGCGCCTGCCCTGCATTCTGCATTGGGATTTCTCCCACTTTGTTGTCCTGGCGAAGACAACGGCAAAGGGGATCGTCGTCCACGACCCTGCGCTCGGGCGACGCTCTCTCACGTTCGGCCAGGCCTCGGCCCATTTCACCGGCGTCGCGCTGGAGTTGTTGCCGACCGGCGGCTTTGCGAAAAAAGTCGAAAGAGAACGCATTCGCCTGAGCGATCTGTTCCGCAATGTCGCCGGCCTCAAGCGCGCGCTGACCCAGCTTTTTCTGCTGTCGCTCTGCCTGGAGGTTTTTGCGCTCCTCAGCCCGGTGGGTTCGCAAATCATTATCGATCAGGTTGTCGTCTCGGCCGATCACGATCTGCTCATCACCATCGCGATTGGCCTATGCCTGTTCCTGCTGCTCCAGACGATGATCGGGATTGCACGCGGCTGGGCCGGACTTGTCTTGGGCACCAGTCTCAACCTGCAATGGACAACCGGACTGTTCGATCACCTGCTGCGCCTTCCCTTGTCCTATTTCGAAAAGCGTCATATCGGCGATGTCGTGTCGCGCTTTTCCTCGCTCGTTCCCATTCAGTCGGCGCTGACCACGGACATCGTTGCGGCTGTCCTCGATGTCACGGTTGTTGCGGGCTCGCTGAGCCTGATGCTGATCTATGGCGGCTGGCTGACATGGGTCGCTGTCGCCACGCTGGCGATCCAGACCCTCATTCGCGTCGTCTCCTACCCGGCCTATCGGGCAGCCAACGAGGCAGCCATCGTGCAGGGAGCCAAAGAGGATTCACACTTTCTGGAATCCATTCGGGGCATTGCCAGCCTCAAGGCGCTCGATCTGTTTGAACGACGGCGCGGAGCATGGCTTAACCTGATGGTCGAATCGATCAATGCGGACCTGCGCATCCGGAAACTCGATCTGGTTTTTGGTACGACAAGCGATCTCCTTGATGGTTTTGACCGCATCATCATGCTCTGGCTGGGAGCTTCGGCCGTCATGGACGGAGCCATGACCATCGGTATGCTCATTGCTTTCCTTGCCTACAAGGACCAGTTCACCGGGCGGGTGTCTGCGCTCATCGGTCTGGCCGTCCGGCTCAACATGCTCGGTATGCACGCCGAACGCCTTGCCGATATCGCCCTGGGCACCCCCGAGGAGGCAACCGGCGCCGTGTGGGGTGAGCGGGACATGTCGCGGTTGCAGGGCAGATTGGAAGTCAGGGATTTGACCTTTTGTTATAGTGATGGTGACCCGCCTGTTCTGACGAATATCAATCTCACCATCAATCCGGGAGAAATCATTGCTCTGACGGGTCCATCCGGCGCAGGCAAAACCACGCTCATGAAGCTCCTGGCGGGATTGCTGGTGATTCAGGATGGCCATTTGTCGATCGATGGACAGGATATCAACCGCCTCGGCGCATCTTACTATCGCAAAGCGGTTGCTTGTGTTCTGCAGGATGACCGGCTTTTCGCCGGTACGATCGCCGAAAATATTTCCGCTTTCGATCCGGAACACGATAGCGAGCGGGTATGCCAATGCGCACGACTTGCGGCCATCGACGACGAGATAAACCGTATGCCTATGGCCTACGAGACACTCGTCGGCGATATGGGCAGCGCACTGTCCGGCGGCCAAAGACAGCGGATTTTTCTGGCGCGCGCGCTTTACCGCCAGCCAAAAATCCTGTTTCTCGATGAGGCGACCAGCCATCTTGACGAAGACAATGAGAAAAAGATCAACGGCGCACTGGCCAGCCTTGCCATAACGCGAATTATTGTGGTGCACCGGCAATCAAGCATCGCTCTTGCGCATAGAACAATCAGAATTCAGAACGGCATAATCGAGGAAGCCATATCCTGAAGCGCGATCACAAGAGATACGCTCTCACGAATGCAGTATTTGCGGGCGTTCGTCGGCTGGCGTGAAGCGGAACGGCTTTTGAAAATGTCCTCTCTCCGCCAAGACGTTCAGTTCGCGATTTGCCGCCATGACGGCCAACTCATCCACATCGCGCACACCGCTTTCGTAGATCGCAATGACAATCCGGGCGAGCTGGTTGCAGCGAGCGTGGGTTTTCGGGCAGCGATCGAGCATTTTGGAAGCCCGGTCATGGGCCTGCTGCATGATGTCCCAATCCGTCGTGGAGTGAATGCGTTGGTCCCTGCTTGAAAAAGGCATGACACACTCCCTGGATATGACTGAAAGTTTTTCAATGCCGCACTGCCGTGCCTGAGGCACGCCAAAATCGCGGACAAAACGAGTAGATTCCTCTTTGCGCCGGAACGCAAATCACACCCGACAATGCGGGTGATAACTATTTTGTGATAGGCATTTTGGGTTATAAACGCCAACCATTTTTTGTTGACCAGACCGCTCATGTTTTGTATGGCTCACTTGTTCCGGGGTCCATTGCTGGCGCAACCGAAATTTGCTCTGCAAGCCATACAAATCAAAGAGGTTTTCATGAAAATCAACTTTCCGACTTTTGCAAGTGCCGCGGCGCTCGCTGTTGCCTTGATCGCCGCGCCGGCAATGGCGCAGAACGCCGATGGCATCGTTGTTTATAATGCGCAGCATGAAAGCCTGACCAAGGCGTGGGCCGACGGGTTCACCAAGGAAACCGGCATCAAGGTGACGATCCGCAACGGCAAGGACATGGAACTGGCCAACCAGATCGTGCAGGAAGGCGCTGCTTCCCCGGCTGACGCATTCCTGACGGAGAATTCCCCGGGAGTGGTTCTGGTCGACAATGCCAAGCTGTTCGCACCGCTCGACAAGGCAGTGCTCGATCAGGTGCCGGCCAATTACCGCCCGGAACATGGCCGCTGGACCGGCGTTGCCGCCCGTTCCACCGTGTTCGCCTATGACAAGAACAAGCTGACGGAAGACAAGCTGCCGAAGTCGCTGCTCGACCTTGCCGATGCAAGCTGGAAGGGCCGCTGGGGCGCCGCACCGGCTGGCGCGGATTTCCAGGCAATCGTCAGCGCGCTTCTGGAACTCAAGGGCGAGGAAACCACAGCCAAGTGGTTGAAGGCACTCAAGGAAAATGCGACCGCCTATAAGGGCAACAGCGTTGCCATGAAGGCCGTCAATGCCGGAGAAATCGAAGGCGCGGTGATTTATCACTATTACTATTTCGGCGATAAGGCCAAAACCGGCGAAAACACCAAGAACGTGTCCCTGCACTACTTCAAGCATGAGGATCCGGGCGCATTCGTCAGCATTTCCGGCGGCGGTGTTCTGGCTTCGAGCAAGCACAAGGAAGATGCCCAGGCGTTCCTGAAGTGGGTCACCGGCAAGGCTGGCCAGGCAATCTTGAAGGATGGGGATTCCTTCGAATATGCCGTTGGCAAGGATGCGGCATCCAATGCCGCTCTGGTGCCTCTGGCCGATCTGCAGGCGCCGAAGGTCGAACCTTCGAAGCTGAACAGCAAGAAGGTGACGGACCTGATGACGGCAGCGGGCCTGCTGTAACCACAATGCCGGTTAGCCGGCAATGAAATAACTCTGGACACCTCCTGCACAGACATTTGATCTTGCAGGGGGTGTTGTTCGATTCCCCTTCGGGTATGAAGGCCAATCTGGCCGCCGGCGGGTGTTCGTGCATATGAAAGCAAATGTGAATTGTTGTCTACCGGATCAATAAACGGCCAACGTCCCAATGCAGCTGCAGCGCAGCTGGCCTTGGTCCCGCATCATGCCGTGCGTCGCCTGCCGTTTTTATCCGTTTTCGGCCTCGCCGGGCTTGTTGCCCTGCTCAGCCTTCTGCCGCTCGGTTTCGTCATCTGGGTGACCATCCAGACCGGCTGGGATACGGTCGTCACCCTGGTGTTCCGCGCCCGCGTCGGTGAACTGCTGATCAATACGGTGCTGCTGGAAGTCTGGACAATCCCGCTTTCCATCGTTCTGGCGGTCAGCCTTGCCTGGCTGACCGAGCGCACCGACCTGCCCGGCGCCCGCCTGTGGGCGTGGCTCGCGGTTGCGCCGCTTGCCGTCCCGGCATTTGTCCACAGTTATGCCTGGATCAGCATGGCCCCCAGCCTGCATGGCCTGTTCGGCGGCGTGCTGGTTTCCGTTCTGGCTTATTTCCCGTTTCTCTATCTTCCGGTCGCGGCGCAGATGCGGCGCGTCGATCCGGCCATGGAAGATGTCGGCGCATCGCTTGGCCTCGGTCCGTGGCGGGTCTTCTTCCGGGTGCTCCTGCCGCAGCTGCGTTTTGCCATTTGCGGCGGCTCCCTGCTGATCGGCCTGCATCTTCTGGCGGAATACGGCCTTTTCGTCATGATCCGCTTCGATACCTTCGCGACAGCCATCGTTGACCAGTTCCAGTCGAC
Organism: Phyllobacterium sp. SL163; assembly: GCF_049896885.1. Lineage (NCBI taxonomy): Bacteria > Pseudomonadati > Pseudomonadota > Alphaproteobacteria > Hyphomicrobiales > Phyllobacteriaceae > Phyllobacterium > Phyllobacterium sp. SL163. Next base: position 223,738 of record NZ_JAFCVE010000003.1, on the reverse strand, counting down.
CTTCAACGGTCCTGCCGCCAACATGCTGGCCGGTGTTCTGGTGCTGTGCTGCGCCGGTTTGCTGGCACTCGAAGCGTTGATCCGCGGCAATGAACGTTATGCGCGTGTCGGCTCGGGATCGGCGCGCCCGATCACAAAATACCGGCTGGGCTGGCTTGCCCTGCCCTGCCTGCTCATTCCGCTGGCAACCACGGCGCTGGCGCTGGGCGTTCCATTCGTCACCCTTGGCCGCTGGCTGATTGCCGGCGGCACGTCGGTGTGGAAGCTGAACGAAATCGGCACTGCCTTCGGGACAACACTGCTGCTGGCTGTTGCCGGGGCCTTGCTGGCCACCGTCGCAGCGACCCCCATGGCTTGGCTTTCGGTGCGGGCTCCCAGCCGCATGCAGCGGGCCCTCGAGGCCTGCCATTATTATGTCGGCTCCCTGCCCGGGGTCGTGGTCGCGCTGGCACTTGTGACCATCACGGTGCGTGTTGTCCTGCCGCTTTACCAGACCGCCGCGACGCTGCTGCTCGCCTACGGTCTGCTTTTCCTGCCGCGCGCCCTCGTCGGACTGCGGGCCAGCATCGCGCAGGCGCCTGTCGAACTGGAGCGGGCCGCCATGGCGCTTGGGCGCACGCCGGTGCAGGCGGTCACGCGCATTACCATGCGGCTGGCTGCGCCCGGCGCCGCCGCCAGCGTCGCATTGGTGGCGCTCGGCATTACCAATGAATTGACGGCCACGCTGATGCTTGCGCCCAATGGCACGCGAACATTGGCGACGGAATTCTGGTCGTTGACCAGCGAGATTGATTATGCGGCTGCCGCGCCCTATGCACTGATGATGGTGGTGCTGTCCCTGCCCCTCACGCTCCTGCTGCATGCCCAATCGAAACGGATTATTGGACGATGACCTTTCTCGACATTCGCGGTGTAACAAAACGATACGGTGTCACCACCGCCGTCGATGACGTCACGCTGTCAGTCGCAGCAGGCAGCCGTACGGCGGTTGTCGGACCATCGGGATCGGGCAAGACCACTCTGCTGCGCCTCATTGGCGGGTTTGAAGCCCCGGACAGCGGCCAGGTGACACTGAATGGCGATGTATTGGCCGAGGGTGCGGCGATCGTTCCGGCGCATCGCCGCAGTGTCGGGTTCGTGACGCAGGATGGCTCGCTTTTCCCGCACCTGACCGTCGCCGACAATATCGGCTTTGGCCTGGACAAGCGTAGTCCCGACCGCAGCCAGCGCATCCTTGCCCTCATGGATATGGTCGAGCTCGACCCCATCATGCTGAACCGCCGGCCGCATCAGCTTTCCGGTGGACAGCAGCAACGGGTCTCGCTTGCCCGGGCTTTGGCACGCCAGCCCAAACTGATGCTGCTGGACGAGCCGTTTTCCGCGCTCGACACCGGTCTGCGCGAAAACATGCGCAAGGCTGTTGCTGCGGTTCTGAAAAAAGCCGGCATTACCACCATTCTGGTCACCCACGATCAGGCGGAGGCCCTGTCCTTTGCCGATCAGGTCGCCGTGATGCGGCAGGGCAAACTGGTTCAGGCCGGACCGCCGCGCTCGCTCTATCTGAACCCGTCGGACCGCACGACGGCCTCGTTTCTTGGCGATGCAATTCTGCTGCCGGCGCAGATCGGCAACGGCTGGATCGATTGCGCGTTTGGCCGGTTGAAGGCGCAGACAGCCGAACGGCTGGGCACAGCGGAAATCATGCTGCGCCCCGAACAGCTGAAACTAGTCTCCGTCACCGAGAGCGACGCCGTGGCTGCCCCTGACGAGAATGCCGGTTATGGCAGGGTCGTTGACATCGAATTTGGCGGGGCGGTGTGCACAGTGACGCTTGCCATCATGGGAGACCACGGTTCTTGCAACGGCCAGAGGGCCGCGCCGGTGCAGATAAAGTGTTCCGCGGTCAATCTTCCTGCAACCGGGGATCATGTGCGCATTGAAGTCCTTGGCGAGCCGCATATATTTGCCTGATGCGGTTGCTGTTCCGGAATCGGAAAGCGCAACTGCTTAAACAAGCATGCTCCCGGAAGGAACACCCATGCCGCTTTCCATGTACCAGATTTCAGTCCCGGTCTTTATCCGCGGGTTTTCGATCGTTTCGGCGCTGATTGCCAAGGCCGAAGCCTATGCGCAGGAAAAGAAGATCGACCCTTCCGTGCTTGTCAGCGCGCGCCTGGCCCCCGACATGCTGCCCTTTTCGGGGCAGATCCAACGGGCCAGCGACACGTCCAAGGCGACCATTGCCCGCCTGACCGATGTCAAAGTGCCAAGCTTTCCCGACGATGAAGTGAGCTTTGCCGATCTGAAGGCGCGGATAGACAAGACCGTGGCCTTTCTGGAAGGCCTGGACACATCAGTGCTCGATGACAGCGAAGGCCGCGAGGTTACCCTGAGCTTTGGTCCGCACAAGGCGCATCTGGGCGGCCATGACTACATGCTGCAGTTCGCGCTGCCGAACTTCTTTTTCCACGTCACCACCGCCCATGACATCCTGCGGCACAATGGGGTTCCCATCGGCAAGCTGGATTATCTGGGCGCCTACAGCAACTAGGGTCAGAACCCTTGGAGTAAAAAGCCGTTAGCGCTGTCTTGCCTTGCGGGCAGCGTAGCGGCGATCGCGTTCCGCCTTGCGCTCGGCCTCATCGGCGATGACGCGGGCGATCCGGTTGCTTGACTCGGCCTGAAGCGCCTTTGCGGCGGCTTCTGCTGCCTCTGCCACGGCTGCCGCCTCGGCAAGCTTGCGGTCCCGCTCTTCCTGCTTTACGCGCTCGCGTTCTGCCTGCCGTGCCGCACGTGCCGCCGCAATGGCTTCCCGTTCTGCGCGTTTTGCCTGCACCTCCGGGTCGGTTGGCTTGGGTGCTTTTTCGAACTTTTTGAGAAGCAGTTGCTTGGCCTCGGCCGCCGCTTTGCGGCGATCAGCGAATTCATTGAGATGTTTCAAACCGGGGTAGTCCTTGTATGGGTCGTTTTGGATCTGCCGGAGGCGCGCCCGGCACCTGCCGTTCACGCTACAACGCACCGCATCGCGCGGCGCCGCAGATAGAGTTCCTGTAACCTACCCGGCGCGCCGTGACAATGAAAGCCCCGTCTAAAGACCAATTGAATTATCAAGATTTCCGGCTCATTGTAATATCTGGTGTCGATTGGCAAAAAGAACGTGAAAACCTTCGGGTCACGCACCATATCTCTGGAAACGATAAGGCGTCGCAATCTGGCACCACGGACGGACGCCCATGGGAGAGCAACATGGCTCACTTTGAATATCAATTGCATGCCTTTGATCTTGATAGCAAATTTGGTTTTGCCGACGGCAATATGTTTGGCGCGCTGCTGCGCGAAAAACTCGGCAAGCTGGCACCCAACAAGCGCGAGGTCTTGGTCGAATGCGTCAAACGCTTCCTGTTGCCGGCCATTCCGCGCCGGGTACAGACAATGATTGTTGCCAAGGGCCATAACCCGATCCGGCTGGTTGCCGGCGAAACCATCGACGATGTCGAAGATGTCACGGTGAGCATCCGCGAAAAGGATGTGCTGCAGATTGCCCGCGAGCTTCTGCGCCGCGTCAAGTCCTAGGGTCAGCACTCATTACGCCCGCAGATCAAGTGTCCACGTCTGGCCGACAAGGTCGTGCCCGAACGAATGGTGCCGTTCTTCCTCCATGAGCTTGAATCCCGCGTCCTGATAAATGCGCCGGGCCGAAAGCAGAAAGTCATTTGTCCAGAGGGTAAGCTTGTGATAGCCGACCGCCCGCGCCCGCTCGATGCAGGCGGCAACAAGCGCCGAGCCGATGCCCAATCCCCGCGCTGACGGTTCCACATAGAGCATACGCAATTTGCCGACCTGCGGGTCGTCCGTGCGCATGAGAAAGACCGACCCGGCAATTTCACCATTCCGGTCGGCAATCCACGCCTGCTCCCGTGCCGGATCGAAGTTTGCGATGAACCCGGACATGATGCCGGCGATCAGACCTTCAAACGTCCAATCCAGATTGTATTCCTTGTTGTAAAGATAGGCCTGCCTGTGAACGACCAGGCCAAGATCACCTGCCCTGGGAGCCCGCAAGATGTAGGCCGGAGCCGGGCTGACCGTTTCGGATCGATTGTCCAGTATGGAGCGGATCTCGCGCATGGATTGGGTCAAGCGGCTGACACGGGCTGTATCGAGCGGCGCAAGCACCGCATTGGCCCTGTCGATTGCGCTTCGGTCCAGCGCTGCGAAGGCAGCCTGCCCCTCCGGCGTCAGCGAGAGAATACGCAGCTTGGCATGATCGGTGCTGACCGTACTGCAGACAAGCTGGCGCGCTTTGAACCGCGCCAGTATCCGGCTGATCTGCGCGGTGTCCATATCGAGTATCCGCGAGAGGTCGGCAGCCGTTTTGACGGTGTCATTATTGGCAAGTTCATAGAGAATGCGCGCTTCGGGAAGCGAAAACGGACTGTCGGTCAGATGCTCATCCAAGAGGCCGATAATGTGGGTGTAGAAGCGATTGAACGTGCGTATTTCTGCGACCGGTTCCGACATCGGCCCATTCCTTTGCTGTTGACTGGCTTGAGTATTGACTCAGTCAACATTAAAAGGCAAGCGGTTGTCGGCACAAACGGAAAGTGCCCGCGAACGGGCACCTTCATTGCCGGCGTGACTGGTCAATCAGTCAACGGCGACCATGACGTCGGAAGCCTTGACGACGGCATAGGCACTGTCGCCAACCTTCAGCTGCAACTCGTCAACGGCTTCGTTGGTGATTGATGCCGTGACGATTGAACCGCCGACATCGATGCGGACATGGGCCGTCGTTGCCCCCTTTGTCACTTCGACAACTGTCCCTTTCAGCCGATTGCGTGCACTGATCTTCATGGCGTTTCTCCTGTTGTTTGCCGCACTTTAGACGGGCGAATGCTGTTTACAAGAAGCAAAAGAAAAAGGCCCGGAAAACCGGGCCTTTTCTGCGTTTTCCCAAGGAAATCTATCGTCCGGCGTGTGCCTTGCCTTCCCGGTCAAGCGCGCTGAATTCCTCATCTGAGAGGCTGATCCTCGCGGCATCGACGTTTTCCTCAAGGTGCCTGACCTTGGATGTTCCCGGTATGGGCAAAATGACCGGGCTGCGCTTGAGCACCCATGCCAGGGCGATCTGGCCCGGCGTCGCCTTGTGATGGGCAGCGATGGTGTCCAGCAACGAGCCTGGCTTTGCCAGATCTCCGGCAGCCAGCGGGAACCAGGGTATGAAGCCGATTCCGTTCTGCGTGCAGTAATCCACGACATCCTCGCTTGCGCGATCAACGAGATTGTAGCGGTTCTGCACGGTCGCCACCTTGAAGAATTTCGAAGCGGCCTTGATCTCTTCAACAGACACCTCGCTCAGTCCGGCGTGGCGGATCACACCCGCGTCGAGCAGCGATTTCACAGCGCCGAACTGCTCGTCACGCGGCACTTTCGAGTCGATCCGATGCAGTTGCCAGAGACCGATCTGATCAACACCAAGCTGGCGAAGGCTCTTATGCGCCTCATCGATCAGGTATTTCGGATCACCCTTCGGCGTCCAACGGTCCGGCCCCTCGCGCGTAAGGCCAGCCTTGGTGGCGACGAGAATATCGCCATAGGGATGAAGGGCTTCCTTGATCAGAAGTTCCGAAACATCCGGACCATAGGAATTTGCCGTATCGATGAAGTTCACGCCAAGGTCCGGCAGGCGCTGCAACGTGCGGATAGCTTCCGGCTTGTCGGCGGGCTCCCCCCAGATACCACGGCCAGTGATGCGCATGGCGCCAAAGCCAAGACGATTGATTTCGATATCGCCGCCAATTCTGAATGTACCGGATTGGGATGCAATGGATTGGGACATTGTCACAGTTCTTTCGTTTGAATTGGAGTATTCGATGAAAGTCGGGAACGTCTGTTGCGCATGGAACGCGCGCAAGATCGTGAACGCACGCCGCGGTGCGTCCTTGATACATATAGACCGCAACGGCACAAGTTTAAGGCTTGAAGAAGCGCCCGCCCTCATTACTCGTCACGAGATCGGCCAACGATTGCCATCGGCCGACACCCGAACGGCTTTATTCTAATTGAAATAGAAGGCGTAAGAGGCGAAATTTCCTTCGAAGATCGCCGTGATCTGGTTCCATTCGCCGCTGCTCATCGCCGGGCCGTCCTCAAGATACGGCACGGCAGCCGGACCGGTGAGCCAGAGGATGAAATCAAACGGCTTTGGATCGTCGAAAACCTTGGCCAGATTGACGCCTTTGTCAAAGCGCCAATGGGGAATGAGGATCTTGCCGTCAAGGGCCGCCTCGAATTGCGACAATACCGCGAGCCAGGCCTGGATGCGCTCCTGCGTGACATTGAAGGATGGCAGCACGCCGCTCTTCTGCTTCGGGCCGGGCAGCCATTCATGATCGTCGTCGGTTTCCTTGTCGATGAGAGCCCAGGTTTCCCGGTTGAGTGCAATGACCTTTTTCAGGTGAACACGCACATCGCTCCACATCGCCGTATCGGCAACCGGCCAGCGGATGGTGTGAATGAGGGTTATGAAATCGGCGATGTCATCGGCCTGTGCTTTGTTCACCCCGAACATCGTATATTCGTCCGCGCCTCTGCCGTTGACCGCCGACATGGTCGAGACAGCGCGGGGAAACACCACGCTGAAGCTGCTGTTCCAGCTTTCGGAAAAATCATGGGAAAGCCAAGCCTTGGCGACGGCCATCAGCAGATTGTCATAGCCTTGCAGCCATTTCGCATCGGCGGTGTCGAAGCCGACAATGAAAGGCAGGGGATCGCCGTTTTCATTGGTATCCGAAATGGCACGGCCGATATGGTCTTCCGGTCCAACCTTGCCATCGCCGTTCCAGTCAAACCGGGCAACGGAAAGATCGACCTTCAGCTTTGCCGGCTTGTCGCCAACGGAGGCAAGTGCCTTGTCGGCAGAATCGAGATCGGCAATGAACGTTGCGAGAATACCGCGGAACTGCTCATAGGTGATGGGTTCCGGATTGCCGTTTCTGGCGATTTGGCTGGCGCCCAGCCCCAGATACAATTCATAGCCATCCGATTTCGAACCAAATCCATGTTTGTAAAGCGATTGGGCCAGCTTTTCGAACGCGCGGGCGGTGCGCACAAGGCCCAGCCCCAGCTGCGCATCGGCATTGTTCGTCGCCTTCGTCGCCAAGGCCAGCAGTTGCTCGTCGGCCTCGCCGATACGGCCATTGGCGAGATATTTCTGGAACAGCTCGGTCGCGGCATTGTCTGCCCGCGCTGCTGCTGAAAAAGCGAAGCAGGCAAAACTTGCCGCCATGATCAGGGAAATGAGTTTTTTCACGCAGATTTTCCGTTGTTGATGACATCGAACAGCGGATTGATAGGCCGACGGAAAGCAAAAGTCTGTAAAATACAATCTTGCGGTGTGCTTATTCACCTATAGATTGCAACTTTCAGCGCGGCTGATCGTCATCCCTGGCAAAAAATGCCGTCTTTTCTGCCTCCGATTGCAGCATTTCCTGAGCCCGGTCAAGCGCGCGCATGGCAGCAAAAAGCACCTCCCGGTCATGCTGGTGCGCCTCGAACAGCGCAACAAAGGCCGGGTTGGTGATTTCATGCGGTTTTGGTGCAGCTTTGGCCCGGTTCAAGCTGTCATCGGCGGTGCGCCTGGCCTTCTCCACGTGATGTCTGGCCGCATCAACATCCGACAAGCTCTTGAAATACTGGCTCATTGTGCGCTTTACCGCTTTCGATGAACGCCCGGCTGCGCTGGAGAGGAAAGCCTGCCTGCTTTGCTCTTCCAACGTATTCTTGCCGGCGCGGCCGGCAGATTTGCTGTTCAGGTCGGACACGTTTTTCATGGGCCATTCTTTGACGATTGGCCACAGCATAGGGCATGGCATCCCAAGCTGAAACGAAAGCACGGTTAAAACTCCCGTCAAAACGGGCACCGGATTCCGGTTCTGCCACCTGTGCTAGAACCAGATTGCGCTTTGCCCGTCTCCCAACTCTGTGGGAGGCGTCTGTCGATTCGCCACGCGCCTGGTATCGCGAGGATCTACGGGCGGCCGTCAATGCGGAATGCGGCGTCCCAGCCGAGCGCATTGCGGGCTTTCCCGCTGCTGGCGACAATGTCTGTCTCGGTAACATTGTAGGCGCCGCTTGCACCGCGCTCGATAGCCCTGAGCGCCGCGCTGGCGGCCGCATCGACATGGACGCGCAAATCAGGATTGGCCGGCATATCGACACCGGTCCCCGGCCCGTAGAAAAAGCCGTAGCGCAGGACAATGCCCTCCATGCCCGGCTCGTTCAACACAGCCTGTTCCATGGCCGCGACACCGGCAACGGTCGTCGCGCGGGGTTCGTCCGCGTGCAGATCAAGCGGGTCCGTCTCGATGAACACACCGGTTTTCGGCGCGTAGGCCCAGGCGATGCTCTGCGCGATGATACGCCCGACACCCGCGGCTTTTGCCGCCTGTACGAGATTGGCGGTCCCCTCGCTGCGGATGCGGGCATTACGGCTGATGAAATCCTTCATCGCCGCTGGACTGACGCCATGCGGCAAATCCGTGAGCTGATGTATGATCACATCGGGCGCGGCCTCAGCCACAACGGATTTGAGTTTTTCGGCATCGAAGACATCGACAATGGCCGGCTCAACCCCGATCTGGCGCAAGGAAGCGGCCTTCTCGGCGCTTCGCGTGGTGCCGGTCACCACATATCCGGCCTCCACCAACAGCGGTGCGAGCCGCCTGCCAACGGCGCCGCTGGCGCCTGCGAGAAAGATATTCCTGATCACGTGTCTGTCTCCTGTCATTGCCTGCAATTGCTCTTGCGCCACCAAGACGAGACAGCCCAATCGAACGTGACATGGCCCTCACGTTTTTCGACCTAGACAGGTTCGAGCATGCCAAACCAGGCAACCAGCCCGAGCACGACAATGCCCAGTGCGATCTCCGTCAGGGTTCCGAGCCGTATGGCGCGCATGGAACCTGCCTCGCTGGTGCGCATCCGCGGAACGAAAACATACCGGTTGATCAGGGCCAGTCCGGTCAGCACCACAACCAGAGTGATCTTCAGCGCCAGCAAGGCCTGATAGGGGGATGTCCAATCAGCCGGCAGACGTCGAAGGACGAGCGTGGTATTGACCACGCCGGATGCAATCACCAGTGCGACGGCCGCATGACCGACCGACGAAAACCGCATCAGCGCCGTTTGCGCAGCCACACGCCATTCCGCCTGGCGCAACCGGCCAAGGATCAGCATAACCGGTATCAGCGCTCCGATCCACGCGCCGCCCGAGAGCACATGCACCATATCGTTGAAACGGTGGGCCGCGCCAATCCAGCTCTCCCGCATTGTGGCATGGCCGGAAAATGCCAGGCTTGCCAGAAGCAGTCCCGAAGCCATGGCAAGAGCGATGTGCGCGCGGCGTGGCGACAGAGCCAATGCGGGCAACAAAAGCAGGGCGGCGGCGACCTGTATCGCCCAGCCGCGGCCAACGCTTGTCTCAAACAGCACGTCCCGGATGGTTCCGAGATCGACGGCATCGCTCCAGCCCTGCCCGATCATTCCAGCCTGCAGCGGCAGCGCAGCAAAGATCGTTCCGATAGCCAGAAAGACCGCGATGACGCTCGCAGGACGCAGGCGCTCACCGATCTCCAGCGCCAGAGGTTTGGGCACAAGCAGTGCGAGATAGGCAAACGCGCCCCACAGGAACATCGTGGATGCATTGTGCACGAACCTGCACAGAACAAGCGTGGTCTCCAACCCCATCAGGGTTTGACGGTGAATGTATAGCTGCCCTTGGTCTTGTGACCGTCGGTGGAAAGTGCGGTCCAGTTCACGGTATATTCCCCCGACGCGAGGGGTGCCGACAGCGGAATGACCAGTGTCTTGTGGTCGTTGATCGACAGTTTGGCCTGTCCCGTCGATACGGTCGCCTTGCCCGGACCGGTGATCGTTGCGCCTGAAAATTTCAGGTTCAAACCCTCGGAAAACGTCAGATCGATCTCGACGGGCGAGACCTTCACGATGGCGTTTTCGGCCGGAACTGCCGATTCAAGATGGGCGTGCGCCAATACCTGCCCCAACAGGCCGGCATTGAGGACGGTTGCGACAGCAAAAATACGAATGAGCCGTGACATGAGAACTCCTGTGAGCGGGCGGATTTGACGGATCCGGAGAAAGGGTGTGACCGCGCGGCGAAAGCTAAGCCTGATTTTTGCCGGGATCATGGCAGAATCCCTGTTGGGCGCGGCGGCACGCAGGCGGCAGCGCGAAGCATCCACCGGCGGCCGTCGCTGCTCATTTCGGTACAGCTGCGCGGCTCGACATCGATGCGCCAAAATGCGGAATCCGGTGCCTGCAAGACGCTCAGAACAGCGGCGCGAATGACGGAAGCGTGCGTCACCACGATTGTGTGACCGCCATCATGCATATGCGCGCTCATCCAATCTGCAATCCTGACGAGAAAATCATGGATCGATTCGCCGCCATGCGGGGCCGAGGCGGGATTGTTCATCCAGTCCGTCACATCGTCGGGGTGGGCTTGGTGGACAGCGGCGAGCGTCCTCCCCGCCCATTTCCCGTAATCGATATCCGCCAACGCCGCATCGACAACGGATTCCAAACCCAGGGCATCGGCGGTTTGCCGGGCGCGCAGCGCCGGACTGGTCAAAACACGGTGCGCACGGCGCAAATGCCCGGCAATAGCCTGCAGGTTTTGGGCTTCCCCGGGTTCAAGCGCTTCGTCGGCGGGGAAAGCACCTGTGCGGACCGCCGGTGTGGCGCCATGGCAAACAAGGGTCAACCGCGTGGCTCTGGCCAAAATATCCCTCAAAACCCTCAGGAAAAAACCGGAAACAGCCCGCAGACCGTTCATTGACAGTCTGCGGCGCGCACAGATATAACCGTGCTGTTGCGAGTTTGGAAGCCGGTGAAATTCCGGAGCGGTCGCGCCACTGTAATTAATCAGTCCTTTTTCACTGATTGAAAGCCAGACCCTGGCCGCAACATCATTTATTCCGTTAGTGAACGCGTCATTCTGGGAGAAAATTCATGTCCGATATCGCTCTTACGCCGTCAGCAGGCGTCACGCCCATTCCTCTTGGCGAAGTCTTGCCGTGGGCCATTTTCGGCGGGCTGATTATGCTGCTCGCAATCTATTTCATTGGTGCGGAAGAAGGTGCGATGTCGCTCTTCTCGGGCATGTATGTGCACGAATTCGTTCATGACGGCCGCCATCTCCTCGGATTTCCCTGCCACTGAGGAAACAAAACAATGACAAGAGATCTTTTGATCCGCGGCATGATCGTAGGGGTCATCGCCGGGCTATTGGCGTTCGGGTTTGCCCGGGTGTTCGGCGAACCGCAGGTTGATCACGCCATTGCCTTCGAGGAAAAGATGAGCCAGGCGGCCGGCACAGCGGCTGAACCGGAGCTTGTCACGCGGGCGACACAGGCCGGCATCGGCCTGTTTACCGGCATTGTCGTCTACAGTGCCGCGCTTGGCGGATTGTTCTCTCTGGTCTTTGCCTTTGTGCATGGCCGGGTCAGTTCCCTCAGCCCGCGCAGTACGGCGGCCCTGCTGGCGCTCGCGGGTTTTGTGGCAATTGTTCTCGTTCCCTGCATCAAGTACCCGATGAATCCGCCTGCGGTTGGCAGCCCGGATACCATCGGGGCCAGAACGGAACTGTTCTTCGTCATGCTGGTGGTTTCGCTCGGTGCCCTTGCGGCGGCTGTGGGTCTGGCAAAGCGCCTTTATGCCCAGCACGGCGCATGGAACGCGATATTGATGGCCGGTGCCGCCTATGTCGTGTTCATTGCGCTGGTGCAATACTCGCTTCCCGCCATCAACGAAGTTCCCGAACAGTTCTCGCCGACCGTTCTCTGGAACTTCCGCGTCGCATCGCTGGGGATCCATGTGATCGTCTGGACCACGCTTGGTCTGCTCTTCGGCGCTTTGGCTGAACGGGTTCTGGCCGGACAGCGTCCGCGCTATCGCCTGCATGCGGCACGCTGAGCGCAGTCGCGCTATGCCTGAACGTCCTGCGGGCGTTCAGGCTTCCGCTGCCGATGGGACTGTCATGAGACCGCAACGCTTCGATATCCCTATGGGATGCCCGGCAGGCTGGTTCCTGGCTCTGGTCGCATGCCTGTTCATGCTGCAAACCGAAAGCGGATGGGCGCACCGCAGCAGCGCCGGTACCGATACGTCGGGCATTTCCATTCCAAGCCTGTCGCATGGTGAAATGGCGGTAATCGCTGACTACCGCAAGCCGATCCTCGATCTGGCGGCCCGCATGACCCGCACCGATGAGAAATTCCGGCGGCTGCTGAACTACACCAATATCCAATACAGCTATTGTCTCTGGGGCATGGTCCCCGGCAGTGTCACCGACGAGCAAAGCCCGTTCAATGCCTGTTCACACGCCTATCTTGCTGCGACGAAGGCTGTGCTTGTGTATATGCGTGACATGCCTGAACACCGGGACGCCGTCAGTGCCCTTGTCTCCGATCTCGATGCCACACTTGTGCGCAATGGCGGCTCTTTCGTTATGTGCCAGTATAGCGGCGATCCCTACAACACGGCTGATATCATCAGGCCGCGCTGGAGCGATGTGCCTGGACACCTGACCAGCCTGTTTTCCTTCCTGGGATTCGCGATACTGCTTGTTTCAGCGGTTTTTGCCGTCATCCATCTGACACGCCCGCCACGACAGCCTGTCAACACCTGATCAAGGCTATGGCCTTTAGGCCACACCGCGCATGTCTTGTCGCCAAACCCCGGATCGCCCTTTCCGCTGCGCGCGACTTGACGTAAGCCTGCTGACCGGATCGTTTTGACCGTTTGAACGTTACTGCATTCCCTGCCCCAAGACGCTTAGAGCCAAGGACACTTCATGCCCTCCTTTGATTATATCCGGCCCATCCTCCTGTTGCTCGGCTCAAATGTTTTCATGACATTTGCCTGGTACGGCCATCTTAAATTCGCGGACCGGCCGCTCTTTCTGGTCATCCTCATCAGCTGGATGATCGCCTTTGCCGAATACTGCCTTGCGGTACCGGCGAACCGCTATGGTCACGAGATCTATTCGGCCGCCCAGCTGAAGACCATCCAGGAAGTGATCACGCTTCTGGTCTTTGCCGGTTTTTCGGTGATGTATCTTGGTGAGAAAATCACCATCAACCACCTCGTCGGCTTCGCGATGATCTGCGGCGGCGCATTCTTCGTGTTCAAGGGTCCGCTTTAGGATCAAACGGCCGTGCACGTGCTCGATGGTGCAGACGGGAAGTATAGTTAGTCAGATAATTATAGGACCGACAGCGGGGAAAGACTACTTGCTATCTGCGGTGCGGCATCCGGTTTCGGCTATTTTCTGTAACTTCAAAGCATGGATAGGACCAATTTCAACCGGATTCACGGAAGCTCGCCGATCACCCCGCCCAGCATTCTTTGCCATGAAGGAAGTCATCAACAACGCGCCTCATTTATTTCTTGACTGTAATAATCATATTTATTAACAATGTGTGATATTTAGAATATTTAATACGCAGGATCCCATTCTCCCGGCCTGTTTCAAACGTAATGACGTCCCTTTTTCGTTTATCCCCGCATGGCTTGGCGAAGCGGATTTTCATTTTGATGCTTTTTTATTTTTACTAAGGAGATTTGAGCATGCCTGAAACGATAATCTTGAAACCAATCATTATTAAATCCTGGGAAGACAGTAATCCCGGCAATTCATTCACCGGTTGGGCGGGGAGTAGGTTATATAATCCGTATACGGAAATGGATCGATTGTGGGATCAATATCAGGAATATACGCAAAACGCATTCTGGAATTCTCTCAACAGTCTGCCCGGACTGAAATGGATTGTAAGCGGCCTGAACGCGCTCCTAGATGCGCCCGGCGATTTCATCACCTGGCTAAATGGTCTCTCATTTCTCGATAATGTCCTCGGCAAACAGAACACGCCTTTGGATCTTCTGAACGGAACGGACTCCGAACCAGAGAGCGCCAAGACCTATGACAGAAATGACACCACATTATCCGGAGGAATAGCGTCACCATTCAAGGCCATGGCGCATTATCTTCAAGGCCATGGAGAAGCATTGAGCGTCCCCTTAAATCAGATCGGTCTCAACCTTCGGCCGGATCAGGTGAAAATAAGAGAAATCAACCAGTTAAGTCAGTACACCAATGACTCAAACTTTATCGGAACGAAACACATTGTAGTTGAGAAATTTAATCATAACACAGCAGAAGATAATGCAATTGCAGCGGCGTACCTAGGGAACATCTCGTTGAAGCTAGAAGGGGACATGACTCGTCATCAAGACGGAACATGGAACTTCCAAGGTGAGGTTCGCGCCTATGATGATCATTATGATTTCAATCCAAGCGATCACCGTGGAATGATGCAGGAACTGTTCACAAGAACAGTAAATCTCCTGCCGGGCACGAACTATGACATATCAATGGCAGGTTCCATTCCCATCTCCTGGGAGGGGCACTAATGCGAAAACTATTGAAATGGGTCCTGGGCGTGACCGGGACCATCGTGGCGGTGGTGTTCTTGTTTGCCGTATTTGTCGTCTATGGCATCCCATTACTCAGGGACAGAACAACGCAATGCCCGGAGATGCAAACCGCAACAGTTAAGTACGGCATACTTTCTTACATCACTAAAATTGCAAAAAATGGCTTTCAGTACGATGATCTCGAACTGGATGAGGATTTTGGATACAATTCTGGCATCCGCGGCTGGGAAGTCACGGTTTACGTTAAAAGCGATGGCAAACGTATAGGACGATACTTCGCCACAATGGCCTGCGATGAAAGAGTAGAGCTTTCAGTTGATCAGACATTCAAGGCTGATTAAATGCAGAAACGGGATCGTACGAGCGTACGATCCCGTTTGTACAAAATAGCAAGCTCTGGGAAAACCAACATTTAAATCCGCCGTTCAATCAGCGAACTGATGAATCAACGGCCCAGATCGTTCTTGGTGTTCTTGTAGATGTTGACACCCAGTTCGCGGATTTTCTTGCGCAAAGTGTTGCGGTTGAGGCCGAGCAGTTCGGCTGCCTTGATCTGGTTGCCATGGGTGGCGGTCAGGCATGACAGGATGAGCGGGTATTCCACTTCCTCCAGCACGCGCTGGTAAAGCCCGACCGGCGGCAGATCATCGCCATAGGACAGGAAGTAGCGCTGCATGTTCAGCTCCACCGCCTGGGCAATGGTGATGTCCTCGTTGGACATCGACGCCGAGGATGGCTCCGCCGGCCGCAGGTCAGCCTTGAGTTCCGCCTCAATCACATCCGCATTGATTTCTTCCTGCGGATAAAGCGCGGCGAGACGGCGCACCAGGTTTTCCAGTTCGCGCACATTGCCGGCCCAGGGATAGCGGCGCATCAGGTCGAGACCATCGGCGGTGATGCGTTTTTCCGGCAGGCCGTCCTTTGCCGCCATCTTGAAGAAATGCCGGACAAGGTCGGGAATATCCTCGCCGCGCTCGCGCAACGGCGGCAGACGCAGCGGCACGACATTCAGGCGGTAATAGAGATCTTCGCGGAACATGCCCTGATTGATCAGCGTCCGCAGGTCTTTGTTTGTCGCGGCCACGATGCGCACATCGGTCTTGATCGGCGTGCGCCCGCCCACGGTCATGTATTCGCCCTGCTGGAGTACGCGCAGCAGGCGTGTCTGTGCTTCCATCGGCATATCGCCGATTTCATCGAGGAACAGCGTGCCGCCATCCGCCTGTTCGAAGCGGCCGCTCGACCGGTTCTGCGCACCAGTGAAAGCACCCCGTTCATGGCCGAACAGTTCGGATTCGATCAGGTCGCGCGGAATGGCAGCCATGTTGATGGCGACGAACGGCCCCTTGCGGCGACGGCCATATTCATGCAGTGCCCGCGCCACCAACTCCTTGCCCGTGCCGGATTCACCTGAAATCATCACGGTCAGGTCGGTTTGCATCATGCGGGCAAGAACCCGGTAGATATCCTGCATGGCGGGCGAGCGGCCCACCAGCGGCATGGTATCCGGCTGTTCGTCATTGGCCCATTTTTCCGGCTTCTTCTTCGGCTCCGCCAGGGCACGGCCGACAATGCTGACAAGCTCGGTCAGATCGAATGGCTTTGGCAGATATTCATAGGCCCCGGCCTCGGAAGCGCGGATTGCCGTCATGAAGGTATTCTGCGCGCTCATAACGATAACAGGCAGATCGGGGCGCGATTTCTTGATGCGTGGCAGAAGGTCGAAAGCGTTTTCATCGGGCATCACCACATCGGTGATGACAAGATCGCCGTCACCGGCGGAAATCCAGCGCCACAGGGTGGCTGCATTAGACGTGATGCGCACATCGTAGCCAGCACGCGACAGCGCCTGATTGAGGACTGTTCTGATTGCTGCGTCGTCATCCGCAACGAGAATGCTGCCCAAGCTCATGATCAGAATCCTGCCTTTTTCGATATAATCATTTCATCCGCATGGTCGTCGTCCGACGGATCGCTCTGCCATGCGGGCATCAGAATGCGGAATGTCGTCTTGCGCGGTACGGAATCGCATTCGATGACACCGCCGTGATCGCCAACGATTTTTGCAACGAGCGCCAGGCCGAGACCCGAACCGTTCGGTTTGGTCGTGATGAACGGATCGAACAGATGCGGCATGATATCCGGTGAAACACCGGAACCGGTATCCTGCACGCAGAATTCGAGTGGCAGGGAGACTCGGTTGCGGATGCCCGGAATCGACAGGCGGATACCGGGGCGGAAGGCGGTCGACAGCGTGATCTCGCCCGGCTCGCTCGTGCCGATGGATTCCGCCGCATTCTTCACGAGATTCAGAAACACCTGCACCAGCTGGTCGCGATTGGCAAAAACATAAGGCAGCGACGGGTCGTAATCTTCGTGGAACTTGATGTGGCTGGCAAAGCCGTTCTTGGCGATGGCTTTGACGTGATCCAGCACAACGTGGATGTTCACCGCCTCCCGTTCGATCGGGCGCTCGTCGGAAAACACTTCCATGCGGTCGACAAGCGAGACAATCCGGTCGGTCTCGTCGGTGATCAGCCGCGTCAGCGCGCGGTCATCATCGTTGAGACCGGTTTCCAATAGTTGTGCTGCCCCGCGAATACCTGACAGCGGGTTCTTGATTTCATGCGCCAGCATGGATGCAAGGCCCGTCACCGAGCGGGCAGCGCCGCGATGGGTCATCTGCCGGTCGAGCTTTTCCGCCATTGACCGCTCCTTGAACAGGATGACGATCGATCCCGGCGCTTCGCTGACCGGCGTGACATAGAGATCGACAATGCGGTCCTGCCCGAGGCGCGGCGACGAAACATCGACACGATATTCATTGACGGGCGACGGGCTTTCCCGCACCTGCTTGACCAGAGCCAGCAACGGGCTGCCGAATGGCAGCAGCATTTCCAGCGTGTTGCGGCTCAATATGCTGGCGCTGGAGCGGAAAAACGCTTCCGCATCGGAATTGGCATAGGAAATATGCCCGCTTTCATCGAGCATGATCACCGGATGGCGGATCGCATTAAGAACGATCCCGGCCAGTTTGTCGTCCATCGCAACATTGTCTGCCGATGTCATCATGCAACCTTCTTCATGTCATGTTCGTCCGGCCGCGCGAGTGCGGCATGCAGGCGCCCGGCAACCAGACGCGGATTGGTTTCGGTCATGATCGAAACGCGTTCAGCCGCGCTGATATCGACACCGTGCTTTTCCAGATACCAGCCGAGATGTTTGCGCGCATGGCGAATGCCGGTCGGCTCGCCGTAATGGGCCAGCATCGCTTCGTAATGGGCGACCGCATAATCGGCGATCAGACCTGTGTTCTGCCCGTTCTGCGCGCCATGAACGATCGTCCCGGGCAGCCAGGGCTGCCCATAGGAGCCACGTCCGACCATAACCGCATCGGCTCCCGACGCCTCGAGAATGCCATTGGCATCGTCGCGGTTCAACACATCGCCATTGGCAACAAGCGGGATGGAAACGGCCGCCTTGACGGCACGGATGGCGTGCCAATCCGCCTTGCCTTCATAGAACTGGCAGCGCGTGCGTCCGTGCACCGTCACCATCTGCACACCAGCCTGTTCGGCACGGGCGGCAAGTTCCGGCGCATTAATGGTTTCGTCATCCCAGCCCAGGCGCATTTTCAGCGTCACGGGAACCGTCACTGCACCGATGGTCGCCTCGATCAGCGTCAGGGCATGGTCGAGATCGCGCATCAGGGCCGAACCGGAAAAACCGCCGGTCACCTTCTTGGCCGGGCAGCCCATATTGATATCGATGATATGCGCGCCCTCGCCTTCGGCAATGCGCGCGGCTTCCGCCATCCACTTTGTTTCGCGTCCGGCGATCTGCACCACATGGGTGCCGAGACCGTCTCCACGCAGCCGCAGCAGGTTGCCGCGCTCGCGCGTGCACAGCTCGGCGCTGGCAACCATTTCGGAGACGACCATGCCTGCGCCGGCCTTCCACGCCAGCTGGCGGAACGGCAGGTCGGACACACCGGACATCGGCGCAAGGAACACCCGGTTACGCAGCGGCACGCCGCCTATCTCGAGTGGTTGATTCAGATCGATCACGTCACTATTGCCTGTTTCGTATGCAATTTTCCAATCGCCTATCCTTTAGACAGGAACACCGGACTAGGCAAGGCAAAGAGCACCTCGAATGGACGAGATTTCGTTTAAACCTCTGGTCTTTCGCCTCGGCAAGAGGTAACGCAGTCTGGAGTTACGGAGAGAAGTGTGGCGGCAGGTACAAACGACAAGCAGATGCGGGTGGCAGCCGTCATTGTGGCGGCTGGTCGCGGGGAACGCGCGGGCCAAAGCGTTGAAGGACCGAAGCAATACCGCAAGATCGGCGGTGAAGCGGTTCTGGCGCATACGCTGCGGGCCTTTCTCGGCTGCCCGTTCATCGGAGATGTCGTCGTTGTCATCCACAAGGAAGACGAATCCCTCTTCGCCCAGGCGGCTGGAGACTATGCGGCACGGGTCACATGCGTAACCGGCGGGCCGACGCGGCAGGAATCAACCCGGCTTGGCTTGCTCGCCCTGAAAGACCAGGCGCCGGACCACGTGCTCATCCATGACGGCGTGCGGCCGTTCATATCAGCCGACCTGCTCGAGCGGGTTATTTTCAACCTGACGCCGCATATTGGTGTCCTGCCGGTGCTTGCCGTTTCCGATACGCTGAAGGCTGCGGGCCATGATGCGATGGTCAGCGCCACCGTGCCGCGTGCCGGTCTTTATGCGGCGCAGACGCCGCAGGCCTTCCCCTATGGGCCGATCATGGCGGCGCATGATGCCGCGTTTGCCATCGGCCGTTCCGACTTCACCGATGATTCCGCCATTGCCGAGTGGCAGGGCCTGCCGGTGCGGATTGTCGAGGGATCGGCGGACAATACGAAACTCACCTGGGCAAAGGATATCGATATGGCTGATGACCGTCTGTCGCAAAGGCATGCCGCCTTCCCGGATGTACGCACGGGCAACGGCTATGACGTGCATTCTTTCGAGCCCGGCAATGGTGTGACGCTCGCCGGCGTCTTCATCGAACATGACCGCAAGCTCAATGGCCACTCCGATGCGGATGTCGCCTTGCATGCACTGACCGATGCTTTGCTGGCCACGCGCGGCGCGGGCGATATCGGCACGCATTTCCCGCCGTCCGACCCGCAATGGAAGGGTGCCGCCTCGCATATCTTCGTCGAGCATGCCGTGAAAATCGTCAAGGCGGCCGGCGGGCGCATCGCCAATGCCGATATCACCCTGATCTGCGAGGAACCGAAAGTCGGCCCGCACCGCGAGGCGATGACCGCCGCCCTGTCGAAAATGCTCGGGATTACGCCCGATCGTGTATCGGTCAAGGCGACGACCAATGAAAAAATGGGCTTTATCGGCCGCAAGGAAGGCATCGCCGCCATCGCCACGGCATCGGTGATCTATCCCGGAGGATTGCCGGAATGAGCGGACTGATCGCAGAGACAAAAGCCATCGCGGTTCTGGAAGCCTGCCGCGCCAGAGGCATTCTGCTGGCAACAGCCGAATCCTGCACCGGGGGGCTGATTGTGGCATCGCTCACCGACATCGGCGGATCATCCGATGTGGTGGATCGTGGCTTCATCACCTATTCCAACGAAGCCAAGCACGCGATGCTCGGCATTCCCATGGACGTGATCACTGCCCATGGCGCCGTATCGGAAGAAGTGGCGCTGGCCATGGCCGCGGGCGCATTGCAACACTCGCGCGCCGGCATTGCCGTGGCGGTGACGGGTGTTGCAGGTCCCGGCGGCGGATCGGCGGCCAAGCCGGTTGGTCTCGTCTGGTTCGGTGTCGCCCTCAAGGGACAGGCGCCGCAGGCTGTGCGGCATGTTTTTCCCGATCAGGGACGCGCGAGCATCCGGCAAAACGCCGTCGAAACGGCGCTCGATCTGGTGTTGAAGACGCTCGCCTGAACTCAGGTGCGCGACACCCGGAACGCCATGCCGATGGAATCCGGCGTCACCGGCTCGAAACCGAATTTTGCGTAGAGATGTTTGGCAGGGCCATCGGCGATGAGGCTGACATAGGCGCCATCAGGCGCTTCCGCCGCCACATGGTCCATCAACGCAGCCATGATCTTCTTGCCAAGCCCGCGCGCCTGATGGGCGGGATCAACCGCAATGTCCACGACCTGATAGAAACAGCCGCGATCCCCGACGATGCGGCCCATGCCGACTGCCTTGCCGTCCAGCGTCACCGTCACGCCGCAGACCGTGTTGGGAAGACCGATAAGAGCCGCCTCACGGCTCTTCGGACTCAAACCGGAAATCACCCGCAACCGGCAATAATCGTCAACGGATGGTGCTTCCCTGTGAAGCGTGTAATCGGGCTGAACGCCGCTCATCATTCTCTCCCAAGCTGGTTGCGCCGCAGTTCTAGCTGAATCGTCCCGCTGCGATCAATCATCCCAGACGCGGAAACTTGCCATTCTTGACATCATCACCGCCAGCATGGGATATCGGTTCCATGATCGAGAATGACGTTTTGATTGTTGCGCGGGTTGCCGGCATCCCAACAGGCGGGATGCAGGGACTTTGTGCACGCTGATCGAAAAGCGTAACGCGTCACCAGCAAACCCCGCCGGCAACGGACGGGGCTTTTTTATGGTGCGCGCCGTCCATCGGCATCAAGATGGAGAACACAATGACACAGAATATTTATGATACGCCGGCCTTCTTCGAGGGTTACAGCCAGTTGGGCCGCTCGGTGGGCGGACTTGCCAGTGCCGCGGAATGGCCTGCCCTGCAGGCGCTGATGCCAGACCTTCACGGCCTGCGCGCCGTGGATCTCGGTTGCGGCTTTGGCTGGTTTGCCCGCTGGGCGCGCGAGAACGGCGCCGCCGAGGTGCTGGGCCTCGATGTTTCGGAAAACATGCTGGCGCGGGCGCGATCAATGTCGACAGATGCGGCCATTCGTTATGACAGAGCCGATCTGGAGGTGCTTGACCTCCCCGAGGCAGCGTTTGACCTCGCCTACAGTTCACTCACCTTGCATTACATTGACAATCTGGCCGGGCTGTTCCGGACCGTTCACAAGGCACTCGTTCCCGGCGCGACATTCATCTTCTCGATGGAACATCCCATCTTTATGGCACCATCCCGTCCCGGCTGGTTCATCGATGCGGAAGGCCGCAAATCCTGGCCCGTCGACGGCTATCTGGTCGAGGGGCCGCGTGTGACCGACTGGCTGGCCAAAGGCGTCATCAAACAGCACCGGACAATCGGCACCATCCTCAATCTGCTGATGACAGCGGGTTTCACCATCTCCCACGTGGAAGAATGGAAGCCGACGAAAGAACAGATCATCGCGCGGCCCGAGCTTGCCGAGGAACTGGAGCGCCCGATGTTTCTGCTGGTTGCCGCACAGCGCTAAAGGCCACAAGACGCCGTTTGATCGGGAGAAATCCGGGGGCTTCCAATGGCGCCCGGATTTTGATACGGCTCAGCGCGGAAGAGTTTTTGACCCGCCTGGAGTCCCATTTTGCCATCGTAAAGACCGGTCTCGCCTGTATTACCCTGTGCTGCTGACAACGCGCGTTGCGTTCCGGCAGTGCTGACACATGTTCAGCGGGTGGCAGAGTTAGAGGCCGGTTGGCAATTCAAGCGTGTGCTTTGCGCAGACGCATCGGCCCAAAACTCTTCCCATTCCCGAACACGCCACACCGCGCTCAGTCCATGACTGTCTGACAGCCTTCTTGCTGAACTTCCAAAAGGAAGATCAAGACGGCATGTCCAATACTCTCTGTGTCCAATGGACCATTGTTCCACGAGCGGCTCCCCAGCCCCTCATTGCCTGCAGCCATTGCCGCTGCGAGCGGCCCTTCCAATCCAGCGGCAAGGCCCGGCTCAATGCCAATGGCCGCAAACTCGATGCCTGGCTCATCTACAAATGCACGGTCTGCGAAAACACGTGGAACCGCACGATTTTCGAGCGCAGGTATGTCCGGGATATCGACCTGCAAACCCTTGCAGCCCTTCAGACCAACGATCCGGAATGGCTCGAGCGTCTGGCTTTCAATCCAGTGGGATTGAAGGCAATGGAGGTCACGGAGTTCTCAGATGTTACCGTCCGGAAGAAGCTTCTATCTCAGGCGCTGGATGTAACGCATCTATCGATTGAACTCAGACTGCCACTGACAACGACCGTGCGCCTCGATCGGCTTCTGGCTTCGGAACTGGCTTTATCCCGCAGCCGGATACAGACACTCGAAAGCGGCGGCCTGCTGTCCACGGCGCCATCAGGTCGCAACATTCTGCGAAAAAGCGTTGGAGACGGTCTGGTCGTTCTCCTGGATATCTCCGATCAACCGGAGCGTGACAGGATTATCGATGCGGCTAGCAGACAGGTGAGCGCCTGAAACAAAACACCCCACGGCGGCGATTCCTGCGCTGTGGGGTGTTTTAGTTATCCGGCAAATGAAAATATGGCTTTGCCCTATGAATCGCGGCCGTAAATCTGGTCGGCGCGTTTTTCAAAGGCCTCGGTGAATTTCCGGAAGGCAATATCGAACATCGACCCCATCAAAAAACCGAGCGTGCGGCTTTTGAATTCATAGTCGATGTAGAATTTGACCTCGGAATGTTCCGGGTTTGCGGAGGGTACGAACTGCCATTTATTGTCGAGATAGCGGAACGGCCCGTCGACATATTTGGTCTCGATTATCTTCTCGTCCGGCTTGAGCAGGACCTGGCTGGTAAACGTCTCGCGGATCAGCTTGTAGCCCACGGTCATATCGGCAATGAGCAGCGTCTTGCCGTCCCGCTCCTTGCGTGAGCGCACCTTCAGGCTTTCGCACATCGGCAGGAACTGCGGATAGCTTTCCACATCCGCCACCAGATCGAACATCTGCTCGGCCCGATGCACCACGGGGCGTGTCGTATCGAATTTCGGCATTCAGTCAGCTTCGGTTGGCGTGCAGCGCCTCGCGTGCAGCCTTCAGCTTGGCGAAATCATCACCCGCATGGTGCGACGAGCGTGTCAGCGGGCTCGATGCAACCACCAGGAAGCCCTTGGTCTTGGCGATGGTCGCATAGGACTTGAATTCGTCTGGCGTGACGTAATTGAGAACCGGATGATGCTTGCGCGTCGGCTGCAGGTACTGGCCGATGGTCATGAAGTCGACATTGGCCGAACGCAGGTCGTCCATCAGCTGCAGCACTTCGTTGCGCTCTTCGCCGAGGCCGACCATGATGCCGGATTTGGTGAAGATGGTCGGATCGAGTTCCTTCACCCGCTGCAGCAGGCGGATGGAATGAAAATAACGGGCACCCGGACGCACCTTGAGATAGTTGGAAGGCACCGTTTCCAGATTGTGGTTGAACACGTCGGGGCGCGCGGCAACGACGATCTCGAGCGCACCGTCCTTGCGCAGGAAATCCGGCGTGAGGATTTCAACCGTTGTGCCGGGTGAAATCGCGCGGATCGCGTTGATGACGTCGGCAAAATGCTGGGCGCCGCCATCGGGAAGATCGTCACGGTCGACCGAGGTGATGACCACGTGGGTCAGGCCCATTTTCTTGACGGCCTTGCCGACATTTTCCGGCTCGTTCGGATCAAGCGCCGTCGGCAATCCCGTTGCGACATTGCAGAATGCGCAGGCACGGGTGCAGATCTCGCCCATGATCATGAAGGTGGCGTGCTTCTTGTCCCAGCACTCGCCGATATTCGGGCAACCGGCCTCTTCGCACACGGTCACGAGGCTGTGCGAGCGCACGATCTCGCGCGTTTCCGCATAGCCCTTGGAGACCGGCGCCTTGACGCGAATCCAGTCCGGCTTCTTCAGAATTTCCGTATCCGGACGATGCGCCTTTTCCGGATGCCGCAGGCGCCGCTTTTGATCGATCGTATCGAGAACCGTTACCATCAGGACTTCCTAGTTTAATTCGAGGATCTGGCTTTGCCAAAAATCCACAGAATGATAATTGCGCCCGCCGTCGCAACAATCAGATTTCCAAAAAAGCCGTAAAAGTTGAAATTCAACAATCCGGCCAGCGTGCCACCCACGAACGATCCGGCAATACCAACAAGAATATTGGTGAACAAGCCATGATTGCGGCTCATCGCCTTTTCCGCGATATATCCGGCGATGAAGCCGATGACCAGCATCCCGAAGAAACCGACACCGGGCATGCTCATGATACCGACTGGCTGATCCATCTTCCCTCGCTCGCCCTATCGTCCTGATGCAATCGCAATGGCACGAAACACCAGAGCCCATATAGCACCGAAAAGAAAACCACCCAACCCGCAGGCAAAAGTCACGACCCACACACCGGTCCAGCCGCCGATGGCCGTGCCATTGATGGATATGGTGTTGCCGGAAACCAGACTCAAGGCAGACGCAGCAAACCCCAGCCCAAAGCCGATCAGGGTCGACCATTTGAGGATTGCCCATGACAGGCGAATCCAGGGTTTGCTGTCCTTGATGGTGACCAACGGACCGGAATTCCTTTCGTTATCAGGCGTTCAGTGCACGTCCATAGGCATCCAGCACGCTTTCCTTCATCGTTTCCGACAGGGTCGGATGCGGGAAGATCGTGTGCATCAGTTCTTCTTCGGTCGTTTCGAGGTTCATCGCAACCACAAAACCCTGAATCAGTTCCGTCACCTCAGCACCGACGAGATGGGCGCCAAGGAGCTGGCCGGTCTTCTTGTCGAAGACGGTCTTGACCATGCCCTGGTCTTCACCCAGCGCAATCGCCTTGCCATTGGCGACGAACGGGAAACGGCCGACGCGGACGTCATAACCCTCAGCCTTTGCCTTGGCTTCGGTCAAACCAACGGAAGCGACCTGCGGGTTGCAATAGGTGCAGCCCGGAATCTTGGCCTTGTCCATCGGATGCACGTTCGGCAGTCCGGCAATCTTCTCGACGCAGATGACAGCCTCGTGCTCGGCCTTGTGCGCCAGCATGGGCGGCCCGGCAACGTCGCCGATGGCGTAGATGCCGGCAACATTGGTCTTGCCATAGCCGTCAATGACGATGCAGCCGCGATCGGTCTTGATGCCGAGTGCCTCAAGGCCGATGTTTTCGATATTACCCTGCACGCCGACAGCCGAAACCATACGGTCCGCGGTGATTTTTTCGACCTTGCCGTCTTTCTTTTCCACATGGGCGGTGATGGAATTGGCTGACTTCTCGACCTTGGTCACCTTGGCGTCGAGAATGATCTTCATGCCCTGCTTTTCAAACTGCTTCCGGGCAAAATTGGCAATCTCGGTGTCTTCAACCGGCATGACCTGCGGCATGACCTCGACGACGGTCACATCGACGCCCATCGTGCGGTAGAACGATGCGAATTCGATACCGATGGCACCGGAGCCCATGACAAGCAGCGATTTAGGCATGTCTTCCGGCTTCATCGCCTCGAAATAGGTCCAGATCAGCTTGCCATCAGGCTCGATACCCGGCAGCGCGCGCGGACGGGCACCGGTGGCGATGATGATATGCTTGGCCGTATAAGTGCCCTCGCCCAGGGTGTTCTTGGGCAGCGGCGCCTGCGGCTCGACCGGCTTCTTGGTGGTCTTGGACACGACGATCTCGCCGGGCTTGGTCAACTTGGCCTCGCCCCAGATGACATCGACCTTGTTCTTCTTCATCAGGAAGCCGACGCCGCCATTCATCCGCTCGGCAATGCCGCGCGAGCGTGCAACGATGGCCTTGAGGTCAGCAGTCACGCTGCCTTCGATCTTCAGGCCGTAATTCTTCGCGTGTTCGGCGTAATGAAAGATTTCTGCCGAGCGCAGCAGCGCCTTTGTCGGTATGCAGCCCCAGTTGGAGCAGATACCGGCGAGATGCTCGCGTTCCACGATGGCCGTCTTCAATCCCAGCTGCGCGGAACGGATAGCGGCGATATAGCCGCCCGGGCCGGAACCAATGATGATCACGTCGTAAGTATTGGCCAAGTCTCGGTCCTCCTAAGACTGAACTAAATATCGAGTATGCCTCGAACGATTGGTGCAATGGCCTTGCCGATTGCCCGTGTATTGTCTGCATCCAGATGCACGCCATCGACCGGCGATGTCTTCGCCACCGATCCCGCATCGAAAAACGCGCAATCGGCCTGCCGGGCGGCATCTTCATAAAAGGCGGCGAGCAGGCGGGACTGTTCGATGCCCTGCTCGAACACCAGCCGGAATTCCGGACCATCCGTCTCGCCCAGCGGCGGCGGCGACATGATCAGGATGTCAGGCGCTTTCGCATCAAGCTGGTAGGGTGCCGTACGGATGATCTCGATCAGCCGCTGCATGCCGCGCTTGGCGCCCTGCGCACTGCCGCAGATAAAGCTCTTCATGTCGTTGGTGCCGAGCATGACAATCACGAGGTCGAGCGGAAAATGCGTGCCAAGCGCGGTGGTCAGCGTCTTGGCAGCATTGCGTTCAAACCCCGAGAGATGGTCGTCGAAGGCGGTTGTCCGCCCGTTCAGGCCATCCGCGACAACATTCACGCTGCCGCCAAGCTCTGCCTGCAAAATCTGTGGCCAGCGATCGCCCAGCGCATGGCGCCCTGACCCGTCGGGAACGTACCCCCAGGTCAGTGAATCGCCATAGCAGAGCACCGTTTTCATTGGCGGCCTCAGACCAGCATGCCCATCGGGTTTTCGATGTGGCGCTTGAAGGCCTGAGCAAGCTCGGCACCCAAGGCTCCATCGACGGCGCGGTGATCGGTCGAGAGCGTCACGGACATGACCGTGGCGACCTTGATCTCACCCTTCTTGACGACGGCCCGCTCTTCACCCGCACCAATTGCCAGAATGGTGGCATGCGGCGGGTTGATGATGGCGGCGAAGTCCTTGACGCCGAACATGCCGAGGTTGGAAACCGCAGTCGTGCCGCCCTGGTATTCCTCGGGCTTCAGCTTGCGGTCGCGCGCGCGCTTGGCCAGGTCCTTCATCTCGTTGGAGATGGTGGACAAGGTCTTTTCCTCCGCCTTGCGGATGATCGGCGTGATCAGGCCGCCGGGGATCGACACGGCAACGCCCACGTCGGAATGCTTGTGCTTGACCATGTTGGCTTCGGTCCAGGACACATTGGCGTCCGGAACATCGCGCAGGGCCAGAGCCATCGCCTTGATGATCATGTCATTGACGGACAGCTTGTAGGCGGGAACATCGCCCTTTTCCGTCTTGCGCATCGGCGATGCCGCATTGATCTGGGCACGCAGTGCCAGCAGTGCGTCGAGTTCGCAATCGACCGTCAGATAGAAATGCGGAACGGTTGACTTGGCTTCCAGCAGACGCTTGGCAATCGTCTTGCGCATGCCGTCATGCGGCACGAGCTCGTAGGAGCCTTCCTCGAACAGTTTCAGCACCGTATCGTCCGACATGGGCTTGGGCGCCGCCGCCGGCGTGGCCGCTGCAGCTGCCGCAGGTGCCTTGGCACCGCCACCGGAGATTGCTGCCTCGACGTCTTTCTTGATGACGCGGCCATGCGGGCCGGAGCCCGTTACAGCGGAAAGATCGATACCGGCATCCTTGGCGATGCGGCGGGCCAGCGGTGACGAGAATGTCCGGTCGCCGGACTTTGCCGGAGCAGCAACAGCGGCGGCTGGTGCAGCCGGCGCTGGCGCCGTTTCCTTGGGTGCTTCCGCCTTGGCGGGCGCAGGTGCGGCTTCTGCTTTCGCGGGAGCTGCGTCGCCGCCCTTGGCAGCAGCGCCGACATCTTCGCCGTCCGCCGCCAGAATGGCGATCAGCGCGTTGACCTTGACGCCTTCCGTACCGGCGGGAACCACGATCTTGGCGACCGTGCCCTCGTCGACCGCTTCGACTTCCATCGTTGCCTTGTCGGTTTCGATCTCGGCAATCACATCGCCGGGACCAACCTTATCGCCTTCCTTGACAAGCCATTTGGCAAGATTGCCCTCTTCCATCGTGGGAGAAAGAGCCGGCATGGTGATATTGATCGGCATATCGATTTCCTCCCCTTTATGCTGTGTATGTCACAGCTTTGACGGCCTCGACGATTTCTTGAACGTTCGGCAATGCCAGCTTTTCCAGATTGGCGGCATAGGGCATCGGAACGTCCTTGCCGGCAATCGTCAGGATCGGCGCATCGAGATAATCGAAAGCCTGCTGCATGACGCGGGTGGCGATTTCCGTACCGACCGAGGACTGCGGATAGCCTTCCTCGATGGTGACGCAGCGACCGGTCTTCTTGACCGATTCGACAACCGTCGGAATGTCCATCGGGCGGATGGTGCGCAGATCGATGATTTCGGCATCGATGCCGAGCTTGGCCAGCTCTTCCGCCGCCTTGACCGTGTAGTTCATGCCGATGCCGAAGGAGACGAGCGTAACGTCCGTGCCCTTCTTGTGGATACGGGCCTTGCCGATCGGCAGGACGAAATCATCGAGCTTCGGCACATCGAAGGAGTGACCGTAGAGGATTTCGTTTTCGAGGAAGATGACCGGGTTCGGATCGCGGATCGCAGCCTTGAGCAGACCCTTCGCATCGGCAGCCGTGTAGGGCATGACGACCTTGAGGCCCGGAATATGGCTGTACCAAGCGGCATAGCACTGGGAGTGCTGGGCCGCGACGCGGGCAGCCGCACCGGAGGGACCACGGAACACCATCGGTGCGCCCATCTGGCCGCCCGACATATAGAGCGTCTTGGCCGCCGAATTGATGATCTGGTCAATCGCCTGCATGGCGAAGTTGAAGGTCATGAACTCCACGATCGGACGCAGGCCGGTCATGGCCGCGCCAACACCCACGCCGGCAAAGCCGTGTTCGGTGATCGGCGTATCGACAACACGGCGCGGGCCGAATTCGTCGAGCAGCCCCTGGGTGATCTTGTAGGCGCCCTGATATTCGGCGACTTCTTCACCCATGACGAAAACGTTGGGGTCACGGCGCATCTCTTCCGCCATGGCGTCGCGCAGTGCTTCGCGCACGGTGGTCGAGACCATTTCGGTTCCTGCCGGAATATCCGGATCGGCGGCAACTTCGGTCTTCGGCGCCGCCGGAACGGTCGCGGCCGGCTTCGCGGCTTCCGCTTCCTGCTGCGGGGCTTCTTGCGCCTTGACGGGCGCTTCAGCGGCTGCAGCCTTTGGCGCGCTATCGGCGCTTTCACCATCGCCCAGGAGAACGGCGATGACGGTGTTGACCTTCACGTTGTCGGTGCCTTCGGCAATAAGAATCTTGCCGATGGTGCCTTCATCGACCGCTTCCACTTCCATCGTCGCCTTGTCGGTTTCGATTTCCGCGAGAACGTCGCCGGAGGTGACCTTGTCACCTTCCTTTTTCAGCCATTTCGACAGTTTGCCCTCTTCCATGGTCGGCGAGAGCGCTGGCATCAGAATATCTACAGGCATGGTTGCGCCTCCCTTAGAGCAGAATGTCGGTATAGAGCTCGGATGCATCCGGCTCCGGATCGGACTGGGCGAAATCCGCTGCGTCGGCAACGATGTCGCGAACGTCCTTGTCGATCTTCTTCAGGTCGTCCTCGGTGGACCAGCCCTTGTCGATCAACCGGCTCTTCACCTGCTCGATGGGATCGTGTTCGGAGCGCATCTTCTGCACTTCGTCCTTGGAACGGTACTTGGCCGGATCCGACATGGAGTGACCGCGATACCGGTATGTCTGCATTTCCAGGATCATCGGGCCCTTGCCGGAGCGCGCCCATGCGGTGGCTTCTTCGCCAGCAGCCTGAACGGCGCGGACATCCATGCCGTCGACCTGAATACCGGGGATGTTGAAGGAAATGCCGCGACGGGAGAAATCGGTTTCGGCCGAAGCGCGGGAAACCGCCGTACCCATGGCGTAACGGTTGTTTTCGATGATGTAGATGACCGGCAGCTTCCAGAGCGCCGCCATGTTGAAGCTTTCGTAGACCTGGCCCTGGTTGGCCGCGCCATCACCGAAATAAGCCAGGGAGACATTGCCGTTGTCGCGGTAGCGATTGGCAAAGGCGAGGCCCGTACCGAGGGAGACCTGCGCACCGACGATGCCGTGACCGCCGTAAAAGTGCTTCTCTTTCGAGAACATGTGCATGGAGCCGCCCTTGCCCTTGGAAAGGCCGCCGCGGCGTCCGGTCAGTTCGGCCATGACGCCCCGGGCGCTCATGCCGCAGGCCAGCATGTGGCCGTGGTCGCGATAACCGGTGATGACCTGATCGCCTTCAACCAGTGTCGCCTGCATGCCGGTCACAACAGCTTCCTGACCGATATAGAGATGGCAGAAACCGCCAATGAAACCCATGCCGTAGAGCTGGCCGGCCTTTTCTTCGAAACGCCGGATCAGCAGCATTTCGCCATAGGCGTGGAGCTCCTGCTCCTTTGTGTACTCGATTGGTTTTGGTGCTTTGACAGCAGAGGTCTGCGCAGAACGCGCAGGGCTTTTTTTCGCCCTCGTAGCCATATCTCACTCCCTGTTATTTTGTCGGACGACAATAGCAGCAGGAGCAGAACTTACAATATGCAGAATTGAATAAGAGCTATGCAAATAAGACGTTCAAAATGCACGATAAAAAGTGAATTAACCGGAATTCAGTTAATAGTTAAATCGCCCGAGCCACGCATAATTGTGACTTCGTCCGGCCGCGATACATTCAACGCCTTGCGGGCCTGTTCATCTAACATGTCCCGCTCGATTGTTCCATCATGCATAAGTTGTACTTCCCGTTCAAGCTCCGTGCGCGACGCCTTAACCGCGTCGTACTGGGCGCGCAGCAGCCGGGTCTGATCCTGCAGCTTGATGGTGGAATAGAGACCGTATTCGCCGTGATAGGCATGGAAACCGAAATAGGCGAAAAACATCGAGGCAAGGATCGGCACGACAAGCCGTCCGCGATTGGTTTTCCGTCTCTGTTTTGTCCACATGGCAAATGACCCGAAGGGATGCGGAATCAGGTCACGATGGCCCGATTAGTCACCCGGCCATAAAACAATGTTTTGCTTAACAGCCGATTAAATTTGCCGCTCCGGCTGCTTGGGGGCCGCCCCACCAAAACAAAATGGCGGGCACAGGGCCCGCCATCTCAATTGTTCGAATGTAACGCGTATCAGAGGCTGCGGAAAATGCCACGGCCGGCATAGCGGGCCTGCGGTCCGAGTTCCTGCTCGATACGGATCAGCTGGTTGTACTTGGCGATCCGGTCAGAGCGGGAAAGCGAGCCGGTCTTGATCTGTCCGCAATTGGTGGCAACGGCGAGATCGGCAATCGTCGAGTCCTCGGTTTCACCGGAGCGGTGCGACATGACGGCGGTATAGCCAGCGCGATGCGCCGTATCGACCGCGTCAAAAGTTTCCGACAACGTGCCGATCTGGTTGACCTTGACGAGAATGGAATTGCCTACGCCCATCTTGATGCCATCGCGCAGACGCGCCGAATTGGTGACGAACAGATCGTCGCCGACGAGCTGGCACTTGTCGCCGATCAGATCGGTCAGGTATTTCCAGCCTTCCCAGTCATCTTCGGACATGCCGTCTTCGATGCTGATGATCGGGTAGTCAGCCGCCAGCTTGGCCAGATACTTTGCCTGGGTCTTCGGATCGCGGCTCTTCTTCTCGCCTTCATAGACGTAATTGCCATCCTTGAAGAATTCGGTTGCAGCGCAATCCAGACCGATGGCGATTTCTTCGCCCGGCTTGAAACCGGCTTTCTCAATGGACTCCATAATGAAGTCCAGTGCAGCCGGTGCCGTCTTCAGGTTCGGCGCAAAACCGCCCTCGTCGCCCACATTGGTGTTGTGGCCGGCATCCTTCAGGCGCTTCTTCAGCGTGTGGAACACTTCCGCACCGTAACGCACGGCTTCGGCCAGTGACGATGCGCCAACCGGCAGAATCATGAATTCCTGAAAATCGATGGGATTGTCGGCATGCGCGCCGCCGTTGATGATGTTCATCATCGGCACCGGCAGGACATGGGCGTTCGGTCCGCCGAGATAGCGGTAGAGCGGCAGGCCGGAGGATTCAGCGGCGGCCTTGGCAACGGCGAGCGATACGCCAAGAATGGAGTTGGCGCCAAGACGGCTCTTGTTCGGTGTGCCATCGAGATCGATCATGGTCTTGTCGATGTGAATCTGGTTCTCCGCGTCGAGACCGCCGATTGCATCGAACAGCTCGCCATTGACGGCATCGACAGCCTTCAGAACGCCCTTGCCGAGATAGCGTGTGCCGCCATCGCGCAATTCAACAGCTTCATGTGCACCCGTCGATGCGCCGGATGGGACCGCCGCGCGGCCGAGTGAGCCGTCTTCGAGAATGACATCGACCTCAACAGTCGGGTTCCCGCGACTATCCAGAATTTCACGGCCAATAATATCGACAATAGCAGTCATAAGGCTTTTCCTTCAATTTGCATTGGGCAGCATTCGCCACTGGAATAGCGAATGAAGATGACAAGGAAAATCCCCATGAGGACGATTTGTTGCTCAAAACAGAAAAAAGGCCGTCAGAGACGGCCTTTTCCTGAAAATCAGATCACGCCGACTTGGCGATCCGGTCGAACTCCAGCAGCTTTTCCAGAAGACGCGGCATCTGGTCGAGCGGCACCATGTTCGGGCCATCCGATGGCGCATTGTCCGGGTCTTGGTGCGTTTCGATGAACACGCCGGCCACGCCGACGGCAACGGCGGCACGCGCCAGCGTCTCGACAAATTCGCGCTGCCCACCGGTGGAACTGCCCTGCCCGCCCGGCTGCTGCACGGAATGAGTCGCATCGAAAATCACCGGCGCGCCGAAGCCCGCCATGATCGGCAGCGAACGCATGTCCGATACCAGCGTGTTGTAGCCGAAGGATGCGCCGCGCTCGGTCACCATCACATTCGGGTTGCCGCTTTCCGTGACCTTGGCAATGACGTTCTTCATATCCCAGGGCGCAAGGAACTGGCCCTTCTTGATGTTGACCACCTTGCCGGTCTTGGCAGCAGCGATCAGCAGATCGGTCTGGCGGCAGAGAAACGCCGGGATCTGCAGCACATCGACCACTTCGCCCAGAACCGCGCACTGCTCTTCCGTGTGAACGTCGGTCAGCGTCGGCAGTCCGAACTCCTTGCGGATATCGGCGAAAACCGGCAGCGAATTTTCAAGGCCGAAGCCGCGCTTGCCGGTCAGCGACGTCCGGTTGGCCTTGTCGAAGCTCGACTTGTAGACCAGTCCGATGCCGAGCTTGCCGGTCAGCTCCTTCAGCGCGCCCGCCATGTCGAAGGCATGCTGGCGGCTTTCCATCTGGCAAGGCCCGGCAATCAGCGAAAACTGCGCGGTATTGGAAAAGGCAACCGGGCCGGCGGAGACAGTGGAATTCAGGGACATCAGGCAGCCTCAAATACAATGGCAGCGCCCTGTCCCGGTGCCCTATGCACAATCAGGCGGGAGCCGCGCTTTTCGGTGGAGATATTGTTGTTGGTGAGCAGCGTTTCAACCGCAGCCAGATCGCGAACACCGACAACAAAGGCCTGCAGGCGCAAACCCCGCTCGTTTTCCGGCGCACCCAGACCGAGAAAGGATCGAAGACCGGCAGGCGTCAGCACGGTGATATTGGCATTGGCAGCACGGATATCCATGCCGAAGGAATGGGCGTTGACGTCGCGCTGGTTGACCAGTTCCTGCAAGGGATACTGGAAATCCGTCGGATTGACTTCCGACAGCACGATCTCACGCAACCCGATCGCGCCATTCCTGTGAGTCTGCAGGGCCGTGCGGTCGACTTTCGGTGCATTGACACGTTCGCAAGTGAAGAAAAACGCATCCGGCGCGCGCAGATCCGCGGCAAAGGCCAACCGGAAACTGGCCACACCTTCTGCTCCATCAGGTGTTTTGAAGGCTCTTGAAAAATCGAGTATTTCGCCAGCCGAAATGCCAGATCTCACAAACTCCTTGTGATCTGCCCCAGCATCCTGCGTTCCCATGACCAGGGCGGAAAAACCGTCCTGCCCGTTGCGGAAACGATAGGCCTGATCGCGCGCAACAAAAACATTGCCATTTCTGGCTTCGGTTTCACAGGTTTCGCGCTGGGCGATGGCAAGGGGTTCAAGATAGGTGTTATCCGAGAAGAAGACGCAGGCATTCTCCGTGCCAAACGGATGCTGCGCTGATGGCGCAACGGTAAAGCCGAGTGCTTCCAGACGCTGGCGCGCCGTATCGAGGTCCACAACAGGCAGAACCAGATGATCAACAGGTCGGGGCGTGCGCGGAGTTGCTATGGTCATGGGAAAAGGGTGTGCCTTAAAGAGCAATGCAATTCAAGCCACACCCCATATTGTTTCAAACGAGCCGGCTCTGGTCCATGGCCGCCTGAATGAACGAGGCGAACAGCGGATGCGGTTCGAATGGCCGTGACTTCAGTTCCGGATGGTACTGGACGCCGATGAACCATGGATGATCGGCATATTCGATGGTCTCCGGCAGAACACCGTCCGGCGACATCCCCGAGAACACCAGACCGCAATCTTCCAGACGGTCCTTGTAATCGATGTTCACCTCGTAACGGTGGCGATGCCGCTCGAATATATCGGTCGAGCCATAGATGTCGGCAATCCGCGTGCCGGATTTGAGCATGGCTTCATAGGCACCCAGACGCATGGTGCCGCCGAGATCGCCAGCCTGCGTGCGCTTCTCCAGCATATTGCCCTTGAGCCACTCGGTCATGAGACCGACGACCGGTTCATTCGTCGGACCGAATTCGCTGGACGATGCCTTCTCGACGCCTGCCAGCGAACGAGCGGCCTCGATGACCGCCATCTGCATGCCGAAGCAGATACCGAAATACGGGACCTTCTTCTCGCGGGCGAATTTTGCCGCCAGAATCTTGCCTTCCGAGCCGCGCTCGCCGAAGCCGCCCGGCACCAGGATGCCGTGTACCTTCTGCAGATAGGGCGTCGGATCT
The DNA here is from genome assembly GCF_049896885.1 of Phyllobacterium sp. SL163. Lineage (NCBI taxonomy): Bacteria > Pseudomonadati > Pseudomonadota > Alphaproteobacteria > Hyphomicrobiales > Phyllobacteriaceae > Phyllobacterium > Phyllobacterium sp. SL163. The sequence goes on along the minus strand of NZ_JAFCVE010000003.1, from coordinate 188,371 downwards.
TCCTGTTCGAAAATTTCCGATTCGATCCAGTCGAGATTGACCTTCACCTTGTTGGCCATGCCGCCATGGTGCAGGGCTTCGATCAGCGATTTGTAGGCATCCTTGAGGCCGGTGTACTTGCCGACAACGGCAATCGTGACTTCGCCTTCCGGATTGTGGATACGCTTGCTGACCTCGTCCCAACGCTCCATGCGGGGCTTTGGTGCAGGATCGATTCCGAATGCCGCCAGAACTTCCGAATCGAGGCCTTCCCTGTGGTAGGCCATCGGAACGTCATAGATCGTATCGACGTCGAGCGCCTGGATGACCGCGGACGAGCGGACATTGCAGAACAGCGACAGCTTGCGGCGTTCCGATTCCGGAATCTCGCGATCCGCACGAATCAGCAGAATATCCGGTGCGATACCGATCGAGCGCAGTTCCTTGACGGAGTGCTGGGTCGGCTTGGTCTTCAGTTCGCCCGCTGCGGGGATATAGGGCATCAGGGTCAGGTGGATATAGACAGCGCTGCCGCGCGGCAGGTCGTTGCCGAGCTGGCGGATCGCCTCGAGGAACGGCATCGCTTCGATATCGCCGACTGTACCGCCGATTTCGCACAGCACGAAATCGTAATCCTCATTACCGTCGACGATGAAATTCTTGATCTCATCGGTGACGTGCGGAATCACCTGAACGGTCGCGCCGAGGTAGTCACCCCTGCGTTCCTTCTCGATGATGTTGCGGTAGATGCGTCCGGTGGTGATATTGTCCTGCTTGTTGGTAGGACGCCCCGTAAAGCGCTCGTAATGACCAAGATCGAGGTCAGTTTCAGCGCCATCGTCGGTCACAAAGACCTCGCCGTGCTGATACGGCGACATCGTGCCGGGGTCGACGTTGAGATAAGGATCAAGCTTGCGAATCCGTACACGGTATCCACGAGCCTGAAGGAGGGCTGCCAAAGCAGCTGCGGCGATGCCTTTTCCGAGGGAAGAAACCACGCCGCCAGTGATGAAAACATATCGGGCCATGGGCTTATCTCGTTAGTCCTTTGTGAGTGATTTGGCCACAAAAAAATCGGCATGAAAGCCGTTTTTCCCGTGCCAATATCTTTTTCAAACAAGCAAAACGGCCAGACGTTAGGTCTGGCCGTTTCAATTCAGCGACGAATAGTTCTTACAGTACAACCACTTCCGTGCCAACAGTGACGCGGTTGTAAAGATCGATCACGTGATCATTGACCATGCGGAAACAACCGTTCGAAGCGGAGCTGCCGATGGTCCAGGGCTGCACGGTACCGTGAATACGGATATAGGTATCCTTGTTGCCCTGTGAAAGGTAGAGAGCGCGCGCGCCGAGCGGATTGCCTGGACCACCGTCCATGCCGTTCTCATACTTGGCGTAATGATTTGGTTCGCGCTCGATCATTTCCTTGGTCGGGATCCAACGGGGCCATTCGCGCTTGGTGCGGATTTCGGCGGTACCCTTGAATTCGAGACCTTCCTTGCCGACGGCAATGCCATAGCGGCGTGCGGTCGTGGAGGACTCAACCAGATAAAGGAACTTCTGCTTCGGATCGATCACGATGGTGCCGGTCTTGTAACCGGTGAAGGAAACGTCCTGCGGCAGATACTTCGGATCGAGCGAATAGTTGCGCTTGGCCGCTGCCGCCGTTGCACGGGCTGGCTTGCGGGCCTGCGAAACCTTGGCTGGTTTTGCAGTGGAAGCGGTTGGCGTCGCGTCAACCTTTGCCGCATCGGCAGGCGTTGCGGCCGTATTGATGGTGGACTGAGCGAAAGCCGATCCGGACATGGCCAGAACAGAAATTCCGATGAGCAGAGAGCGACGTGAAATCATAGTGTTAGTTCCCGGATAATATGCACGCGCCATCAGCGGCACTTGCCAGGCCCCCAAGGCCAAACCTGACTATGGCGATATCTGAAGACTGTTTTCCACTCAATGCAAATCACCGTGAAGAACAGCCCAGACTGATTCTTCACCGCCAAGGGTTGCGGAAGCGCAACACATTTGCTGCGCATCCGCAAAGAATCAGTTTCAGCGGCGGTTACTGCGAATTGGGAACAGGGTTTGCGGGCTGTGCCGGCGCGGTCGGAGCAGCAGGCGCAGGCGCTGTTGATTCGGCCGGTGCTGGAGCCGCTGGTACGGCCGGTGCCGAAGCGTCAGATGCCGGCGGCGTCGTGGTCGCAGCACCCGGAAGCTGGTTGAGAATGCCGCCGCTGCCAGCTGGCTGTCCGCCGGTTGCGGGCTGTCCACCCGTCGTTGCCGGGATACGGTTGAGAATATCCGTCGGGCTTTCGGCGTAGCGCGACATGATGCCGAGCGCCAGGGACGTGATGAAAAAGCCTGTCGCAAGAATCGCCGTTGCCCGCGTAAGCACGTTGGCAGCGCCGCGTGCGCTCATGAAACCCGAGCCGCCACCGATCCCAAGACCGCCGCCTTCAGAGCGCTGCATGAGCACAACTCCAACGAGGGCAAGTACAATCAGAAGATGAATGACGATGACGACGGTTTGCATGGGGTATTTTCTGCTTTCTAGGTGTCGGACGCGGCTCTTTACACCGTATCTCTTAATAAACCAAGCCCGTCAGCGGACAGTTTTCTCGGCAATTCGGCGCTTTTGATGCTCGTCAGAGCGAATGGTACGCCTCACAGATGGCCAGGAAGTCCACCGCTTTCAAGCTCGCGCCGCCAACAAGTGCACCATCGACGTTCGCGATGCCCAGAAGCTCGACCGCATTGGAGGGTTTTACCGAGCCGCCATAGAGAATGCGCTGCCGCGCGCCTTCCGCGCCAAAACGCGCGGTCAGCGCCGCACGGATCGACGCGTGAACCTCACGGACATCATCGGCGGTCGGCGTCAATCCGGTCCCGATCGCCCATACGGGCTCGTAGGCGATAACCGTATTGGCAGCGGTGGCCCCATCGGGGATGGAACCGGCGAGCTGCGTTGCAATGATATCGAGCGTCGCTCCAGCCTTACGCTGTGCTTCGGTCTCGCCGATGCAGATGATCGCGACCAGTCCGGCGTCCCATGCGGCCACGGCCTTGGCATTGACCATCGCGTCGGTCTCGCCGTGATCCGTGCGCCGCTCGGAATGTCCGATAATGACATGCGATGCGCCGGCATCCTTCAACATGTTGGCGGAGATATCGCCCGTATGCGCACCGGACTTTTTCGCATGGCAATCCTCGCCGCCAATGGCAAGCGCCTCGCCTTCGACGGACTGGGCTGCCCGGAAAACCAGCGTGGCCGGCACGCAGATCAATGCGTCAATCTTCTCGCCAATGGCCGAATTCGGCCGGTTGACGATAATGCGCAGTTCATCCAGAGACTCTCCCGTCCCGTTCATTTTCCAGTTACCAGCAACGAGTGGACGGACATCAGGGGTCATTCGGCGTTCCTCAAGACGATAGATTTGATGATTTCTCGGTCATTTGATTGTCTGACTAGCAAATTCACTTGATAAAGCAATCGACACAAGCCCTTCATGACGCTATTCCCCTAAGCAATTCAATTTGAGCCTCATACTGTTACGGTGACTTTCTATGCTCGATTCCTTGCGCGACGTGGCCCAGACCTGGGTAGCCAAGCTGCTTCTTGCTCTTCTTGGCGTCAGTTTTGTTGGCTGGGGCGTTTCCAATACCATTCTCAGCGCCGTCGGCAATGGTTCGGCGATCAGCGCCGGAAGCTCGAAAGTCTCACCGGTCGAATATCGTCTGGCCTATGACCGCCAGCTTGCCGCCCTGCAGCAGCGTTTTGGCCAGCGCTTCACCCGTGAACAGGCCGATGCCATTGGCGTCAGCAATCAGGTGCAGGCGCAGCTTGTCGCCGGTGTCGTGCTCGACGAAGAAGCGCGGAAGATGTCGCTTGGCCTGTCCAAGGATCGCCTGGCACAGCTGGCCGCCGAAGATCCGGCGTTTCAGGGACCTGACGGCCGTTTCAATCCCGGCCAGTTTGATCTGGTGCTGCGCAATGCCGGCATGACCCCGCAAGGCTATCTCGACAGCCGCAGCAAGATCGCCCGCCGCCAGCAGATCGTCGAAGCCGTCGCCGACGGCATCACGGTGCCCGATACGCTGCTGAAGGCGGTCGCGACCTATAAAGGCGAATCCCGCACCATCGACTACGTCTCGATGCCGAAATCCTTCATCACCGACATCCCTGCCCCCAGCGATGCGGACCTGAAGACCTATTTCGACGCAAACAAGGAAGCCTACGCCGCGCCGCAGTACCGCAAGATCACCTACGTCAAGCTTGAACCCAAGGACATTGCCGACCAGGCATCGGTTTCGCCCGAGGAAATCAAGGCGGAATATGACAAGAACATTGCCCGCTATACCTCGCCGGAAACCCGCACCATTGAACAGCTGACCTTTGCCAATGCCGATGCAGCCAAGGCTGCCCATGACCGTCTGGCTGCAGGCACCTCGTTCGATGATGAAGTGAAGGCCGAAGGCAAGACAATGAATGACGTGCGTCTTGGTACGTTCCAGCGCAACGCCCTGCCCGACCAGACCATTGCCGATGCGATCTTCAAGCTTCAGGCCGGAAATGTCAGCGACGTGATCACCGGCGCGTTTGGCCCGGTCATCGTGCGGGCGACTGCTGCCGCACCGCAAGTCATCAAGCCGCTTTCCGAGGTGGAGAAGGACATTCGCGAGACGATCGCGCTTTCCCTCGCCGCATCGTCAGTCATGTCCGTGCACGACGCCTATGAGAATGCCCGGGCCGACGGCGCCACCATGGCCGATGCCGCCGCCAAACAGAACCTCAAGGTGGTCACCATCGATGCCGTCGACCAGTCGGGCCGCGGACCGGACGACAAGGAGATTCCGGGTATTCCGTTCGGTGAAAATCTTCTGGCCGCCGCCTTCCTTGCCGATCAGGGTTTTGACAATGAGCCGCTCAATATCGGTCCGAACAGTTTCCTCTGGTACGATGTCACTGGCATCACACCGGCACGCGACCGCACACTCGACGAAGTGAAGGCGCGGGTCACGGACAACTGGCGGACGGCCGAGCTTGAAAAGCGCCTCAATGAAAAGGCCGAGGAAGTGCGCAAGCGCGTTGCATCCGGCACATCGCTTGACGACATCGCGGCCGAATTCAAGTTCACCAAGGAAACCAAACGCGGCATCACGCGCCAATCAAAGGATACCGACCTCGGTGTCGGCGGCGTTGCCTCGGTGTTCGACGGGCCCAACGGTCTGGTCGGCGTTACGGAATCGGCGGCGGACCAGTCGAAGCTGATCTTCAAGGTGACGGAATCGATCGAACCGCTGAATGTGGGACCCGACTCGCTGACCAAGGCGGAGAAGGATTCCTTCACGTCGCGCCTGTCCGACGATCTGCTCGATCAGTTGGTCATGCAATTGCAGACCGTCTATCCCGTTACCATCAACAAGACCGTTATTAATCAGGCGCTTGCCCGCCAGTGATTGCAGTGAGACCCAGGAATGGCTGAACTGAAACGTTTCATCGGCATTGCGGCAGCGGGAAAAGCGCTTTCCCGCGAGGAAGCCGTGGAAGCCTTCGACATCATGATGTCGGGACAGGCAACCCCGGCGCAGATCGGCGCCCTGCTCATGGCCTTGCGGGTGCGCGGCGAGCAGGTTGACGAGATTGCCGGAGCGGTCTCGGCCATGCGCTCGAAAATGCTTCCCGTGAAAGCCGTACCCGGCGCCATCGATATCGTCGGCACCGGCGGGGACCAGTCGGGTTCCTACAACGTTTCAACCTGCGCCGCCTTTGTCGCGGCCGGCGCCGGCGTGCCGGTTGCCAAGCACGGCAATCGCGCCCTCTCCTCGCGCTCCGGCGCGGCTGATACGCTGGCGGCGCTCGGCATCAACATCGAAATCGGTCCCGATCTGATCTCCACCTGCATCGAGGAAGCCGGTATCGGCTTCATGTTCGCGCCGTCGCACCATCCGGCGATGAAGCATGTCGGCCCCGCCCGGGTCGAACTTGGCACCCGCACCATCTTCAATCTGCTGGGCCCGCTGACCAATCCCGCGGGCGTTACCCGCCAGCTCGTCGGCGTCTATGCGCCCGAATGGGTTGAACCCATCGCGCAGGTGCTGAAGAACCTTGGTTCGGAATCCGTATGGGTCGTGCATGGCGACGGTCTTGATGAAATCACCACGGCGGGCGTCACCAAAGTCGCTGCCCTTGAAAACGGTGTGATCCGCACCTTCGAGATCGAACCCGAAGCCTTTGGCCTGCGCCTTGTCGATCCCCAGGATCTGAAGGGCGGCACGGCGGAAGAAAACGCGGTCTCGCTGCTCTCCGTCCTTGACGGCGCGCATGGCGCCTATCGCGATATCACCCTGTTCAATGCGGGTGCCGGACTGGTTGTCGCTGGCGCCACCGGCGACCTGAAAACCGGCATCAGCATGGCGGCCCATTCCATCGACAGCGGTGCGGCGCGAAATGTGCTAAAGAAGCTGGTGCACGTATCCAACAGCAAGGCTGACTGACCATGGTTGATATTCTTCGCAAGATCGAAGCCTACAAGCGTGAAGAGATTGCTGCCGCCAAGACACGCCTGAGCGTCGATGACCTCAAGGCCCGGATCGGTGATCAGGACGCCCCACGTGGTTTTCTCAGCGCCTTGCAGCGGAAACGCGCCGCCAATACATTCGGCCTGATTGCCGAAATCAAGAAGGCGAGCCCCTCCAAAGGCCTGATTCGCCCGGATTTTGATCCGCCCGCGCTGGCGAAGGCCTATGAAGAGGGTGGCGCAGCCTGCCTATCCGTGCTGACCGATGCTCCGTCGTTTCAGGGTGCGCCGGAATTTCTGACTGCAGCCCGCGTCGCTGTCAGCCTGCCTGCCCTGCGCAAGGATTTTCTCTTCGACACCTACCAGGTGTTTGAGGCGCGCAGCTGGGGCGCCGATTGCATTCTGATCATCATGGCGAGCGTCGACGATGCACTGGCCGCAGCGCTCGAAGAAACGGCGATGGCGCTTGATATGGATGTCTTGGTCGAAGTGCATGACGAAGCGGAAATGGAACGGGCGCTGAAGCTCACCTCGCCGCTTCTTGGCATCAACAACCGCGATCTGCGCACGTTCCATGTGGATCTCGCCGTGTCCGAACGACTGGCCAGAATGGTGCCGGCGGACAAGCTGCTCGTCAGCGAAAGCGGCGTCTTCAGCCATGCGGATTGCCAGCGCCTCGCCAAATCGGGCATCGGCAGCTTCCTCGTCGGTGAAAGCCTGATGCGCCAGAGCGATGTGGCGGCAGCGACCCACGCGCTTCTGCATGGCACAGCGGACCAGCAGACAAGCGCCGCATGACAACCGCGCCGAAGCTGACCCATCTCGACAGCACCGGCGCGGCCCATATGGTCGATGTCGGCGGCAAGGCCGAGACTGAACGGGTTGCCGTGGCGGAAGGGTCCGTGCGGATGCTGGCGGAAACGCTTGAGCTGATCCTTTCCGGCAATGCCAAGAAGGGCGATGTCATCGGCACGGCCCGCATCGCCGGGATCATGGCCGCCAAGAAAACCCATGACCTCATTCCGCTATGCCATCCGCTGCTTCTGAGCAGGATCAGCGTCGATATCGATGCCGACAAGGCCCTGCCGGGTCTGCGGGTGCGTGCCACCGTCAAGCTGACGGGCAAAACCGGGGTCGAAATGGAAGCGCTCACCGCGGTTTCCATTGCATGCCTGACGATCTACGACATGGCAAAAGCCGCCGACAAGGGTATGATCATTCAGGATATTCGCCTGTTGCAGAAATCGGGCGGAAAATCCGGCGATTGGTCCGCGGAAACTTCAGACGGGAATTGAACGATGGCAGACCTCCTTCCGGTTGACGAAGCGCTGCGGCGCATCCTGGCCAATGTGGATCTGCTGGAACCGGAAACCGTTGCGCTCGGTGATGCGGGCGGACGCGTGCTCGCTGCCGACCTGCATGCCCGCCGCCAGCAACCGCCCTTTGCCGCCTCGGCGATGGATGGCTACGCCGTGCGCGCCGCCGATGTCGCCAGCGTGCCTGTCCGCCTGAAGCTGGTGGGTCAATCCGCTGCCGGGCATGCCTTCCAAGGCTCGGTCGATCCGGGCGAAGCTGTGCGCATCTTCACCGGCGCACCGGTGCCGGCGGGTGCCGATAGTGTGGTCATTCAGGAAAACACTTTGCCGCATGGCGATGAGGTGGAGATTGTCGAAACAATCGTCCTTGGCCGCAACATCCGCGCGGCCGGCCTCGATTTCAACAGCGGCGATGTCCTGCTTGCCGCCGGCCGGCAGCTTGATCCGGCGGCCCTTGCCCTCGCCGCATCCGCCGATCATCCGCATCTGTCCGTCGTGCGGCGTCCGCGCGTCGCGATACTGGCGACCGGCGATGAACTGGTCAGCCCCGGCGAAAGCTACCGGCCCGACCAGATCATTGCTTCCAACAGTTATGGTCTGGCTGAAATCGTACGCAATGCGGGCGGCATCGCCATCGATCTGGGCATTGCCGAAGACCGGCTCGAAGCGCTGAGCGACGCGCTGGATCGCGCTGTTGCAGCGCAGGCCGATATCCTGGTGACACTGGGCGGCGCCTCGGTTGGTGACCATGATCTGGTCCAGCCTGCCCTTGCCGCGCGCGGCATGGAACTCGATTTCTGGAAAATCGCCCTGCGTCCCGGCAAACCGCTGATGTTCGGCCATCTCCAGGGCATGCGCATTCTCGGCCTGCCCGGCAATCCCGTATCCAGCCTGATCTGTGCGCACATATTCCTGACGCCGCTTATCCGCACCTTCATGGGACTAGCGCACACGCCCGATCTGCGCGCTGCGGTTCTCGGAGCCGATATGCCGACCAATGACCAGAGGCAGGATTATGTCCGGGCGCGCATCGTCACCGGACCGGATGGCACGCTGACCGCGACGCCGTTTCCGCTGCAGGATTCATCCATGCTGAAATTCCTCGCCGACGCCAATGGCCTGATCATCCGCGAACCGCATGCGCCAGCCCTTGCCGCCGGTTCGCCCTGTACAATCCTGATGTTACGCTGATTTAAAAACCGGGCCTCTGGAGTCATGGGTCAGTCCACAACTCCAGAGCGGTATCGCCTGAGAGCAACCCAAGGCAATTCTTATACTCAAATCAGGCAGTTAACCGGTGCTCTCTACGGTCACTTTCCGTTATATTGGCAAGGTCTATTGCTTTTTGCAACCTAGACGCGTGCCGGAAAGATGGTTCGAGTGTTTTGCCCTGTTTGACCGCCTCGACAAACCGCTGATAGTTCGTCGCGACAGGCTCGACCTCGACCTCTTTCCACACCGCCGTTTCCACGTCATCGCCGAGGCAGACCAGCAGCTTGGAGCCGTCATGACGGTGCACGACTTCGAATGCACCCTTGTCGCCGTAGACACGCAGGCGCAGCTCATTGACATGGCCCGTGGCCCAGCGGCTTGAATGGACGACACCCAGCGCGCCATTGGTGAAGCTTACCGTCATGGTGAAACTGTCATTGGCGTCGAGTTCATATTCACCGATGCGATTGCCTTCCGCCTTGTCGAATGCCTTGAGGCGGCAGAACACCTCGTCGATTTCCGTATCGGTGCCATAGACGACGAAATCGAGAATATGCACGCCGACGTCGCCAAGCGTGCCGTTGGAGCCGTGCTTCTTTGACAAACGCCAGAGCCAGCGGCTTTCCGTCTGCCAGTCACCCCACATTTTCGAGACAAGCCAGCTTTGCAGGTACGATGCTTCCACGTGTCTGACCTTGCCGATCTGGCCGCTGGTGACCAGCTTGCGGGCCGCCTGCAGCTGCGCGACATTGCGATAGGTCAGGTTCACCATGCCGACGAGGCCCGCCGCCTCGATCTTGTCGGCCATTTCGGCGGCATCTTCATAATTGGCCGCAAGCGGCTTTTCGCAGAACACGTGCTTGCCCGCCGCGATGCACTGCAGGGTCGTGGCGTGGTGGATGCTGTCGGGCGTGACATTGGCCACCGCATCGAAATCGCCCCAGGCCAGCGCCTCCTCCAGCGAGGTGAATGCCCGCTCGATGCCATATTCCGCGCGGAATGCTTCCGCCCGGCCCGGATCGACATCCACCGCGCCCGCCAGTGTTACCCCTTCGATTTCAGCGAAATTCTTGGCATGGGAATTGGCCATACTGCCGGTACCCAAGATCAAAAGACGCATTGGTCCAGTCCTTCACATGAATGTGCCGCACGCTGCAACGCGGTGCCGGCATTGATACTGCGGATATGGGAAACGGCCGCGCGGGCCGTCCCCGATCGGATCGGTGTTTAGCGGAAACCTTCCTCGCCAGCTTCATGCAGGCTGCCGCCGCGCGCGGTGATGGGCTCGATGGCCTGTTCGACCGGCGTGTTCGGCGCCGTATTGAGTTCCGGATAGCGGTTGGGATTGTAGGCCCAGTTCACCGCATTGCGCAGGACAAGCCCGACCGTCGCATCGTGATAGGTTGGATAGGTTTCGTGGCCGGGACGGAAATAGAACACGTTGCCCGCGCCCTTGCGGTAGGTCAGGCCGGAACGGAACACCTCGCCGCCCTGGAACCACGAGACGAAGATGGTCTCGAGCGGTTCCGGCACGGAGAACGGCTCGCCATACATCTCTTCGTTTTCCAGCTCGAAATAGCGTGGCAGGCCCTTGGCGATGGGATGGCCGGGATTGACCACCCAGAGCCGCTCGCGCTCACCGGCTTCGCGCCAGTGCAGCGCACAGGGCGAGCCCATCAGGCGCTTGAAAATCTTGGAGAAATGCCCGGAGTGCAGGACGATGATGCCCATGCCTTCCCAGACGCGCTTGGCAACGCGCTCGACCACGTCGTCGGCGACATCGCCATGGGCGCGGTGCCCCCACCAGATCAGCACATCGGTTTCATCCAGTACCTTGTCGGTCAGGCCGTGTTCGGGTTCCTGCAGGGTGGCGGTCTTGACCGAGATATTGCTGTCGGACTTCAGAAGCTTGGCAATCTGGTTGTGCATGCCTTCAGGGTAGATTTCGGCGACGGTCTTGTTCAGCTGTTCATGAACATTTTCGCCCCAGACGAGCGTGCGGATGGTCATCTTTGTCTTCCTATTCATTGCATATGCGGTTGGGAGGATGCTCAGTTCAGTTTGACGCTGCCGGCCTGCCCGATTGATCGAAGCGGTGGACATTGTCGTTGATCGGCGAAATGTGGAGCAGTTCGCCGGGCTGCTGGCTTGCAGTCCCGTCCTGTCTGACGACAAGCGGGTCCTTCGCGCCAATATCGATGTAGAGATAGGTCTCGGAACCGAGGTTTTCGGACAGGATCAGCTTGCCGTTCCAGGTGCCGCCCTTGTCCTTGATTTCAAGATGCTCCGGCCGCACGCCGAGCGTGTGGGCGCGGTAGGTATCCGCGTGTTTCTCGGTGAGGAAATTCATCTTCGGCGACCCGATGAAACCGGCGACAAAGACCGATTGCGGCTTCTCATAAAGCTCCAGCGGCGTACCGACCTGCTCAACGATGCCGTCGCGCAGCACGCAGATCCGGTCTGCAAGCGTCATCGCCTCCACCTGATCGTGGGTGACGTAGATCATCGTGGTCTCGTGCATTTTTGCATGCAGTTTGGCGATCTCAAGCCGTGTCTGCACCCGCAGGGCCGCATCGAGATTGGACAGCGGTTCATCGAACAGGAAGACTTTCGGATCGCGCACGATGGCGCGGCCGATGGCCACGCGCTGGCGCTGGCCGCCGGAAAGCTGTTTCGGCAACCGGTCGAGATAGGCGGTGATCTGCAGCATGTCCGCCGCCTCGTTCACCCGCCGCTTGATTTCGTCTGTGCCGCCCTTGGCCAGTTTCAGGCCGAACGCCATATTGTCGAACACCGTCATGTGCGGATAAAGCGCATAGGACTGGAACACCATGGCAATGCCGCGCTGCGACGGCGTCAGGCTGTTGACCACCTTGTCGTCGAAGGCGAGCGTTCCGGCGGTGATATCCTCAAGCCCGGCGATCAACCGCAGCAACGTGGATTTTCCGCAGCCGGAAGGGCCGACGAACACCATGAATTCGCTCGGGCTGATTTCCAGATCGACCCCCTTGATGACGTCGAACGTACCGAAGGACTTGCGGACATTGTTGAGATGAATAGCTGTCATTTGAGTTACCCCTTGACGCCGCCGGCGGTGAGGCCGGAAATGATCTTGCGTTGGAAAATCAGGACGAGAACAACGAGCGGCACCGTCACGATGACGGATGCGGCCATGATCGTGCCCCACGGGATTTCATGCGCGCTGGCTCCGGACAAAAGCGCGATGGTGACAGGCACCGTGCGCACCTCCGTCGAAGACGTGAATGTGAGGGCAAACAGGAACTCGTTCCACGCCGCGATGAAGGCGAGCAGTCCGGTCGTTACCATCGCCGGCCACATCAGCGGCAGGAATACCTTTGTGATGATGACCCAGGGAGTGGCCCCATCGACGATGGCCGCCTCCTCGATTTCGACAGGCAGATCGCGCATGAAGGTGGTCAGCACCCACACGGTGAACGGCAGTGTGAAGATCGTGTAGGAAAAGACGAGGCTCCACAGCGTGTTGTAGAGGCCGAGAAAGCGCACGACCTCGAACAGGCCCGCCAGCACCGCGATCTGCGGGAACATCGAGACCGACAGGATGGTCAGCAGCAGTAGCGAGCGGCCGCGAAACCGCACACGGGCCAGCGCAAAGGATGCGGTGACGGCAATCAGCAGGGCCAGCAGCACCACCAGTGTCGACACGACAAGCGAATTGAGCAGATTGCGGGTGAAACTGCCGGCATTGATGACCGAGACGTAGTTTTCCAGCGAGAACGACGACGGAAAATACTCGACGGTGAACAGGTTGCTGCCGGTTTTGAAGCTGGTGATGATGGCGTAGTAGAACGGAAAGACCGCCAGCACGACAATCAGGGTAACGAGCGCATAAAACGCCGTGTTCTTGGTGAGATTCCAGATCATCAGCGGTCTCCTCCATCGAGGCGCACGCGGCCAAGCCAGATCGCCAGCACGGTCATCAGGGCGATCACCAGAAACAGCAGTGTCGACTGTGCCGAGCCATAGGCAAATTTGTCGAATTCGATGAGATTTTCCCGCGCCAGTACCGACATGGTCTTGGTCTGCGAGCTGTTGGGCGTCAGCACATAGATCAGGTCGAAAATGCGCATGGCATCGAGCAGGCGGAAAATGATGGCGACCATCAGTGCCGGCTTGATCAGCGGCAGCGTGATGCGGAAGAACTGGCGGATCGGATGCACGCCGTCGATATGCGCGGCTTCATAAATGTCCTTCGGCACCATCTGCAGGCCTGCCAGAATGAGCAGCGCCATGAAGGGCGTGGTCTTCCAGACATCGACGATCAGCACCGCCGTCATGGCCGTATCGGCACTCGCCGTCCAGGCAATGGGATGGCTGATGAAACCAAGGCGCATGAACAGATCGTTGAGAATGCCGAACTGGTCGTTCAGCATCCAGCCCCACAGGCGGGCCGACACGATAGTCGGGATCGCCCAGGGAATGAGGATGGCAGCGCGGACAATGCCCCTGCCCTTGAACTCGGCATTCAGAACAAGCGCGACGATCATGCCGAAAAAGGCTTCCAGCGCCACGGAGATGATGCTGAAGCGCACCGTGTTCCACACGGCGTTCCACCAGGTCGGATCGACCAGAAGTCCTGAAAAGATCGTGCGGCCGCTTTTCAGCTGGATCCACGACAGATAGTTCTTGAATCCCACCCATTTGGCCGCGCTCATATTGGTCAGCGAAGCATCGGTGAACGAGAAATAGATTGTCCGAAGCAAGGGCCAGCCGGCAACGATGGCCAGCGCGATGATCATCGGAATGAGAAACAGCTGCGCCGAGCGGGCGCGCTGCCGCAAAAGCTCTGAACGTGCGGTGGAAGGCGTCATGCTCGTATTCCTGCCCGTGTGGTTCCGGATGAAGCGAAAGCGTCAGGCAAACGGTGCGAACGGGGTTCGGGAGGTTGTGAACGCCATCCGCACCGTGCCCTTTTGCTGGCAGGGGTCTACCAGCTGTTTCCCTTGAGTTCGGTCAGCTTTGCTTCCAGAAGCTCAAGGTTTTCGGCAGCGGTGCCATTGCCCGATAATGTATCGTGGACCGCACTCCAGAACATGTTGGACACTTCATTGTATTTCACCTTCGTCGGCGCCGAGGGGCGCGGAACGGAATTTTCAAACACCGGCTTCCAGTTTGGAATCAGCGGCTGCGCGGCGGCGATATCCTTGTCGTCATAGAGCGCCTTGATGGTCGGCATGCTGGCCTGGGAAATCGCCCGCGCCTTCTGCTGTGCGGGCGAACCGAGGAACAGCGCCAGCTTGATCGCCTCTTCGGGCGCCTTCGAATATTTTGAAACCGCCAGGTTCCAGCCGCCAAGCGTTGCAGCGGAGTTTTGGCCATCCTTGCCGCTCGGCAGGGGCGCCACGTCGAACTTGCCCTTGATGGCGCTGCCATCGGCCCCGGCCAGCGCATAGGCATAGGGCCAGTTGCGCATGAAAACGGAATTGCCGGTCTGCCAGACGCCGCGTGCTTCTTCCTCCGTGTAGGCGAGCACGCCCTTGGGCGAGATGGTATCGACCCAGCCCTTGGCGCGGTCGATGGCCGCTGCCGCTTCCGGATTGTTGATCGAAATCGTGCCGTCCGCCTCGACAATCTGCCCGCCGCCCGAGGATTTTACCCATTCGAGCGCGTTGCAGGTCAGGCCCTCATAGGCATTGGCCTGGAAGACAAAGCCATAAATGCTCTTGTTGCCGGCCGCCCGCTCGCCGTCCTGGATTTCCTTGGCGGTTGCCGCCATCTCGTCCCAGGTTTTCGGCACCGGCTTCTTGTACTTTTCCAGCAGGTCCTTGCGGTAGTAGAGCGCCGGGGCGTCGGTGAACATCGGCAAGGCGACCAGCTTGCCGCCGACGGTCTGGCTTTCGATGATCGACGGTATGTGCTGGTCGATGACGTCCTTGGCGGCTTCCTTCAGGTCGAGGAACTGGTCGGCCAGCTGCGGCGCCCAGATCACGTCGGTACGGTAGACGTCGATGTCGGTATTGCCGGCGGCGAGCCACAGCCGGTACTGGCCGAAATTGTCGGAACTGTTGGCTGGCATGGCAACGATGGACACCTTGTTGCCGGTTTCCTTCTCGAACTGGTCAAGCTGCTTGCGCAGGAACTCGCGTCCATTGCCGGTGTCGCCGGATACAATCGCCAGATTGGCGGCAAAAGCCCCTGAAGCCAGCAAGGTCGTGGTCAAAAGGGTCGCAATGAATGATTTGGCTTTCATGATTTCCTCCCAAAAATCTGACAGAATCGGCTGCCGTACATCGCAACGATGCTTGGCCCCTCTTCAAAAACTCCTCCTGAAGCGCTTTGGAAATCATTTGAAACATCAAAATTCAAAGCGCTTTGAATGAAAAATGACAAAGGCTCTTTCACCTGTCAAGCCGCAAATTGGCGGCACAAGCCAGACATCAAGGTAAACCGCATGGAGAAATGAATTATTATATATATGTTACAGTGCATTATACGGTATTGCTGAGAACGTGAATTCCGGGCTGCCGCCCTGTTGAAACAGCACTGCGCCGCTCGCGGATCACAATATCGCGAGCAATTTACCAAAGCGCTTTGAATTTAGCCTCTGGTTATGTTTATTATTTGGAGTCATATCTGCATTGCCTGAACAGACCGTACTGGATTGCTTGCCATGAAACTCAAGGAACTGGCTGAACAACTGGGCCTCTCGCAAACGACCGTCAGTCGCGCCCTGAACGGCTATCCTGAAGTCAACAAGGCGACGCGCGAACGCGTCAGCCAGGCGGCTCTCAAATTCGGTTACAGCGCCAATGCCAATGCCCGGCGCCTTGCCATCGGCCGCATCGGCGCCATCGGCATCCTGATGCCGCGCGACCGCAGCGAACGTTTCGGTCCGCACACCAGCGAGTTCTTTTCCGGTCTGGCCGAGCAGCTGTCGCAGCACGAAATGGACCTGCTGATGAGCCCGAGCATCAACAATGACGAGCTTGCGGCCTACCGGCGGCTGATTTCCAGCAAGCGCGTGGACGGCATCATCGTCACCGGCCCCACCCTGATGGACGAGCGGGTTGCCATGCTGACGGAAGCGAAATTTCCCTTTGTGCTGCACGGGCGAACCAATATCGCCGCCCCGCATGCCTGGCTCGATATCGACAATGCCGGCGCCTTCCGGCAGGCGGCATCGCACCTGATCGATCTCGGCCACCGGCATATCGCGATGATCGACGGGCTGAAGGGCCACACCTTTTCCGAACACCGCGAAATGGGTTATCGCGAAGCATTGCTGGAGCGCGGCATTGCCGTCGATCCGCGCTTCATCGTGCATGAGCGTTTTTCCGACGAAACCGGTTTTCATGAGGCGCAGCGGCTTTTGTCCTATACGCCGCATCCGACCGCCATTCTCGCCGGCTCGATGATGACGGCGCTCGGCATTTTCCGCGCCATCCGTTCAAAAGGCTACGAACTCGGCAAGGAAGTTTCGGTGATCGCCCATGACGACGTGTTCCCCTATCTCAATGCCAGCAACATGGTCCCCGCCATGACCACCACCCGGTCGTCGATCCGCTCCGCCGGGTCGCGTATCGCCGAACTGCTGGTGCGCGTCCTTGACGGCGAGCCGGTCGAGAACATCCACGAGATATGGCCGGTCGAACTCATCCTGCGCCAATCGAGCGGTCCGCCCGTCGCCCCGCGCCGGTGAGTGCCTAGCCCAATTCGAAGGTTGTGATGCCAAAAATCCGGTCGAGCGGCAATTCGGGCGCCGGTCCGCGATACATGCGTGCGGTTTCGAACACCGGCGCCAGACCGTACCGGTCGCACAGGCGCCGCGCGGCCCCATTGGTCCCGGGAATATCCAGAAAGACCTGTGCATCCCCGGCCTTTGCTGCGAGCGATTGAAACAGCCGGTCGGCGATCTCTTCGGTTTCGGCAAACAAGGGACCGATTTTGCAACCCTCGCGGCATGCGCGCACGACGCCATACCCCGCGATTTTTCCGTCGGCAATGCAGGCCAGGCCGTGGCGCGAGCCGGACGGGCCGAGCCAGGCACGGATAAACGATTCCCGTGGTTCGGGATTGAATTGACGGTCATAGGCGGCGACGGCGCCGATCCATTGCGCATCGATGGCGACGATATCGTCGCTGACGGGTGCCCTGCAGCCGGGGGCGCCGCCATAGCGGTAATTCGCATGGGCATAGACAAACCCCGACTTCCGATAGTTTTCCTGCTGGGCAACGACACCATCAAGGCCGATGGTCTGTCCGGCAAATCCGCTCAGCACATCCTGCCAGAGCGACCAGCCGAAACCCAGCCCGCGCGATTGCGGACGCACCATGTAGAAGCCGAGAAAGCCGTAGTCTCTCGCATAGCGGACCAGCGAGACCGCTGCCGTCAGTTCATCATTGACCTCAAGCACGTGATAGCCTTTGGGGTCCGCGGCCCAGAATGCGTCCGCATCGTCCAAACCGGGGTTCCAGCCCTCGGCAGCTGCCCAGTCGATGATGGTGTCAAGGTCCTGGCGCTCGGCGATTCGGATGAAAGCTGTCATGATATTGTGATATCCAGTTGGAAACCGACGGAACAGTACCCTGAACGGGTGCATTTCTGCCCCCACATGCTTCGTAACCAAGCTTCCAGCATTGCCGCAACGGAATATTAAGCACTTGTAGAACAATGCTGGAACAGATAGTGTTTGTTCTGGTTTTGTTTTTCCGATTCCCTGCTAAAGGATCGCCGATGCTCACGCGTAAACAACATGAACTTCTTCTCTTCATTCATGAGCGTCTGAAGGAGACGGGCATTCCGCCATCCTTCGACGAAATGAAGGATGCGCTGGATCTGGCCTCCAAATCCGGCATTCACCGGCTGATCACTGCGCTGGAAGAGCGCGGCTTCATTCGCCGGCTTGCGAACAGGGCACGTGCGCTGGAAGTCCTGCGCCTGCCGGACTCCATCGCACCCGGCCTCAACAGCCAGAGAAAGTTCGAGCCGAGTGTCATCGAGGGCAGTCTCGGACGTAATGTTGCGCCGCCCAAACCGCAGCCGCGCGCCTCCAACGACATGGATATGCCTGCCAATGTCAGCATTCCGGTCATGGGCCGGATTGCCGCCGGTGTGCCGATTTCCGCGATCCAGAACCAGACCCACATGCTGAGCCTTCCGCCTGATATGATCGGCAGCGGTGAACATTATGCGCTTGAGGTCAAGGGCGACTCGATGATCGAAGCGGGCATTTTTGATGGCGATACCGTCGTCATCAAGCGCGGCGACACCGCAAGCCCAGGCGAAATCATCGTTGCGCTGGTCGATGATGAGGAAGCCACGCTCAAGCGGTTCCGCCGCAAGGGTGCCTCGATTGCCCTGGAAGCCGCCAACCCTGCCTATGAAACGCGGATTTTCGGACCGGACCGCGTGCGGGTGCAGGGCAAGCTCGTCGGCCTGATCCGCCGTTACTGATCGGCCGCCGCGTCCCGTTCGGCATTGTCCGGGATGCCTTCGATCGCGTGGGCCTTGCGTGAACGCTCCGGCCGGTTGCGCGCCGCATTGGAATGGATGCGGTACGTGTTCCAGGGTCGGTCGGGCGGACCGATCGCCCAGGTCAGGCGGGCCGACTGCCCCCTTTGCTCCATCGCTTCTACGGCTTTCGATAGATCCGTCACGTCACCCTGCCCTTGCCCGCCGGAACCGAACCGGATTTCCGCAGCACCGTTCAGGGCGAGATCGCGGCGCGTGATCACCATCGGGCCGGGAACGGGGCAACCGGTGTTCACACCGGCAAAGCCCAGCACGACGATGTTTCCCTCGCTGCAGGCGGGGTTCCTTTGCGCGGGATCATCCGTATAGGCGATGATGAGACCGCCCGGTTCGCGCGCCAGGCAGAGCTTTCCGGCGCATTCGAAGGCACCCTCCGCTGCCTCTTTGCCGATCCGCGCCGGTTTGACGATCTGTTCCAGCCCAAAACCCTGCCGCCAGTTGTTTAACGTGAAGGCGCCGCCCTGCGGGCGATTGATCATCAATGCCGCGCCATTGCGCACACCGGCCAGCCGGCCATCCTCCGACAGGACGATATCCGGCGGCGCTGTGCGTGCCATGATCAGGATGGCCGCAGCAAACAGCGGCAGGCTGCACAGACGCAACCACGACGTCGTGAGAAGCAGGATCACAAGTGCCACGCTCATCAGGATAAGGCTCGGCTGCGGCATCGGACCGAGATTACCCGAGGGCGAGAGTGCGGCAACGTGATGGGCGATGAACACCACCAGCTTGATGCCGCGTTCCATGACGGCGAACGGCAGGAAATCCAGATCGAACGGCATCAGCAACAGCGCCAATACGGCGAAGGGCATGACCAGCACCGAGACCACGGGCAAGGCAAAGGCGTTGCCGATCAGCCCGAGCGGTGCGGTATTGTTGAAATGATAGGCGGCAAAGATCGCACTGGCCGAACCGGCGACCAGGGATGTCAGCGCGACATCACTGATATGATCGCCGATCTTACCGGGCAGCCGCAACAACAGGTTGTTGCCGGAGGCACGCCGCGCGGTCCGGCCGGCCCTGCGCGGCGACCACCAGCCGTAGAATGCGATCAGTGCGGCGGTGGCCGAGTACGACATCTGGAAGCTTGGTCCCATCACCTCGTGCGGCGCGATGGCAATGGTTACCAAGGCGGCCAGGGCAACATTGCGCAATGACAAGGCAGCCCGGTCCACGGTCATGGCGACAAGCATGACTGCCAGCATGACAAAGCTGCGCTGGGCCGCCACGTCGATCCCCGAGAGCAGCAGATAGAATGCCGATGCCAGCAGCGCTGCGCATGCCGAAAATTTCTTGATGGGATAGCGCGCGGCAAAGTCCGGAAAGAAGGCCATGCATGCACGCAGCGAGCCGATGACGATCCCGGCCACGAGCGCCATGTGCAATCCAGAAATGGAGAGGATATGCGACAGGCCGCTCAGCCGCATGGCGTTGTTGGTGGCCTCGCTGATGCCATCGCGCTGGCCGGTGATCAGCGATGCGGCGATGGCACCGGCTTCTCCAGGTATATGACTGAGGATACGATCAGTGAGTGCCTGGCGCATCGCAGCGACGGCAAACAGCGTTCTGGTTGTCAAATCAGCCGGTTCCGGCAGAGAGGCTGCTTCGGGCCTGCCAAGAAAGAAGCCGCTGCCGCCGATGCCCCTGTAGTAATTGTGGAAGGCAAAGTCGTAATTGCCTGATCGCACGGGACCGGATGGCGGGCGCAGATGCACCAGACCGCGCAGCCCGCTGCCTATGGCAGCTTCAGGTGGCAAGGCTCGGGCCGATACAACCAGCCTTGCCGGGGCATAGCGCAGCAGCGGGCGCTCCGTCGCTATCACGTCAACCGTCACGCGCCAGCCGCCCCGCTCGGCGCGGTTGATCGCGACGATGCGGCCGGTCAGCCGCGTGGTGACGGCGGAGCCGAGCATTGGCGTATCCAGCCGCAGCGTTTCCAGTTTGGCGCAGAGCATGCCCATGACAACCAGCACGGCGGCGGAAAGACCCATCCCCGTCAGATGCCGCTCGCGTGCCAGGAGTTTGAACCCGGCAAGCGCGGTCAATCCGAAGAGGATGGCGCTCAGCCGCGGTTCCGATGGCAGACTGAAATAGACGATGGCGCCGCTGCCGGCAAAAACCGGCACGAACAGGAAAAGACTGCCGCGATCATAATCCCGCCCGCATGCCCGGGAAACGGCCGGGAGCAAATCCTGCCCCAACCCCATGCGCCGGCGCAGCGCTGCGGACAGACTCACGCCTCGCCGGGTGACAGCAACATTTTGGGATATTTGGATCGCAAGACCCGGCTCATCGTCCGCCGGACGATCAAAAAACTGCCGTTCACTCGTTTGTGTACTGGTGCCGGGCCCCTGCATTTGCCTCCAATTCTGCCAATGCCCTTGCACGACAGCGCTCCTATGCTACATCAACGCCAGATCAAATCGATTGGATGTTAGGCTAATGGCCGAGACGTCTGTTGGAGTCCTTATGTCGTCACCTGTTGTTACCCGTTTTGCACCCTCCCCGACCGGATACCTCCATATTGGCGGCGCCCGCACGGCCCTGTTCAACTGGCTTTATGCCAAGCATACGGGCGGCAAGATGCTGCTGCGCATCGAAGACACGGACCGAGAACGCTCCTCGGAAGCGGCTGTCACGGCCATTCTCGATGGCCTGAAGTGGCTGGGCCTCGATTGGGATGGCGATGCGGTGTCGCAATACGAGCGCGCGCCCCGCCACCGGGAAGTCGCCGAAGAGCTGGTCGCCAAGGGCAAGGCCTATTACTGCTATGCTTCGCCGGCAGAGCTTGAGGAAATGCGCGAAAAAGCCCGCGCCGAGGGCCGCCCGCCGCGCTATGACGGCCGCTGGCGCGATCGCGATCCGAAGGAAGCCCCTGCAGGCGTCAAGCCGGTTATCCGCATCAAGGCGCCGCAGGACGGCGAAACCCTGGTGCGCGACCTCGTACAGGGCGATGTGCGCTTTCCCAACAAGGATCTCGATGATTTCATTATCCTGCGCTCCGACGGCAATCCGACCTACATGCACGCGGTTGTCGTCGATGACCATGACATGGGCGTCACCCACATCATCCGTGGCGACGATCACCTGACCAATGCGGCGCGCCAGGCCATCATCTATGATGCGATGGGCTGGGATATCCCTGTGATGGGTCATATTCCGCTGATTCACGGTGCGGATGGAGCAAAGCTGTCGAAGCGTCACGGTGCGCTCGGCGTGGAAGCCTATCGCGCCATGGGCTATCTGCCCGCCGCCCTGCGCAACTATCTCGTCCGCCTCGGCTGGAGCCATGGCGATGACGAGATCATGTCCGATGCGCAGATGATCGAGTGGTTCGAGATTTCCGACATCAATCGCGGCGCATCGCGTTTCGATTTCCAGAAGCTCGAAGCGATCAACGGTCACTACATGCGGTTCTCCGCCGATGACGACCTGGTCAAGGCTATGATCGACATCCTGCCGGAAATCGAAGGCGGCGCGGACATTCTGTCGCGGCTCAATGACCGGACCCGTCAGCAATTGCTGGCGGCAATGCCCGGCCTGAAGGAACGCGCCAAGACGCTGGTCGAACTGGCGGACAGTGCAAAGTACCTGTTTGCGCAGCGCCCGTTGGCATTGGATGAAAAGGCAGCCGGCCTGTTGAACGAAGAGGGCCTGGGTGTGCTTTCCGGCGTTCTTCCGGCGCTGTCGGCTGTCAATGACTGGACCGCCGAAGCATTGGATGCGGCCGTGCGGGTTCATGCGGAAAATACCGGCCTGAAACTGGGTAAAATTGCCCAGCCCTTGCGGGCGGCATTGACGGGAAGAGCAACATCTCCGGGGGTTTTCGACGTGCTGGCGGTGCTTGGCCGCGAGGAGTCGCTGGGGCGTATTGAAGACCGGATAAAAGGTTAATCCGCAGCCTCGACGGTGCATTTTTGCATTGCAACATTGTGCCGTTCGGCTACGGTGACGTGCCTGAGAAAATCAGGATAAAGACCTTGCAAAGAGGTCAAGGCTTTGGGCCAGTGTGCTGAACGCAGAGGTCAGAAAATAACCTGCCTGCAAGGAACATCCTGTTTCAAAGGCATACTGGAATATGAAGTAACTCGTGTGCTTTCACTTCCGAAGTTCGACGAGAGTCTACTGCTCAAGCAGCGAACTTCGGAATGGTACACGGGATGTCAGCGGGAGCTGAAGCAAGAAAGGAACGGCAATGTCTGAGAATAGCGTCAACATCGATCTGAATGGTCACGAGTTTGCGTTACCGATTAAAAAAGGCACCATCGGACCTGATGTCGTGGACATTGGAACACTCTACAAGAACACGGGTGCATTCACCTACGATCCGGGTTTTACATCCACAGCCTCCTGCGAGTCGCAGATCACCTATATCGACGGTGACGAAGGTATTTTGCTGCATCGCGGCTATCCGATCGAACAACTCGCCGAAAAAGGCGACTTCCTCGAAACCTGCTATCTCCTGCTTTACGGCGAACTGCCGACAAAGAGCCAGAAGCATGATTTCGACTATCGTGTAACGCACCACACCATGGTGCACGAACAGATGTCGCGCTTCTTCAGCGGCTTCCGCCGTGACGCCCATCCCATGGCTGTCATGGTCGGCTGCGTTGGCGCCCTGTCGGCCTTTTATCACGACTCGACCGATATTTCCGATCCGCATCAGCGCATGGTTGCATCCATCCGCATGATCGCCAAGATCCCGACCCTGGCTGCCATGGCATACAAGTATCACATCGGCCAGCCCTTCGTTTACCCGAAGAACAATCTCGATTTCGCCACCAACTTCCTGCACATGTGCTTTGCCGTGCCGTGCGAAGACTACGTCCCCAATCCGGTTCTTGCCCGCGCAATGGACCGGATTTTCATTTTGCACGCTGATCACGAGCAGAATGCCTCGACGTCGACGGTGCGGCTTGCCGGTTCGTCCGGTGCCAATCCGTTCGCCTGTATCGCTGCCGGCATTGCCTGCCTCTGGGGCCCGGCCCATGGCGGCGCCAATGAGGCCGCCCTCAACATGCTCGGCGAAATCGGTACGGTTGACCGCATTCCCGAATTCATCAACCGCGCCAAGGACAAGAATGATCCGTTCCGTCTGATGGGCTTTGGCCACCGCGTCTACAAGAACTACGATCCGCGCGCCAAGATCATGCAGCAGACCACCAAGGAAGTTCTCGCCGAACTCGGCATCAAGGACGATCCGCTGCTCGACGTCGCCATGGAGCTGGAGCGCATTGCCCTGACCGATGAATATTTCATCGAGAAGAAGCTCTATCCGAATGTCGACTTCTATTCCGGCATCACCTTGAAGGCGCTCGGCTTCCCCACCACCATGTTCACCGTGCTGTTCGCCGTTGCCCGCACCGTCGGCTGGATTGCCCAGTGGAAGGAAATGATCGAAGACCCGCACCAGAAGATCGGCCGCCCGCGCCAGCTTTATACGGGTGCAACGCAGCGCGACTACGTTCCGGTCGGCAATCGCAAATAAGATCATCCAGAATACGAAAAAAGGCGCCATTCGGCGCCTTTTTCATATCCAAAAGCCTGTTCATCAGGCCCTCTGATGCACGTAGTCGAGAACTTTCTCGGCGGCAATCTCGCCGGATGGCCGTTCGGTCCGCATCAATGCCGCGATCTCGTCGAACCCCTCAAGCTGCAACGCCCTGGCATGGCCGGGTTTCAGCAGTTGTTCGATTTCGCGCGCCAGTGGTCCGGGACGAACGAACTGGTTGAAATATTCCTGCACGACCCGCTTGTCGGCGATAATATTGGGCAAGGCGGCGCTCCAGACCTTGATGCGCGGCGCAATGAACATGCGCGCCAGCCAGTCAGGCCGGTATGACAACACCGTCGGGATGCGCGCCAGTGCGAGTTCCAGCGACACGGTCCCGGACGCGGCCAGAGCCGCATCGGCTTCGGCGAAGGCTTTCAGGCGTTCCGCTTCACCCACCACAATGTTTGGCTGGACTTTCCAGCCGGCCGTGAGCTGGCGCACCAGTGGTTCGACTTTGGGAAGTGTCGGCAACGTCAGCCTGAAGCGGTTGCCGCGTTCCGCCAGCAGTTCAATTGCCTCACCGAAAGGTTTGGAAAGGCTTGATATTTCTGCTCTGCGTGACCCCGGCAAGACAACAAGATTGTGTTCGCTTCTGTCAGCGAAACTGCTTTCCCGCGCCCGGTTCCGCTCTGCCGCCGCCAGCAGCGGCGCATGGGTCACCAGCCTGTGGCCGACATAAGTGGCAGGCGGGCCGTCGAGATCTTGCAATGCCTGCACCTCGAACGGCAGAATGGCCAGCACATGGTCGATATAGCCGCGCATCGCCTTGGCGCGTTCCGGGCGCCAGGCCCAGACCGACGGGCTGATATAGTTGATGATCGGGATCGAGGGATCCGCCGCCCGCACCTTGCGCGCGACGCGGTGGGTGAAATCCGGGCTGTCGATAATCACGAGGCAATCTGGTTTCGCCGCAATGATGGCTTTGGCCAGCTGCGCTATCCGGCGGATGAGCTGCGGCAGTTTGGTGACGATGGCCGTCAGCCCCACCAGAGCGATTTCGTGCTGATCGAACAAGGAGTTGAGGCCAAGGGCTGAGAGATGCTCGCCGCCGACACCGGTCAGCGTCACCTCGCCCGGATACTGCCGCCGCAGGGCCTGCACCAGATCGGCGCCAAGCAGGTCGCCGGACTCTTCGCCGGTGACAATGGCAAGGCGAAGCGGCTTTGCTGCTGTTTTCACTCGGCCTCCTGCGCAAAAGTTTCGATGAAAATACCGGCTTCGTTGGCAGCGGCGATTGTTTCGGCATAGCCAAGGATCAGCGTGCGCCGCGCTTCGATGGCAATGCCCTTCAGACCGGCCTTCACCGCATTCTCCACGGTGCTTACGCCGATGGCCGGCAAATCCGCCCGCACTTCCTGCTGCGGTTTGGCGCATTTCACCAGCACACCGCCCTTGCGGTTGATCCGCTTGGCAATGCGCAGTTCGGCCACCCGCTGCAGCATCGCATCGGTGCCCTCCACGCCCTCTAGCGCCACCACGCGGCTGCCGACGGCAATGGCCGCCTGCCCGATATCGAGCGAGCCGATCATGATGGCCGCCGCGCGGGCGGCCCGCATATCGGCAATGCTTGCCTGATCGGCTTTCTTCCGGGTGATGGTGCCCACTTCAGGCGCCAGAATATCCGGAACGATCTCATGCGCACCGACAACCCTGAAACCGTAGGACTCAATCGTTGAGATCACGGCCTTGAGCAAACCGTCGTCACCGAGGCGAAAAGCCCGCATGAAACGATACAACGCGACGAGATTGCCGTTACCGGGGCGCAGCGCTGCGGAGAATTCCGGCCGGTGGCGCACGCCACCCGCCAGAACGACATTGCTGATCTCTTCCGATTTCAGGATTTTCATCAGGCCGCCCAGCTCGACGATCGAGATTTCGGCGTGCTTGCGCGCATTGATCTCGGGCGATGCCTCGCCCTTGATGGCAATGATCAGGGGGTTCGCACCCTGCTTCTGCAGGCTTTCCGCGATGGAAATGGGCAGGAGCCCGTTGCCCGCGACAATCGCCGTGCGGCCCGTTATGGCCGCCGGTTGCGTCCCATCCGTTGTCTTAGCTGTTGTCGTCACTGTCGCTGGTCTCGATTCCGGAACCGAGGGGCGGCGTGCAGAACGCACGTTTGGTATCAGTGGTGATGAAATCGACCAGATCGAGAACCGCCGGCGATTGAGAAAAGGCAAGACGCACGTCACCGGCGCGATTTCGGACCGGCTTGCTGCGGTCGAACAGCATGCGCACCGCACGGCGCAGATTGTGTATCTCCGGGCGGGCCATGCCCGAGCGCTTCATGCCGACAATGTTCAGGCCGCCCAGATAGGCGTGATTGCCGATCACCATGCCATAGGGAATGACATCCAGTGCCACTGCTGCAAGCCCGCCGACAAACGCATGGTGGCCAACCCGCACAAACTGATGCAAGGCCGCACCGCCGCCGATGATGACATTGTTGCCAACGGACACATGGCCGCCGATCATGACATTGTTGGCAAAGGTCACATTGTCGCCGATGTCGCAGTCATGCGCCACATGCGAATAGGCCAGGAACATGCAGTTGTCGCCAACCGTGGTCAAACCCCGGCTGCCATCGGTGCCGCGATTCATCGTGACGCCTTCGCGGATCGTGCAGTTCCGGCCAATGACAAGCGTGGTGTGCCCGCCCTTGTGTTTGGTATTCTGCGGATCGCCGCCCAGAGTGGCGTTCGGATAGACTTTTGCACCATCGCCGAGGGTGGTCGCCCCCATGATGACGACATGACTCAGCAAAGTGACATCATTGCCAATGACCGCTTCCGGTCCGATATGGCAGAATGGCCCGATGTTTACCCTGTCACCAATCTTTGCGCCCGCCTCGACAATCGACGTGGGATGAATGCTGGAATTGGACATCAAGCTCCGGTCTCGTCTTCTTCTGGGAAGCTGACCATTGCCGCCACTTCAGCTTCGGCAACCTTCACGCCGTCAACTTCCGCAACGCAGCTGTATTTGTGGATGTTGCCGCGCTGCTTCAGCTTGGTCACGCGCAGCTTGAGCTGATCACCCGGCACGACAGGCTTGCGGAACTTGGCATTGTCGATGGTCATGAAGAAGACCTTGCCCGGCTTGCCGCTGCCATTGTGGAACAGCACGATAGCACCGGCGGTCTGCGCCATGGCTTCAACGATCAGAACGCCGGGCATGATCGGCAGTTCAGGAAAATGACCGGCAAAATGCGGCTCGTTGATGCTGACATTCTTGATGCCCGTGGCCGAGACATCGCGATCGATATCGACGATGCGGTCGATCAGCAGAAAGGGATAGCGATGCGGCAGATTTGCCAGAAGCTTCTGGATGTCCGCGACGCCAAGACTGCTCGCCTGTACATTTTCATTCATCTGAACTGCTCTCCTTCTTGGTCCTGGTCATCGCGCGGACACTCGCGATTTCACGGAACCATTGCTTGAACGGCTGCGCGGGCGCACCGGCCCACCGCTCACCGTCCGGAATATCATTCATCACACCGCTTGCTGCGGCGATTTCCACGCGGGAACCAATATTGACGTGATCCTTGATGCCGACGCTGCCACCCAGCATCGTCATGTCGCCAAGCACCACACTACCGGAAATGCCACATTGCGCAGCAATCACGCAATGGCGTCCAATACGAACATTGTGGGCAATCTGCACGAGATTATCGATTTTTGTGCCTTCGCCGATCACCGTATCGGCGAGCGCGCCGCGATCAATGGTCGTGTTGGCGCCAATTTCGACATTGTCCTGGATGATGACGCGGCCAAGTTGGGGCATCTTGTCGAGGCCGGCCTTGCCCGGAACATAACCAAAACCATCCTGCCCGATACGCACGCCCGGATGCAGCAGCACACGATTGCCAAGAAAGGCATACTGGACCGAGCAGCTCGGCGCGATATAGCAGTCGCGGCCAATCTTGCAGCCGTTGCCGATGACCACGCTGGCGGCAATGACGGTGCCGGCGCCGATGGAAACGCGCTTGCCGATGATGACACCGGGCTCGATCGTCACGCCGTCTTCTATTTCGGCGGTCGGATCAATGATGGCGTGCGGTGAAACACCCGTCTCTTCGCCGCTCCAGAGATGCGCATTCACCGCCCGCGGGTAAAGCGCCCGGCCAATGGCGGCGAAATCCTGCTGCGGATGGCGGCTGACGATAACGGCTACGGTCTTGGGCACGCTTGCTTTGACTTCGTCCGTGCACAAAACGCCGGCGGCTTTCAAACCTTCGAGATTTTGCGCGTTCTTCTTGCCATCGATGAACACAAGCGCATCGGGACCGGCATCAGCCAGTGATGCGAGGCGGGCGACCGGCCGGTTGGCCAGAGAACTGTCCACAAGAACGCCATTGGTCAGATCGGCGATCTGACCAACAGTCACGTTCAGCAGTGGCTCATAAAAGATCGGATCGGCCATCGACTAACTTTCTCCCCCGGGGAAATATGCTCCCCCGGGAGGTCAGCAATCTATCAGAATTTGCTCGACATGCCGAAGTTGAAGTTCTGCACCTGATCGCCATCCACTTTCTTGACGGGGAAAGCGTAGTCGAAGCGCAGCGGACCGAACGGCGATGCCCACATGATACTTACACCCGCGGATGCGCGCCATTCCATGCTGGTGTTCGATGCCTGCTTGAGATCATTGCCATACAATGTAGCAGCGTCGGCAAACAGGGCGCCACGAATACCCAGGCTCTCAGGAACGATCGGCAGCGGGAACTGCGTTTCCACGGTGGCATTGAAGTATGTATTACCACCCAGGAAGCTGCCCTTGGCATCTGCCACGCTCAAGTCGCGTGGGCCGATACCGGCATATTTGAAGCCGCGAATCATTTCCTGATTGTTCTTGAACGTGTCAAACACGCGCAGATCGTCGCCAAATCCCTTGATATAGCCAGCGCCGACACCGACAAGGCCGACAATGTCCATTTCCTGGGAAAGCGTCTTGTAGTAGCTGCCCTTGAACGTTGTCTTCAGGTAGTTGGCATCGCCGCCGACACCAGCATATTCCTGGTTGAACTTGGCATAGAGACCATCATGCGGGTTTTTCGTATCGTCGATGGTATTGTAGACAAGCGACCAGCTGACCGACGACTTGATCCACGTACCGCGATTTGCCGCATCAATGAATGCCTGCGAAATCTGCGACGGATCAGGAATGTCCGTCCCCGGGATCTTCGCAGCGTCTTCGATCGTGTATTTTTCCTGCGACAGGTTGTAAGCAACACCCGCCGTCAGTGTTTCGGTGATCGGCAGACCAAAACGGATCGTACCGCCGGTCAAATCGGTCTGATACTTGTCATTGACGCCAGACTGGCGCTTGAACAGATCGAAACCAGCCGAAATACGCTGACCGAGGAAGTAAGGCTCGGTGAAGGACAGCGAGTATGTACGGTTGTTGTTCAGACCGCCACCGGCAGCAATACGGATATACTGACCGCGACCGAGGAAGTTGCGCTCGGTGATCGAGCCTTCCACTGTCGGTCCGGGGCTTTCACCACCGGTCGTATAACCGCCACCGATGGAGAATTCACCGGTCGACTTCTCGACAACGTCCACAACCAGAATAACCTGGTCAGGCTGCGAGCCGGGAGCGGTCGAGATATTGACGGTCTGGAAGAATTCAAGCCGCTCCAGACGCTTCTTGGCGCGCTGGATCAGAACCTGATTGAACGCATCGCCTTCGCTCACATCGAACTCACGGCGGATGACGTAGTCACGTGTCTTCTCGTTGCCGCGGATTTCAATGCGCTCGAGATAGGCGCGCGGACCCTGGTCGATGTTGTAGACGACCGAAATCGTGTGGTTCTCGAAGTTGCGGTCGCCGCGCGGTTCCACCTTGGCAAAGGCATAACCCTGTCCAGCCACCTTTTCGGACAGCTTGATGATGGAGTCTTCGACTTCCTTGGCGTTATACGTATCGCCTTCGGATGTCTGCACGAGACCACCCAGCTTGGATGTATCGACACCCTCGACCGAGCTCTGGATTTCTACGCCACCGAACTTGTACTTCTCACCCTCTTCAACCGTAACGGTGATCGTGTATTCGTTGGTGGCAGCATCGAGATTGGCCGTCGACGAGACGACGCGGAAATCCGCATAACCGCGGTTGTAATAGAAGCGGCGCAGCGACTCTTCGTCCGCCCGCATGCGATCTTCGCTGTACACGTCATTACGCGTCAGCCAGGACAACGGGTTGGAACGCTTGGTCGAGATCACGTCGCGCAGGCGGCGCTCACCAAAGGCGTTATTGCCGACAAATACGATGTTGGCGATCTTGGTGCGGTCGCCTTCGTTGATGTCGAAGACAACATTGACGCGACCCTGACCGAGATCCATGATGCGCGAACTTACCGTAGCATCGCTGCGGCCGATGTTGCGATAAGCGGCGCGGACAGCCTCGGTATCAGCGTCCAGCGTCTGCTGGCTGAAGGCGCTGCGCGACTTCGACTGCACGACACCAGTCAGCTGCGCATCCTTGATCTTCTTGTTGCCGCGGAAAATGACCTGATTGACGACCTGGTGCTCGGACACGGTAACGATCAACGCACCGCCGGACTGGGTGATGCGCACATCGCCGAACAGACCCGTGTTGAACAGGCGCTTGGTGGCAGCATCAATATCATTGTTGGAAAAAGGCTTGCCTGGCGTGATGCCGAGATTGTCCTTGACTGTCTGGGCATCCACACGGGTGTTCCCGCGCACTTCAATGCGGCTGACGGTTGCTGCCTGTGCTGCTGTAATCCCCGCAACCGTCGTAACGATCGCTCCCGAACTTACCAGAGCCGCTGAAATGGCGAGCGCCGACGCTGCACCAACGAATTTTGAACTTGCCGCCATAGGCCTACTAAACCTTTGTTTCTCGTTGTCCCCGGGCGAGATCCCGGACTAAGCAATTACTCGCACACCGTCATAGCCGGTTTTTACATACACGCAAGGCTTACGGTTAAAATCTATTTACTTCACACGAAAGCGTGGCATCCCTGCCACGCCATTCACGGCTTATAGTAAACAGATCATAACGCTTTTCCACCCCACCCCTTTAATTTTCACTAATGTTTAATTTTCATCACCGACAGGCGAAAAGATCATTAAACACAACAAAACCCATGAATCCCAGCACCAGAAGGAAGCCTATCCGGAAGAAAATCTCCTGAACGGCCGGCTTTACTGGCCTGCGGATGACCGCTTCCACGGCATAAAAGATCAAATGTCCGCCATCCAGGGGCGGCAGCGGGAAAAGATTGAGCAAACCGATGCCGATCGACAGCATGGCGGTCAGCTGAATCAGCCAGTCGATCCCCTGACTGGCAGCCTGCCCTGCCATCGTGGCAATTTTGACCGGTCCGCCCAGCTGGCACTTGTCTTCCCTGCCGGCAAAGAAACGGCTGAAAAACTGGCCCGTCCGGGCAATGATGAAACCGCTTTCACGCACCGCCTGGCCGACTGATTCGATGGGGTTGTACGTCACCCGCCGGAAATTGCCGAACTCCTGATTGTTCACTACACCGATCGCGGCGACTTTCACCGGATTGCCCAAGGCGTCCTTCTGTTCGGCAAGCTCCGGAGTGGCGGTCAGGCTGACCTCCTGCCCCTTGCGCTCGACGACAAATTTCAGGGAATCGCCAGCCCGTGCCGAAACATGCCGCTGAACATCGGCAAAGGTTTCCACCTTGTCTCCGTCCACACTGATGAAGCGGTCGCCCGGCTGAAATCCGGCCACGGCAGCAGGGCCGCCCGGACGCACTTCCGCAACCACCGGGTCCGCCACCATGCGGCCGTAGAGCGCAAAGAAAACGGAAAAGATCGCAACCGTCAGCAGAATATTGAACGCCGGGCCGGCAAAGACCGTCGCTGCGCGTTTCCACACGGGCTGGGTGTGGAAAGCCACGGCACGCTCCTCAGCGGTCATGTTTTCAGACAAGCCGATCGGCGAGCTGGCGACGCTCTCGTCGCCGGCGAACTTCACATAACCGCCCAGGGGAATCGCCGACAATTTCCAGCGGGTACCGCTGCGGTCGTTGAACCCGAACAGTTCAGGCCCGAAACCGATCGAAAAGGCCTGGACGCCGATGCCGCACCACCGCCCTACGAGATAGTGCCCCATCTCGTGAACGAAGACGACAACCGTGAGTACAATCAGAAAGGGTAAAATCGTACCGATAAGCAAACCGTGCGTGCCGAAGATATAGCTCAGCGTATCCGTCAAAGTGTCCTCCGGGCCTTGCCCAACCCCATCAGAGGGTCACTTAAGCTCAGCCTGCTAGAAAAGAATGTCGTAAGGTGTTTCCGGCTTCACCAGAATTGCCCCGATGAGGTACAGCAATGCCGCTGCGGCTACAAGTCCATCCACTCGGTCCATCACGCCACCGTGACCGGGGATCATGTACCCCGAATCCTTGACGCCAAATTTCCGTTTGACCCATGATTCGCCGAGATCGCCGATCTGTGCGGTCACCGACAGCACGAAGGCGATGAGCGGAATGGGCACGCCGCCGGCCGGGGTAATGAAGGCTGCGCAGGCCACACCGGCAGCCACGCCCGCGGCAGCGCCGCCAATGGCCCCAGACCAGGTTTTATTCGGCGAGAAACGCGGAGCCAGTTTTGGCCCGCCCAGTGCCCGTCCGTTGAAATAGGCGAAGATATCGGTCGACCAGACGACGGCGAACAGGAACAGAACAGCGGCAAAGCCATCTCCCGTGTCGCCGCGCACGAATGTCAGCGCGATGGCCGGAAATCCGGCATAGAGCAGACCGATCGCCGGCCATAGGCCGGACTGCCGGCCGCCCAGCATGGCTGTCAGCGCGGCTCCTGCCAGCAAGATGGCAATGATCAACAATCCGTTGTGCGACAGCAGCAAAAGCCCAAGCACAACGATCAGGCAGGCCCAGGCAACGCCGCGGGTCAGCAGGCTGGAGCGATCCAGCGTTATGGCATGCCATTCATAGAAAACACCCAAACCGATGGCACTGGCCATGAGCGCAAATGGCACGCCGCCAACCCAGGTCAGGGCGACGGCGATTGCAATCATGACAACGGCACTGAGGGTTCGTATATGCAGATTGCTGAGACGGCCGGTGCCCTTGTCCGGTGCGGATGGCCCCGAAGCCGTCACAGAGCTATTTCCTGCTGATTGACGCCGCCAAAGCGCCGCTCGCGCATGTGGAAGGTTTCGATCGCTTCCGCCAGGTGGGTCGATTTGAAATCCGGCCAGTAGCACGGCAGGAACATGAACTCCGAATAGGCCGCCTGCCAGAGCAGGAAGTTCGACAGCCGCATCTCGCCGCTGGTGCGGATGATCAGATCCGGATCCGGAATGCCCGCCGTATCGAGTCGCTCGCCGATAGCCTCGGCGGTCACCTCGTCCTGCGTCAGAACACCCGCTGCCACGTCGGACAGCAGCGCCTTCACCGCGCGGGTGATTTCATTGCGCGAACCGTAGTTGAAGGCAATGATCAGTGTCAGTGCCGTGTTCTTCTCGGTCAGGCTTTCCGCTTCGGTCAGGAGGGCGCGAATATCCTTCGCCAGGCCTTCCCGCTCGCCGATGATGCGCACGCGCACATTCTCGCGATGCAGATCAGCCAGATCGCGCCGGATGAACAGCTTGAGCAGGCCCATCAGATCAGACACTTCGGATCGCGGGCGCGACCAGTTTTCCGATGAGAACGCGAACAGGGTCAGGTATGGAATGCCCATTTTGCCGGCGGCGCGAATGGTCTCGCGCAGCGCGTCGACACCCGCCTTGTGACCGGCGGTGCGTGGCAGGCCACGTGCTTTTGCCCAACGGCCATTTCCATCCATGATGATGGCAATGTGGCGCGGATTGGACATGGCATTCAACCTCCAGTGGTATTAACGGGCTAAAAACAGACTAAACCTGCATGATTTCCGTCTGCTTGACAGCAACGACCTTGTCCATTTCGGCAATGGTCTCGTCCGTCAGCTTCTGTACTTTTTCGGAAAGAACGCGGTTGTCATCCTGACTGATCGCGCCATCCTTTTCGAGCTTTTTCAACTCGTCCATGCCGTCGCGGCGCACATGGCGGGCGGCAACTTTCGCCTGCTCCACATACTGATGGGCAATCTTGACGAGTTCCTTGCGGCGCTGCTCATTGAGTTCCGGCAAGGGAATGCGCAGATTGTTGCCGTCGGTGATCGGATTGAGGCCGAGACCCGACTCGCGAATGGCACGCTCGACCTTGCCAACCATCGACTTGTCCCAGACCGAGACCGCAAGCATGCGTGATTCGGGCACGGTGATGTTGGCGACCTGGTTCAGCGGCATATGCGAGCCATAGGCCTCGACGGTGATCGGCTCCAGCAAACTCGCCGACGCACGGCCTGTCCGCAGGCCATTGAGGTCATGTTTCAATGCCTGCACGGCACCATCCATACGGCGCTTCAGGTCATTCAAATCGAGTGCATCACTCATATTCAACGCTCCTATATTCTTTCCGTTATTCTGGTCAGCCCCTGCGAGGTTGGCGGGTCAATCGTCGGAAACGATTGTCGCGCGTCCTCTGCCCTGCAGAATTTCGGCAAAACCACCCTTTTCGTGGATTGAATAGACAATTATTGGGATATTGTTCTCGCGCGCAAGGGCCACGGCTGTTGTATCCATCACCGTAAGGCCGCGATCGAGCATCTCCTTGTGGGTAAGTCGCTCAAAGCGGACGGCGCTGGGGTCCTTTTTGGGATCGGCGGTGTAAACGCCGTCAACCTGCGTGCCCTTGAACAGGGCATCGGCACCCACTTCGGCTGCGCGCAATGCTGCGGCCGAATCTGTCGTAAAGAATGGATTGCCCGTGCCGCCGGCAAAAATCACGACCTTCCCCATGTCCATGTAGGCTGTCGCCTGTCTCTGCGAGAACGTCTCGCACAATTCAGGCATGGCAATGGCGGACAGGACGACGGTGTCTATGCCGATTTTGACGAGGGAGGTGCGCAAGGCCAGTGAATTGATCACCGTGGCAAGCATGCCCATGTGGTCGCCGGTGACCCGGTCGCCGCCCTTGGACGCGACAGCGACGCCGCGAAAGATATTGCCGCCGCCAATCACCACCCCGACTTCAACGCCGAGCGCCCGCGCTTCGGCAATATCACTGGCAATACGGTCGGCAACCGCAACGTCGATACCGAAACCCTGATCGCCCATGAGGGCTTCACCGGAGGCTTTCAGTAGAACGCGTTTATAGACAGCCGTACCAACCATAAGACCTCCCGCAGAGTCGTGCATTTCAGATATTCGAAGCCCGGATACACCAAGGGCACCGCGTTGTCACGCGATGCCCTCTGATTTCGTCAGTTGTGAAATTACTTCTTCACAGCTGCTGCAACTTCCGCTGCGAAATCGGTCTCTTCCTTCTCGATGCCCTCGCCCAGAGCAAAACGGGCAAATGCCGTGATCTTGGCCGGTGCGCCGATTGCCTTTTCCGCATCTTTCAGAGCGGCTTCGACAGTCAGGTCGGGATTGATGACGAAAGCCTGCGAGAGAAGTACAACTTCCTCATAGAACTTGCGCAGACGGCCTTCGACCATCTTTTCGATGATGTTGTCTGGCTTGCCGGACTGGCGTGCAGATTCGGTGAAAACCGCCTTTTCACGCTCTACGGCAGCCGGATCGACTTCAGCGGCGGTCAAAGCCAGCGGGTTGGTTGCAGCAACGTGCATGGCCACCTGGCGGCCGAATGCATTGGCAGCGTCGGCATTGCCGGCGGTTTCGATGGCAACGAGAACACCGAGCTTGCCGAGACCGTCGGAAACAGCGTTGTGGATGTAGGTTGCAACAACGCCTTCACCAACGCTGAGCGCTGCAGAACGGCGGAAAGACAGGTTTTCGCCGATGGTGCCAACCGCATCCTTGATGGTGTCGACAACGGACTTTCCGGTTGCCGGATAGGTCGCAGCGGCAACGGCAGCCGTGGAACCATCGCTACCAAGAGCAACCGTCGCAACGTTGCGAACGATGTCCTGGAACGCGTCGTTGCGCGCAACGAAGTCCGTTTCGGAGTTGACTTCAACGATAACCGACTTCTTGCCGTTGGTTGCAACACCAACGAGACCTTCGGCAGCCGTACGGCCGGCCTTCTTGTCGGCCTTGGAAATGCCCTTGGCACGCAGCCAGTCAACCGCAGCTTCCATGTCGCCATTGGTTTCGGTCAGGGCTGCCTTGCAGTCCATCATGCCGGCACCGCTGATTTCGCGGAGTTCTTTTACCTGTGATGCAGAAATGCTCATTATGTCGCCTCTTCTCAAAGCGAAGGCATACTGGGGAAACCAGCATGCCAACTTTGCGGCGCGTCATGCGCCAATACAATTGTTTTTAGTCACCCGTTACGACGGGTATATGAAGCCTCAAGCGGAGGCTTCACCGTCCTGTGCAGGAGCCTGTGCCGGCTCTTCGAGCGCTGGCTCGACAGGTGCTTCTTCCTGGGCGCCGACATCGATGCCGAGCGAGCCCTGCTGACGCAGGATGCCATCGAGAGCAGCCTTGGCAATCAGATCGCAATAGAGCGAAATGGCGCGCGATGCATCGTCGTTGCCGGGGATCGGGAAGTCGATCTGGTCCGGATCGCAGTTGGAGTCGATAACGGCTACAACCGGAATGCCGAGACGCTTGGCTTCCTGAATGGCAATCGCTTCCTTGTTGGTATCGATGATGAAGATCAGGTCCGGGATCGAACCCATGTTCTTGATACCGCCGAGAGCGCGGTTGAGTTTTTCGCGTTCACGATCGAGGTTCAGGCGTTCCTTCTTGGTGAAGCCCTGCGCTTCGCCGGAAAGAAGTTCGTCGAGCTTGCGCAGACGCTGAATGGAGTTCGAGATCGTCTTCCAGTTGGTCATCATGCCGCCGAGCCAGCGGGCATTGACGTAATACTGGGCCGAACGGGTTGCCGCATCGGCAATGATGTCCGAAGCCTGGCGCTTGGTGCCGACGAACAGAACGCGACCGCCACGGGCTACGGTGTCGGAAACCTTCTGCAGCGCGCGGTGAAGCAGCGGAACAGTCTGGGCCAGGTCAAGAATGTGAATGTTGTTGCGGTCACCATAAATGTATGGTGCCATTTTCGGGTTCCAGCGATGTGTCTGGTGGCCGAAGTGAACGCCAGCTTCGAGGAGCTGACGCATGCTGAAATCAGGCAATGCCATCTCTTAGTTTTCCTTTTCCGGTTTAACCTCCACAGGAAAGAGGCGGGAAACCCGCCACCGGAGGCCATATCGGATTTCTCCCGATATCAACCCAAATCCCGTGTGTGGAATGAAGCGGCTGTTAATGGATATTACCGGCAAACGCAAGAGCTACGGCGAGAAAAGGCGATTTTTGCAGGTTTCACCGTCTCGCTATCGATAAATGGCTCCGCGATGGCCAATCTCAAGAACCAAAATAATAAGCCGTTTTCCCTGCAGATCGCAAATGATGCGGTAGTTTCCGACTCGATAGCGCCAAAGGCCGCCGAGCGGCCCCGTCAACGCTTTGCCCAATTGCCGGGGATCGTCGACTGAAGCCAGACGTTCTCGCAAGAACGCAGCAATTCGCTTTGCGTCATGTCGATCAATTTTTGCCAGTTGCTTTGCGGCGGTAGCAGATAGCTCAATCTGCCAAACCAAGATCGCGTTCCACTTCATCCAAGGAGTAAACGCGCTCTTCTCCTTTGCGTATCCGCTCGAGAACGCCAAGGCCTAGATAGTAATCTTCCATGTCATCCAGGCCGTTCTCGATAATTTCGCGCAAATAGAATGCTTTGCTCCGGCCGGTCTTGGATGCGAGGGTATCCAGTCTCTGTTCGATTTCAGGCGTTAAACGGATAGATGTAGCCATGATTGCCGCCAGTTGTATTCACTGCATTCAATGTATTCACTTTATCGCGAAAATTCAAGAATGGGAAATTTTGCCCTCTATTTCGTGCACTTCGGCGCATCGAAAAGCTCCAGATTGACGAGCTTGCCGGTCATGGAGAAATCGCCGTAATCCATCTTGAGATCGCGGGTCACGCCATTGCGATAGAGTTTGAAATTGATGCGGTAGCTGGGCAGCCCTTCCGATTTGTCCGTATCGTCGAAATAGGCGATGGAAACCGGCCAGGTGTTTTCCTTCTCGAGCGCGCCCATCTTCTTCGTCTCGTCATCGGAATCACCGGGAGCGGGCTTGCCGATGACCACCGTCGTCGCCATGACCTTGTCGGCATCCTCGGAGCCGTCGAACAGTTTTGTCTGGTAGAACACATCCCCGGCGATCGCCTTCTCGATCAGTTCCTGCATGTGGCGTGTCGGGAACTGTGAAAGCTCGAGATTTTCTTTGTTCGCTTCCGGCTTGGTAAGGGAGATTTCCGTCTTGTCCTTGTCCAGAAGCGCATCGCCGCGCACTTCCTTGGTCAGGCTCTGGTCGACAAATGTCTTGTTGACGAAACGGAATTTGGCGCCGTCCCCCGACTCGAACGTGGTGGTCTGCTGGTCGGTCACCCTTTGAGGCTGTTCTTCCATGTCGACGCGCGTCACAAAGCGAAAATTTGTCGTGTAACCTTCACAATCCGAACCATTGAATTCGTATACCATGCGGCCTGTCAGCCCCGTGATACCACTGCTTTCCTGCGCGTTATCCAGCTTGAGATCATAAATGGCGCGGTGTGGTACGAGAGTCGCTGTTCCAGCGGCGAGAGCCATCGATGATCCGGAAAGACCAAGGGCACTCAGGCTGAAAACGAGGACGGGGAATAGACGCATTGACAAGATTCTCCAGTTTTCGAATGGCCATATTAAAAAAACTCTTGGCGGAAGCGAGGCAAAAATCGCAACTTCATTCACAATCACTTGCGATTCCGCATGAGAAGGATGAGAAACACAATGACCAGCACCATCGACAGCCGTCTAAACGACCTTGGAATTACCCTGCCCGTCGCCGCCGCTCCGGCCGCAAACTATGTGCCCTTCGCACGCAGCGGTTCACTGCTTCTCACCTCGGGGCAATTGCCGCTGGCCGGGGGCAAACTGGTCCATACCGGTTTGCTCGGAATTGATGTCGATCTGGCGCAGGGCCAGGAAGCGGCAAAGGCCTGCGCCATCAATATCCTTGCCCAGGCAAAGGCCGCGCTCGGCGATCTCGAGAAGATCGAGCGCATCGTGAAAATCACGGTGTTTGTCGCCTCCTCCAAGGATTTCACCGAACAGCACCTCGTCGCCAATGGTGCGTCCGACCTGCTCGTGGCCGTGCTCGGCGACAAGGGCCGCCATGCCCGTTCCGCCGTGGGCACAGCGGCGCTGCCGTTGAATGCGCCGGTTGAAATCGAAGCGATCATCGAGGTCCGCTGATCATGGCATCACTGGAATGGCTCACTAAGAGCCCCATCGCCCATCGCGGATTGCATGATCTCAACAAATCCCGCTGGGAGAATACGCTTTCAGCCTTTGATGCGGCGGCAAGTGCCGGCTTTGCCATCGAATGCGATGTGCACCTCTCCGCCGATGGCAAAGCCATCGTGTTCCATGACGGCACGCTGGATCGTCTGGTTGCAAAGCCCGGCAACATTCATGATGTCACGGTGGCCGACGCCGCCGCGTTGCGGGTCGGCGGCACAAAGGACCACGTGCCGACACTCGCAGAAGCGCTCAAGCTCATTGCCGGTCGCGTGCCGATCGTCATCGAATTGAAGGGTATTCCGGGAAGGGACGATGGTCTCGTCAAGGCAGTCGCGGAGGATCTGGCCGGATATGAGGGCAATGCCGCCATCATGTCGTTCGACCATCACCTCATCCGGCTGTTCGGCAGGGACGCTCCGGGGATTCCGGCCGGGCTCACGGCGGAGGGTCTCGATGACCGCGATCTGGAGGCGCATTTCTCCATGCTCGCCCATGATATCGATTTCGTCTCCTACAATGTCCATCATCTGGA
The DNA here is from genome assembly GCF_049896885.1 of Phyllobacterium sp. SL163. NCBI lineage: Bacteria > Pseudomonadati > Pseudomonadota > Alphaproteobacteria > Hyphomicrobiales > Phyllobacteriaceae > Phyllobacterium > Phyllobacterium sp. SL163. The sequence continues at coordinate 148,393 of NZ_JAFCVE010000003.1, read as the reverse complement.
AAACCGCTTTGTCGGCTTCGTGAAGGGCAGGCTCGGCCTGCCCGTCATTTCATGGACGGTGCGCAGCCCCGCGGACAAGGCCACGAGCGATGCGCATGTGGATCAGATCACGTTCGAAGGCTTTGATCCCCGCTCCGTTTGAAACACGGCGGTCATGCCGCGCTGCCTCTTGTATCGCCGGGTGGAATACCTAGTTTAATCAGAGGCAGCGAAGCGACTTTCATCCTGCCGGCAACGTCAGGAAACCAAGTTCAGCAATGTCAAATCTTGATCAGGGCGAGTTTACCTTGCGCGTCGGCGATGGAATCGGCGCGTTTAGCCCGGAGGAATGGTCGCAGCTCTCGGGAACGTCGAGCGGCGCGCCCGGCTACAATCCGTTTCTTTCGCACGCCTTTCTTTCTGCGCTTGAGGATTCCGGCTGTGTCGACCGCAAGTCCGGCTGGCTGCCGCAGTTCCTGCGCCTCGAGGATGCCGCGGGAACCGTCATCGGCGCGGTGCCGTGCTATCTGAAGGGCCATAGCCAGGGCGAATATGTCTTCGACCACGGCTGGGCCGATGCGTTCGAGCGGGCCGGCGGGCGCTATTATCCCAAATTGCAGGCCAGCATTCCCTTCACGCCGGCGACGGGCCCTCGCCTGCTTGTGCACCGGGACTGGGACGGTCCGGCTGTCCGGGCAGCGCTTGCCAATGGCCTGCGGCAGCTCACCGGACAGCTCGGGGTTTCATCCGCGCATTCGACCTTTGTGAATACAGACGATCTGCCGGCATTCAACGAAGCCGGTTTCCTGCATCGCATCGATCAGCAGTTTCACTTCTTCAACGAAGGCTATGCAACCTATGATGATTTTCTCGACAGTCTTGCCGCGCGCAAACGCAAGGCCCTGAAGCGCGAACGGCGCGAAGCGCTGGCTGATGGCATCGTGATCGACCGCCTTACCGGCAACGCCCTGACCAAACCGGTCTGGGACGACTTCTTCACCTTCTATACGGACACCGGCAACCGCAAATGGGGCCGCCCCTATCTCAATCGGGAGTTCTACCGGCTGATCGGCGAGCGCATGCCCGGCGACATCGTCCTGATGATGGCGCGGCGCGGCGGTCGCTACATCGCCGGAGCCATCAATTTCATCGGTTCCGACCGGCTTTTTGGCCGCCACTGGGGCTGCATCGAGGACCACCGGTTCCTGCATTTCGAGGTCTGCTATCATCAGGCCATCGATTTTGCCATTGAACGCAAGCTGCATGTGGTCGAGGCAGGCGCCCAGGGCGAGCACAAGCTGGCACGCGGCTATCTGCCGGTCACCACCCATTCCGCCCACTATATCGCGCATGAGGGTCTGCGCCGCGCCGTCGCCGGTTTTCTTGAGCACGAGCGCAATGACGTTGCGATGATGAGCGACGTGCTGAACGAACACGCCCCCTTCAAGAAATCCGACTGCTGAACACACCATTTGCCCGGGCGCGCTTGACCTTGCGCTAGTGGAACGAATTTGACATTCGCATCCCATTTGACATCATCTGCAACATGCGAATGTCAAATTCAAAGTTCCACTAGAATTATATGCTTGCTAGTGGTCCTTTGATTCTGACATTTGCCAGAATGGCTTGTATCAAAGGGGTTGCAAATGTCAGAATCGGACCACTAGCACATGGCAAACATCCGATTCATCATTCAGGAAAGACAGGTGCCCATGAGCCAGACCTATGACGACAACAATGTGTTCGCAAAAATCCTGCGCGGCGAGATTCCCTCGCACAAGCTCTACGAGGATACCGACACCTATGCCTTCATGGATGTAATGCCGCAGGGCAAGGGCCACTGCCTGGTCATACCCAAGCAGCCCTCGCGCAACATCCTCGATGCCGCGCCGGCCAGCCTCGCGGCCGCCATTGCCACGACGCAGAAGCTTGCGCGCGCCGTCAAAACAGCTTTTGACGCGGATGGCGTGACGGTCAGCCAGTTCAACGAACCGGCCTCGGGCCAGACGGTTTTCCACCTGCATTTCCACATCATTCCACGATTCGAGGGCGTAGCACTGAAGCCTCATACGGGTCAGATGGAAGATCAGGGCGTGCTCGCCGCCAACGCTGACAAAATCAGACAGGCGCTTGCACAGGCCGCTTAGGCTGTCGCCATGGCAGGACGCTGGATCGTTCTGATGGCGGCAGCAAGGCCCGGTTTGTAAAGCAGTCCGGTACTGTACCAGCATATCAGAGCCACGCCGACGCCTGCGATGACATCGACAAGATGATGTCCTCCCTCGATCGGCGTGCCGATCAGGATAATGGTGTTCAATATCAGGATCGGCAGAAACCAGAACCGGACACCGGAAAAAGCCAGCACCAGCAGGACCGAGAGGGTCCCGTGATAGGACGGAAATGCGATCAGTCCTTTCATGGAGTAGAACGAGATCCACTGATCGACACCCGAGCGAAGGTCAAAGAAGGTCTGCTTGTAGGCCAAATCCACCACCGGCCTGTGTATTTTCCATATGGCATCGGCAGGTTTGATTGTCGCCAATGCTCCTGCTGAAGGCAGAACCGCCGAAATCAGGATGCACGCAAGGGCGCCCGCCATGACAGCTGCAACGAAGTGCTGTGCCCTTTTCGCATCCTCCATCACGCCGAGGATGATGACGGCACAGGCGACTTGAGCCAGCGTCGTCAGATAGGTAATCGAGAACAACAGACCCAGCCACGGGTGATCGCCGACATATTGCGCATAGACGAGCCAGTCGAAGCCAAGCAGAGCGTCAAGGCGCATGAGCGGGACGTCAACAGAGGGAAAATCAAGCGATGTCACCAGATAGCTCAACACCGCCGCGGCCGCGCTGAATGCCATAAGAATCGCCGTTTCAACGCACATCACGCTCAGATGACGCACCGGCCGCTTTGCATGATAGATATAAGCCACGACGCTGCAGAGGCTTGTCAGGACGACTGCTTTCAAGGCACTGAAAGTGTCGAACCGGAAGTTAGACACGGCAATCCACACCGCATCGACCAGCAGTATTCCGGCAACGATCAATGCTTTCCAAAGGGTCTGACTCTTCGACCTCATCTGAACTCCCCGCACGAGTACTCCGGCAAACCTAGAGAGCGGGGATGTTTATCCCGTTAAGCGATTGGCTTAATCAAAGCTAAAAATTGAGAAAAAGCCCTATTATCAAGACGATCTCCGCCGCGATCACACTGACGATCACATGGCGGCCAAGGCGCAGATAGGCCAGAAACCCGACAGCGGCGGCACCAATGCGCAGGAACACCGAGGACTCGGCCAGCGCCCCGCTGGGATAAAGAATGAGCTGGGCGATGACACCCGCGACGAGCGCCGTTGCAACGGCGCGCACCGCGATGAGCGCATCGGAATCCTCGCGCACGCGGCCGCCGATGAGAACACCCAGATAGCGCCAGATATCCGTGGGCAGCCAGCCCGCCAGCAGGATGAAGAGATAGGGCCACCACCAGTCGGTCAGGCTGTGCCAGGTCATGCCGCGCGCGCCCTCGCCCACCGTACATAGCCCATCGTCACCGCGCCGCCGGCAAAACCCGTCAGCAGCAGATCATAGGCCGGTGCCAGGTGATGAATGAGCGGGAACAGTGCGAGGCCCGATACCATGGCCACGTGGACCGACCGGTCGCGCGCCGATCCCCACAGCGACGTCAGGAAATACATCGGCGTCAGGAAGAACAGCGCGGCGAAAACAACCGGCGGAAAATCCGTCGACAGAAAATAGACCAGTGCCACCACGAGCGAGTTGGTCACGGTCAGCGTGATGCCGAGCCCGGCGAAATAGCTGACGCGCATATCGCGCGGAATGTGGCGGAATCGCTCCATGCCCATGACCCAGGCGGTGACGGCAATGAAATGCGACAGCAAAAGCAGCGTGATCCTGCGCGTTTTCGGCCCTCGCATTTCCGGGATGAAGGCGGCAACCATCGGCATGAGACGGATCGACGACAGGGCGACCGCAACCGCCGCCCCTATCAGCGAATAACCGCCGGAAATTGCGCCGATCAGGACGATATTGGCCGGAAGCGCCCAGATCGTCGCGACCATGAAGGTTGCCTGCAGCAGAGATACGCCATTCTCGCTGGCAAAACCGGCAAAGCCCACATGCGCCGTCATCAGAATGAAGGCCGGGATGCTGAAGATCATCGCCATGCCGGACAGAAACCATGAGAACCGCGTTCTCCCGGTGTCATCTGCCGGCGTCTGTGATGAAGGAAATTCGGAATCGCCCATAATTCAACCGATAGCCCGATCCTGCCATGCCAGCAAGAAAAAGGCCGCCCGGAGGCGGCCTTTTCGTTACTTCTTGCGCGGTACCTTGGGCACCGATGCCTTGCCGCGCGATGGCGGCGTTGGCTCGTCGGCGATGGAAGGACCGGCCGTCACTTTTTCAAGTATCGGCTTCTTCGGCGCAGGCTTCTTCTTCGCCACCGGCTTTTTCTCGACGGCGATTTCCTGCTTCGGCTTCACCGCCACTTCGTCGGCGATATAGTCAAGCACGAGACCCTTGGAACCATCGGCCTTCTCGGCAACCGAGACGACAACGGTACCGCCCTTCTTCAGCCTGCCAAACAGCACTTCGTCAGCCAGCGGCTTCTTGATGTGCTCCTGAATGACGCGGCCGAGCGGACGGGCGCCCATACGGTCGTCGTAACCCTTTTCGGCCAGCCAGGCGATTGCCTCGGGCTTCAGATCAAACGTCACGCCGCGATCGGCAAGCTGTGCCTCAAGCTGGATGACGAATTTCTGGACCACCTGATGGATGACCGGGATCGGCAGCGGACCGAACGGAATGATGGCATCGAGACGGTTGCGGAACTCCGGCGTGAACAGCCGGTTGATCGCTTCCATGTCATCGCCTTCACGACGCGAGGAGCCGAAGCCGATGGCCGAACGTGCGGCATCGGAAGCACCCGCGTTGGTTGTCATGATCAGGATGACATTGCGGAAATCGATCTGCTTGCCGTTGTGATCCGTCAGCTTGCCGTGATCCATGACCTGCAACAGGATGTTGAACAGATCCGGATGGGCCTTTTCGATTTCATCGAGCAGCAGCACGCAATGCGGATGCTGATCGACGCCATCGGTCAGAAGACCGCCCTGGTCGAAACCGACATAGCCGGGAGGTGCACCGAGCAGACGCGAAACCGTGTGACGCTCCATATATTCCGACATGTCGAAACGCAGGAGTTCCACGCCGAGCGACAGCGCCAGCTGCTTGGCAACTTCGGTCTTGCCGACGCCGGTCGGACCCGAGAACAGGTAGGAGCCAATCGGCTTCTCCGGTTCGCGCAGGCCGGCACGGGCCAGCTTGATCGAGGAGGACAGAGCTTCGATTGCAAGGTCCTGACCGTAAACGACGCGCTTCAGTTCGGCCTCGAGATTGGACAGAACCGCTTCGTCATCCTTGGACACGGTCTTCGGCGGGATGCGGGCCATCGTGGCAATGGTTGCCTCGATTTCCTTCACGCCGATGGATTTCTTGCGCTTTCCTTCCGGCAGCAGCATCTGGCTGGCACCTGTCTCGTCGATCACATCGATTGCCTTGTCGGGCAATTTGCGGTCGTTGATATAGCGTGCCGACAGTTCCACCGCCGATTTGATCGCTTCCACCGTGTACTTGACCTTGTGGAAGTCCTCGAAATACGGGCGAAGACCCTTCATGATCTCGATGGCATCCGGGATGGACGGCTCATTGACGTCGATCTTCTGGAACCGCCGGACAAGCGCCCTGTCCTTCTCGAAGAACTGGCGGAATTCCTTGTACGTCGTCGAGCCGATGCAGCGGATCGCACCGGAAGACAAGGCCGGCTTCAGAAGGTTCGACGCATCCATTGCGCCGCCCGACGTGGCTCCCGCACCGATGATCGTATGAATCTCGTCGATGAACAGGATCGCACCCGGAAACTCTTCGAGCTCCTTGATGACCTGCTTCAGACGCTCTTCGAAATCACCGCGATAGCGTGTTCCGGCCAGCAACGTGCCCATATCGAGCGAAAACACCGTGGCGTCGGCCAGGACCGACGGCACCTTGCCTTCGACAATCCGCTTGGCAAGACCTTCGGCAATGGCCGTCTTGCCCACGCCGGGATCACCGACATAGAGCGGGTTGTTCTTGGAACGACGGCACAGAATCTGGATCGTCCGGTTGATTTCCTGATCGCGGCCGATCAGCGGATCGATCTTGCCGGCTTTCGCGCGGTCGTTCAGGTTGTTGCAGTAGGCCGTCAGGGCGTCCTGCTTCTTCTTCGTTGCACCCTCTTCCGACTCGGAAGCGTGGTTTTCTTCGTTGTTGCTCTCCGTACCCAGCGGGGTGCGCGGCTCGGATGCGCCGGGGCGCTTCGAGATGCCATGGGAGATGTAGTTGACCGCGTCATAACGGGTCATCTGCTGTTCCTGCAGGAAGAACGCCGCATGGCTTTCCCGCTCGGCGAAAATAGCGACGAGAACGTTGGCGCCGGTGACTTCTTCACGGTTGGAGGATTGAACGTGAATAACGGCGCGCTGGATGACGCGCTGAAACGCGGCAGTTGGTTTTGAATCCTCGTCATACCCGGTGACAAGGTTGTCCAGTTCGTGATCGACATAGTCGGTCACCGTGCGGGTCAGCTGTGCGAGGTCAACATTGCAGGCGCGCATGACACTGCTCGCGTCCTGATCATCGATGAGCGCGAGGAGCAGATGCTCCAGCGTCGCATATTCATGATGATGCTCGTTCGCGATTGTCAGCGCCTGATGGAGGGCCCGCTCCAGACTAGGTGAGAAAGATGGCATGAAACCTCACTTTTTCTCCATCACGCATTGTAGCGGATGTTGGTTTTGCCGCGCATAGTCCATGACTTGGGTCATCTTGGACTCCGCGACCTCATAGGTAAAGACGCCGCACTCTCCGACTCCATGATTATGCACATGAAGCATGATGCGTGTGGCATCTTCTTTGTTTTTCTGGAAAAAGCGTTCCAGAACATGAATGACGAATTCCATGGGGGTGTAATCGTCATTCAGGAGCAACACCCGGTAAAGACTCGGCTTCTTCAGCTTAGGCTTGGTACGTGTGATGACAGCCGTTCCCCGGCCGGGGCCATTGCCGCTGCCTTTGTCTTCATCTTGCATTGTTGGTGCAAACCGCTTCATCTCTTCCAATACCCGCATTTGGTGGTCATGTGTTGCCCTGTGCATTCTATGTAGGTCGCAACGCGCTGATTTTAAGCCCTCTCACAAAGCATGCAATATCACTCGGCCCGTTTTCGGGCGCGCAAATAAAAAAAGTCCGGTTGCACGCGCAACCGGACCTTTCGCAAGCCGCAAATAAGGCTGGATTTATTTGGTAACCTTGGCAACTGCCGCCTCGTAGGGCTTGTAGGCTTCCTTGGCGAGGTCGGCATAGAGTTCGCCGAACTTGGTGGCCTGGGCAACAAATGCTTCATAGGCCTTCTTGGAGAATGCGGTGTGCGCTTCGTAGAGCTGCTCGACCGACTTGGTCGTGCCGAGCTTTTCAACCAGTGCCGTGCCGTCTTCGAAGGATTTCTTCGAATATTCAGCCGCTTCATTGGCGATTGTCTGCAAACCCTGCGACAGGACCGAAACGCTCTTCATCGAGTTGTTGACGAATTCCTTGCTGGATTCACTCAGAGTTTCGAATGGGTTGGCCATGATAAATCCTTCCATGGATTAAATTTCTGCGTAGCCGTATTTAGTGTGCACTGCACAAAAAGTCAATTTTTTTGTGCATCGCAATAATTTCCGACAATTTTAAACAACGCAATGCCGCGGAATTCGTGAACATTCCGGTTACCATAAACAGTTTGGTAACGCTGTTGCGGGTAATGTTCGACGATCCGTACCTGACGCAACATTACGTCAGTCAAATTCCATATACGCTTCAGTATGAGCAGGTGTTGATTGTGCTTTATCCAGCCCGCCAAGGTTCCAGACTTTTTACCAGACTTACCCATACATTCCTGGCTTTGGCGCTCGCTTCCGGAATAGGCCTGACACAGACACACAAGGCAGAAGCATCCTCGAAGGCATCGGCCATCGTGGTGGATGCCAACACCGGCAAGACGCTCTACTCGTCCAATGCCGATGCCCAGCGCTTTCCGGCGTCGCTGACCAAGATGATGACGCTGTACATGCTGTTTGAAGCGATGGAAGCCGGAAAGGTCTCGAAGTCGACACCCATTCCCGTTTCCGCCTATGCCGCCGGCCAGCCGCCGACAAAGATCGGCTTCAAGCCCGGCCAGACCATCAGCGCGGAAGCGGCCATTCTCTCCGTCATCACCAAATCGGCCAATGACTCGGCGACAGCCATCGGCGAATATCTCGGCGGTTCGGAACAGCGCTTTGCCCAGATGATGACCAACAAGGCGCGCCAGCTCGGCATGCGCAACACCACGTTCCGCAACGCCTCGGGCCTGCCCAATCCGCAGCAGCGCTCGTCGGCGCGCGACCTTGCCCTGCTCGGTATCGCCCTGCGTGAGCATTTTCCGCAATATTACGATTATTTCTCCACCCGCAGCTTCAGCTATCGCGGCCGCCGCATCGCCGGTCACAACCGCCTGCTCGGCAAGGTGCGCGGCGTCGACGGCATCAAGACCGGCTACACCCGCGATTCCGGCTTCAACCTCGTTTCGTCGGTGAATGTCGACGGCAAGAAGATGGTTGCAGTCGTGATGGGCGGCACCAGCGGCGGCGCCCGCGATGCGCAGATGGCCAAGCTGATCGAACAGTACATGCCCAGCGCCTCGCGCCGCGACGGCGGCAATCTGCTGGCCTCGCGCAAGAACAGCAAGGTTCAGGTCGCAGCCGTCGAACTGCCCGAAGACGACGATGCGCCGATGCCGACACAGCGTGCCGAAGTTGTTGCGAAAACCAGCAATGTCGTGACGGCCTATGCCTCCGCCCCGGCCCAGTCGCCAGCCACGCAGATCCTGACCGTTCCGACCCCGACCGCACGTGCTGCGGCAGTCGAATCCGACGATGAGGCAGAGGTTGATCCGGTCACCACCGCTTCGGCTTCAGACAAAGGCACAGCCAGCGGCTGGATGGTGCAGATCGGGTCGATGGGCAGTGCCGACGAAGCCAAGGCGATCCTTGCCCGCGCGGCATCAGAGGTCGGCGGCTCGCTTGCCACCCTGTCGCCCTACACTGAAAAATTCCAGAAGGGTTCGGCAACCTATTACCGCGCCCGCTTTGCCGGCATTGCCTCAGCCAAGGCTGCAAACAATGCCTGCACCGCGCTGAAGCGTCAAAACTACCACTGCTTTGCAATTGCGCCCCAATCGTAAGGCAGTGATCTGAAAGACCCAGTTTGTACAGAGTTGAGGGTTTTGCGAATGTCGAGTGTCAATGATTTCCATGGTTCTGCCGGTGCTGTCGGCAAGGAATCCCGGTCGCTCTTTGGCGGTATGCACGCGTTGCAGCAGGCGGCGCAGCGCCTTGCCGATCTGCGGCGCGGTAACTCAGCGTTCAAGACGATGGATCTGGTAAACGTGCTGCTGTGCCAGGCGGCGAGAACCCGCCGCGCGGCCATGCCTCCCGTGCGCTTGCACATCCGCACCGCCGGTCACAATGGTGTGACCGCAGTCCGCCTCAAGGTTTCCTGAGAGTTCGGGGCTAGAGCAGCCCCAGCGACGCCAGTTCGTTGCGCAGTTCCGGCGGCAGTTTGGCCCGGCCTTTGCCCTGTCCCTCATCCGCCGGTGCATCCTCGCTTGTCAGATAACGCCAGCCCTGGAACGCCCGCCGTGGCTGCCATTCCGTCGCGATGATGCGCGGATCCAGCACCAGATGGCAGCGTGAAATCCCCTCGTCATCGGTGAAGGTGCGAATGTCCGTCAATATCTGGCGGCATTGGACGTTGCCCTTGATCACCCAGTAAAGCGATCCACCGGCCAGCAATTCCTCGACGCGCTTGGGAACCATGCGCGTCGTATGGAACTGTTCGGGCGACAGGCCGGCACGCCTGCGCTCATCCAGGCGGAAATCGATCCACGCCGCGAGATCTTCGATCGCAGTGCAGCCGACACAAAGTTTGACGAGATTGAGAGCCATGCAGGAGATTTGACGCTTTCAGGCGGCAAGGTCAACCGAAACCGGCGAGTTCTCCACAAAGCGCCGGCGGGAAGCATGGCGATGCTGCCCGCCGGCGAAAGTCTCAGTGACCGGTTGCTGGTATGGCCGCCCCGCCGCCCGATTGCCGTTTGACCGCCGGGGCATGAACATCCGCTGCAACGACCGGCACCTCGACGCCCTTCGCGTCATAGAGTTTGCCGTTGAGGAAATAGTCACCGTCGTGCAACTGCGCGATATCCTGATAGCGCAGCACCCGCTCGGTACCGGCGACGAAGACCGACTGCTGGTCCGAATTGCCCGCGGTCAGATGGTTGAACACGATGTTCAGCGCAATCGCCATGAGTGCGGCCGAACTGATGCCGGAATGGAAAATCGTGGCGAACCATGTGGGGAAATGATCGTAGAAATTCGGCGATGCAATCGGGATCATGCCGAACCCGAGCGACGTCGCGACGATGATGAGGTTCATGTTGTTGGCATAGTCGACCTTGGACAGCGTGCGGATGCCGCTGGCCGCCACCGTTCCGAACAGCACGAGCCCCGCGCCGCCAAGGACGGCACTCGGCACCACCGCAACGATGCGTCCCATGACGGGCAGCAAACCCAGAACGACAAGGAACAGACCGCCCGTGGCCACCACATAGCGGCTCTTGATGCCGGTCACCGCAACCAGCCCGACATTCTGGGCAAAGGCGCTCTGCGTGAATGAGCCGAACACCGGCGCGATCAGGCTCGACAGCATGTCGGCGCGCAGACCATCGCCGAGACGGCGCGAGTCCACCTTGGTCTCGATGATCTCGCCGACGGCCAGGATATCCGCCGATGTTTCGACCAGCGTGACCATGATCACGATGAACATGGAAATGATCGCCGCCACCTGGAAGGTCGGATACCCCCATTGAAAGATCGTCGGCAGAGCGATGAACGGCCCTTCGCTCACCTTGGAGAAGTCGGTCATGCCCAGTGCCAGCGCAATCAGAGTGCCGATGACGATGGCCAGCAGGATCGACAGCCGTGAAATCCGGGCACTGCCGACCTTGCTGAGCAGGAGCACGATGACAAGGGTCACCGCCGCCAGCTCGATATTGGCCATGCTGCCAAAATCCGGCGCCTTGCTGTTGCCGCCCATCGCCCAGCGCGCGGCAACGGGCATCAGGGTCAAGCCGATGGTGGTGATGACAATCCCGGTGACCAATGGCGGGAAAAACCGGGTAATCCTGGAAAAGACCGGCGTGATCAGCAAGCCGATGAACGAGGCGACCATGACGGCGCCCAGCACCGCCTCGATGCCGCCATTGCCCGTGATGGCGACCATGGTCGCCACGCCGGAAAACGACACGCCCTGAACGAGCGGCAAGCGGCAGCCGAAAAAGGGCAGGCCCATCGTCTGCAGGATTGTCGCCAGTCCGCCGGCAAACAGCGACGCGGTAATCAAAAGGCCGATGTCGTTCGATGACAGCCCTGCCGCCTGGCCAAGGATCAGCGGAACGGCAATGATGCCGCCATACATGGTCAGAACATGCTGAAAGCCATAGGCCATATTGGCCGCCAGCCCCAGATTCTCGTCTTCCGGACGGTCCTCTGGCGTATTTTCATTCAATCGTGATGCCAAGGTAGTGTCCTCCCAATACCTTTATGCAGCCCAACCAAACATTGCTGATCGGGCGGGAGGAAAACTATGGCAGCTTTTTGGGATTTGACTGTATCTGATTTATTGAAAGTGTTTTCGGCTGCGTGCGGGTATTGCACGCGCCGATTCAATCAATCTCAGCACTCCACGACATTGACCGCAAGACCGCCAAGGCTGGTTTCCTTGTAGCGTTCGTTCATGTCATTTCCGGTCTGGCGCATGGTTTCGATGCAGGCGTCGAGCGGCACGAAATGCGTGCCGTCCCCCTTGATCGCCAGGGATGCCGCCGTCACCGCCTTGACCGCGCCCAGGGCATTGCGCTCGATGCAGGGGACCTGGACGAGGCCGGCCACGGGGTCGCAGGTCATGCCGAGATGGTGCTCGAGCGCAATTTCCGCCGCATTCTCAATCTGTGCGGCATTACCGCCCATCACAGCAGCGAGCCCGGCAGCTGCCATGGCCGAGGCAGAGCCCACCTCGCCCTGACAGCCGACCTCCGCGCCTGATATCGAGGCATTGTGCTTGATGACGCCGCCAATGGCCGCCGATGTCAGCAGGAAGTCGCGAATGCCTTCGGCATCGGCATCGTCGTGGAAATGCAGGTAATAGCGCAGCACGGCGGGAACCACGCCCGCAGCGCCATTGGTCGGCGCGGTGACGACGCGTCCACCCGCAGCATTCTCCTCGTTCACCGCCATGGCGTAGACGGACAGCCAGTCATTGGCCAGCAGCGGATTCATGCGGTTCTGCCGCCACTCCTCCTGCAGCCGGTCATGCAGATAACGGGCGCGGCGCTTGACCTTGAGGCCGCCCGGCATGATGCCTTCCTGCTCCAACCCGCGATCAATGCAGGAGCGCATGGCCGACCAGATGCGATCAAGACCGGCGTTAAGCTCATCCCGGCTCATGAAGACTTCTTCATTGCGGCGTTTCATTTCCGCGATGGAGAGCCCGCTCTCCGCGCTCATGGCCAGCATCTGGGCCGCGTTCTTGAACGGGAACGGCACGGGATGTTCGGGTTTTGGTGCAGTACGGGTCTTTGCGCTTTCCAGCTCTTCCTCGGTGACGACGAAGCCGCCGCCGATCGAATAGAAGATGCGGCGCAGAAGCAGGCGTTCATCCGCATCATAGGCTTCGAAGGCCATGCCGTTGGCATGCCCCGGCAGCGGTGTCCTGCGGTCCATGATCAGATCGGTTGCCGGATCGAAGCGGTAGGCGGGATGCCCCTCGGGGCGAATACGTTTTTCCTGTTTGACCGTCTCAAGCAGCGCATCCATCTGGTTGGGATCGACCGTCGCGGGCAGAAGGCCGCAGAGGCCAAGGATCACCGCCCGGTCCGTCGCATGACCAATGCCCGTGAACGCCAGCGATCCATGCAGATGCACGCGCAGGCGATCCACCTTCACGCCGGTCGGGCGTGGCCATTGCCCGTTCTTCAACTCTTCGAGGAACAGGCTGCCGGCGGTCATCGGGCCCATCGTATGGGAACTCGAAGGACCAATGCCGATTTTATAAAGATCGAAAACCGACAGGAACATCCGGCTACCTCAAACAGTGAAATTGTATCGCGCTATAATGGCTGCTCCAAGACATAAGCCGAAGCCAGCCACCGACCTAGCGTTGTGTTTCTACGACATGCCGGACCAAAGAAAAAGGGTGCAGACGCACTGCACCCCTCCATCAGAAATTTATTCCGGCTCAACTGGACTGGAGCCTGATTTTTTATCAGTGCACTGCGATGAGATAGGTCACCAGCATGATCACTGCGAAACCGACAACTGCCCAGGCGGTGATGCCCCAGCAGGACTTTTGAACGCTATCGTCCATGAATTTTGTATTTCCCTGTTGCTCTCGGAAGGATACGATTCTGTCGAAACGCTCCCTCCCTGGGAACGCGGGTATATCCGTCCATGCCGTCCTTCGCAACGCCAAAGATGGCAAAATCAGGGCGGCGCGGCGCAAGGCTGCGTTGTTCTGGCCGCATGACTTCAATGATTTCAACATGTTAAAGAAAGCTTCAGCACGCTGCGCCGTTTACGATTGGGGTAAATTCGTGTTGAGTGAATCTGCAAACTGAGTCATGTGTTTGTGCACGTCTTTGTCTCACACCGAGAGAGCCCGCATGGAACCCGCACGCTTTATGTCCTACTGGCTCGATGCGCTGGCCCTCGTCTATTTCTTTGGCGTGTGGGTGCTCTATTCGCGCACCACGGACAAGGGATTTCTCAACCGGCGCTCGCTGACATCGGAAATGAATTTTGCCCGGCGGCAGTGGATGACCACCATGTCGAGCCGCGAACTGCGCATGATCGACACCAGCATCATGATCGGCCTGCAGCAGGGCACCGGCTTTTTTGCGTCAACGTCGATTCTGGCCATCGGCGGCTGTTTCGGCCTGCTGAATTCATCCGGCCGGGTGGTCACGCTGTTCCACGATATCCCGTTCCTCGGCGAGACGACCGAGCGCTTGTTTGAAACCAAGGTTCTCGGCCTGCTGGTGCTCTTCGCCTATGCCTTTTTCAAATTCGCCTGGGCTTACCGGCTGTTCAACTACTGCTCGATCCTGATCGGCGGCGTGCCTATGGCCCGCGACAAGGCGCCGGACGATCCGCAGGTCATTTTCAGCGTCAACCGGGCGGCGGAAATCAACATCCTGGCCGGCCAGCACTTCAACAGCGGACTGCGCGGCATCTTCTTTTCCATCGGCTATCTCGGATGGTTTCTCGACCCGCTGCTGTTCATGATCACGACGAGCCTTGTGGCGGTTGTGCTGTTGCGCCGTCAGTTCTTCTCCAATGCCCGCGACGCGCTGATGCGCAACAACGCCAATGCAGATTCATAAGCTACGCGGCAGATAGCGCCAGACGACGACGGCGGTGAAGACCATCAGCGTGCCCAGGGCGATGAAGATCGCGCCAAGACTGAAGAATGTCAGGATGATCGAATAGAAGAATGCCGGCAGAAGCTCGGAAAAATCGAGATAGGTCCGGTAGACCGAGGTCATCTGCGCGCGCTCGTGCGGGTGAACCGCGCGAATGAAGGTGGTCGAAGCCAGCGTATCCAGCGCAACGCAGAAAAACGCTCCGGCGAGCAGCATGAGCGCCGCGATCATCGGAAATTTCTCACCCGCCAACCCGGCGCCGGCCAGCGCAATGGCCAGAAGGATGAAAACGCCTGATATCGTCCGCATCAGCCCCTTGGCCATGCCGACCTTGCCCCACAGGATCGATCCCAGCAGGAAAAGGTTGCCGAGGGAGACGAGCAGGCCGCCCGCCAGCTTGCCTTGGCCCGTCGCCACCATCAGGATCGGCCCGTAGACGAAGAACGTGCTCCAGTAGCACGACCGCGAAAACGCGATGAGCCAGGCGAGCCGCAGCCGTGGCTGCGCGACAAACCGCCGGACATTGGCAATCGGATTGGCCGCCCGGCTCGGCCCCTTCTGCAGGGCGGGATTGTCGCTGAGGCGAAAGTACCAGAACAGCGTGAGAAGCAGCAGGGAAAAGCCGATCGACAACAGGAACGGTGCGATCATGCCGATAGTGCTGTAGAGAAACACGCCGAGGAACGGCCCGGCCGTCCAGGCAAAGGTCGCCGTCGCCATGCGCACGGACTCGGCGCGCACGAGTTCACCCTTCTTGATATGGTCCATGATGTAGAGGCTGAGGGTGATGGACAGCGCGCCTGCCCCGAACGTGCGCAGGAAAAGCCCCGCCGCCTGCCCCGGCACCGTATCCAGCGCAAAGGCGCAGCAGCCCAGGATCAGCGAGGTGGCGCCGGCCGTATAGACCCAGCGGCGCGGGATGCGGACGATCAGCAGGGGAATCGACAGGGTGACCATCAGTCCGAGCATCGACATGCAGGTGTAGAGGATGCTGACGCTGCGCTCACTCTGCAGCAGGTCGTAGGTCTGGATCGGCACCACGCTGGTGATGATCGCCCGGGCCATCGACTCGATGCCAAACAGGATCGCAAACACCCGGGCTGTCGGACGTTTGGCCGTGCTGATCCAGATGGGATGGCGAACTTGATTGATCACTGGCTTGGCTATCGGGGAAATGCTGATTCGAGCGCCCCCTGACAGTGGAGCGCGAAACCATGGATAGCAGTCAATCAAGCGACATTATATGTCTGTTTCGCAGAAACCTTTGAAACAAGTGCGAAATATCAGCCGTGATGCGTGCCGGAAACACATGGATTTTGTGTTGCAACTCCCCTAGCCTGTCAGGAGTTGCAATCATCGAGATTCCCGCATGAGCCAGACCGAGACGCTTGCCCCGCCCGCCAAATCCCGTCTCGGCAGGCTTGACGTGCTGCGCGGTATCGCGCTCATTGCCATGGCGACCTATCACACGGGCTGGGATTTCGAGTTTTTCGGCTACATGGAGCCTGGCACCACGGGCCATGGGGCGTGGAAGCTTTATGCCCGCATCATTGCCTCGACCTTTCTTGTGCTTGTCGGTTTCAGCCTCGTGCTGGCCCATCGCAACGGTATCCGCTGGCGCTCTTTCGGCATCCGCCTGGCGCAGATCGTTGCGGCATCCCTCGCCATCACCCTCGTCACCCGGTACATCACGCCGGACAGTTTTGTGTTCTTCGGCATCCTGCATGAGATTGCCGCCGCCAGCGTGCTCGGCCTGTTGTTTCTGCGCCTTCCCGCCATTGTCATCGCCATCGCCGCCGCGGCCGTTATCGCCGCGCCGCATTACCTGGCCTCCGCTGCATTCGACGCCCCGGCGCTCTGGCCGCTCGGCCTGTCGGAAATGCCCATCCGTTCCAATGATTACGTGCCGATTTTCCCGTGGTTCGGCCCGGTCCTGGCGGGTATGGCCCTCGCCAAGACATTGCTGCACTTCGACCGGATGCGCATTTTCGGCGGAACCATCCGTCCGGCCTGGCTCGACCGGGGATTGCGGTTCATCGGCCAGCACAGCCTGGCGTTCTATCTGATCCATCAGCCGGTGCTGATCAGCTGCGTTTTCCTGATCGCGCAGGTGGTTCCACCAGCCACGCTTACACCGCACGAGGTTTTCGACCGGGAATGCACCCGTAGCTGCTCGGTGGACAATGACAGGGCGTTCTGCGAACGTTTTTGCACCTGCACGGTGGGCCAGTTGGAGACGCAGAAGATTTTCGACGATGTCTATACGGGCAAGCGCAACCAGGACAATGACCCGCAGATACAGGACATCACCGGCATGTGCACGCAGGAAGCGATGCAACCCTGATCGAAATTTTCATCGGCAGTTGCAGTGTGCGTGGTTCGACAAGCTCACCATGAGGAAGGTTGAGAGTTGCGGGGAGCCTTATTCCGCGACGTTCGCGATTGGCATGCAGCCAATCCACCACCCTCATGGTGAGCTTGTCGAACCACGCACCACACAGCACGAACCATGCAGAAGGACAGTACCAGCTCTCAGGTGTTGACGCCCAGTTCCGCCAGCCGTTCGATGCAGGCTTCTTCAACCTGATCGAGTTCGGCCAGGGTTTCCTCGATGTCACGGCGCTTCTGGCGCAGGTCGCCGCGCTTTTCCTCGACACGCTTCATCAACAGGTGCAATTGACCCATTTCCCCCGGCGGCTCGCGGTACATCTGCACGATCTCGTGGATTTCCGCGATGGAAAAACCGAGCCGCTTGCCGCGCAGGATCTGCTTGAGCAGATGCCGGTCCGATGGCCGGAACAGGCGTGTGCGCCCGCGGCGGACGGGGTGGATCAGCCCCTCATCCTCATAGAAGCGCAATGTCCGGGTGGAAACGCCGAACTCCCGCGTCAGCTCAGTAATGGAATAATATTCGCGCATGACAGACATTGCTCTGATTTTTCTTACTATTTCACATGGATGTTTGGCCACGCAATTACGTAAAAGTCAATTGTACCTTTGTTAGCATAAATGAACGTTAGTCTCAAATGCTGGAAAATCAGCTGTCAGGCCAGTCCGAACCACCAGGTCGCCAGTCCGAGGAACGAGAAAAACCCGACAACATCGGTCACGGTGGTGACAAAGACAGCCGACGAAATGGCGGGATCGGCCCCGAACTTGTCGAGCAGCAGGGGAATCAGAATACCGCCGAGTGCAGCGGCCATCATGTTGATGATCATGGCCGAGGCGATGATCCCGCCCAGTTCGGCATTGTGGAACCAGAAGCCGGCAACCATGCCGATCAGCACGGCGAACACCATGCCGTTGATCAAACCGACCGAGGCCTCGCGCCGGATGATGCGGCCCGCATTGTAGATATCCATGTCGCGTGTCGCCAGCGCACGCACTGTCACGGTCATGGTCTGGGTCGCCGCATTGCCGCCCATGGAGGCAACAATGGGCATCAGCACCGCCAGCGCCACCATCTGCTGGATGGTGCCATCAAACAGCCCGATGATGGAGGCGGAGAGAAACGCCGTGAACAGGTTGACGACCAGCCAGGGTGTGCGCGAGCGCGAGGTGGACAGGACGGAGTCGGACAGTTCTTCGTCGCCGACGCCGCCGAGGCGCATGATGTCCTCCTCGGCCTCTTCCTGGATGACGTCGACGATGTTCTCGATGGTCAGCACGCCGACAAGCCGTTCATTCTCGTCGACAACGGCGGCGGACAGCAGGTCATACTGCTCGAAAATCTGTGCCGCCTCTTCCTGATCCATCGTCGCGGGAATGGCATGGCGCGTCTCATGCATGATCTCGTCGATCTTGCTGTCGCGGCCGGCGCGCAGGATGCGGTCGAGATCGATGGCGCCAAGCAGCCGGAACATCGGATCGATGACGAAAATCTGCGAGAAGGATTCCGGCAGGTCGGCATTGTTGCGCATGTAGTCGATGGTCTGACCGACGGTCCAGAACGGCGGCACAGCGACGAACTCCGTCTGCATGCGCCGTCCGGCGGTTTCTTCCGGATAGCCGAGCGACCGGCGCAGGCGCACGCGCTCGGTGAATGGCAGCTGCGCCAGAATCTCGTCGCGGTCTTCCTGGTCGAGATCTTCCAGGATGTAGACGGCATCGTCGGAATCAAGGTCCTGAACCGCTTCAGCGATCTGCTGATTCGGCATGGCATCGACGATTTCGAGGCGCACGGCCTCGTCGACCTCGGTCAGCGCGGCAAAATCGAATTCATCGCCCAGCAGTTCGACGAGCGCCGCGCGCTGCTCCGATTGCAGCGCTTCGAGAACGTGGCCCAGTTCGGACTGGTGCAGTTTGCCGACATGGGAACGCAGGAACAGAACATCACGATCCGCAATGGCGGCGCCGACACGGGCGAGATAGGACGAGCGGACGGCACCGTCTTCGCCGTAAATGTCGACGTCCCGCTCGTCATCGGCGGGCGGAGGCAATGTTTCCGTTTCGTCCATCGATCCGCACCTGCCTTCCCGACACGACTTGCACCATACAGTGTCAGTTAACGCATAACCCCCGAAATCCAAATCGATTTCTCCGGGGATTACGCGTCAATTCAGAAGGTTATTCCCCCGGCGGGACCGGGTGGTGGGCGCTGCCGGTCAGGCGGCGCTGTCTTCCCAGCCGCTGATGGCCTTGACCTCAAGGAAGTCTTCCAGCCCCCAGTGACCGCCTTCGCGGCCGATGCCGGACTGCTTGTAGCCGCCGAACGGCGCATCCGCCTTGTGCGACGCGCCGTTGATGCGCACCATGCCCGCACGCAGCTGCTTCGACACACGCTTGATCCGCTCGCGATCGCCCGACTGGATATAGGCGGCAAGACCGTATGGCGTATCGTTGGCGATTTCGACGGCTTCTTCTTCCGTATCGAACGGGATCATCGCCAGTACCGGCCCAAAGATTTCCTCACGGGCAATCGTCATCTCGTTGTTCACATCGGCAAACACCGTGGGACGGACGAAATAGCCGCGATTGAAGCCCTCCGGACGGCCGGTGCCACCGGCGATCAGGCGTGCGCCTTCCTTGATGCCCTGTTCGATCAGCCCCTGCACCTTGTTGAACTGCGCCTCGGAGACGAGCGGGCCCATATGATCGCCGTCCTGCGCGGGATCACCGACAACGGTCGCCTTCGCCGTGGCAGCGGCCACCTCAGTCGCCTTGTCGTAGACCGAGCGTTCCACCAGCATGCGCGTCGGCGCATTGCAGGACTGTCCGGTATTGTTGAACACGTGCAGGACGCCGCGCGTGACCGCCGCTTCCACATCGCTGTCGGCGAAAACGATGTTGGGCGACTTGCCGCCGAGTTCCAGCGACACGCGCTTGACCGTATCGGCAGCAGCCTTGGTCACGGCAATGCCGGCACGGGTCGAGCCGGTGAAGGACATCATGTCGATGCCCGGATGCGCCGACATGACAGCGCCGACCGACGGGCCATCGCCATTGACCATGTTGAACACACCGGCTGGAAGGCCCGATGCATCGATGATTTCAGCAAAAACCACCGACGAAATCGGCGCGATTTCCGAGGGCTTCAGCACCACGGTGCAACCGGCGGCGATGGCAGGCACGACTTTCAGCACAACCTGGTTCATCGGCCAGTTCCACGGCGTGATCAGGCCGCAGACGCCGATGGGCTCATAGGCGATCCGGACGTTGGGGTTGTGCTCGTCGAGCGGGCGCTCGAATTCGAAACTCTTCAGCGCCCGCATGAACGCCTTGAGGTGGCCGGTGCCCGAGGCTGCCTGCTCTTCCAGCGCCATCTTGATCGGTGCGCCCATTTCGGAGGAGATGGCCTGCGCCATGTCATTGATGCGCGTCTCGTAGGCGGCGGTCAGGCGCTCGAGCCAGGCAATGCGCTCCTCGCGGCTTGTCAGGCTCCAGGTGGCGAATGCCTTGCGTGCGGCGGCAACGGCGGCATCGACATCGGCGGCCGAGCCCATTGAAATGACGGCGAAAGGCTGCTCATCGGCAGGATTGATGACATCAAGATCCTTTGCCACGGCCGGAGCGGTCCATTTTCCATTGATATAGAAATCGGTCTTGCGAAGCATGGTTGGTCTCCTGCCTGGTGCTGTCGGATTGGGTTGGTTCAGGGCGGACGTGCATCCGTTGGACTGCTGGTGTAGCGGATGAATGGACCGGCAGCCAACAGGAATATCGAACAAAGAGGCGAAAATAGCGGCGCGCTGACGTCTGATCGTCATTTCCCGGGTTGATGGAAGGCACGCCCGATGCGCAGGAAATTGCCGAGCATGGCGTGGCCATATTCCGTCAGCACCGACTCCGGATGGAACTGCACCCCGAATGTCGGGTGCTCCCGGTGGGCAAGCCCCATGATCTCGCCCCTGTCGGAGCGGGCCGTTACGGTGAGCGACGCATTGTCCTTGTCCGCAACGACAATCAGCGAATGATAGCGCCCCGCCTTGAACGGGCTCGGCAAGCCCTTGAAAACGCCCGTTCCGTCATGCTGGATCAGCGACGAGCGGCCATGCATGGGTTCCTGCGCCCGCAGCACCGTGCCGCCGAAGGCCTCACCGATGCACTGGTGGCCAAGGCATATGCCGAGAATGGGAATGCGGCCGCTGAAGGCTTCGATGACGGCGAGCGACTGCCCCGCTTCATGCGGCCCGCAGGGACCCGGCGAGATGACCAGAGCCGCGGGTTGCAGCGCTTCGATGTCGGCGACGGTGATTGCGTCGTTGCGCACGACGCGTGTTTCCTCGCCGAGCTCGGCAAAATAGCGCGCCACGGTGAAAACGAAGGAATCGTAATTGTCGATGATGAGGATCATGAGCCGGCATCTCCGGCCATGTCGAACACATCGAAAATCCGCGCCGCCTTGTCCAGCGTCTCCTGATACTCCGCCGCGGGATCGGAGAGCGCCGTGATGCCGCCGCCCGCCTGGAACACCGCCTTGCCGCCCTGGAACAGCACGGTGCGGATGGCGATGTTGGTGTCCATATTGCCGTTGAAACCGAAAAAGCCGATCGAGCCGCAATAGACACCGCGCGCGACCTGTTCCATCTCGGTGATGATTTCCATCGCCCGCAGTTTCGGCGCACCGGTGATGGACCCGCCGGGGAAAGCCGCGCGGATCAGGTCCGGCAGTGATTTTTCGTCCGCCAGACGCCCGGTGACGACCGACACCAGATGATGCACGCTGGCGTAGGATTCCAGCCCGCACAGCACGGGCGTGAGCACGGAATGGGGATTGCAGACCCGCGACAGATCATTGCGCATCAGATCGACGATCATAAGGTTTTCGGCGCGATCCTTTTCAGAAGCAAGCAGGGTCTCCGCATGCCGCTGGTCGATTTCACGGTCGGTCGAGCGCGGCACCGTGCCCTTGATCGGCCGTGTCTGCACCTCCCGGCCCCGAACGGAAAGAAACCGTTCCGGCGAACTTGACGCTATGATCAGATCATCGTGCTCCAGATAGGCGGCAAATGTCGCGGCATTGCGCTGGCGCAGCGCCTTGTAGAAGGCCCAGACGGGATAGTTTTCGGGAAGATCGGCGATAAAGCGTTGCGCGATATTGGCCTGGAAGATATCGCCATCGAGAATGTATTCGACGACTTTCGCCACCGCCTGCATATAGGCTTCGCGTGTGAAATTGGATTGCCAGACATTGCGCGCAACAGGTGGCCGCGCGGGGGCTTGCGTGTGCACCGGCTTTTCGAGCGCCGCGAGAAAGACATGAGCGCGTTCGGCGGCACGCCTTTCATCCGCCTGTTCGGGCAAACCGGACGAGACGAGCCAGACCCGTTGCGTCAGGTGATCGAAGGCAAGCACGACGTCATGGAAATGCCAGATGGCGTCGGGCACATCGCCCTGCGACTGTTTGCGCGGTTTTGGAAGATTTTCCAGCAACCGTCCGAATTCATAGGAGAAATAGCCGATGGCCCCGCCATGGAATGGCGGAAGGCCAGCCTGATCGTCGAGGCGGAAACGTTTAAGATACTGGGCAAGAGCCTCCAGCGGGCCGAGATCCAGTGGCTGATCGTTCCAGCTGGCCGCACCATCCCGGACCGCCAGCGTGCCGAAGGGATCGGCAGCCACGTAGGAATAGCGGCCAAGCTGGTCGTGCCGCATGGCACTGTCAAGAAAGCTCAGCCCGCCGAACGGCTTCAGGCGTTCGGCAGCGTCGACTGGTTCCAGCCAGGGGATTTCACGGACGTACATCCGTTGTCAGCCTTTCCCGAACGATGGCGTTACCCGCTCTTGCGGGTGGAAAGAAGTATACTTGTCTCGGTCAGGGTGATTCCGTCAATATGCCGGATGTCGCGCAGCGTGTGATCGAACGCTTCCAGCGTCTCCACCTCGATCTCCGCAACAATATCCCAGCGGCCGTTGGTGGTATGCAGCGCGCGGATTTCGGGAAAGCCCTGCAGGCGGCGGATGACCTTTTCCGCACCCTGCCCGGCCACTTCGATCATGGCGATGGCGCGAACGCCGTAGACACCTGCTCCGGCTTTCAGCGTCACGGTAAAACCCTGAATGGTGCCATCGGTGGTCAGCTTGTCGACGCGGGCCCGCACAGTGGCGCGCGAAATGCCGAGCAGCGTTGCCATCGACGAGACGGGCATGCGGCAGTCATCGCGCAGCAGTGACAACAGGCGGCGGTCAAGATCATCCATGTCTGTTCCAATTTGTACAATTGAGATGCGCAAACTGCGCATTAAGTAGCGCATTTCTATCAGGATGCTGTCTATTTGTCACCGTCTCGGGGTGGCAGTATACTGGCTGCGCCGGAGACTCCCCCGGCTTCATTTGATTGACCATTCAAACGCGAAAGTGGCGCTTGTTGATGAACATGCTCAGCAACTTTGAGAACGACCCCAAACAGAAATTGATGATCGTCGGCGCGCCCATCGAGGAAGGTGCCGGTCGTCTCGGCGCCCTGATGGGCCCGGCAGCGCTGCGCACCGCCGGTCTCATCCGCACTTTGGAAGAGATGGGCCATCCGGTCGACGATCATGGCGATCTTCGCTTGCCGCAGACCCTGCCAGCCGTTGCGCCCGTCACCGGCCTTGCTCATCACATCGAAAAGATCGCCGCATGGTCGCGCATGCTCTGCGTTGAAACCTATGAGGCGATGAAGGACGGCAGTTTTCCGGTCATTCTGGGCGGCGACCATTCGCTGTCCATGGGCTCGGTCGGCGGCATCGCCCGCTACTGCCAGGAAAACAACCGCGAACTGTTCGTGCTCTGGCTCGATGCGCATTCCGATTTCAACACCCCGGCAACCTCGCCCTCCGGCAACATGCACGGCATGTCCGCAGCGCTCCTGTGCAACGAGCCCGGCCTTGAAGGCGTGTTCGGCGACGAGCCGCATGGCCTGATCAAGCCGGAAAACCTGCATCTCTTCGGCATCCGCTCCATCGACACGGTCGAGCGCAAGCTCCTGCGCGAACGCGGCATCGACGTCATCGACATGCGCCAGATCGACGAGTTCGGCGTGGCCAAGCTGATGCGCCGTATCATCGAGCGGGTGCAGAAAGCCAATGGCATCCTGCATGTCAGCTTTGACGTGGATTTCATCGATCCGTCGCTTGCGCCGGGTGTCGGCACGACGGTTCCGGGCGGCGCCACCTACCGCGAAGCCCATCTCGTGATGGAAATGCTGCACGATTCCGGCGTTGTCGGCTCGCTCGACATCGTCGAGCTCAATCCGTTCCTCGATGATCGCGGCAAGAGCGCCATGCTGCTCGTCGATCTCGTCGCCAGCCTGTTCGGCCGGCAGATTTATGAACGGCCCGCCGTTTCAGACCAGAGCACCACGGCGCTCAACGTTTAAGAAAATTGGCAAATAGGAGGATATTTTGCTGCAAACAGCCGCCCAACTGATTTCGACCGAGTCCCGTCTTGGCGCTCACAACTACAAGCCGCTTGATGTGGTTCTGTCGCGCGGTGAAGGCGTGCATGTCTGGGATATCGATGGGAACCGCTATCTCGACTGTCTTTCAGCCTATTCCGCCGTCAACCAGGGCCATTGCCATCCCAAGATCCTGGCGGCCATGACCGAGCAGGCGTCCAAGCTGACGCTGACCTCGCGTGCCTTCCGCAACGATCAGCTGGCCCTGTTCTACGAAGAGCTGGCAACCCTCACCGGCTCGCACAAGATCCTGCCGATGAACAGCGGTGCCGAAGCCGTCGAGACCGCCATCAAGGCCGTGCGCAAATGGGGCTACGAGGTCAAGGGCGTGCCGGAGAATGCCGCCGAGATCATCGTCTGTTCCGATAATTTCCACGGCCGCACCATGGGGATCGTCGGGTTCAGCACGGATCCGTCCGCCCGCGAGAATTTCGGCCCGTTTGCGCCGGGCTTCAAGGTCGTTCCTTTCGGCGATATCGATGCCTTTGCAGCGGCATTGACGCCCAATACCGTGGCGTTCCTTGTCGAGCCCATCCAGGGCGAGGCCGGCGTGAAAATCCCGCCGAAAGGCTATTTCTCCAAGGTGCGCGCGCTCTGCACGCAGAACAACATCACGCTGATCCTCGATGAAATCCAGACCGGCCTCGGCCGCACCGGCGCCCTTTTGGCGGAAGAGCATGAGGCGATCGAGGCTGACGTGACGCTGATCGGCAAGGCGCTCTCCGGCGGCTTCTATCCCGTCTCCGCCGTACTATCGAACAGCGATGTGCTCGGCGTTCTGAAACCGGGCCAGCACGGCAGCACGTTCGGCGGCAATCCGCTGGCCTGCGCCATTGCCCGCGCCGCGCTGCGTGTTTTGACCGAAGAAAACATGATCGAGAATTCGCGCATCGAGGGCGAATATTTCCTGCAGCAGCTCAAGGGTATCCGCAGCAATATCGTGCGCGAAGTGCGCGGTCGCGGCCTGATGCTGGCCATCGAGCTGCATCCGGAAGCCGGCGGTGCCAACCGTTTCTGCTACGAGCTGAAGGAACGCGGCATTCTCGCCAAGGACACCCATGGCGATACGATCCGCATCGCGCCGCCGTTGGTGATCAACCGCGATCAGATTGATTGGGCGCTGGAACAGTTCAACGAAGTGCTAACCAGCATGAATTGAGGCCGGCGGGGGTTCAACACCCCCCTCTGTCCTGCCGGACATCTCCCCCACAAGGGGGGAGATCACATCGGCATCAGCGATTTTGCATCATTTTCAACATTGAAGATGAACCGATACAGCTGTGAAGGCTGATCTCCCCCCTTGTGGGGGAGATGGGCGGCAGCCCAGAGGGGGGTGAAATACTTACATCCTCACCCGCTCCGCCTTCGGATCGTACATCGGCGTGAGCGATGCCACGGCTTTCACGCGCTCTCCGGCAATCTCAATCTCATAGTTCGACGCCAGCACCTGTTCGGCGCTTTCGCCCTTGCAGGCGACATAGCCAAGCCCGATCGCCCCGCCGAGATGATGGCCATAATTGCCTGAGGTGATCGTTCCGACGATTTCGCCATCGCGCACGATGGCTTCATTGTGGAACAGCAGCGGCTCGGGATCGGCAAGACGGAACTGCACCAGCCTGCGGTCCAGCCCGTTTTCCTTCTTCTGCAACACCGCATCACGCCCGATGAAATCGCCCTTCGGGGTTTTGACGGCAAAGCCGAGCCCTGCCTCCAGCACATGGTCTTCGTCGGTGATATCATGGCCGAAATGCCGGAAAGCCTTTTCGATCCGACAGGAATCCAGCGTATGCAGGCCGCATAGTTTTAGACCCAGCTCCTGACCGGCCTCCTCCAGCGCCTCGAACACATGCGCTGTCTGATCCGACGAGACATAAAGCTCCCAGCCGAGTTCGCCGACATAGGTGACGCGATGGGCGCGGGCCAGACCCATGCCGATCTCGATTTCCCGCGCGGTGCCGAAGGGATGGCCCGTATTGGAAAAATCGTTGGGGCTGATCCTTTCGATCACGTCGCGGGATTTCGGCCCCATCAGGCACAGCACGGATTCCGCCGCCGTCACATCCGTGATGACGACGAACTCATCCTTGAGATGCTTGCGCATCCAGGCGAGATCGCGCTGCAGGGTGGCGCCGGGAACAACGGCAAAGAATGCCGTCTCCGACAGGCGCGTGATCGTCAGGTCGCTTTCGATACCGCCGCGATTGTTGAGCATCTGGGTGTAGACGATGCGTCCGGGCTCGACATCGAGCTGGTTGGCGCAAAGTCTTTGCAGGAAAGCGAGGGCATCGCGGCCCTCGACGCGGATCTTGCCGAACGAGGTCATGTCGAACAGGCCGACGCCGTTGCGCACCGCCAGATGTTCCGCGCGCTGATTGTCGAACCAGTTCTGCCGCTTCCAGGAATAGCGGTATTCGCGCTCTTGCCCATCATTGGCGAACCAGTTTGCCCGTTCCCATCCGGCCACTTCGCCGAAAACGGCACCGCGTGCCTTCAGATGTTCATGGATGGGCGACCGGCGGATATTGCGGGAGGTCGCCATCTGCCGATAGGGAAAATGGTCGGCATAGAGCAGGCCAAGCGTCTCGGAGACGCGTTCCTTCAGATAGCGCCGGTTCTTCTGGAATGGCTGGGCCCGGCGGATATCCACTTCCCACAGGTCGAACGGCGCTTCGCCATCGTGGATCCACTGGGCCAGCGCCATGCCGGCGCCGCCGGACGATACGATGCCGATGGAATTGTAGCCCGCCGCCACCCAGTAACCGCCCAATTCCGGTGCCTCGCCGAGATAATAGCGATCATCCGGGGTAAAGCTTTCAGGTCCGTTGAAAAAGGTGTGAATGCCCGCCGTACCGAGCATCGGCATGCGGTTGACGCCCATTTCGAGGATCGGTTCGAAATGCTCGAAATCCTCCGGCAACTGATCGAAGCAAAAATCTTCGGAAATGCCGTTCATGCCCCATGGCTTGGCCACGGGCTCGAAGGCACCAAGCATCATCTTGCCGGCGTCTTCCTTGTAATAGGCGCACTCGTCCGGGACGCGCAGCACCGGCAGGCGGCCGAGCCCCTCGATGGCCTCGGTGACGAGATAAAAATGCTCGCAGGCGTGCAGAGGCACCGTCACGCCCGACGTCGATGCCAGATCACGCGCCCACATGCCCGCGCAGTTGATCACCACGTCGGTCTCGATCGTGCCCTGTTCCTCACCCTTGGCCCAGGAAACGCCGGATACCCGGCCGTTCTTCTTGTGAATGTCGGTGACCTTCACGTTCTCGAAGATTTTCGCGCCGCGTTGCCGCGCGCCCTTGGCCAGTGCCATGGCGATATTGGCGGGATCGCACTGCCCGTCCAGCGGCAGATGCACGGCTCCGACCACATCCGATATGTTAAGATGCGGGTACATCTCTTTGACTTCGCGCGGAGAAATCTCCCGCACATCAACATCGAAAGCACGCGCCAGAGAAGCCTGGCGATAGATCTCGTGTTTGCGTTCCTCAGTCAGCGCCACGGTGATGGACCCCACTTGGCGCATGCCCGTGGCCACCTCGGTTTCCGCCTCCAGCTTGACGTAGAGATCGGCGGAATATTTGGCGAGCCGCGTCATGTTCTGCGAGGCGCGCAGCTGGCCGATCAGACCCGCCGCATGCCACGTGGTGCCCGAGGTCAGCTGTTTGCGTTCCAAGAGAACGATGTCGGTCCAACCCAGCTTGGCAAGGTGATAGGCGACGGAACAGCCGGAAACGCCGCCCCCGATGATGACGGCTCTGGCCTTGGCCGGAAGAGAACTCATGCGCGGATTCTTTCGTTAGCGGGATCCCAGAGCGGCTGATCCGGATGCACGGTAGCCTTGAAGCGTTCGCCGAAAATCTCGACCTCGATTTCCGTTCCGGGTTCGGTGAGTTCGGTCTTGAGCATGCCGAGCGCGATGGATTTATCGATCCGGTGCCCCCAGCCGCCCGAGGTGGTTTCGCCAACGATGCTGCCCTGGTGCCAGAGCGTCGACATGTAGGGCGCATCGCAATCGCCGGCGTCGACAGTCAGCGTGACGAAGCGCTTCTGCACGCCGTGCTGCTTTTCGCTTTCCAGCGCGGCTTTGCCGAGAAATTCCGGCTTTTCCCATTTGATGAAACGGTCGAGCCCGCTTTGCAAAGGCGTGTAGTCGGTGGACAGATCGCCCTTCCAGGCGCGATAACCCTTTTCCAGCCGCAGCGAGTCCAGCGCATACATGCCGAACGGTTTTAGCCCGTATGGCTGCCCCGCCTGCCAGACCGCATCGAAAATCGCCTGGGTATCGGCGACCTTGCTGTGGATTTCCCAGCCCAGTTCCCCGGCAAACGACACGCGCACAAGCTGGCAATAGCGACCGGCAATCTGCGTCGTCTGGTGCGACAGCCACGATTTTCCAAGGTCCGCATCGCAGATACCGGCAAAGAGATCGCGCGCCTTCGGGCCCGTGACGATCTGGCAGGAAAACTGCTCGGTGACGTTGCTGATGCTGATTGCGCTGCCCCTGGGCAGATGTTTTTGCAGCCATTCCAGATCGTGCCACTCCGCAACGCCGGCGGTAATGAGGAAAAACACGTCCTCATCGATGGCCATGATGGACATTTCGGTAACGACGCGGCCTTTGGCATCGGCGAAATAGCCAAGGCCGATGCGGCCGGGTTTCGGCACCAGACCGGTGATCAGGCCCGACAGCCAGTCGCGTGCCCCGGCACCGCTCACCTTGAAGCGGGAGAAGCCGGGCAGATCGAGAATGCCGACCGCATCGCGCACCGCATGGCACTCCTCGCGGATGCGCTGCTGCCAGGGCCCTTCCCGCGTAAATGTCTGGGTCGCCGCTTCCGAGGTGTCGTCGCCCGGCTGCGCATACCAGTTTGCCCGCTCCCAGCCATTATAGGCGCCGAACTGCGCACCCAACCCGGTCACGCGCGCATGCAGCGGCGACAGCTTCTTGTTGCGTCCCGCAGACCAGGTGTGGCGCGGAAAATGGATGGCGTATTCGTGGCCATAGACTTCCACGCCCTTGGCGACGCTGTAGTCATGATCGGCAAAGGCGGTGAAGCGGCGCGGATCGCAGGACCACATGTCCCATTCGGTCGCGCCCTCCGTCACCCATTCCGCCAGTACCTTGCCTGCCCCACCGGCCTGCGCGATGCCGAAGGTGAAAACACAGGCTTCGAACGCATTGGGCACGCCGGGCATCGGCCCGATCAGCGGGTTGCCATCCGGTGCATAGGGAATGGGGCCATTGATGATTTTCGACAGACCGGCCGTACCAAGGATCGGCACGCGGGCGATCGCATCGTTCAGATACCATTCGAGCCGCTCCAGATCGTCGGGAAACAGCTGGAAGGAGAAATCATCAGGCATCGGATCGTCTGGGGTGGCCCAATGCGCCCGGCAATTGCGCTCATAGGGGCCGAGATTCATGCCGTTCTTTTCCTGCCGGAGATAGTAGGACGAATCCACATCGCGCAGCAGCGGCAGCTTGTGGCCCTGCTCGCGGCTCCATGCGGCAATTTCGGGGATTTCATCGAACAGCAGATATTGATGGCTCATGACCATCATCGGCACCTCGCGGCCGAACAGCCTGCCGATTTCCTGCGCCCGGTAACCGGCGGCATTGATCACATATTCACAGCGGATCTCGCCCTGCGGGGTCGCGATCACCCATTCGTCACCGTCGCGCCGGGCACCCGTCACCGGGCAGAAACGGATGATCTTTGCGCCCATGTCGCGCGCGCCCTTGGCCAGCGCCTGCGTCAGCTGGGCCGGATCGATATCGCCATCGTTCGGATCGTACAGCGCGCCCGCCAGATCATGCGTCGCAATGAAGGGATAGCGGCCATTGATTTCATCGACGCCGAGCACATCGATATCCATGCCCTGATAGCGGCCCATGCTTTTGACGCGCTGGAACTCGCGCATGCGTTCCTTGCCATGGGCGAGCCGCAGCGAGCCGGTGACATGGTAGTTCATGGGATAGTCCACTTCCTGCGCCAAGCGCCGGTACAGCTCGGCGGAATAGCGCTGCATGTTCATCACCGACCACGAGGCGGAGAAGGTCGGCACATTGCCCGCCGCATGCCAGGTGGAGCCCGATGTCAGCTCGTTCTTCTCCAGAAGCACGCAGTCGGTCCATCCCGCCTTGGCCAGATGATACAGCGACGAGACGCCGACCGCCCCGCCGCCGATGATGACGACCCGCGCCGACGTTGGAAATTCAGACATGCATAGTCTCCCGTGGTCTCATGCTGTGGTTTTGCTGCCCGGTCATGCCCGGGCGATTTCATCGAGGTACCACTGGATGTACCGCAACTCGTTGTGTTCCATCGGTGCGATGGGCCCCGGCACGAAATAGTGCGAGCGCACGCCGCGCGCCGTGTGTTCGATGATCGTCTTGTCCTCGGCCGTGGTCACTTTCCACAGCCATGTCAGCTTTTCCAGGTCGTAATCCCGGCCCTCCTCGGCATCGCCGTGCACCAGCCAGATCAGCTCCATCTCGCAGGTATCGGCTGTCTTCGGAATGAAACGATAAATCATGCCATGATCGGGGTAGCACACGAGGAAACTCGTGCCGCCAAGGTGGATGGAGGTCACGCCGCCGTCGAATTCGGTGAAACGGCCCATCAGCGGGCCGACGGGCGAGCCGTCCTGGCTGCCGCTCGACACGCCGTCATAGAGCGCATAGCGGAACGTGTGAATGGTTTCATTGCCTTGCGCGGAGCTCTGCCAATGGTCGCCTGTGGCGATATCAATACCAAGCGCACAGGTGCGCTGCTCCATCCGCGCATTCAGCTCGGTGATTTTTTCCAGCGGCTGTTCAAGCGCATGGGTCTGCGAATATTCCGGATGGGCCGGGCCGCAGTGGTAGCACTCGACGTAATTTTCCACGGCCAGTTTCCAGTTGGCATCCACCGGATAGGTCTCGCGGTGCGCCACCTTGGCATCGGCCCAGCCATACTGCCCGCAGGTGGTGCGCAGCGACTGCTCGATAATGTCGAAATTCAGCGGTTCGTCGGCAAAGCAGATGAAGATCAGCCCTTCGGCCACCCGCACATGCAGCTTTTTCAAGCCATGCGCACTGCGGTCGAAATCGCGCGGCATCAGCCGTGCCGCGCGCAGGCTGCCGTCATTCATGTAGGTCCAGGCGTGATAGGGGCAGACGAAGAAGCGGGCATTGCCCTTCTGCTGGGTGCAGACCTCGGCGCCGCGATGGCGGCAGACATTGAGAAATGCGTGGATCGCGCCATCATCGGTGCGCGAAACGATCACCGCCTCCGAGTCGATCTTGAACAGCTCGAAATCGCCCGCATTGGGAATGATGCTGGCATGGCCGATGCAGTGCCAATGGCGGCGGAACACCCGTTCCATGTCCCGGGCGTAGACATCCGGGTCCATGTAGAAAGCGCGCGTCAGCCCATGGCCGGGCCGGTGGTCCGCAATCATGCGGTCGATCTTGTCGCCTGCCGGTGCAACGCCAGCCAATGCCTGTTCCGCGCCCATGTTAGCCTCGCTCAAAAAGAGTGGTCCCCCGACGCGCTCCCTTGTTTCCCGGATGCGTCGCAGATTAGAATGATTCCGCATTGGGCGCCGTTCAAGCGATGGTTGCTCATCAAGACATGAATTATTCTCAACAGTCTGCTTTACAGGATGCCGCCCGATGATGTCGAAGCCCCGAATACCCCCGCTCGGCTCGTTGCGCACGTTTGAAGCTTCGGCCCGTCTCTTGAGCTTTCGCCTGGCGGGCGATGAGCTCGGCGTGACCCAATCGGCCATCAGCCACCGCATTTCCGAGCTTGAGGCGATTCTCGGGGTAAAACTGTTCGAACGCCTGCCGCGCGGCGTGGCGCTGACCGATGCCGGGACGCTGTATTATCCCTATATGCGCGATGCCTTCGAAAAGATCGCCCGCGGCACGGCGCTGATCAACCGGCTGGGCACGACGGATGATCTGGCGATTGAAACCTATGCGACCTTCGCCATCCGCTGGCTCATTCCGCGCCTGACCGACTTCCGCAAGGTCAACCCGAACCTTGCCATCCGCATCGGCACCAGCCAGCTCGACTGGGAACTCAACATCGACAGTTCCGATATCGGCATCATCCACACGACCCGGCCGGAGCGGATGAACCTGCATTACCGGCTGCTTGTCAAAGCCGAGATGTTTCCGGTGTGCAGCGCGGCGGTTGCGGCGCGGATCGCGGGCGACACCGAGGCAAAGGCACTCAACAAGGTGCCGCGTCTGGCGCTCTATACCGCGCCGGAGGACTGGGGCACGTGGCTCGATGCCGCAGGGATTGCCGATAGCGGCCAGGCGGTGACGCTGAAGTTCGACACCTACCTCGCCGCCCTGCAATCAGCGCTCGATGGTCAGGGACTGGCCATCGCGCCGGGCTTTCTCGTCGCCGACGATCTGAAGGCGGGGCGTCTGGTGGCACCGTTCGCGCTGAAAGTCCCGCAACCCAGTGCATGGTACATGATCTGCCGCAAGGAGCGGGTCAATGAAGCGCGCATCCGCCAGTTCGAGAAGTGGCTGGTGGAGCAGTTCGGCGGATGAAACCAACGATTGCTGTTGTTTCACCCCCCTCTGGGCTGACGCCCATCTCCCCCACAAGGGGGGAGATCAGCTTTCACAATTGTTTCAGCCAACCTTCAAGGGTGAAAGCTAAGCGGGATGAGTGATGTCGATGTGATCTCCCCCCTTGTGGGGGAGATGTCCGGCAGGACAGAGGGGGGTACAAATCACTTCCTCTTAATCCCGATCGATTTTCCAACCCGCGCCGGAATCCCGAGCTTCGCATGGGCATCCCGGTAAAACGCGAGCTTTGGCAGCACGTCCTCCGGGAACGGCACAACCTTCGGACCGTTCATATCCACGTGCAGTGACAGAACTTCCGAGGTCGCGGCAACCCAGCCATCGACGTGAATGATCTCGTTGTAGGTGTGCAGACGCTTGCCGTCGAAATCGATGAGCTGGCTGGTGACCGTCACCAGATGGTCGAGATGGATCTCTTGCACGTAGCAGATATGAACCTCCGCCGTGTAGATCGTCAGCTTGCGTTCCGCCGCATATTTCGGGCCAAATCCCAGTTCGGCAAGGAATTCGTCGCCGCCGCGGTCGAACACCACGTTGTAATAGGCCATGTTCAGATGGCCGTTATAATCGATCCATTCCTTTTCCATGGCTATCGGAGCGGAGCGGTACAAATCACCTTCTGGCATGCTGATATTCCCCTCATTGGTAAAACTCGGCGGCATTTGAACCATGGCAGCCGCCCGTCCACTGTGTCAAAAACGACTGATAATGGCGGCGGCCTATCGATTGGCTGCCGCGCGCAGGCTGCTCGGCGGCTTGCCTTCAAACGTCCGGAACGTACGGGCGAATGCGGCAGCGGATGAAAAACCCGTACGCGCGGCGATATCGGCCAGCGGGGTTTTGGTGTCGGTGATCAGCCGCCGTGCGATCTTCAGGCGCAGCCGCAGATAGTAGCGGCCGGGTCCCTCGCCCACGGCCTTCGCAAAAATTTTTTCCAGGCTGCGGGCGCTAAGACCGCAGCGTTTGGCAATCGCACCGACGGTGAGCGGCGCATCGAGATGCCCCTCCATGAGCCGAATCGCCGTGGCGAGTTTCGGATGCACGCCGTCGAGCCGCCCCAGCGAGACAAGCGGCTGGGCAACATTGGACGCATGCGCTTCGTCGTAGATAAAGACGCTCGCCACATCGAGCGCCACGGACATGCCGCAGCGCGAGCGGATGAGATGCAGCATCAGATCGAAGGTCGGCGATGCGCCGCCCGTGGTGAAGACGGGCCCGTCGATGACATAGCGGTCCGGCCGGATATCCGCCTCGGGAAATTCGGCGGTGAATTCCTCCATGTCCTCCCAGTGCGTTGTGGCACGCCGTCCCCGCAGCAGCCCCGCCCGGCCAAGCAGCCATGACCCCGCCTCGATGCCGCCGATCATCTGGTAGTGATGCATGGCGCGGCGCAGGCCGGCGGTGAAGGTGGTGCGCGAAATATCCGATGTGCCGAAGCCGCCGATCATCAGCAGCATGTCGGCCTTGTCAGCCGGATCGAACGCGCCGGAGACGGCAATCGGCAGGCCGCAGGTGGTGATCGCCGGGTTGCCATCCAGCGAAACGATCCGCCATTTGAACAGGGTGCTGCCCGAAACGCGGTTGGCGGCACGCATCGGATCGATGGTCGATGCCACGCACATCAGCGATGCGCCGCTGAAGACGAGGACCGTCACATCAAGCGTTTTGGTGTTGGGCAAAAAGAGTGGCGACGTTTCGCTATTCATCAAATCAAGTTCGTATATTGCAAAGCATGCATTTGCAACAGCTGCATGATTTGCCCAACGAAAAAATGGGAGCAAAGCAATGGGACTCACCCCCAATCGCGACGTATTCATCACCTGTGCCGTCACTGGCGCTGGCGACACGACAGGCCGGTCCGACAAGGTTCCGGTCACCCCGCGGCAGATCGCCGACGAATGCATTTCCGCCGCCAATGCCGGTGCCGCCGTGGCGCATATCCATGTGCGCGATCCGAAAACCGGCAAAGGATCGCGCGATGTCGCGCTTTATGCGGAAGTGGTCGAGCTGATCAAGGAATCGGGCGTCGACATGGTGCTGAACCTTACCGCCGGCATGGGCGGCGACCTGACGCTCGGCAGCACCGAACAGCCGATGCCGCCCTCACCTGTTGGAACCGATATGGTCGGCGCCACCGAACGGCTCGTGCACGTGGCCAAGCTGCGCCCGGAAATCTGCACGCTCGATTGCGGCACGATGAATTTCGGCGAAGGCGATTACGTCATGACCAACACGCCTGCCATGCTGAAAGACATGGCGGCACAGATCAAGGCGCTGGGCGTGCGCCCGGAAGTCGAGATTTTCGATACCGGCCACCTGCTCCTCGCCAAATGGCTCTATGACCAGAAGCTTCTGGAAGACCCGGTCATGGTGCAGCTGTGCATGGGCATTCCGTGGGGTGCGCCCGACGATATCAATACGCTTTTGGCGCTGACCAACAACCTGCCCGCCAACTGGACGTTTTCGGCCTTCTCCATCGGCCGCAACCAGCTGCCCTATGCCGCCATGGCCATGCTCGCCGGTGGCAATATCCGCGTCGGCCTTGAAGACAATATCTGGCTCGACAAGGGCGTCCTTGCCACCAACGGCCAGCTGGTCGAACGGGCCGTGAAGGTCGCCGAGGGCATCGGCGCCCGCATTCTGGGACCGGACGAGGTTCGGGCCCGCATGAAACTGACAAAGGGCTGGTGAGATCATGAGCGTCATTCGCAAAGCGGCAGCCGTCGGCGGCGGCGTCATCGGTGCGGGCTGGGTTGCCCGTCTCATTCTCAACGGCATCGACGTCTCGATCTTCGATCCGGACCCGGAGGCGGAACGCAAGGTCAGCGAGGTGATGAAGAATTCACGCCGCGCCTACAAGACCATGGTGCCCGGCGGCCTGCCGCAAGAGGGCAAGCTCACCTTCGCCAAGACGATTGCCGAGGCTGTTGCCGGTGCCAATTTCATTCAGGAAAGCGTGCCGGAACGCCTCGACCTCAAGCACAAGGTGCTGGCGGAGATCGACAAGCACGCGGCGGTCGATGCCATCATCGGCTCGTCCACGTCAGGCATCCTGCCGTCGGACATGCAGACATCGATGCAGCATCCCGAACGCCTTGTCGTCGGCCATCCCTACAATCCGGTCTATCTCCTGCCGCTGGTTGAAATCGTCGGCGGCAAGCTGACCTCGCCGGAAGCCATCGAAACCGCGCGGGAACTCTATGCCTCCATCGGCATGAAGCCCGTGGTCATCCGCAAGGAAATCGAAGCCTTTGTCGGCGACCGCCTGCTGGAAGCCGTCTGGCGCGAAGCGCTGTGGCTGATCAAGGACGACATCACCACCGTCGAGGAACTCGACGATATCATGCGCTATTCCTTCGGCATCCGCTGGGCGCAGATGGGCATGTTCCAGGTCTATCGCGTGGCGGGCGGCGAAGCCGGCATGCGCCACTTCATGGCCCAGTTCGGCCCCTGCCTGTCCTGGCCGTGGACCAAGCTGATGGACGTGCCGGAGCTCACCGATGAACTCGTCGACAAGATCGCCGCACAGTCCGATGAACAGGCGCATGGCCTGTCCATCCGCGAGCTGGAACGCATCCGCGACGACAATCTCGTCGCGATCATGGATGCCCTTTCGCGCCAGAACAAGGGCAAGGGCTGGGGTGCCGGTGCGCTCTACAAGGATTACACCAAGCAGTTGTCGAAACTGGCACAGAAGCCTGTGGTCTCCAAGGCGGCTGAAAAGGCCAAATCCACCAAACCCAAGAAGAAGGTTTAAATCATGGATTTCGGTCTTTCGGAGGAGCAAAGGCTGATTGTCGAGACGACGCGGGCCTTTGTCGAAAACGAGCTTTACCCGCATGAAGCGGAAGTGGAGCGCACGGGTGTCCTGCGCAAGGAACTGGCGGACGAACTCAAGCAGAAGGCGATAGCAG
The DNA here is from genome assembly GCF_049896885.1 of Phyllobacterium sp. SL163. Taxonomy (NCBI): domain Bacteria; kingdom Pseudomonadati; phylum Pseudomonadota; class Alphaproteobacteria; order Hyphomicrobiales; family Phyllobacteriaceae; genus Phyllobacterium; species Phyllobacterium sp. SL163. Next base: position 111,408 of record NZ_JAFCVE010000003.1, on the reverse strand, counting down.
CCGGTCTTTATGCGGCGAACATGCCGGAATCCGTCGGCGGCGCCGGTCTCGATACCGTGACATGGCTGCTGTACGAAAAGGAGCTTGGCCGCGCCAATTATGCGCTGCACTGGTCCTGTGTCGGCCGTCCGTCCAACATCCTGCTCGCCGGTACCGACGCGCAGAAGGAAAAATACCTCTATCCCTGCATTCGCGGCGAAAAATCCGATTGCCTCGCCATGACGGAACCGGGCGCCGGTTCCGATCTGCGCGGCATGAAGGCGACGGCCGTCGAAAAGGGCGGCGACTGGGTCGTCAACGGCACCAAGCATTTCATCAGCCACGCGCTGGAAGCGGATTTCGTCATCCTCTTCGTGGCGTCCGGTGAGGAAGACACGCCGCGCGGCAAGAAGAAGAAAATCACCGCCTTCTTCGTCGACAAGGGCCATCCTGGCATGACGATCCGCGAGGGGTATCGCAACGTCTCGCACCGGGGTTACACCAATGCCATCGTCGAATTCGACGATTGCCGGCTGCCTGCCGATGCCATTCTTGGCGAGGTGCACAAGGGTTTCGAGGTTGCCAATACCTGGCTCGGTGCCACACGGCTGCAGGTCGCGGCCACCTGTCTCGGTCGCGCCGAACGGGCGCTTGGCCATGCCATCGAATATGCGGCGCAGCGCGAACAGTTCGGCCAGCAGATCGGCAAGTTCCAGGGCGTCTCGTTCAAACTCGCCGACATGGCAACGGAGCTGAAGGCCGCCGATCTTCTGACCTTCGAGGCGGGCTGGAAGTTCGATCAGGGTACCGTCACCGATCAGGACATGGCCATGGCCAAGCTGAAGGCCACGGAAATGCTCGCCTTTGTCGCCGACGAGGCGATCCAGATACATGGCGGCATGGGCCTGATGGACGACCTGCCGCTTGAGCGCATCTGGCGCGATGCGCGGGTGGAACGCATCTGGGAAGGCACATCGGAAATCCAGCGGCATATCATCTCGCGCGCCCTGCTTCGCCCGCACGGAGCGTAAGTGATTATGCGGTCAGGTTTCACCCCCCTCTGTCCTGCCGGACATCTCCCCCACAAGGGGGGAGATCACATTGGCATGAATGCTTTCGCACAACAGGAAACGTTTCAAATTTCGCAGAAACGGCAATGCAGGCTGATCTCCCCCCTTGTGGGGGAGATGTCCGGCAGGACAGAGGGGGGTGTCTGACACATGCGCGCACTCGATCGTCTGCTCCGTCCCAAAACCATCGCTGTCTTCGGCGGTCTTCAGGCTGCCGAAGTCATCAAGCAATCCCAGAAAATGGGGTTCTCCGGCGAGATATGGCCGGTCCACCCGAAACATGACGAAGTGCTTGGCCTCAAGGCCTATCGCTCCGTTGCCGATCTGCCCGGCAGTCCCGATGCCGCCTTTGTCGGCGTCAACCGCTTTCTGACCCTCGATATCGTCAGGCAGTTGCGCGAACGCGGCGCGGGCGTTGCCGTCTGCTACGCCTCGGGGTTTCTTGAAGCTGGCGCCGACGACGCGGATGGCGCACGCCTGCAGGATGAACTGATCGCGGCGGCGGGCGACATGCCCATCATCGGTCCGAACTGCTATGGCCTGATCAATTACTGCGATGGCGCCCTGCTCTGGCCGGATCAGCATGGCGGGCGCAGGCTCGCCGCCGATGAGCGCGGTGTCGCCATCATCACCCAATCTTCCAACATCGCCATCAACATGACGATGCAGACGCGCGGCTTGCCGATTGCCCATGTCATGACGGCAGGCAACCAGGCGCAGACCGGCCTGCCCGACATGGCCATTGCCCTGCTCGAGGATGAACGGGTCACGGCGCTGGGCCTGCACATCGAGGCGTTTCAGTCGGCAGCAAAGTTTGAGGCATTGGCCAAACGGGCGCGGGAACTGAACAAGCCAATTGTCGCCATGAAGGTCGGACGCTCCGCGCAGGCGCGTGCCGCCACGGTGTCGCACACTGCCTCGCTGGCCGGATCGGATGCGGCATCGGATGCATTTTTGAAACGGCTCGGCATTGCCCGCGTCAATTCCATCGCCTCGTTCCTCGAAACCTTGAAACTGCTGCATGTGCATGGGCCGCTCGATGGCGATACGCTGTGTTCCATGAGCTGTTCCGGCGGCGAAGCCTCCGTCATGGCCGACAGTGCCGAGGGACGATCGATCCACTTTCCACCGCTTACACCGGAGCATCGCGCCAAGGTCAAATCCACGCTGGGGCCGCTGGTCGCCGTCGCCAACCCGCTGGATTACCACACGTTCATCTGGAACAACGAACCGGCGCTGACCGAGACGTTCACGGCCATGGTATCCGGCGGTTTTGCCCTGAGCTGTCTCGTGCTCGATTTTCCGCGCAAGGACCGCTGTTCCGATGTCGACTGGTGGTCGACGGTGCGCGGCCTTGAATCGGCCCTCAAAACCAACAGGGCCAAGGGCGCCATCGTCGCCTCGCTGCCGGAAAATATCCCGGAGGCGTACATGGCCGGGCTGATGGCGCAGGGCATTGCGCCGCTCTGCGGCATCACCGAGGCATTCGACGCGGCCGAGGCCGCCGCCTTCATCGGTAAGGCATGGAAGACACCCCTTGCCCAGCCGGTCGTCTCCCCGGAAATCCGTGACACGGACGAACAGGCGCCCGACGAAGCCGCCGCAAAGGCTCTTCTGGCGAAGCATGGCCTGCCCGTGCCCTTGGGCTGGCGCTGCCAGACGGTCGACGCCGCGATTGCGGCTGCGGAGGACCTGACGTTCCCGGTTGCGCTCAAGGCGCTCGGCGTTGCGCACAAATCCGAACACAATGCCGTGCGGCTCAATCTGCGCGATGCGGACGCCGTGCGCGCGGCGGCAACCGACCTGATTGCCATCGGCAGCGGCCTCTATGTCGAGCGCATGGTGACCGACGCCGTTGCGGAACTGATCGTCGGCATTGTCGATGATCCGCAGTTCGGGCCGCTGATGACCCTCGGAACCGGCGGCGTGCTGGTGGAACTGCTGCAGGACAGTGTCACGCTGCTGTTGCCCTCCAGCCGTGCGCAGATCGAAGCCGTCCTTCGCTCCCTGCGCATGTTTCCGCTGCTCGACGGTTATCGCGGCAAGCCGAAGGCTGATCTGGATGCGGCGCTGGATGCCATCCTTGGCATTGCCGGATTTGCGGTCAAGAATGCCGGCCGGATCGTTGAACTCGATATCAATCCGCTGCTTGTATGCCGCAGCGGCCAAGGCGCATGGATCGCCGATGCATTGTTGATCACCAGGGGAGAGCTGCATGAATGATGTTGTCAGGACGCGCCGCGAGGGCGGTATTCTTGAAGTCACGCTGGACCGTCCGAAGGCCAATGCCATTGACCTGAAGACCAGCCGCCTGCTCGGTGAAACGTTTCAAAAGTTCCGTGACGATCCGGAGCTTCGGGTCGCGATTGTGCAGACCGAAGGTGACAAGTTCTTCTGCGCCGGCTGGGACCTCAAGGCCGCCGCAGGCGGCGATGCCGTGGACGGCGATTACGGCGTCGGCGGCTTTGGTGGCCTGCAGGAACTGCGCGACTTCAACAAGCCTGTCATCGCGGCGGTCAATGGCATGGCGGTGGGCGGCGGGTTCGAACTCGCCCTCTCCTGCGACCTCATCTATGCCTCCGACCATTCGAGCTTTGCCCTGCCTGAGATTCGCGCGGGCACGCTGGCCGATGCCGCCACGGTGAAACTACCCAAGCGCATTCCCTACCACGTCGCCATGGACCTGCTTCTGACCGGCCGCTGGATGGATGTCGCCGAGGCGCACCGCTGGGGTCTCGTCAATGAGGTCCTGCCCAAGGACAAGCTGATGGAACGGGTGTGGGAGATCGCCCGGCTTCTGGAAAGCGGCCCGCCGCTGGTGTTCGCCGCCATCAAGGAAGTGGCGCGCGAAGCGGAAGACATGAGCTTCCAGGATGCCATGAACTGGATCACCAAGCGCAAATTCCGTACGGTTGACATGCTTTATGCTTCGGAAGACGGTCAGGAAGGCTTCAAAGCCTTTGCCGAAAAACGCGATCCCGTATGGAAGGGCAGATGAGCACGGATTATTCAGTCCTGATCGACGCGGAAACCTGGGCCTTCATCGAGCGGACGAACAGCTTTTATCCGCCCGATGCCGTCGACTATACCGTCGCGCAGCAGCGCGACGTCTACAACACCATGTGCAAGGCCTTTTTTGCCGGCTACCCCGCGGGCGTCTCGGCAATGGATCGTTTCATCGAGGCTGATGGCCGCAGGATTCCGGTGCGTCTCTACGACAAAGCAGGCACAAACCCGCAAGCGGTATGCCTCTATTTCCACGGCGGCGGTTTTGTCGTCGGCGGTCTCGACAGTCATGACGATGTCTGCGCCGAGATTTGCGAGAGCACCGGATTTCACCTCATCGCGGTCGACTATCGCCTTGCGCCGGAACATGCGCACCCCGCCTCGTTCGAGGATTGCCTTGCGGCATTCGAACACGTGGCGGCAACATCCAGCCTGCCGATTGTCCTGTGCGGCGACAGCGCCGGCGGCAATCTGGTGGCAGCCGTGTCGCACCATGTGCGCCATAGCGATCGCGCGCCGATCGGCCAGGTCATGGTCTATCCGGGACTGGGCGGCGCGCAGGACCAGGGGTCTTACCTCACCCAAGCGGAAGCACCGATGCTGACGACGCGCGACACCGCCTATTATGCGAAAATCCGAAGCGGCGGCCGCGACTGGTCGACCGACCCGCGCTTTGCCCCGCTGGCCGATACGGATTTTTCCGGCCTGCCCGATACTGTCGTGATCTCGGCCGAATGCGATCCGCTTTCCGACGATGGCAGGCAGTATTGTCAGCGCGTCACAGCGGCGGGCGGCAAGGCGATCTGGAACAATGAGCCCGGCCTCGTGCACGGCTATCTGCGTGCCCGCCACAGTGTTACGCGCGCGCGCTCCAGTTTCCGCCGCATCTGCACCGCCGTGCATCTGCTGGGTCAGGGGCGCTGGCCGGGTCAGCTTTAGAAGTTATCAGAAGTAATACATGCGTTCTGCTTATCTCCCCCTTTGTGGGGGAGATAAGACTACATCAGTTTCCCGCACTCGCCATACGCCGGTTCTTGACCGCACCTTCCAGCCAGCCCAGCTCCATTTCCGGAACCGATGACAGCAGCAGGTCGGTATAGGCATCGAAGGGCGGCTTCAGCACCTGCGTTTTCGGACCGTAGCGCACCACCTCGCCGCGATACATCACGGCGATGGCGTCGGCGATGGATTTCACCGTCGCAAGATCGTGGGTGATGAAGAGATAGGCGACATGTTCGTCCGCCTGCAGGTCGAGCAGCAGTTTCAGGATACCGTCGGCGACAAGCGGATCGAGTGCGCTGGTCACCTCGTCGCAGATGATCAGCTTCGGCTTGGCGGCGAGCGCCCGGGCGATGCAGACGCGCTGCTTCTGTCCGCCGGACAGTTCGGCGGGGTAGCGGTCGGCAAAGCCCTTGCCCATCTCGATCTTGTCGAGCAGTTCGGCAATGCGTGCGTCGCGCTCCTTGCCGCGCATGCCGAAATAGAATTCGAGCGGACGGCCGATGATCGTGCCGATGGTCTGGCGCGGGTTCATCGCCACGTCGGCCATCTGGTAGATCATCTGCAACTCACGCAGATCGTTGCGCGTGCGGTTGGCAAGGCGCGGCGAAAGCGTGCGCCCGTCAAAGGTGATCGTGCCTTCCATCGGCGGCAGCAGACCGGTGATGGCACGCGCCAGCGTGGATTTGCCCGAGCCGGATTCGCCGACAACCGCCAGTGTCTGGCCGAGATGCAGATCCACGGAGACGTTCTTCAATACCTTGACCAGCCCGCCGCCATAGGCCGCGGTGATGTTCTGCACCGACAGGATGGGTGTGTCAGCGCTCGTCTTTTCCTGATGCGGGATGTGATGCACCGACACCAGCTGGCGTGTATAGTCCTCGCGCGGTTCCTTGATGATCTGGCGCGTATCGCCATATTCCACCATCTTGCCGTGGCGCAGCACCATGATGTCGTCGGCCACCTGCGCCACCACAGCCAGATCGTGCGTGATGTAGAGCGCGGCTACGTTGGTGTCGCGGATGGCATCCTTGATCGAGGCAAGCACATCGATCTGCGTGGTCACGTCGAGCGCCGTTGTCGGCTCGTCGAACACGATCAGATCCGGCTCGGAACACAGTGCCATGGCGGTCATGGCCCGCTGCAATTGCCCGCCCGAGACCTGATGCGGAAAGCGCTGCCCGAAGGTTTCAGGGTTGGGCAGACCGAGCTTCTTGAACAGGCCGACGGCGCGTTTTTCCGCCTCGGCGCGCGTGGCGATCCTGTGCTGCAGCGCCGCTTCAACCACCTGGTCCATCAGCTTGCGCGCCGGATTGAAGGCAGCGGCGGCAGACTGCGCGACATAGCAGACCTCACGCCCGCGGATTTGCCGCAGGATGGTCGCACCGCCTTTGAGAATGTCGCGGCCGTTGAGCAACACCTCGCCGCCGGTGATGCGCACGCCGCCGCGGCCAAATCCCATGCCGGACAGGCCGATGGTGGATTTGCCGGCACCGGATTCGCCGATCAGGCCGAGCACCTTGCCGCGTTCAACCTTTACCGAGACATTGTCGACGATCACCACATTGCGCGGCGCTTCGCCGGGCGGATAGCTGGTGGCCTCGATCCGCAGATTGCGGATGTCGAGAAGCAGGCCGGTCTTGTCCTTCGCAGGCGCTTTAGCCATTGCCGCGTCCTCCCTTCAGGCTGGTGGTCCGGTTGAGAATCCAGTCGGCGACGAGATTGACCGAGATGGCGAGGATCGCGATGGCGGCCGCCGGGATCAGCGCGGCCGGAATGCCGAAGACGATGCCTTCCTTGTTTTCCTTGACCATGCCGCCCCAGTCCGCATCCGGCGGCTGGACGCCGAGGCCGAGGAAGGACAGCGCCGACAGGAACAGCACGGCAAAGATGAAACGCAGGCCAAGTTCGGCAACCAGCGGGGTCAGGGCGTTGGGCAGTATCTCGCGGAAAATGATCCAGATACGCCCCTCGCCGCGCAGCTTTGCCGCCTCGACGAAATCCATGACATTGATATCGACCGCCACGGCCCGCGCCAGCCGGTAGACGCGCGTGGCATCGAGCAGGCCCATGACGAGGATCAGCGTGGTGACATTGCCGGGCAGGACCGACAGCACCACAAGCGCGAAGATCAGCGTCGGGATCGCCATGATCAGATCGACGAAACGCGACATCAGCTGGTCGAACCAGCCGCCGATGACGGCGGCGGCAAAACCCAGCACCGAGCCGAGAATGAAGGACAGCGCCGTCGCCATGGCGGCGATGAAGATGGTGATGCGCGCGCCGTAGATCATGCGGGAAAGCAGGTCGCGGCCGAGATTGTCCGTGCCGAGCCAGTATTTCGCCGACATGGGCTCCCACACATCGCCAACGGTTTCGCCGACGGAATAAGGCGCAACCCACGGCGCAAAGATGGCCGCGAACAGGAAGACCGCCGTGATGATCAGGCCGATCCAGGCGCTGATGGGGATGTTCTTAACATTCAGCATGGCGCGGCCTCACTTGGGATGTCTGAGGCGGGGATTGGAAACAATCGCCACGATATCAGCAATGATGTTGAGGGTGATGTAAACAGCCGCGAAAACCAGTCCGCAGGCCTGCACGACCGGCACGTCGCGCTTGGCCACGTGATCGACCAGATACTGCCCCATGCCGGGATAGACGAAGATCACCTCGACCACGACGACACCGACGACAAGGAAGGCCAGGTTGAGCATCACCACATTGATGATCGGAGCAATGGCATTGGGGAACGCATGACGGGCGATGATCTGGAACGGCGTCAGCCCCTTCAGCTCAGCCGTTTCGATATAGGCCGACTGCATGACGTTGAGAATGGCCGCCCGGGTCATGCGCATCATATGCGCGAGAACGACGAGCGTCAGCACCGTCACCGGCAGGGCGATGGCGCTCAGCCTTTCGCCGAGCGGCATGCCGTCATAGACGGTCGAGACGCTCGGAAACCATTGCAGGCGCACGGCGACGAAGTAGATCAGAAGATAACCGGTAAAGAACTCCGGCAACGACGTCGATGCGAGGCCGAGGCCGGAGATGATCTTGTCCACCCAGCCGTTGCGGTAGCGCACGGCCAGCAAACCCAGTCCGATGGCGAGCGGAATGGAAACCACCGCCGCCCAGAAGGCGAGGAACAACGTGTTCCACAACCTCCCTTTGAGCGACGATGCGATGTCCTGCCCACTGGAAAGCGCCGTGCCGAGATCACCGGTCAATATGCCGCCGAGCCAATGCAGGTAGCGGATATAGGCCGGATCGTTCAGCCCCATGTCACGCCGCAGGTTTTCCAATGCCTCCGGTGTGGCCGACTGGCCGAGAATGGATTGCGCCACGTCTCCCGGCAATATCTGGGTGCCTGCAAAAATCAGCACCGAGACGGCAAGGAGAAGGAGAAGGCCCATCGCAATGCGCTGGGCCACCAGTTTGAGGACAGGACCGCTCATTCGCCCCGGCCTTAGGCGTTCAGCCAGCAGCGGGACAAGGCATAGCCGCCGCTCATTTCCTGATTGCCGTCCTTCACCCAGCCGCCAACCTTGGCGCTGGTGGCGTCGATGAAGTCGTTGAACATCGGCACGATGACACCGCCCTCGTCGCGCACCGTGACCGACATGTCACGGTACATCTGCTTGCGCTTGACGGGATCAAGTTCGGCGCGCGCTGCAATCAATGTCTTGTCGAACTTTTCATTGAAGAAGCGCGTGTCGTTCCAGTCGGCGGTGGACAGATAGGCGGTCGAATACATCTGGTCCTGTGTCGGACGGCCGCCCCAATAGGATGTCGAGAACGGCTGCTTGTTCCAGACTTCCGACCAGTAGCCGTCGCCCGGTTCACGCTTGACCTCGATCTTGATGCCGGCCTTGGCCGCGCTCTGCTGGTAGAGCTGCGCCGCATCGATGGCGCCGGGGAAGGCAACATCGGAGGTGCGCAGCAGTATGGCGCCGTCATGGCCGGATTTCTTGAAGTGGAAAGCCGCCTTGTCGGGATCGTAGGCGCGCTGCTCGATATCGTCCGAGAACAGCGGATAGGCCTTGTTGATCGGGAAATCATTGCCGATGGTGCCATAACCGCGCAGGATCTTCTGCACCATGTCTTCGCGGTTCATGGCGTATTTCAGCGCCAGACGCAGGTCATTGTTGTTGAACGGCGCCGTGTTGCAATGGGCGATGAAGACGTAGTGTCCCTTGCCCGCCGCGTTCTGGATGGTCACACCCGGCACGCGCTTGACCAGATCGACGATCTTCGGCTCGACGCGGTTGATCATGTGCACCTGGCCGGACTGCAGGGCAGCCGTGCGGGCGGTGGCATCGTTGATGACGATGATTTCGATCTGCGCCGCATGGCCGCGCTTGTCTCCATCCCAGTAATTGGCGAATTTTTCGCCGATGTGCCGTACGCCCGGCTCGTCCTTGACCACCTTGTACGGTCCGGTGCCGATACCGGCAGTGGGCTTGTCCTTGCCGCCGTTCGGCTGGATCATCAGATGGTAGTCATCCATCAGGAACGGCAGGTCGGCATTGGCTTCTTTCAATGTGAAAACAACGGTATCGCCGTCTTTCTTCACGCTTTCGATGCCCTTCATGACGCCAAGGGCGCCGGACTTCGAATTGGCGTCGGAGTGGCGCTCCATCGTGGCCACGACGTCATCGGCCGTCATGTCCTTGCCGTTGTGGAACTGCACGCCCTTGCGGATCTTGAAGGTCCAGACCTTGGCGTCGGGGGTTGATCCCCATTCGGTTGCCAGTTTTGGATTGAGCGTGCCGTCCGGCTGGATTTCGACAAGCTGCTCGCCCCACTGGCGGCCGAACTTGTACGGCACCTGGCTCTGCCATGTCGCGGGATCCATGCTGTCGGTCGAGGCACCGCCCTGCATGCCGGCTTTCAGCGTGCCGCCCTTGACCGGGCCTTCGGCGAGGGCCGCACTGGACAGAAGTGAATTGGCAAAAACGGTGGTGACACCGAGGGCTGCTGCACGGCCGAGAAAGTCACGCCGCGACAGATGTCCGCGGGCGACCTTGCGGCTCAGATAATCGAGTTCTCTTGACATACCCATTCCCCTTTTGTTGCTTGGAACGCATGGCGTCCAAATTCGGTTTTTGTGAATTATGCGACTTGATACCCGTAAATTTCAACCGTTAACGTGATTGTCTAACGTTCTCCTCCAGCAATCAGATGTATTGACGCGCGATCGTCTCGGCGAAATTCCGCTCGAAAACCAGTTCGTCATTTTCGTAGGCTTCGATCCGGCCGGTCAGATGAAAATTGGCCTTGTCCGACCGCATCGTGGTGAACGTTTCCGTGCGGACGCGCCATTCGTCGCGGCCGGACAGTTCCGTCCAATGCGTCTCGCCATAGGCGGACAGCGGATCGTCCGCATGGATTTCCCAGCGTTCGCGCGCCACGCTGCCGTGGACGAGCCCATGTTCCTTGTCCCGGGCTTCGCCAAAATCATCCTCGATCGACAGGATGATCCTGCCGTTGACCTGATCATGTTCGATCCGGCGGCTGTTCGTGCCCTTGCGCAGGATGTCGAGCTGCCAGGGCGATGCGGCCTCGGGCTCGGGAAAGGTCCATTCATCGCCGGTGGCGAGATCGCGCGACGGCAGGGCGAGCGCGCCCGCATGCAGCGTCAGGCTGACCGCTTCCGGCGATGGCCAGACCATCGGCCAATAGCTGGAGGAAACGGCGACGCGCAGGCGGTGCCCGGCGGGTACGCGATAAGCGATATCGTCGAGCTTGAAGCGGATTTTTACCGGTTCGCCCGGCGTGAGCGCTTGGGGTTTTTCATGGCTGTCGCGGTGACACAGGTTGAACACGCCATAGGTGATGCGCGTTGAAGCACCATCGGGATGCACGTCGCACAGGCGCACGGCAACCATGGCAACGGGCTTGTCGCTGGACACGGTCAGGCTGATTTCCGGCGCGCCGACAATATCGACTGCTTTTTCCAGGATATCGCCGTCATAGCAGACCGACAGCGCATCATCGCGGCGCTGGTCGCCGGGAAGCTCCGGCCCGAGCCAGATGGCGCAATATTCGCCGCCCATCATGCCGCAATCCTGCGGCGAGGCGACGAGATGGGAAAACGCCCCGCCCCGTCTGGCGCTCAGGGACTTGTCGGCACCGAGCTGAAGGATTTCACTGCGGATCGTTTTGGACGGCCATTGCGGCTCGGCAATCCAGTACCCCGGACGCTCCGTGTACCAGCTTTTCGGACGGACCGAATCCATGAGATAGCCGCGATAGGCCGGATCGTTCTCGACGTCCGTATCGATGTCCTTCAGCCAGCGGTCCCACCAGCGCAGTGCCTCCTGCAGGAAGCCGATGCGCGGTTCCGGCACGGCAAAATGCGGGTATTTGTGCACCCACGGCCCGACAATCCCTTTGACGGGCGCCTTTATGCCTTCCATCAGGCGCGGCACCGCGTTCTTATAGGCATCGCCCCAGCCGCCGACGGCCAGCGTGGCGGCCTTGATGGCGGAAAAATCCTCGCAGACCGAGCCGCGCTTCCAATAGGCGTCGCGCGTCTGGTGCGCCAGCCAGACGGCCGGCAGGAACGGTTCATGATCGAGCCGGTCCAGCCACATGCTGCGCCACTTGTCGCCGACCAGAGCCGGATCGGGCGAGCGGGAGGAATAGGCGAGCATGGTGGCGCCCCATCCCAGATTCTCGTTGAGCAGCAGCCCACCCTTGTAATGGATGTCATCGGCATAGCGGTCGTCAGTGGAGCAGAGCGTGATGATGGCCTTCAGCGCTTCCGGCTGCAGCGCGGCCACCTGCAACGAATTGAACCCGCCCCAGGAAATGCCCATCATGCCGACCTTGCCTGTTGACCAGGGCTGCGCCGCGATCCATTCGATCACCGCGCAGGCATCGTTCAGCTCCTGAACCGAATATTCATCCTCCATCAGACCTTCCGAATCGCCGTTGCCGCGCATGTCGACGCGCAGGCAGGCATAGCCATGCCCGGCGATATAGGGATGGGTGAGATTATCGCGCGCCGTCGTGCCGTCGCGCTTGCGATAGGGCAGAAATTCGAGAATCGCGGGAACCGGATTTTCCATGGCGTCCTCGGGCATCCAGACCCGGGCCGACAGGCGGCAGCCATCGGGCAAGACAATGCCCAGATCGGCGGTTTCTTTCACTTGGTGCTGAAATGTTTCGACTGTCCGCATTATCATCTTTCGTCCTCACAGCGGAGCTGAAAACAGATAACGCACACCGGGCAGAACACCCGGTGAAAACATCAATCCCATTTTCTCGTCTTTTGCGAGGTGTTCCTTTTTATCCTACTATGCGCATCTGTCCGGCTAAGCGGACCAAACACTTGCGACATATGTGCGGTCATTTGCGTCACGATGAAAAAGTCTCATCCGAGCCTCGATGGTATGAGCTTTTCCAGCCGCCGGAACAGGAAAACGATGATGCCGGTGATGACCAGATACCCGGCCGCCAGCAGCAGAAGCGGCTCATAGGTGATGTAGGTATCCTGCCTGACGCGCGAGGCCACGGAGTAGAGATCGACGACCGTAATCGTCGCCACCAGCGGCGTGGATTTCAGCTGCAGGACCGCCTCGCCCGCCAGTGTCGGCAAGGCTCGGTGAATGGCCTGCGGCAGCCAGATGCGGCGGAAAATCGTAAAGCGGCGCATGCCGAAGGCGCGTGCGGATTCGAGCTGTCCCTTGGGCACACCGGCGAAGGCGCCGCGCATGACTTCGCCCTCATAGCCCGCATAGGACAGGGACAGGGCGAGAACGGCATAGGGCCATGCCTGCCGCAGATAAGGCCAGAGTTCAGAACTGCGTATCCACGGATATTGCGGAAACAGCGAGCCCAGGCCGTAATAGAGCAGCCAGAGCTGCAGGAGCAGCGGCGTGCCGCGGATCACCGTGCAGAACACGCGTGCCGGCACCGCCACCACGGCGGGCCCGGCTGCCTGTGCCAGCCCAAGCGGAACCGCCAGCAGAAAGCCGATGATCACGGTGACGACCAGTATCCAGATCGTCCGCCACAGGCCCTGCAGGATCAGATCGCCGTAATTGGGCAGCCAGTCCCAGCGCATGAAGACGATAGCCGAGGCCACAAGCGCGAGGCCGATGAGGATGAGAACGATGCGGTGCGGCGGCAGTGCGCGCGCCTGACCGCTCGTGTCGCTGTCCTTGTGGATCGGGAATGTCTCGATCGGGGTTTCCAGCGGCGTCTCGGTCATTACCGCGCCTCCTTGACGGAAGGCATGCCGCGCCGCGCCCATTGCTCGACCTTGGCAAGGATGACATTGGAAAACAGCGTGATGGCGAGGTAGAGGATGCCGGCGGCGATGAAGAACAGGAAATACGCCTTTGTCGTGCCCGCCGCCTGCCGGGTGACGAGCGTCAACTCGCTGAAACCGACGACTGCCAGCAGCGCCGTATCCTTGGTCGAGATCAGCCAGAGATTGGCAAGGCCCGGCAGCGCATGCGGCAGCATGGCCGGCAGGGTGATGCGGCGCATCATCAGCGTCGGCGACATGCCATAGGCCCGCGCCGCCTCGATTTCCCCCTGCGGAATGGCCTTGATGGCACCGCGCAGCACCTCGGTTGCATAGGCGCCCTGCACGAAGCCGAGAACCACGATCCCCGCCACCAGTCCGCTGATGTCGACGCGCTGATAGCCGAGGCTTTCCAGCACCCGGTTGATCATGTCGGTACCGGCATAGTAGAGCAAAAGGATCAGCACCAGTTCCGGCACGGCACGGACGATGGTGGTGTAGATGGCGGCGATGTCGCGCACCAGCGGGCCGCCATAAAGCTTGCCATAGGCACCGACCGTGCCGATGAGCAATCCCATGCCAAAGGCGCCGACGGCGATCTGCAGCGAATTCGCCAGACCGCGCAGGAGGTTGCCGCCCCAACCCGGCGGATTGGGCGACAGAAGGTCGAACATGCCGGCTATTGCGGCGGGAGCAATCGATGCGTCGGCCAAGCGATCCTCGATTCAAAACAATGCGTTACCGTTCTCACAAGGCCCATGGTGCTGGTGCGTGGTTCGACAAGCTCACCATGAGGAAGAGTGAAGACTTCAGGGAGCCAAGTTCTGCAAGACCGTTCGGATTGCAATCTTTCCGGTTAGCCTTACAGCACCCCTCTCCCTCATGGTGAGCTTGTCGAACCACGCACCAGTACCGCGAACCACCATCAAGTGAGCGGCTTACCCCCCGTAAATATCGAAGTTGAAATATTTCTTCGAAATCTCGTCATACTTGCCGTTGGTGCGAATGTCCTTGATGGCCGCATTGATCTTGGTCTTCAGCTCCGTCTCGCCCTTGCGCAGACCGACACCGACACCCGGTCCAAGCACTTCCAGATCGGGCGCAACCTTGCCCTTGATTTCGCAGCAGGCCTTGCCCGCATCGGTCTGGGCAAAGGTCTCGAGCGCCAGCGAATCGGCCTGTGTGGCGTCGATGCGTCCGGCAGCCAGATCCTGATTGGCTTCGTCCTGTGTCTGGTATTCCTTGATCTCGGCGGCGGTCGCGGCGAAATGCTTCTTCGCATAGGCCTGGTGGATGGTCGACACCTGCACGCCGAGCACCTTGCCCTTCAGGCCTTCCGGCGAAGCGTCCATCTTGACGTCCTTCGAGCCGAGAATGACCGTTGGCGTGTTGTAATATTTGTCGGAGAAATCGATGGTCTTCTCGCGTTCCGGCGTGATCGACATGGAAGCGGCGATCATGTCGATCTTCTTGGTGGTCAGCGCCGGAATGATGCCGTCCCACGACACGGGCGTGATGACGCAATCAAGCTTGGCCTGCGCACAGATGGCAAGGGCGACATCGACTTCCCAGCCTTCCCACTTGCCCGAGGCATCCGGCGAGGCGAAGGGCGGATAGGGTTCGGCGGCAATGCCGACCTTGATCTGTTCAGCGCTGGCAACTCCCATTCCGGCAACCAGCACAGCGGCGGCAACCGCTGATTTCAAGAAAGCTTTCATTCCTATCTCCATTTCTCTTTATTGTTCCCCAGGATTATTCCCTGTATTTTTTCATGCGACTTATGAAACAGTACGGATAAACTGCTTCAAACGTTCGGATTTTGGTGATCCGAACAATTCTTCCGGCGGCCCCTCTTCTTCGACGATACCGTTGTGCAGATACATGACATGGCTCGCCACTTCGCGGGCGAATTTCATCTCATGCGTGACCAGGAGCATCGTCCGCCCCTCCTTGGCGAGGTCACCGATCACTTTCAGGACTTCTCCGACCAGTTCCGGATCGAGCGCGGAGGTCGGTTCGTCGAACAGCATGACGCGCGGCTGGATGGCGAGCGCGCGGGCAATGGCGCCGCGCTGCTGCTGGCCGCCGGAGAGAAAGGCGGGATAGACGTCGCGCTTGGCCGACAGCCCGACCCGCTCCAGCAATTGCTCGCCGATGGCCATGGCCTCGTCACGCTTCATCCCCAGCACGTGAACCGGCACTTCGATGACATTCTGGATCAGGGTCATGTGCTGCCAGAGATTGAAATTCTGGAACACCATGCCAAGCCGGCTGCGGATACGCTCGATCTGGCGCCGGTTGGCGGGGTACTGGCCGCCCTCGCCGTCGCTGACCATCTGCACGTCCTCGCCATTGATGCGGATGACGCCGCTCGTCGGGTTTTCGAGGAAATTGATGCAGCGCAGGAAGGTGGATTTGCCCGAGCCGCTGCCGCCGATCATGGCGACCACGTCGCCGTCCCTGGCTGTCAGCGAAACGCCCTTGAGAACCTCAAGGGCGCCGAACTTCTTGTGCAGGTTCCAGACGTGGATGGCTTCGGCCCGTTCGGCCGCACCGGGTTGGAGCGGGTCCGTGGCAACGGATGCGCGCAACGCCTCCGTCATTGCCGGGTTCCCATGGGTTGTCTTGCACCTGCTGTCATGACACCGTTCATTTCTGCCTGTTTTGTCAGCATGAGGCGAAACTGCCTAATTTAGGGCATCACACCACTTGCGCTCTAATTATGCAAGCGTATAAATACTCGCATATGCAATTTTTACGAGAGAGCAGTCGCATGAGCGCATTCGGTTCCCAGTCCATGGCCCTTCCCCTGAAACGCGTCATCATGCGCATGCCTGACCACGTCATGGCGGGCGCCGAACGCGACGTCTGGCATTACGGTCCGCAGTTCGATCCGCGCCGCGCCTCCGAACAGCACCGCGTCTTTGCCGGTCTCGTCGCCCAGTCGGGCGCCGACATCACCTGGATCAGGGACGGCAATGACGGATTGTCGGATTCCGTGTTCACGCACGATCCCTCCCTCGTCACCGACAAGGGTGCGATCCTGCTGCGCATGGGCAAATCCCTGCGCCTCGACGAGACGGACCTGCACCACGAAACCTACAGCCAGATGGATGTGCCGGTGCTCGGCCGCATCGTCGCGCCGGGCACCGTCGAAGGCGGCGACTGCGTCTGGGTCGACAGCAAGACGCTGGCCATCGGCCGCGGCGTGCGCACCAATCAGGCCGGTATCGAGCAGATGGCCGCCATCCTCGAGCCGCTTGGCGTCACCGTCCTCGGGTTCGACCTGCCGCTGTGGCAGGGCGAAGAGGCCTGCCTGCACCTGATGTCGATCATTTCGCCGCTGGCCGAAGACCTGGCGCTGGTGCACCTGCCGCTGCTGCCCGCCGCCTTCTACCAGCTGCTGAAGGAGCGTGGCATCCGCCTGATCGCCGCGCCGGAGGACGAATTTGCCGCCAGCAACGGCCTCAACCTCAACGTGCTGCCGACGGCGCCCTATGAAGTCATCGCCGTGGCGGGCTTCGAAAAGACCAAGGCCGCCATGGAAGCCGCCGGCTGCACCGTCACGACCTTCGAGGCGGATGCGCTGTGCATTGCCTGCGAGGGCGGCCCGACCTGCCTCACCCGTCCGGTTTTCCGGCAATGAACGCACAATCGGCTACACGCAAAACCTTTCGCCGTGAGGGCGAGGACAAGCGCCGCGAGGATCTGATCGCCGCGACGCTTGAATGTGTGGCCGAGCGCGGTCTTGCCGGTGCGACCGTGCGCGAAATCGCCCAGCGGGCCGATGTAACCGCCGGGCTGATCCGCTATTACTTCCCGACCAAGGACGACCTGATCGGCGCCGCCTACCGCGCCGTGATGAACCGCATGACCGTGCAGGCCAGCGATGCCTTGCAGAATGCCGCTGACGATCCGCGTTCGCGCCTGCAGGCGTTCGTTACCGCCAATCTCGGCGAACCGATCATGGACCCGCACAACCTCTCGCTGTGGGCGGGTTTCATTGCGCTCGTGCATGCCGACCCGGCCATGGCCTCCGCCCATCGCGACGGCTATCTCGGCTTTCGCGACGAGCTGGAAATCCTGATCCGCGAGGCGCTGCGCGCCGCCGGCAAACCGGCGGAACCGAACCATACCCGCCGCCACGCCATCGCCATCAACGCCATCATCGACGGATTATGGCTGGAAGGCTGTCTTGCCGGCGATATTTTCGACGATGGGGAATTGGCGGAAACCGGGGTTGCCGCTATTGAAGCCGTACTGGGAATTTCATTACAAGCTGAAGGAGGCGCCCAATGATGCGCTATGCGTCTGTGACCGGCCGTCTGGCCGGACTGGGATCGGATAAATGGGCCGTGCATATCCGTGCGCGCGAAATGAAGCGCGCCGGTCATGAGATCATTGAGCTCACCATCGGCGAACCGGATATTCCCACCCCCACCGACATGCTGGATGTGGCCGAACACGCCATGCGCTCCGGCCGCACCGGCTATTCCAACGGGCGGGGCGAACCCGGCGTTCTCGCGGCGCTTTCGGCAAAGTACACCGCACGCACCGGCCGGGCCATCGGTCCGGAACACATCCTGTGCTTTCCCGGTACGCAGACCGCGCTGTCGCTCGTCATGCTCGGCCTTGCCGAGGAAGGCGACGAGATCATCACGGGCGACCCGCTCTATGCCACTTATGACGGCGTCGTCCGCGCCACCGGCGCAACGCGCGTGTCCGTTCCGCTGCGGCCGGAAAACGGTTTCCGCATGCAGGCCGCCGATCTGGAAAAGGCGATCACGCCGAAATCCCGTGTCCTCCTCCTCAACACCCCGCACAACCCGACCGGGGCCGTGCTGAGCGCCAAGGAAGTGGCCGAGATCGGTGAAGTCTGCCGCAAACACAATCTGTGGATCGTCTCCGACGAGGTCTACGAACTGCTGATCTTTGACGGCAGTTTTGCCTCGCCGCTCGACCGGCCCGAACTCGCCGACCGGACGATTGCCGTTGCCTCCATTTCCAAATCCCATGCCGCACCGGGTTTCCGCAGCGGCTGGTGCGTCGGCCCGGCGGAGTTCACGCAGAAACTGCTGCCGCTGTCCGAATCCATGCTGTTCGGCGTCCAGCCCTTCATCGCCGACATGACCGCCTATGCCCTCGGCCAGCCATCGGCCGCTGCTGCGACGATGCGCGAGAGCTATTTCCGCCGCGCCCAGCTGATCTCCAAGCGGCTCGACGGCATTGCCGGCATCGGCGCCGACGTGCCGCAGGCGGGCATGTTCATTCTCGCCGACATCCGCGCCACCGGATTGAGCGGCAATGATTTCGCCATGCGTCTTCTCGAAGAGGAACACGTGGCCGTCATGCCCGGCGAATCCTTCGGCGACAATCTCGCCGGTTACCTGCGTCTCAGCCTCAGCGTCGCCGATGACAAGATCGATGCCGCCTGCGCCGGGATCGTCCGCCTCGCAACCCGCCTCCAGCAACGGAAATCCGCATGACCACGGTCGGTGAAGCCCTCGTCCATCTGCTTGAATCCTACGATGTCGATACCGTCTTCGGCATTCCCGGCGTCCACACCATCGAACTCTATCGCGGCCTTGCCGCATCGACGATACGCCACATCACGCCGCGCCACGAACAGGGCGCGGGCTTCATGGCCGACGGCTATGCCCGGGCAACCGGCAAGCCCGGCGTTGCGTTTGTCATCACCGGTCCCGGCATCACCAACACGATCACCGCGATGGGTCAGGCGCGCGCCGATTCCATTCCCATGCTGGTGATATCGGGTGTTAACCAGCGGGACTCGCTCGGCAAGGGCATGGGTTTCCTGCATGAACTGCCCAATCAGCGCGCCATGTTGCAGACGGTTGCGATGTTCTCGCATCGCATTGAAAAAGCGGACGAATTGCCCATCGTGCTCGCCCGCGCCTTTGCGCTGTTCGCCTCGCGGCGTCCCGGCCCCGTGCATATCGAGATACCGCTCGACGTGATGGCGCAGCCGCTGGATGGTGCGAGCCGCCAGTTGTCCGATGCGCCGATCCCGCAAGCATCGGCCGAAACCATGGCGGAACTCACCCGCCAGTGCCTTGCGGCGGAACGTCCGGTCATTCTCATCGGCGGCGGCGCCAAGGGCGCTGCGGCGGAACTCAAGGGTTTGGCGGAAAAACTGGATGCGCCCGTGGTGGCAACCACCAATGCACGCGGCATCCTGCACAATCACCCGCTGCTGATCCCGGCCAGCGCCAGCCTCACCGCCGTGCGCACTCTTCTTGCGGAAAGCGATCTTGTCCTCGCCATCGGCACGGAAATGGGACCGACCGATTATGACATGTATGGCGATGGCGGTTTTCCCGAGTTGAAACGCCTTGTGCGCATCGACATCGATGCCGGACAACTCGACCGGCGTCCCGCCTTCATGCCCATCGAGGCTTCGGCCAGGGAAACCGTCGAAGCGCTCGCTGCTACCTTGCCCGCGCGGCGCAACACGAAGTCCGGCGAAGACCGCGCCCTGGCAACACGCGATGCCGCATGGGCTGAGATCGGTCCGCGCACGCAAAGCCATGTGCGCTTTCTGAATATCCTGCGCGACACGCTGCCGGGCTCACTCATCGTCGGGGATTCCACGCAGGCCATCTATTCCGGCAATCTCTATTACGATCATGACCGCGTCGGCGGCTGGTTCAATGCGGCGACGGGCTTCGGCGCGCTCGGCTTCGGCCCGCCCGCCGCCATCGGTGCGGCCCTCGGCCAGCCCGAGACCTCGACGATCTGCATCGTGGGCGATGGCGGGTTTCAGTTCGTGCTGGGGGAACTCGGCGCTGCGGTCGACGAGAAAGTGCCTGTTATTTTCGTCGTCTGGAACAATCAGGGCTATCAGGAAATCGAGCGCGCCATGCGCGATGTCCACATCAATCCGGTGGGCGTGCGTCCCTCGGCACCCGATTACCTGAAAATCGCCGAGGCCTATGGCGTGGCTTCGCAGAAGCTGAAAACATTGGAGGAACTGCCCGCCGCCCTGTTGAAAGCCAACGCGAGCGGACAGTCCTATCTGATTGAAATCGATGAAACATTGATTGGTTGATGGCGTTTCGCCATCAACCATTTCTGCCCGTTACGGCCGATGGATGGTCTTGACCTCGAGAAAGTCTTCCAGCCCGAATTTTCCGCCCTCGCGGCCATTGCCGGACTGCTTGTAGCCGCCGAACGGGCTGCCATAGCGATGCGGGCCGCCATTGATATGCACCATGCCGGCTTTCAGCCTTGATGCCACGCGCTCCGCACGCTTGGCATCGCCCGTCTGCACATAGGCGGCAAGGCCGTAGGGCGTGTCATTGGCGATGGCGATGGCTTCTTCCTCCGTATCGAACGGAATGAGCGCGAGCACGGGCCCGAACACTTCTTCCCGCGCAATGCGCATATCGTTGCGCACATCGGCAAAAATGGTGGGGCGGACGAAATAACCGGTTTCATAGCCCGCTGGCTTGCCCGCACCGCCGACCAGCACCCGTGCGCCCTCGGAAATACCCGCTTCGATCAGGTTCTGCACCCGGCCATACTGGATATGGCTGACGAGCGGGCCGATATGATCGCCCTCCTCCTGCGGATCACCGACCTGTGCCTGCCTGCCGGTGGCTTCGGCGATTTTCACCGCCTTGTCATAGACCGAGCGCTGCACCAGCATGCGCGTCGGCGCATCGCAGGACTGGCCGCTGTTGTTGAAACATTCGAGCACACTGCCCGCGACGCGATCTTCCAGATCGGCATCCTCGAACACGATGTTCGGCGACTTGCCGCCCAGTTCCAGCGTGACGCGCTTGACCGTTTCGGCCGCATCCTTGCTGACGGCGATACCGGCGCGGGTGGAACCGGTGAACGACATCATGTCGACGTCCTTATGCTTGGACAAAGCCGCGCCCACCGTCGCACCATCGCCGTTGACGAGGTTGAACACGCCCGCTGGAAAGCCTGCCTCATGCACCATCTCCGCGTAAAGCAACGCATTGAGCGGCGTGAACTCGCTTGGCTTCAGCACGCAGGTGCTGCCGGTGGCCAGCACCGGGACGACCTTCAGCGCGATCTGGTTGATCGGCCAGTTCCACGGCGTGATCAGCCCGCACACGCCGATGGGCTCGCGCACCAGCAGATCGCCGTTCGGCAGTTCCTCGCGCATGTGCAGGGCTTTCAGCGCGTCGATAAAGCCCTGGAGATGGCCGACACCGACATCCGCCTGCTGCTGGGTGCTCATGGTGATCGGCGCGCCGAGCTCCAGCGTGATGGTTTGCGCCATCTCGTCATATCGGCGCTTGTAGATTTCAAGCAGCTTTTCCAGGAGCGCCAGCCGCTCCTCCACCGACGTCCGGCTGTAGGTCTGGAAGGCCGTTTTCGCCGCAGCCACGGCGCGGTCGATATCGGCTGCCGTGCCCATGGAGATGATGGCAATCGGCTTCTCCGTCGCCGGATTGATCACCTCGAGATCATTGGCCTTGAGAGGCGGCACCCACGCGCCATTGATGTAGAAATCCCGCTTGATGAGCATCGTCGCCTCCTTATGAATGCCGTTTGTCACGGAAATGGTATGGGGCTTTTCGCTTGGTTGCTAGAAGGAAAAACGACGGAAAGTTTATGTGGTGGCCGACTATCGCTATCACCCCCCTCTGTCCTGCCGGACATCTCCCCCACAAGGGGGGAGATCACATTGACATCAATGATTCCGTATCATTTTCAACGTTGAAGGTTGGCTGAAACCATTGTGAAAGCTGATCTCCCCCCTTGTGGGGGAGATGGGCGGCAGCCCAGAGGGGGGTAAAACCACTCTCACCCCGCCGAGCGCACCAGCGCCTGTGCCATGCAGTGAATGCCGCCGCCGGTTTTGGAAATCTCGCTCATATCCACCGCAGCCACCTCGAATCCGCGCGCGCGCAGCTTGTCGATCAGCGTCTTGCTCGACGACGGCGCGATGATCCGGTCCCTGCCCAGCGCCATGAAATTGCAGCCGAGATTCATCGTATCCTGAAACGGCACATCGATGATCTCGTGGCCCTTGGCTTTCAGCCAGTCGACAATGCCCGGCTCGGTGCAGGCGAGGCACACGGCGGTCAGTTTCGGCGCAATCGGCACCACCATCAGGTCGATATGCACGTAATACTCGTCGATGAAGGCAAGACGTGTCTCCCAGCCTTCCCGCCGGAACCATTCCTCCACCTGCCGCGCGCCCTCTTCCTGCGTGCGGGCACCGCCGCAGCCGATGAGGACGCAGCCCTCCTCGATCACGTTGAAATCACCGCCCTCGAAGGTGCCGGCGGTCACCATGTCATAGATCGGAATGCCAAGCTTTTCATAGGTGCGGATCGCGGCATAGTTTTCGCCGCGCCGCCACCAGTTGGCCATGGCGGTGATGATGGCGCCATAGGGCGTCATGACGCTGGAATCGCGGGAATAGACCTGCATCGGCAGTTCCGGTTCGGGCTCATGCCAGTGGATCTTCACACCGAAATGCTCATAGGCGGCGACCAGTTCCTTGTGCTGGGCCTGTGCGGTCTGAATGTTGCACGGCGCCTCGCGCAGATGCTTGCGTGACAGCGAGCTTGTCGCCATGTGGCGCAGAAAGGCAGGGGAGCCCAAAAGCACATCGGTCAGCGGGTCGGTTTCGTTGCGAAAGCCCCAGCCTTTCAGCGGTTGTGTACCGCCGTTCGGATTGCGGCGCTTCAGCGTGAAAGCATCATTGTCAAAGCCCTGTTCATGGCGTGTCATTGGTCCGTCTCCTTGTCAGGGGCGCGTGGGTATCCACCAGTCCCGCCCGCGTGCAGTGGTCACATATTCCGGCCAGCGGAAATGAATCGGCGGCTCGTAGTCGCATAGCGGTGCGATCCAGTTTGACCCGCCAATTCCGCCGCCGGTGCGCCGGATGAATTCGTCCTTTGCCTTGTCCCTCGCCTCGCCATCCTCAAGCAGGCGCAGGGCCGTCAGCGCCACCGTCCTGGCGGCTGTCAGCACCATCGGATCGATCGTTGCAGGGATACCGCCGAGCGCATTCATCACCCAGCCCGGATAGGCAAACCCTTTCGGTGCCTTCAAAGCGGGCCGCGCCACGTAGAACCGTACGGTCGGCGCGTGCCATGTCATGTCGGTATAATCGTCGGAGGTAGAATTGATCTGCGATGGTGGCAGGTCGCGGCGCAGGATCGCCTCAGCTTCCACAGGCGCGATCAATGCCTCGCATTCATCGAGAAACGGGTCCTGCATCGCATCGATCCCGGCATTCACCTGAATCTCCCGCGCAACCGCCTTTGCCGCCTCGTTCCAGCGCGGCGCACCGGCGGTCTGCAGGGCATCCCAGGTCACTTCAGCCATGGCATGGTTGGCAAGACCGGGCCGCGACTTGCACACCCAGTGCCGCTCCACCCGGCAGCCGGTCATGGCGGCAGCGTGCTCGGCGTTGCGGTCGAGCACGGCGGTGACGCGCTCGGCCATGGCGATGTCAGGCACGCGCATCATGTACTGGATTTCCGCAAGCCCGGCGGGAAGATTGTCGGCCGTCGCCTGCCCCGCCGTCAGGATCGCCTCGCTGATCGACCAGCCGCCCTGATGCGGCAGCATGGAATCGCGCAGCGCCTTCGAGGCCATGTACATCATCATCAGCGCATCGTTGGCGCCGGGGGCGCGCACCGCCGAGTGGGATTGCGGGATCGGCGCACCGTCGCTGAGCCCCCAACCCTCCGGCTGGTCGCAGACAAAGCGGTAGATCATCGAATAGGCAGCGCCGCAGTGGGTCTCCCAGCGCACCGTATTGCACAGCGGCAGCATGTAGAACGGATGGAACGAGATCATTCCGTCCAGCCCGTCATAGTAGCCCTTGGCGGCATGGATGGGTTTCGAGCCCCGCACTTTTTCGGCGGGTTCGCCGGTGAAGCGCAGCGTGCCCGCAATGCCGTGCTTCTGCATGGCGGCCTTTGTTGCCAGCAGCCCGCCGAGACTGGAAATGCCGAGCCCCGAATGCGGGTCCGTGTGGCCGCCCGCATGCTCGTTCAAGCCGGGTCTTGGCCGTTTGACCGTTGCCGCATCCTGGCAGTTGCCGGGGACGGCGTCATATTCCGCATACATGCCGATGACAGGGGATTTGCCTGTCATTCCAGCCCTGTTGGTCCAGTGCGCGCAGAATGCCGTGGGCATGCCGCCCGAGCCGACCTCGACGTCAAAACCCTCGCGGCGCAGCAGCGCCACATACCATTCCGCCGACTGATATTCGCGCCAGGCTGTTTCGCCGAAATCGAAAATGGTGCGCGTCCATGCCGACAGGTCGGCCTGATGCGCGTCGACAAAATCCAGCGCTGTGCTTCCTGCTGCCGTGATCACGATCCATCTCCCCGTTGCGGCGAGATAATCATCTGGAAGGCGGGACAAAAAGTGATATGTTTTTTCAAAACGTGCAAATTCTATTCACCTCATCAACCGGAATTCCATTCATGCGCATTCCTTCCACACAGGCCCTGCGGTCGCTCGAGAGTTTTGCCAGGCACGGCAGCGTCTGGCGTGCGGCGGAAGAGCTGCATCTCACCCGCAGCGCGGTCAGCCATCAGCTGCGCCTCTTGGAGCGCGATCTCGGCTTCGAACTCCTGCAACGTGACGGCAAGGGCGTTGCGCTCACGCCGCGCGGCCGCAAATATGCCAATGACGTGCGCAAGGCGCTGATCGTCATCGACGATGCCGGCGGCCGGCAGAGCCCGGCGGGTGTCGGCGGATCATTGTGCGTGAGTTCGACGGCGGGCTTCGCGTCGCTGTGGCTGTGCACCCATATCGCCGAGTTTCAGGAGAAATATCCCGATGTCGCGCTGCGCATCGTCACGCCGCGCAAGCTCGACGACGTGACTGATTCCACCGTCGATATTTTTATAGCCTTCGGTGACGGCAACTGGCCGAACCGCGCTGTGGAACTGCTGTGCGAGGTGGAATTCACGCCGCTGTGCAGCCCGGTGCTGCTCAACAAGATCGGCGGCATTGCCGAGCCAAGAGACCTGTTGCGCGCGCCGCTGCTGCATCTGGGCGATTTCGAGGACTGGACCCGCTGGATGGCGCTGGCCAATGTCGAGAACCCGGATTCGGAGCGCGGCATCATCTTTTCCGACATGAACCTTGTCTATTCCGCCGCCATCACGGCGCAGGGCGTTGCGATGGGCGATGAGCTCACCTGCCGCAAAGCCATGAAGGCAGGTCAACTCATCCGTCCGTTCGACCTCAGCATCAAGTCGCCGAAGTCGTATTTTCTCGTCACGGATTTCGCCAAGATCGAGCATCCGGCCCAGCTGGCGTTCACGGAATGGCTGAAATCGCGCCTGTCGCAAACGCGCAACGCATGAGGTCAGGAATAACATCTGCTCATGCTGGCGTGAATTTCATTCACGTATCGCGGCAATATATTTCAATTGTCGTCACCGGAGATTGTGCCTAGGCTTTCCCGAAAAGAAGGGGAAAGAGGTCAATCAATGCCTCAACGCATGCAACTGGGCGATGCGAAAGCCGCCGAGATCAAGGCTGTTTCCATTGGCAAGACGTTCGGTGCATTCCGTGCGCTGAAGGATTTGTCGCTCGACATCGGACGCGGCGAGTTTCTCACCCTTCTCGGTCCTTCCGGATCGGGAAAAACCACATTCCTGATGATTCTCGCCGGCTTTACCGCGCCGAGTGAAGGCCGCCTGATGATGGATGGCCGGGATATCACCGATGTGCCGGCCGAAGACCGCTCCTACGGCATGGTGTTCCAGGGTTATGCCCTGTTCCCGCACCTGACGGTTGAACAGAATATTGCCTTCCCGCTCAAGGTGCGCGGTCGCTCCGCCGCCGACATCAAGCGCTGCGTCGGCGAGATGGTCGAGCGGGTCGGCCTCATCGGGCACGAGAAAAAGCTGCCGACAAAACTCTCCGGCGGCCAGCAGCAGCGTGTTGCTCTTGCGCGGGCGCTGGCTTTCGAACCCTCGGTGCTGCTGCTGGATGAGCCCTTCTCCGCTCTCGACAAGAATTTGCGTGAGATGATGCAGGAGGAAGTCAAACGCCTGCATCAGGAAACCGGCACGACCTTTGTTTTCGTCACGCATGACCAGTCGGAGGCCCTCGCTCTGTCCTCCCGCGTGGCAATTTTCAACCATGGCGAGCTTTTGCAGGTCGGACGCCCGCAGGACGTCTATGAACGGCCGGCCAATCGCTTCGTCGCGGAGTTTCTCGGCGAGATCAATCTTCTGCCGCTCGATGCGCTGCGCCTCGATGGCGACAGGGCGGCCGGGCAGTTCGAGGACAGGACCATCGTGCTTGCCCGGACAAAGCCGCAGATCGGGCCAAGAGCCGTCGCCGCCGTGCGCCCCGAACATATGACCATCGCGGCAGCGCCGAACAACACCGGGCACAATGCCATCGCCTGCCGGGTCGAGGACGCGACCTATCTCGGCGCCGTCACCCGCTATCACCTGAAAACCCGCACCGGCGCATCGATCGCGGTGTCGATGCCGACGGTTGCAACGCCGCCCTTTGCGCACCGCGCCGATGTCTGGGTGTCCTGGCCCATAGAACAGGGGTTTTTACTGCCGCACCAGACCTAGAACCACGCATACGGCCACAGGGCCGGACATACGGAATGTGACAATAACAATCCTAGGGGAACACAATGGATCACGCATTTCAAAAAGACTGCCTGGAAATACTGGCTGAAAAGGTGGAACGCGGCGAAATCAGCCGCCGCCGTTTCACCCAGATGGCCGCGATGCTGCTGGCGGGTGCGCCGGCCCTCATGCGCTCGAACCGGGCACTGGCACAGGCGAAAGACCTCGTGCTGGTCAACTGGGGCGGCGATGCCATGACCGCCTATGACAAGGCCTATGGCCAGCCCTTCACCAAGGAGAGCGGCATTGCCGTCAAGATGGACGGTTCCGGCCCGACGGAGGGCGCCATCACCGCCCAGTTCAAGAGCGGCAAGCCCAGCTGGGACCTGATGGACATCGATCCCTTCTCCGGTATCACCTTGGGCAAGCAGGGCATGCTCGAGCCCATCGACTACGCCATTGTCGACAGGAAAAAGATGCGCCCCGGCTTCGGCTGGGATCATGCGGCATCGACCTATTTCTTCTCCTACATCATCGCCTATGACTCGTCGAAATTCGGCGATCACGTGCCAACGGGGATGGCCGACTTTTTCGATGTGAAGAAATTCCCCGGCAAGCGCTCCCTCTACAAATGGGGCTCGGCGATGTGGGAAGCGGCGCTGATGGCCGATGGCGTGGCGCCGGAAAAACTCTACCCGCTCGACCTGAAGCGCGCCCATGACAAGATCGCCGCCTTCAAGGAAAACGTCGTGGCCTATTGGGGCGGCGGCGCCGAGAGCCAGTCCGTGCTCATGGACGGCGAGGCCTCCATGGCGCTGATCTGGTCGACCCGCGCGCAACTGCTCGAAAAGGATTCCGGCGGCAATATCAAATTCGTCTGGGATCAGGGCCTGATTTCACCCGGTGCTCTCGCCGTGATGAAAAACAATCCCGGCGGCAAGGACAATGCGATGAAGTTCATCGCCAGCGCGCAGACGCCGGAACGCCAGCTGCAGATGTTCGAACTGCTCGGACAGGGCCCGGCCAATCCGGCCACCGATGCGCTCATTCCAGCCGACAAGAAGCGGGTCAACTGCGTCGACCCGGCCAATATGGCCAAGCAGATCCCGCTGAACATGGAATGGTATGCCGAACACTATGCCTCGGCTTTCGACGAATACACGAAAGTCATCTCGGCTTGAGCATGGCTTGGTGATCTTCCCCTTGCGGGGGAGATCACCGGCCGCATTTTGACAGCAACAGGGATTTTGAATGGGAAAGTCGGCGACATCACGAACAATCCTGCTGCTTGCGCCGCTGCTGCTGTTTCTCGGGCTTGCCTATGTGGTGCCGTTTCTCGGTGTCGTCAGATGGAGCGTCACCCTGCCCGAACCGGGGCTTGGGCAATATCGCGCCGTGCTTACCGATCCGCTCGTCCAGTCCGTGTTCATACGCACACTGCGCATCTGCCTGATCGTCACCGCCGCCGTGCTGGTCATGGCCTATGCCATCGCCTATGTCTGGGTGCGCGGAACGCCGGTGCAGCGCATGCTGGCGGAATTCTGCATTCTCGTGCCCTTCTGGATTTCCGTGCTGACCCGCGCCTTCGGCTGGCTGGCGCTTCTCTCCAATCGCGGCCTGATCAACACCTGGCTGCAGGCGGCCGGTATCATCAGCGAACCGCTGGCGCTGGCCCGCAACGAGTTCGGCGTCATCGTCGGCATGACGCATTTTCTTATTCCCTTCGCGGTCTTTCCCATTGCCTCGGCCATGCGCGCCATTGACGAGCGCGTGCTTCTGGCGGCGCGCGGCATGGGCGCATCGCGCAGCCGCATCTTCTGGAGCGTCTTCGTGCCGCTGACCTATGGCGGCCTGATCGGCGCGGCGCTGATCGTCTTCGTCTTCGCCCTCGGCTTCTTCGTCACCCCGGCCATTCTCGGCGGCGGCCGCAGCGTCATGGTGGCAGAACTGGTGTATCTGCGGATCTTCCAGAGCCCCGACTGGGGGCTCGGTGCGGCGATCAGCGTGGTGCTGGTGCTGTTCATCGGCATCCTGCTCGCACTCATGCGCCGCTTCATCAAACCCGCGCATCTGGTGGGCTGACCCATGCAATCATCCCGTCCCGGTCCCGTCCTCCTGATCATTGCCACCGCCGTCGCGCTGTTCCTGCTGATGCCGCTTCTGGCCGTCGTGCCCGTGTCGTTCACGCCGCAACGGTTTCTGTCGATGCCGACGGGCACGCTGTCGCTGCGACATTACCAGGCCCTCATCGACAATCCGGCATGGGGACAAAGCGTGCTGCTCAGCCTGCGCATCGGCATTCTTTCCAGCGCCATCGCCACGGTGCTCGCCACCCTGTTCGGCCTCGGCATCTGGATGTTCCAGCCGCGCTTTTCCGCGCTGCTCATCGGCTTCGTGCTGCTGCCGCTGATCGTCCCACCCGTCGTATCGGCCATGACGCTGTATTTCCTCATGACGACGCTTTCCGCCTTCAACAGCTTCATCGGCTATGACACGTGGATCGGCGTGGCGCTGGCCCATGCGGTGATGATCACGCCCTTTGCCGTGGTTCTCATCCTCGTGGCGCTGTTCCAGGTGGACCGGCGTATCGATCTCGCCGCCCGCGGCCTCGGTGCGAACCTTACCACCCGCGCCTTCCGCATCATCATCCCCAACATCAAATTCGGCATCGCCACGGCGGCGCTGCTGTCCTTCGTGCTATCCTGGGAGGAGATCGGCGTTACCCTGTTCATCACCAGCGTCAATGCCATTACCCTGCCGCGCCTGATGTGGATGGGCCTGCGCGACAATATTGATCCTGCCATCGCCGCCATTTCCGTGCTTCTGATCATCGTCACCGCGGTCATCCTCGCCCTGAGGATTTTCATCGAACGGCGCGGGACATCGGAGACAAAATGATTGCAGACCATAGTGTAGCAGCGCTTGAGGCGATAACCGGCGCGGGCGGAATCAAGACGGGCGACGCCTTGCGGGCCATTCATCCGGGCTCCGATCCGTACAATCTCGATGCGGGGCTGATGGCCATCCCCCGAAATGTCGAACAGGTCTGCGCCATCGTCAAATTCTGCAACGACAACCGGATCGCCATTGTCCCGCATGGCGGGCGCACCGGCCTTGCCGGCGGCGCCGTCTCGCAGAGGGACGAAATCATTCTGTCGCTGGCTGCGCTCAACCGGATCGAATCCGTGCAAGCGGCGGCGGGAACCGCCATCGTCGAAAGCGGCGTCACCCTGCAGGCGCTGCAGGAGGAAGCCGCCAAGGTCGGCCTTACCACCGGCATTGACATCCCCTCGCGCGGCAGCGCCACCATTGGCGGCATGATTTCCACCAATGCGGGCGGCATGGAAGCATTCCGGCTCGGCGTCATGCGCCAGCGCGTGCTGGGGCTCGAAGTGGTCCTGCCCGACGGCTCCATCATGAGCGATCTCGCCGAAGTGACCAAGAGCAATGAGGGATATGACCTGAAGCAGCTTTTTATCGGCGCGGAAGGCACGCTCGGCATCGTCACCCGCGCCGTCCTCGCACTGGCGCCGGTCGACCGGTTTACCGCCACCGCACTTGTCGCCTGCCCGTCCGCCGCAACGGCGGTGTCGCTGTTCCAGACGCTCCGGCAGGATCGCGCGCTGCGTCTGCTGCGCACCGAATTCATGGCGCAGAACTACTTCAGCCTTGCCGTCGAAGCCCTTGGTCCCGCATCGCTCACCGCATTCACCGCAGCGCCGGTCTATCTCATTGTCGAAACCGAAGGCCTCGACCAGCAATCCGCACAAACAGCGCTGGAAGAGGCGCTTGGCGCTGCCATCGAAAACGAACTGGTGCTCGATGCCATCATCGCCCAGAGCGGCAAGGAACGGAACGACATCTGGAATATCCGCGAAGACAGCAATGTCATCACCCGTGCCTATCCGCATGGCTACTGGTTCGACATCTCGGTGCCGCTGCAGCATCTGGATGCCTATCTCAGGCAGTTCGACAGCGGCGTTGTGGCGCTCGGCGCCGATGTCAGGGGCTTTGCCTTCGGCCATCTCGGCGATGGCAATCTGCATATCTGCGTGGCCGGCGAAGATGAGAACCCGCACAAGGATGCGGTCAAGGACATCGTCTATGCCAACCTGCGGCAGATGGGCGGCTCCTTCTCCGCCGAGCATGGAATCGGCCTGGAAAAGATGCCGGAACTGCAGGCGCTGGCCGACCCGGTGAAACTCTCCCTGATGCGGACGATCAAGCGGACCATCGATCCGAACGGCATCATGAACCCGGGTAAAATTATTGGTTAGCCATTCAAATAACACATGGCATTACTGGTGTGCGTGGTTCGACAAGCTCACCATGAGGGAGATTGGTGCTTTGCAGGGAGCCATATTCTGCAGGAGTGTTCAAACTCAACATTTCCGATTGGCCTTGCAGCCCGCCATCTCCCTCATGGTGAGCTTGTCGAACCACGCACGATATCATTGCAACAAGCGTATTCTGCTCTTCCCAGCCATGTCGCTGAGAACAAAGCATGTGGCGCGTTCGGGCTTCTCGGGCACCCCATGCAGGGTTATCGTTTCAGCCATGGTCCAGCCATTCTCCTATCGGCTTTGTACAGGCCGGGTGCAGTCCCTGCGTCCGGTGCTGCTGCGAACGGCCATTTCCACCACCATAAAACCAACAAAAGGGGTTCTCACATGAAGACACTATTGATGAGC
Source organism: Phyllobacterium sp. SL163 (assembly GCF_049896885.1). Lineage (NCBI taxonomy): Bacteria > Pseudomonadati > Pseudomonadota > Alphaproteobacteria > Hyphomicrobiales > Phyllobacteriaceae > Phyllobacterium > Phyllobacterium sp. SL163. The sequence goes on along the minus strand of NZ_JAFCVE010000003.1, from coordinate 79,829 downwards.
AGCGTCATGGCCTTTGCCCTGATGGGTGCCGCGGGCGCGGCATCGGCAGCCGAGTGCGGCGACGTGACCATTGCCAGCATGAACTGGCAATCGGCGGAGGTTCTCGCCAATCTCGACAAGATCATTCTCAACAAGGGCTATGGCTGCAATGCCGACATCGTGCAGGGCGATACGATCCCGACCCTGACATCGATGACCGAAAAGGGCCAGCCGGACATCGCTCCCGAAGGCTGGGTCGATTTCATGCGCGATATCCTCGACAAGGCCGTTGCCGATGGCAAGCTCGTTTATACCGGAAAATCGCTGTCGGATGGCGGCGTGCAGGGCTGGTGGATTCCGAAATACATCGCCGACGCCCACCCCGACATCAAGACCATCGACGATGCGCTGAAACATCCCGAACTGTTCCCGGCACCGGAAGACGCTTCCAAGGGCGCTGTGTTCAATGGTCCTCCCGGCTGGGGCGGCACGCTGGCGACCGCACAGTTCTTCAAGGCCTATGATGCGGAGAAGAAGGGCTTTACCCTGGTTGACACCGGGTCAGCCGCCGGCCTCGACGGGTCGCTCGCCAAGGCCTATGAACGCAAGCAGGGCTGGGTCGGTTACTACTGGGAACCCACCGCCCTCCTCGGCAAGTACCAGATGGTCAGGCTTGATCACGGCGCGCCTTTCAACGCGGCGGAATGGAAGCGCTGCAACACCGTGGCCGATTGCGCCGACCCGAAAAAGAACGCCTGGGAACTGGCCGAAGTCGATACGGTCGTCACCAAGAAGTTCAGCGAAAAGTCCGGCCCGGTCATGGACTACCTGAAGGCGCGGTCATGGTCCAACAAGACCGTCAATGAACTGCTCGCCTGGATGACCGACAATCAGGCAACCGGTGAAGACGGTGCAAAATACTTCCTCAAGAACCACGAGGACATCTGGACCAAATGGGTCAGCGCCGACGTGGCAACAAAGGTGAAGGCTTCGCTGAAGTAAACTTGAAATGGATCGCAGTGATTATCTCCCCCTCATTGGGGGAGATAGCTCTAACATCACGCATATGCTCTCAAAACCGGATGGCGTAACGCAACCCGTCATAGATGGCGGCATGGATATTGCGGGCATGCACCGCATCGCCGATGCGCAACAGATCGAATTGCCCCTCCGCCAACCGCTGCGGGAAAATGGCGCCGCCATTGACCAGATTACCGTAATCCACCGCCCCGCCATTGCGCGACAGCGGCTTCAACTCGCGGTAGAGATCATCGATCGGCAAAGTGCCGTGCTCGACAACCACCTGATCCACCAGCCGTTCCTCGTGATAGTCCGGATCGAAATCCGAGCCCAATGTCGCGACAAGCTGGTTGCCGTTGCGGGCGACGCTCATCAGCCGCGTGTTGATGGTCACCCGCACCCCGTGCTCGTGGAACGCGCGCATGTAAGGCACGTGGTTCATGCCGCCCATTTCAGGCGCGAAAAACCGTTCCGGGCTGACGAGTTCGAGCTTTGAACCGGCGCGCGCGATCATCTCCGCCGCACTCATGCCCTGATGGCCGCCATTATCGTCATAGAGCAGCACCGTTTCGCCCGGCTTCACCGCGCCTGCCAGGATATCCCAGCTCGAGGTGACCAGATCATCGCCCGCCGCCAGGGGCGGATTTTGCGGCAGTCCGCCGGTGGCGATCACCACCACATCGGGTGAAAGCCCAAGCACATCGCCGGATTCGGCCCAGACATTGTAGCGCAGGGAAACACCCAGCCGCTGCAGCTCCTCGAGCCGCCAGTCGACAATGCCGATCATCTCCTTGCGCCGCGGATTCTGCGCGGCAAGGCGCACCTGCCCGCCCGCATGGTCCGAAGCCTCCAGCACGGTGACGCTGTGCCCGCCTTCGGCCGCAACACGCGCCGCCTCCAGTCCGGCAGGCCCTGCCCCGACGACGACCACATTCCGGCTGGTTGCCGCTTTGGCAATGGCATGCGGCATGGTGCCTTCGCGCCCGGTCGCCGCATTGTGGATGCAGAAGGCCTCACCGCCCTCATAGATGCGGTCAAGGCAGTAGGTCGCGCCGACGCAGGGGCGGATGCGATGCTCCTCGCCCGCCTCGATTTTCCGCACGATATGCGGGTCGGCGATATGGGCGCGGGTCATGCCGACCATGTCGAGCTTGCCCTCGGCAATGGCGTGGCGGGCGGTGGCCACATCGGCGATGCGCGCCGCATGGAAGACCGGAAATTTTGTTTCCTGCCTGACATCCCCGGCAAAATCGAGATGCGGCGACGAGCGCATGCCCTGCACCGGAATGACCTCGTTGAGCGCCGCATCCGTATCGATATGGCCGCGAATAATGTTGAGGAAGTCGAATTTGCCCGATGCCGCGATGCGCCGGGCAATCTCGACGCCCTCCTGCCGCGACAGGCCCTTTTCCCAGTCCTCGTCGGCGACCATGCGGATGCCGACGATGAAGTCCGGGCCGACGGACCGGCGCACGGCCTCGATCACTGCCCAGGTGAAGCGCAGGCGATTGTCGAGCGAGCCGCCATATTCATCGTCGCGCCGGTTGGTGGCGGGCGACCAGAACCCGTCCATCAGATGGCCGTAGGCTTCGAACTCGATGCCGTCGAGCCCCGCCGCCTGCATGCGCTGCGCCGCCGCTGCATAATCGGCAATGATCCGCTCGATATCCCAGTCTTCCGCTTCCTTGGGAAAGGCCCGGTGCGCAGGCTCGCGCACCGGCGAAGCCGAAACGACGGGCAGCCAGTCCGCCTTGTTCCAGCTGGTGCGGCGGCCAAGATGCGTCAGCTGGATCATCACGGCGGCACCGTGTTCATGACAATCGTCGGCAAGTTCGCGCAGCCAGGGCACGATCTCGTCCTTATAGGCATGCAGATTGCCGAAGGCCGGCGGCGACTCGCGCGACACGACCGCCGACCCCGCCGTCATCGTCAGGGCGATACCGCCCTTGGCCTTCTCCGCATGATAGAGCCGGTAGCGCGTCTTCGGCATTCCGTCTTCCGAATAGGCCGGCTCGTGGCTGGTCGACATCAGACGGTTTTTCAGGCGCAGATGTTTCAGCTGATAGGGTTGCAGAAGCGGATCGGCATGTGAGGGCAATGGTCTGGGTTCCCGTTGTTTTCCGCGATCCTACAGCGGGAATCACCCGACGGGTTTCTCCCGCGCGACCTATTGTGGTGCGGATTCGTCAGATGCGCATCGCGGCCCGTCCAGCCTTGCGATTTCAGTGCAAATCGTACCGGCATTCACAACCGCTTGATCGCAAAGAAATTCCCTAAATCCGCTCGGCCGCGCCGCGTCTACATCCTGGATGAAAATTTTTCATGCCGTATTTCGCATGGGTGCAACCAACAGCGGAGAGATCGCCCCGATGATCAGTGAAATCACCTGCCCTGACAACAAGAGCGCCCTGTGCGCCGACATCATGAGCGGCCTGCCGGAATGGTTCGAGGAACCGGATGGCATTGCTGCCTGCGCCAATCTGGTGACCGGGCTGCCCGTTCTCGCCCATTCGGACGGCGGAACCTGCACCGGTTTGATCGCGCTCAAATACCACCCGCCGGCGGCGGCGGAAATCCTTGTGATCGCCACACGCCGGGAATTCCATGGCCGGGGGATCGGCCGTTCCCTCCTCCAGGCCGCCGAAGCCCATGCGCGCCAGTCCGGCTGTTCGCTGCTGACGGTCAAGACGCTGGCGCCGCGCGGCCGGCATGAACCGCATCTCGACAGCACGCGCGCCTTCTATGACCGCAACGGTTTTCTCAAGGCGGAAATCTTCCCCACATTGTGGGCGGAAGGCCATCCGTGCCTCTTTTTGGTCAAACCGCTGCACTAGGCGATCACCGCAAATCTCCTGTCCAGAGCCGGTTTTGCTCGACCCATCGTCATGCTACCGCGCTTCTACCGTGTTGATGAAATACGATGCGGCTTGGAATTGTTCTGCCAACCGGTGTATAGGCAGGTCCGGCAGGGCCTTGCCCGCATGCTAAAGCCCGCATTGTAAGGAAAGACGCGCGTCGACATGACCATAGCGAATTCGCAGAAAATCACCGCATGGGAAGATATCACGGCTGCCGTGAACAATTTTCATCTCGCCGCGCTTCTGGGCTGGCAGGACGTGGCGCAGCGCTACCGGCGCTCCAGCGTGGGCGCCTTCTGGCTGACCATCAACATGGGCGTGCTCATCGGCGCCCTGGGCCTGATATTCGGCACCATTTTCCGCTCGCCCATGTCCGAGTTCCTGCCCTTCATCTGCGTCGGCCTCATCATGTGGGGGTATTTTTCGCAGCTGATCAACGAGGGCTGCCTCAGTTTCATCTCCAATACCGAGACGATGCTGCAATTGCCGCTGCCGTTCTTCACCTATGTCCTGCGCACCTGGTGGCGCAACTCCATCATCCTGTTCCACAACATCGTCATTTTCCCCATCGTGCTCCTGCTGTTCGGCAAGTTCATGGGATGGACCGCCCTGCTGGTCTTCCCGGCGTTTATTCTCGTCTCGCTCAACCTTCTGTGGATGATGGTGGTGCTGGCGGTGGTGTGCACGCGCTATCGCGACCTGACGCAGATCATCCAGAACGTCATGCAGGTCGGCATGTATGTGACGCCCATCATGTGGCAGCCGCACCAGCTGCCGGCTGACAAATCCATGCTGATGCTGGATCTCAACCCGTTCTATCATCTCATCAGCGTGGTCCGCGATCCGCTGCTCGGACAGACGGGCACCGCGCTCAATTGGGGCGTGGTTGCCGGCATGGCCATCATCGGATGGATCATCGCTCTGCTCTTCCTCAACCGCTACCGCTCGCGCATCACCTATTGGCTCTAAACCCTTTCGGCACGCCCCACCATTTTCCTGCGAAGGCCAACATGACTTCTATGATACTCGATAACGTCACTGTGGATTTTCCGATCTACAATGCGAAAAGCCGGTCCCTCAAGAACCAGGTCATGAGTCTGGCGACGGGCGGCACCATCGGCTCGAACGCCGAAGGCCATGTGATCATCCGCGGCCTGGAATCGATCAGCCTGAGCCTGAACGACGGCGAACGGCTCGGCCTGATCGGGCACAACGGCTCGGGGAAAACCACGCTCCTGCGCGTGATGAGCGGCGTGTACTATCCCTCCGGCGGGCGCATCGCCATCAACGGCAAATGCACCTCGCTGATCAACATCTCGCTGGGCATCGATGCGGAAGCCACGGGGCGGGAAAACATCCGCATCCGCGGCGCGCTGCTCGGCTTTTCCAAGCGCGAGATGGCTGCCAAACAGGCGGAGATCGAAGAATTCTCCGAGCTCGGCAACTTCCTCGACATGCCGGTGCGCACCTATTCGACCGGCATGCAGCTGCGTCTGGCCTTTTCGATCTCGACCGTCATCCAGCCGGAAATCCTGATCATGGACGAATGGCTGGCAGCGGGCGACGAAAGCTTTCAGAACAAGGCCAATGAACGCCTGCACGACCTTGTCAACAAGACCAAGATCCTGATCATCGCCAGCCACTCCAGACAGTTGCTCCTCGCCAATTGCAGCCGTATCGTCTGGCTTGAGCATGGCAAGGTCAAGATGGATGGCGATGCCGAAACCGTCGCGAACGCGTATTTCGGCCACCAGTAACGTCAAGCGCGAAACATGCTGGAGACATCCGGGTCGCTCTTGACCCGCGCGGAGGGACAATGCCTCCTGACACGAGGCTGTCAGGAGGCCTGCTGTATGCGGGACCATCGCGATGAAGGATCCATTCCATGCATGACACAGAGATGAACCGCCTTTTCGACAGATTATGGCGCGGCGAAGCGGCCATGGAAGAATGGAGCGCGGCGGTTGCCGGCGGTTCCGCGCAGGCCGTCTGCGACGATATGATTGTTGTCTCCACGCATTACGTCGTCGGCAATGTCACGGCAATCCGCACCGGCGCCGGGCTGGTGCTCATCGATACGGGCGGCAGGGAGACCGCGCGGGAAACGCTTGACGTGATCCGCCGCTGGGACAGCAGCCCGGTCCACACGGTCATCTATACCCACGGCCATATCGACCATACCTGGGGTGCCCGACTGCTGGACGAGGAGGCTGATGCCAACGGTGTTGCCCGCCCGCGGATCGTTGCACACCGCAACGTCTTGCGGCGCTTCGCACGCTATGACCAGTCGCAGGATCTGAACAGTCTCGTCATGGGACGCCAGTTCAACAAAGCCGGCTATGTCTTCCCCGGCGAGCACCGCCGCCCCGACGACGTCTATGACGATCGGCTCAGCCTCGATATCGGCGGCCTGCGCATGGAACTGACGCACGGGCGCGGCGAAACGGACGATGCAACCTTTGTCTGGCTGCCGCAGAAGAAAATTCTGGTCAGCGGTGATTTCGTCATTTGGGTGTTCCCGAATGCCGGCAATCCGCGCAAGGTGCAGCGATATCCGCAGGATTGGGCGTCAACGCTGCGCAACATGCATGCGCTCGAACCCCACATCCTGGTTCCCGGCCATGGACCGGTCGTTGCCGGCGCCGCGCGCGTGGCGCAGATGCTGGATGACGCTGCCAGTGCCCTGGAGAGCCTCGTCCGCCAGACACTTGAGCGGATGAACAGGGGAGACACGCTGAATTCAATCCTGCAGAGCGTCCGCGCGCCCTCGGAGCTTCTCGGCAAACCCTATCTTCTGCCGAAATACGATGATCCCGCCTTTGTCGTGCGCAGCGTCTGGCATCTCTATGCCGGCTGGTTTGACGGAAACCCCGCGCATCTCAAGCCGGCGGCTGACCGGGACCTCGGCCGGGAAATCGCGCACCTTGCAGGCGGCGTTGAAAACGTCACGCAACGAGCCGAGGCGCTGCGGGCCGCGGGCCAGGCGCGCGTGGCCGCACACCTGATCGAATTTGCCGTGGCAGCCGCGCCGCAGGACAAGGCGGTTCACCGCGTGCGCGCGGCCATCTATGCCGACTGCATCGTCGATGAGACCTCCTTGATCGGCAAGGCGATCCTGGCCTATTCGCAGCGCGAGTCCGAAGAACACCTGCCATAGCAGGCTCAGGCGGCAAAGCGCCGGACCTTGCATGCTTCGCCGGCACAGGGCCGGGATGGCCGCCATCCAATCATTCTTATCTGGCTTCGTTTCTCCTGCCGGCGGGTGTGCACCCGGCAGCCTTCTGGCGCCCGCGCGACCCAAGTAGGGACATCGTCGTCACCTTGATTTCCTGATGCAACCGTTGTTGGATACTTCAGGGATATTGGAGGAAAAAAGCAAATGACAAAGCACAAGTCATCATCTCCAGCACTGTCGAACGAGATCACAACCGATCAATACTACGATCGCGGAGATTCCGTGAAGGTCAGATGGCCCTTTGGCATCGAAGTAATCAGGATCCATATTCCACGTGACTGTCATTATAAAGTAAAACTGGCACCCACCGACGAGAACGAATACAATGTCGACGTCATCACCAGCCGCGGGCTGACACGCGCCGAAAAAGATTGCATTGCAACCGCATATTATGAAACGACGCCCTTTGTCCTGGAGTCCGACATCACGTTCGTGGTTGCGCAACGCGGCTTTACCGATGGTGTACCCGATGCGGAGTGGACGACCAACAGCGGCCCGAGTTTTTGACCTGATCCGCGACGCCCCGGGCTTTCCCCCTCTTTCCGCCCGGGGATGACCGCTATTGTTCTGGTATTGCCAGCGGCATCCACGCGGATGATGACGGGTCTGATCCCCGGAGCCTTATTCTGCCATCGCCGCGTTCAGCAATCCTTGGATCAGCCTGGAGTTCACACCATCAGGATTGTGCAGACCGTAATGATCATACCATTTCTGGGGCGCTTCAGGGTGCGGCCCGACCAAAGTCGCGCTGCCTTTGCCAAATGCGTAACGAGCGGCCGCCAGATCGCCATTCTGATAATGGGCAAGTTCCCGGAAACCTGAATTCGCATGATTTCTGGGCAGATGCGGACCATCCTGAAAATATGTCCACAATGACGCCCCTGCCCATTGAACCGGCACCACGTGATCGCGGATATCGGACACGGAAAACCCCGGCCTCCCGACCTCGGAATCCGTTTCTCCTTCGACGATGTCAAAGCCCAAATCCGTACCGAGATACGCGCCCATGCAAATTCCAAAATACCGGCCGCCTTTGGATACAAAATCCCGGACGGCCTGGATGCCCGCCTTGCCCAGGCTTCTCCTTGCGCCGTCAATGTCCTGTCCGCCGCCGGGTTGTACATATAAGGAAGCTCCAATGAAACTGGATGGCACCAGCTTCAGCTGCTCATTGGGGCCGATGAATTTAACATCAAAATGGAAGGTGCTGTTCCTCAGGGCTTCGGCGGCCGCCGATGAACAATCATCACAACCGGCAGGCCCGCGATATACGAGCGCAACGGCGGATTGCGATGCATTGGCGGGAGCATTCAACACGAGAAAACATGCGAGAAGTGCGTATTTTGCAGCGCTGAACATCAGAACAATTCCTTTAGAGTGATGTGGTGCGATCTACCCTAAATCGAATTGCGGTTTAATTTTGAGAAGGAACCAGCCAGCGCAAGCTGCACGGAGCGACGGCGCCTAGAACCTCAGGCCGGCCTTTGCGTTGAAGCCATGACGAATGGCGCCGCCTTCTCCAAGCGTGGTGTTGTAGGCAAGGCCGAGATTCAGCCCCTGGTCGAGCACGACGTCGAAACCCAGGCCCAGCCGGACCGCGTTGCGCACCGTGCCATCGCCCTTGAGACTGAACAACGGGCCGCCGGACCAATCGATATAATTCAGGTCAATGTCGCTCGCATTTGCCATGTCGTAGCGCCATTCGGCTTTCAGGTTCGGCGTGAACGTGTAGCCGGTGAAACGATAGGTATAATCCGTCTCAAAACCCACCACGGCAACGAGTGAATTCACCGTCTGGCTGCCGAAGCGCAGGCTGTTCGATCCGCCGTCCCTTTCGTTGAAGGCATCGAGCTTCGTCCAGGATGCGTCCATCCCGACATAGGGGGTGAAGTAAAGGGCATCCCGGCTAATTTCATAACCGGCCTTCACGCTGCCGAACACCTGCTGCCCATCGCGGGAACCATTGGCGAAACCGCCATCGTCCGTCAGATAGCGCTTGCTGTCGAAGGAGAGCGCGCCATAGCCGAGCACGGCTTCAAGATAGGTGTTCCTGATCGGCCGCCAGCTCGCATAGGTTCCGATGCTCCAGCTTTCACCTTCGCTGCGCGTACCATTGCTGCCAATATCCGTCCTGTCCCTGCCGTAACCAAGACCGATACCGGCGGTCAACCGTTCGTTGAAACGGTAATCCAGCCCGGCACTCACACCGGAGGTTGTAAAATCCCGGGCCGATCCGGAGGATTTGCCGGATGTGTCGCCAATGTCGACCTGACCGGCCGTCCAGACGCCGAAGCGGGACGGAGCGGGCTTTTCCGCGACCACTCTGTTGAACGGCTCGGCAGGCCGGGTCCGTCTCGGCTCGGTAAAAAACCCGAGCGGCGTTGCGTCGGCCGGGTCGCGCCGATCCTTTGCCCCGTCGTCACGGCGCGGCGTGTTCAGGCTGATGCCCTGGCTGGACTCATTGCCGCCGCCCCGGCGCAGCTGGCGCAACCGGTCGCCATAATTCGACAGCTGGGCATCGGCAAACCGCCGTGCGCCTTCCGCCTGGGCATTGACGATGCCGATGACTTCCATGTCCTTTGATGGGTCGGCCCTTGCCATCACCGTAATCGTAACATTGGCGGGAGCCGATGTGGTGAATGCATTGCCAAGGGTATAGCTGACCGTAGCAACACCGCTGAACGTGGCGGAGGGCGTGAAATCCAGCTGGAAAGCCCGGCTGCCACCGTCCCCGCTGTCGCGAATGGTTGCGGTGCCTGACCCCGATGGACTGAGCGACACCATGGTCGCGGCGGTAAACGGACCGCCGGTTGCACCTTCTGTCAGGTTTACCGTCACCGGCGTTCCCGCCCTTGTGGTGACGGAATGGGCAGCGGCCACCGGCAGCGGATTGACCGTCAGCGTGATCGTGGCCGGCAGCGACGTTCCGAACACGTTGCTCAGCGTATAGCCGATGCTGACCGCGCCTGACGCCCCTGCTGGCGGCGTGTAGATGATATTAGTGCCCGATATGGTCGCGTTGCCAAAAGCCGGAGGGGTAACAATGGCGGCGCCCGTGAAGGGACCGCCGGTGGCGCCCGCCGCCGTGTCAATGGTGGTGGCATGTCCAGCCATCGTTGCAGCGCTATGCGCAGCGGCGACCGGGACAGCCAGCGGCGATACGGTAATGGTGACCGTCGCCGGGGCAGACGTGCCGCCGGGCCCGGTGACGGTGTAGGTGAAGATATCGGTGCCGAAGAAGTTTGCGGCCGGGGTATACACGGCGTTAAGACCGTTCACGGCCACCGCGCCGTGCAAAGGCGTGCTGGTGACGGCAATGGAGGTTATTATACCGCCATCGTTGACAGTCACGGGAATGGTGACGGCCTGGTTGGCCAAGGTTGCGGCGGCATCGTTGACCGCAACCGGCACGGCCTGATTGATTACCAATGTGTAGGCCTGAGTGCCTTTCATACCCAGATCGTCGGTGGCGGTTACAGTGAAATTGAACGCTCCAGCCTGAGTCGGTGCACCAGACAAAACGCCCGCGCTGCTTAACGTTATGCCGTTGGGCAACGCCCCGGATGTAATCGCAAACGTATAGGGGCCCACCCCGCCGGTCGCCACCATTGTTTGGGAATAGTTGACGCCCGATGTGCCGTTGGGAAGGGTTGAAGGCGACAGGACGATGATGACCGGCGGCGCATTGACCACCAGCGAATAATTATTCGTGGCGGAAAACGGCGTGCCGGGGCCCGTGCTGCTGTCCGTCGCCTGCACGCTGAAAGGGAAAGTACCGCTGGCGCTTGGCGTTCCCGTTAGGGCTCCCGTCGCGGTGTTGAATGTCATGCCCGCGGGAGGTGCGCCGCTCACAATCGTGAACCTATAGGGGGCTGTGCCACCACTGGCAGAGAATGTCTGGCTATAAGCGGAACCAGAACTGGCATCCGGCAGCGTCGGCCCTACCGGACTTAACGTCACTGTCGATGGCGATACATTCAGCGTGAAAGCGCCGGTGATTGTGAAAGGGCCGCTACCGGTGCTGCTGTCCTGCGCACTCACGGTTATGCCAAAGCTGCCGGCAACCTGCGGAGTCCCGGAGAGGGTAACGCTGTTGCCTGTCACTGACGTGACGGTCACGCCATGCGGGACGCCGCTGATGAAAGCGATACGGAAAGGCGCTTGGCCGCCAGCGAAAGTGTAGGTCTGCGTATATGGGGCGCCAACCTGGGCGGTATGGGACGACGATGGTGTGACGGTAAAACTAGGTGGTGAGATCGTCACTGTAACAGTGGCTGGAGCCGACGTTCCGCTCGAATTGGTGGCGGTATAGGTGAAACTGTCAGCTCCGGCATAGCCGCTTGCCGGCGTGTAGGTGATCGTCGTTCCGGATGCTGACGCAGTCCCATGCGCTGCAGCGCTTGCGACCGCCACAAATGTCGGCGCGCCGCCGCCAATACTGAGCGTTACAGGGTTGCCAGTGCTGCCATAGGCGACAGTGACAGTCGTGTCGGCTGCAACCGGCGCTGTCTGGGCCTGCGACAGGGCGGGCCAGAATACGGCCAAACAGACGAAGAACAGCCATGCCGCCAATAGTGTTGGGCGCGCACCACCTGTCCGCCTGGAGGAAGTGAGCCCCTCCGGCCAATTCGATCTCGACATTATTCCCCCGCCCCATAGCATTCCCAACGCAATCAGTACCCGTAATGTGCGCTGTTCATTCCATCAATACGGCAGATGCCGTAGTTCTTGAGGATTTTGATCATGGCCGGGGAGACCATGTCGATGGCAGGCGGACTGCCGGCCAAAAATGCAACAGGGCAGCCGTTAGGCTGCCCTGTTATGCAATGATTTCAATCTATAAGAGAAACCAGATGGTGCGGTCGAGAAGACTCGAACTTCCACGTCTTGCGACACAGCGACCTCAACGCTGCGCGTCTACCAATTCCGCCACGACCGCACTGTGGTAGAAGCCGAACGTGTCGGCTCGCGGCATGTAGCAAATGAATTTCAGTGAAACAAGCCCTGTCGGCAATAAACCCGAATGTTTTTCACAAAGCCGGGTGAAAGTTATGCCGCACCCCGCACACTGGAAATCTTCCAGGAAAAAGTCCATATGCGGCTCACCATCTTTATCCCAATGGAATCGGCGCTTTGATGGCCGCAAACGGCCCATTCGCCGCCATTCATCCGGGATGAAGCGACAGTCGAAAGTTTGGTTTCCGATCATGAAGAACAACCGCGACGATCTCGTCTCCGCGTTTTTTGCCCAAAGCGATTCCCCGAAAGTGGAGTGGCGCGTCGCCGACGGGCTGACCGATTACGATACCGCCCTCACCTTCATGGAAGACCGCGTCGCGGCGATTCGCGCCGGCACGGCCGCAGAACTGGTCTGGCTGGTCGAACATCCGCCGCTCTACACCGCCGGCACCAGCGCCAAGGAGGGCGACCTTCTGGCTGCCGACCGCTTTCCCGTCTATGCCACGGGGCGCGGCGGCGAATACACCTATCACGGCCCCGGCCAGCGCGTGGCCTATGTCATGCTCGACCTGAAGCGGCGGCGCGAGGATATCCGCGCCTTCGTGGCGGCACTGGAGCAATGGATCATCGCCACGCTTGGCGCGTTCAACGTGCGCGGCGAGCGGCGCGAGGACCGCGTCGGCGTCTGGGTGACCCGGCCGGAACGCCCGCCGCTGCCGGACGGGTCTCCCGCCGAAGACAAGATCGCCGCCATCGGCATCCGCCTGCGCAAATGGGTGAGCTTCCACGGCATCTCGATCAATGTGGAACCGGAGCTTGCCCATTTCGACGGTATCGTGCCGTGCGGCGTGCGCGGCCATGGCGTGACCAGCCTCGTCGATCTCGGCCTGCCCGTCGGCATGGACGATCTCGACCGGGCGCTGCGGGACGCATTCGAGCCTGTGTTCGGGCCGGTCGAGCGCTAGAGGATTTGGCAGAACCGATCTGCGTGGTTCGACAAGCTCACCATGAGGGAGCTTGCTGGCTGCAATCACCCCACATCCCTCATGGTGAGCTTGTCGAACCACGCACGATGGTCATGCAACCAGATCAGGCGAACTCCATAATCACCGCATCCACGGCCAGGCTGTCACCCTGCTTGGCATTGATGGCCGATACGGTCAGATCGCGGTCGGCGCGCAGCACGTTTTCCATCTTCATGGCTTCGACGATCGCCAGCGTTTCACCCGCCTTCACCTCCTGACCCTCCGCCACGTTGATCGAGACGATCAGACCGGGCATCGGGCACAGCAGCATCTTGGATGTGTCCGGCGGCAGTTTCACCGGCATCAGTTTTTCCAGCGCCGCCACATGCGTCTGCATGGCATGGCCGATCACCGACATGCCTTTCCAGTCGATGCGCACGCCGTTGAGCACGGGACGCAGCTGCGCCTTTATCGCGCGGTCGTCGATATAGCCGTCCCAGACCGCATCGCCGGGCCGCCAGTCGCTGCGGATGGTGATGGCTTCGCCGCCATGCAGCGACAGTTCGATCTTGACCGGCGGCTTGGCCACGCTGCGGTGAATTTTCGCCGGCACGTATTCATCGTTGATCCGAACCTCCCATTCGGCGCGGATCCTGCCCGTATGCGGCCGCAGGCGGTCGCTGAGGCCGTCGAGACGGCCCTTGCGCACCAGTTCCACCACAAGGGCAATGGCAGCCAGCACGTCCCTGTCCCCGGCCGTTGGTGCAATCGGGTGGAAACCGTCTGGAAATTCTTCCGCGATGAAGCCGGTGGACAGCCGCCCTTCCCGCCAGCGCGGATGCTGCATCAGTGCGGCCAGGAACGGGATGTTATGCTCGATGCCGTCGACCACGAAGGTATCGAGCGCATCGGCCATGGCGTCGATGGCTTCCAGCCGGGTCGGCGCCCAGGTGCAGAGCTTTGCCACCATGGGGTCGTAGAACATCGAAATTTCCGACCCTTCCGTCACGCCGGTATCGTTGCGGATGATGGCCTTGCCGATCGGGCCTTCGCTTGGCGGGCGGTAGCGCGTCAGGCGGCCGATCGACGGCAGGAAATTGCGGTAGGGATCTTCGGCATAAAGGCGGCTTTCGATGGCCCAGCCGTTCAGCTTGATGTCCGACTGCTTCAGCGCGAGCTTTTCGCCCGCCGCCACGCGGATCATCTGCTCGACCAGATCGATGCCGGTGATCAGTTCGGTCACCGGATGTTCTACCTGCAGGCGGGTGTTCATCTCGAGGAAATAAAAGTTGCGGTTCTTGTCGACAATGAACTCGACTGTTCCGGCGCTCTGGTAGTCCACCGCCTTGGCCAGGGCCACGGCCTGCTCGCCCATGGCCTTGCGGGTGGCCTCGTCGAGGAATGGTGACGGGGCTTCTTCCACCACCTTCTGGTTGCGGCGCTGCACCGAGCACTCGCGCTCACCGAGATAAATGCAGTTGCCAAAACTGTCGCCCAGCACCTGGATTTCGATGTGGCGCGGCTCGACCACGAATTTTTCGATGAAAACCCGGTCATCCCCGAACGAATTGCGCGCTTCCGAGGTGGCGCGTTCAAAGCCGTCGCGCACTTCGCTCTCGTCCCAGGCAATGCGCATGCCCTTGCCGCCGCCGCCGGCGGAGGCCTTGATCATCACGGGATAACCGATCTCACCGGCGATCTTTTCCGCATGCGCCGCATCGGTGATGATGTCGAGAAAGCCCGGCACGGTGTTCACCTTGGCGGCATTGGCGAATTTCTTCGATTCGATCTTGTCGCCCATGGCGATGATCGCCCTGGGTTTCGGCCCGATGAAGACGATGCCCTGCTTCTCCAACGCTTCGCAAAAGGAGGCGCGCTCGGACAGGAAGCCATAGCCGGGATGAACGGCCTCAGCGCCGGTCGCCTTGCAGGCGGCAATGATCTTGTCGGCGACGAGATAGCTCTCGGAGGCCGCCGCCGGACCGATATGCACCGCCTCGTCAGCCATCTCGACATGAACAGCATCGCGATCCGCATCGGAATAGACCGCCACCGTGGCGATACCCATTTTCCTTGCCGACTTGATCACGCGGCAGGCAATTTCCCCACGGTTGGCAATCAGGATTTTCTTGAACACTTTTATGGACCTCCCGCACAAAATGCGCCTCTGGTTCTATTGCCAATGGCTGATTTGCTCAACTGCTATTGTCAGTGCTTGCATGGAAAGCAGGCCGGTTAATTGAAAGCGGGCTCCGGCGTTTTCTGCTTTTTCCCCTCGCGCCAGACCACATAGGCACCCGAGGCAATGATGATGGCAATGCCCAGCCATTTCGATGCGGTCGGAAACTCCTGGAATACGAACAGGCCGATGATGACGGCCATGACGATTTCCAGATATTGGAACGGCGCCAGCAGCGACGCCGGCGCAAGGCGCGAAGCCTGCACCACGAGGAGATGCCCGCCCGTGGCGATCGCGCCGATGGCAAACAAAAGGAACCAGGACATGCCGGTTGCGGGCGTGCCCAGCGTCATATCGCTGACGCCGAAGGCTGCACCGAAGAACAGCGCGACGATCACCGTCACCGTGCCGCCGATGCCCGCATAGAGCTGCATGACCAGCGGCGTGTCGTGCACGCCCAGGCGGCGGTTGAGAACGAGATAGACGGCAAACAGCGCCGCCGTGCCCAGCGGCAGCAGCGAAACCCAGCCGAACAGCTCCCAGCTCGGCTGGATGACGATCAGTGTCCCGATGAACCCGACCGCAACGGCAATGCGCCGGCGCCAGCCGACGGTTTCCTTCAGCACCACGGCCGAGAGCAGCGTCAGCATCAGCGGCTCGACGAAAAACACCGCCATGGCATCGGCAAGCGGCATGTATTTGACGGCGGCAAAGAAGCACAGGCTGCCGATGCCCATCAGAAAACCACGCAGCAGATTGCCCCAGAGGTTGTGCGGCTTGAGCGAGCGCATGCCGGTCAGCGCCACGATGATCAGCATGGTCAGGATCGTCTGGACGACGAAGCGCGACAGCGTCACCGTGGCCGGCGGCAGGCTGTCCACCGTCGACAGCCATTTGGCGATGGCATCCATCATCGGCAGGATAAACATCGCACCGGCCATCGTTCCGACGCCCCTCATTTGCGGCGAGGTTGTGTTTTGCATGGTGCGGCCTTTCCGGGACAAATGGCTCAGGTGGGACCCCAGCCATATCGGCTCTGCGGAAAAATGCAATCATCCGCATAATGCAAAATGGAAGCAAAATGCCGCCGGATTTGACTTTTCTGCTTCCAAATGGTGCAAAAGCTTTCGTCTACACTTTAAAAACAAGAAAAAGATGGAGAAAGCCATGAATTTCATCTCCAACATCATCACTGCCATGCCCGACACGGACACGCTGGGTGGCCGCCTTTCCCGCGCGCGCGATGCCAAGTCGATGACGGTGGCGCAGCTTGCGGTGCGTGTCGGCGTCAAGCCGGAAACCATCGCCGCCTGGGAATCCGACCGGTCGGAGCCCGGTGTCCACCGCCTGTTCATGCTGGCCGGATCGCTCGGGGTCACGCAGACCTGGCTCATACACGGGGTCGGACAATCGCCCGACGAGAGCGACACGGCGGACGAAAACCGCCTGCTGAAAAGCCAGATCGCCAATCTCAAGGCTCTGCACCAGGAGCTGGGCGAGCGGATCGAAGAGCTCGAAAAAGCCGTGTCGCGCCTCAAAGCCGCTTGAAACTTGGGTTTTAACCGCATAGTTCTGTGGTGAATCCCGGAACAGATCACGAACGCCCATCGCGTTTCCCGGCGAAGCATGTCAAGATTGCCGGTGATTCGCAGCCCCTGTAGCATTGGCCAAAATACGATATGGATGACAATAACGACCTCTTTTCAGCGGTAGTCAAAACAGCCCGGGAACGCCAGGCAGCGGTGGACCAGACCAGGGTCGAACCTGCCGCGACGCCGGTGGCACCGCCTGTGAAAATCGCACCGGTTGCGGCAGCGAAGGCCCCGGCACGGGCCGCCCCCGACAGCAGCGGCGGCTACAATGCGGCACAGATCCAGGTTCTCGATGGTCTCGAACCCGTTCGCCGCCGTCCGGGCATGTATATCGGCGGCACCGACGAGCGGGCGATGCACCATCTCTTTGCCGAAGTCATCGACAACTCGATGGACGAGGCGGTTGCTGGACACGCCAACTTCATCGATATCGAACTGGACGAGAACGGCTATCTCTCGGTTACCGACAATGGCCGCGGCATCCCCGTCGATCCGCATCCCGATCCCAAGCAGCTTGGCAAATCCGCGCTCGAAGTCATCATGACCACCCTGCATGCGGGCGGCAAATTCGATTCCGACGTCTACGAAACATCGGGCGGTCTGCACGGCGTCGGCATATCGGTGGTGAACGCCCTGTCCGATCACGTGGAAGTGGAAGTGGCCCGCAACCGGCGCCTCTACCGCCAGCGGTTCTCGCGCGGCCATCCGCTCGGACCGATCGAGGATGTCGGCGAGGTGCACAACCGTCGCGGCACGCGCGTGACCTTCCATCCGGACCCGGAGATTTTCGGCCAGGGCGCCAAGTTCGATCCGGCCCGGCTTTTCAAGATGGCCCGGTCAAAGGCCTATCTCTTCGGCGGCGTTGAAATCCGCTGGAACTGCGCGCCATCCCTGCTCGACCCGAAGGACCCGACACCCGACAAGGCGGTGTTTCACTTCCCCGGCGGGTTGAAGGATTATCTGGCGGCATCGCTCGGCAAGGATTTTCAGGTCACGCGCGACATGTTCGCAGGCAGGACGGAAAAGTCCGGCGGGCACGGCGCGCTGGAATGGGCGGTTGCCTGGTATGGCGGCGACGGCTTTGTCCATTCCTACTGCAACACGATTCCCACAGGCGAAGGCGGCACGCATGAGGCGGGCCTGCGCATCGCCCTCACCCGCGGCCTGAAAGCCTATGCGGAACTGACCGGCAACAAGCGCGCCTCGATCATCACCACCGATGACGTGATGATCTCGTCGGCGGCCATGCTCTCGGTGTTCATCCGCGAACCGGAATTCGTCGGCCAGACCAAGGACAAGCTTGCCACGGTCGAAGCGCAGCGCATTGTCGAAAATGCCATCCGCGATCCATTCGATCATTGGCTTGCCGCCTCGCCGCAGGAAGCATCGAAGCTGCTGGACTGGGTGGTGGAGCGTGCGGACGAGCGCGTGAAGCGCCGCCAGGAAAAGGAAGTCAACCGCAAGTCGGCGGTGCGCAAGCTGCGCCTGCCGGGCAAGCTTGCCGATTGCACCCAGACCGGTGCGCTCGGCGCCGAACTCTTCATCGTCGAGGGTGATTCCGCCGGCGGCTCGGCCAAGCAGGCGCGGGACCGCGCCACGCAGGCGGTGCTGCCGCTGCGCGGCAAGATTCTCAACGTCGTCAGCGCCGGACGGGAAAAGATGACGGCCAACCAGCAGATCGGCGACCTGATCCAGGCGCTCGGCTGCGGCACGCGGTCAAAATACCGCGATGAAGACCTGCGCTATGACCGCATTATCATCATGACCGATGCCGACGTCGACGGTGCGCACATCGCTTCGCTGCTCATCACCTTCTTCTATCAGGAAATGCCGGAACTCATCCGCAACGGCCACCTGTTCCTCGGCGTGCCGCCGCTCTACCGCATCGCCCAGGGTGGCAAGGTCGCCTATGCCCGCGATGATGCGCACAAGGATGAACTGATGCGCACGCTGTTCACCGGCAAGGGCAAGATCGAGATCGGACGGTTCAAGGGCCTCGGCGAAATGCGCGCCGACCAGCTCAAGGAAACGACGATGGACCGCAAGAAGCGCACGCTTTTGCGGGTGCAGATCGACGAGGAGTGGATCGAGGAAACAAAACTCGCGGTCGATGATCTGATGGGCACGAAACCGGAAGCCCGCTTCCGCTTCATCCAGGACCGCGCCGCGTTCGTGGAAGAGCTGGACATCTGATATTCGGCGATGAAACCTGTTTCAAATGGCGGTGCTTTGCATCGCCATTTTTTGTTTAATCCCTTTTCACCCCCCTCTGGGCTGCCGCCCATCTCCCCCACAAGGGGGGAGATCAGCTTTCACAATTGTTTCGGCCAACCTTCAAGGGTGAAAGCTAAGCGGGATGAGTGATGCCGATGCGATCTCCCCCCTTGTGGGGGAGATGTCCGGCAGGACAGAGGGGGGTGAAAAGTGATCTCGCTGAAACTTATCCACCACGTCCCAAGCCGGGATATTCTCATCCCTGTCCTTTCCGGCGGGAATGCTTCCGGAAACCTTCGAAAGTCGGGAAAGGATCGGCACTTCGTCCCGCAGGGAAAACCTGCGGGGCGAGGAGGTTGCGCTGACGCTGTGCGCGTTTCCGATGAGGAAACAAGGCAGAACAGGCAAGACCTGAAATCGCCGGGGCGGGTGGTCCGAGGATCGCAAGCATCGCATACCGCATACCCCAAGACCCGCGTTCCAGGGACCGCCCGTCTTTCCTCTTTTGCAATGGCCAGATGCGATCGCGGGCGTGGCAAGGCAATGCCGCGCCCGGCGCATGCAAAGAGCGCCGTTTCCGGCGCCCTTGATACGAAGGCAAGTTGTTCTAGATGTGCAGCGCGTGGCCCAGCGCCTTGAGCGCGGCTTCCTGAAACCCCTCGCCCTGCGTCGGATGCGCATGGATGGTTCCGGCGATGTCTTCCAGCCGCGCGCCCATTTCCATGGCCAGCGCAAACGAGGCCGACAGTTCGGAGACGCCATGGCCGACGGCCTGAATGCCGAGGATGAGATGATTGCTGGCGGCAGCCACCACCCGGACAAAGCCCTCCTCGCCTTCCTTGGTCATGGCGCGGCCATTGGCGGCAAAGGGAAACATCCCGATCTTGACCTCATGCCCGGCCTGCTTGGCCTCATCCGGCGACAGGCCCACCGTGACGATTTCCGGATCGGTGAAGCAGACAGCGGCAATGGCGCGCTTGTCCCAGCTGCGGTTCTCGCCCGCAACGATTTCCGCCACCATCTCGCCCTGCGCCATGGCGCGGTGCGCCAGCATGGGTTCGCCGGTGACATCGCCGATGGCATAGACGCCGCGCATGGAGGTGCGGCACTTGTCGTCAATGCGGACAAAGCGGCCATCCATGTCGATGTCGATCTCTTCCAGCCCCCAGCCTGAGGTGACAGGCTTGCGCCCGACCGTAACGAGGATCTTGTCGGCGGCAATGCGCTCGTCCTTGCCGTCGGCGGTTTCGATCAACAGCGCATCGCCCTTGCTGCTGACCCCCTTGGCCTTGGCGCCGGTCAGCACGGTGATGCCGAGCGTGTTCAGGTGCTTGACCACCGGGCGGGTCAGCTCCGCATCATATTGCGGCAGCACCTTCGGCTGGGCTTCGACAACCGTGACCTTGGACCCCAGCTTGGCATAGGCCGTGCCGAGTTCGAGCCCGATATAGCCGCCGCCAACCACGACGAGCTTTTCCGGAACGTCCGGCAGCGAAAGCGCTTCGGTCGAGGAAATGACATTGCCGCCGAACGGCAGCGAGGGCACCTCGACCGGCGCCGAACCGGTGGCGATGACGACGTTTTCGGCGCGGATGATCTGCAGGCCGGTCAGGGTTTCCACCTCGATGGTCTTGCCGTCACGGAAGCGGGCCTTGCCGGTGACGATCTTGACGTTTGCCTTCTTGAGCAGGCCGGCAACGCCGTTGTTGAGGCGGCTGACGATACCGTCCTTCCAGGCGATGGTTTTGCTGAAATCGATGGCCGGTTCGGCAACCGAGATGCCAAGCGGCGTCTGCCGGGCGGCGAAATGCGCCACCTTGGCGAATTCATCGGCCGCGTGGATCAGCGCCTTGGACGGAATGCAGCCGACGAGCAGGCAGGTGCCGCCGACCTTCGCCGCCTCGACGATCACCGTATCGACATTGAGCTGTCCGGCGCGGATGGCGCAGACATAGCCGCCGGGGCCAGCGCCGATGACCAGCAGCTTGCAGGAAATATCTTTCATCGGATCAACCCTCCACGAATATCAGCGCTGGCGTTTCGAGCAGCGTCTTGATCCGCTGAATGAAGACTGCGGCGTCCCAGCCGTCGATCACGCGGTGATCGAAGCTTGAGGACAGGTTCATCATCTTGCGCGGAATGAAGGCCGCGCCATCCCACACTGGCCGGGTCATCATCTTGTTGACGCCGATGATGGCGACTTCGGGATAGTTGATCACCGGGGTGGTGACGATACCGCCCATGCTGCCCAGCGAGGTGACGGTGATGGTCGAACCGGTCAGCTGCTCGCGCGTTGCCGTGCCCGTCTTGGCCGCTTCGGCCAGAAGATTGACTTCCGCGGCGCAGCCCCAGAGATCGCGCGCTTCTGCATGTTTGACCACGGGCACCACGAGGCCGGACGGCGTCTGTGCGGCGATGCCGATATGCACCCCGCCATGCTGGTGGATGATGTTGGCATCATCGTCATAAAGCGCATTCAGCTGCGGCTGTTCGGCGATGGCTTTCACCATGGCGCGCATCAGGAACGGCAGCAGCGTCAGTTTCGGCTGGTCGGCGCGCTTTTTGCCGTTGAGCAGGGCACGCAGTTCCTCCAGCGAGGTAACATCGATCTCCTCGACATAGGTGATGTGCGGGATGTGCGATTTGGCTATCGCCATCTTTTCCGCAATCTTGCGGCGCAGGCCCACCACCTTGATTTCCTTGACCGATGTATCCGGCGCAAGACCGGAGACCACGGGCTTTTGCGAACCACGGGCAAAGAAGGTGTCGAGATCTTCATGGGTGATGCGTCCGGCGGGACCAGTGCCGGTCACCTGACGCAGGTCGACACCCGCCTCCCGCGCCCGCAGGCGCACCGCCGGCGGGGCCAGCGGCTTGTCGCCCTCGGCGCGCGGCGCGCCAACGGTGACTGGCGCGGATACCGGTGCATGGACAACCGGAGCAGCGGGCTTTTCAACCTTGATCTCCGGCTTTGGTTCCGCCTTGGCAGGCTGAGGCTTCGGCTCTTCAGCCTTGACCGGCTTCGCCGGTTCCGCCGCGGGCGCATGGCCCTCGCCTTCGACCTTCAGGCGGATGATCGGCGAACCGATGGCAATCACCTGCCCGATCTCGCCGCCCAGCCAGAGGATTTCACCGTCTACAGGAGACGGAATTTCAACGGTCGCCTTGTCGGTCATGACGGCGGCGAGGATCATGTCCTCGCGCACGAGATCACCGACCTTCACATGCCATTCGACGAGTTCGGCCTCTGCAACGCCTTCACCGACATCCGGCAGCTTGATGACAAATTCACCCATCGTCTGCTCCTACCCTTCCAGCGTTTCAAGAAATGCACGGCCAACGCGCGCGGGACCGGGGAAATAGTCCCACTCCTGCGCATGCGGATAGGGCGTATCCCAGCCCGTCACCCGCGCCACCGGCGCTTCCAGATTGTAGAAGCAATGCTGCTGGACGAGTGCGGCGAGTTCCGCGCCGAAACCGGAGGTCAGCGTTGCCTCATGCACGATGACGCAGCGGCCCGTCTTGGTGACGGATTCGACGATGGTTTCCAGATCGAGCGGCAGCAGCGTGCGCAGATCGATGATCTCCGCATCGATGCCGGTCTCCTCGGCGGCAGCTTCCGCCACATAGACCATGGTGCCATAGGCAAGCACGGTCAACTGTTTGCCCTCGCGGCGCTTGATGGCCTTGCCCAGCGGCACCGTGTAATGCCCGTCCGGCACCTCGCCCAGCTCATGCTTCGACCACGGCGTCACCGGCCGGTCATGATGGCCGTCGAACGGACCGTTGTAGAGCCGCTTCGGTTCGAGGAAGATCACCGGGTCCGGGTCTTCGATGGATGCAATGAGCAGGCCCTTGGCATCGTGCGGATTGGACGGCACGACGACCTTCAGACCGGATACATGCGTGAACAGCGCTTCCGGGCTCTGGCTGTGGGTCTGGCCGCCGAAAATGCCGCCGCCCGCCGGCATACGGATGACAAGCGGCGCGGTAAAGCCGCCATTGGAACGGTAGCGCAGGCGCGCCGCTTCCGAAACGATCTGGTCATAGGCCGGATAGACATAGTCGGCGAACTGGATTTCGACGCAGGGTTTCAGGCCGTAGGCCGCCATGCCGATGGCGGCACCGACGATACCGCCTTCGCTGATCGGCGCATCGAAACAGCGGGTCTTGCCGTATTTGGCCTGCAGGCCGTGGGTGCAGCGGAACACACCGCCAAAGAAACCCACGTCTTCACCGAACACGACCACATTGTCGTCGCGTTCCATCATCACATCCATCGCGTCGCGGATGGCTTCAATCATTGTCTTACGCGGCATCGCTCACACTCCCGCCTGCTGGCGCTGACGACGCAGATGCGGCGGCATTTCCTCATAGACACCCTCGAACATGTCGCGCGCCGACGGCTTGCCGCCCGCATGCAACGTGCCAAAACTTTCGGCTTCCTTCTGGGCGGTGATCACGCTGTCGAGAATTTCCGCTTCGGCCTGGGTGTGGCGCTCCTCCGACCAGACGCCGCGCCCGATCAAGTGGTTCTTCAGCCGCATGACGGGATCGCCAAGCGGCCAGGCATCGGATTCGGTTTTCGGCCGGTAGGCTGACGGATCGTCCGAGGTGGAATGCGCCCCGGCACGGTAGGTGACATATTCGACGATGGTCGGGCCGAGATTGCGCCGCGCCCGCTCGATGGCCCATTTGGCCACGGCGAAAACGGCGAGATAGTCATTGCCGTCAACCCGCAAGGCAGGCATGCCGAAGCCGAGGCCGCGCGCGGCGAAGGTGCCGGCACCGCCGCGGGCAATGCCCTGGAAGGTGGAGATCGCCCACTGGTTGTTGACGATGTTGAGGACAACCGGAGCCTTGTAGGTGGAGGCAAAGACCAGTGCGGCGTGGAAATCCGATTCCGCCGTCGATCCGTCGCCGATCCAGCCAGCCGCGATCTTGGTGTCCTTCTTGATCGCCGATGCCATGGCCCAGCCGACGGCCTGGATATACTGCGTCGCCAGATTGCCGGAAATCGAGAAGAACCCATGTTCTTTCGAGGAATACATGATGGGAAGCTGGCGGCCCTTGAGCGGATCTCGTTCGTTGGAATAGATCTGGCACATCATCTCGACCATCGGGTAGCCGCCGGCAATCAGAAGACCGGCCTGACGATAGGTTGGGAAATTCATGTCGCCCGGCGACAGCGCCATGCGGAACGCGCAGCTCACGGCTTCTTCGCCCAGATGCTGCATGTAGAAGGAGGTTTTGCCCTGCCGCTGGGCGATCTGCATGCGCGCATCGAAGGTGCGCAGCGTCATCATGTGGCGCAGGCCTTCAACCAGCTGCTCGTCCGTCAGTTCGCCAGCCCAGGGGCCGACAGCCTCGCCATCGCGGTTGAGAACACGGATGATCGAAAACGCCAGATCGCGGATTTCCTCCGGATTGGCATCGACGGGCGGACGGCGCACCGAACCCGCTTCGGGAATGTTCACATTGGAAAAATCCGGCTCGCCGCCGGGACGCACGGCCGGTTCCGGCACGTGCAGGCTTAGTGGACCAAATTCACTCGTGGAATCATCGGGCATTCAGCAGACCTCCCAGTCACGCGACGTTTCCGCACTCTACCATGAAATATTAGGTCAGTAATACTGTCTTATTATTCCGCCCTGCTCTCTCAAAATGCCTGCAAGCATCAATATCCGGCGCCAACAATATGAAATCTATGATCATTCCGGTGTAGCCTCGCGACCGGGCCACGGCGCTGCACCGGAAAAAAGCAATTTTGCATCACCGAACATGCGGCGCGCATATTCATTCGTTCACACGGGCATCGGATTTTGTAATCAAATGCGTGCTCATGGCGAAAAAAGCCGGGTCAGGCGGCGGCGATGGCCAGGGCGTGGCTGCGCGCATTCTCCCGAATCGCTTCCAGATAAATCTTGCGCAGGAGCGACTGCATGCCGTCATTGGCCGCGGTCAGGTCGTGCGCCGATACTGGCTTTTCCGGCGCCAGACGCTCCATCATACGACGCGTGACTTCCTGCGGCCCGATGGCCAGCTTGCCATTGGCGACATCGCGCCAGGCATGCAGCGCGACGCGCAGCGGCTGGTGTGTGCTGTCGGGCAGTCCGGCGGCACTGAACAGCGCGCCGAGCGCCGCATCGCGGCCATCGATCAAAAGGTTGCGCACCCGGGCAAGGTTGTGCCCGGACAGCGCCACCAGAATGGCACCGAAGAAATCGATCTTGCCGGAAGCAACAATGCGGATGACAAAGGCGGTGGTCAGGTCGCCGCGCAGCTGCAAATGCTCGATCAGCGCCGGATATTGCGCTGGCGGCGTTTCGGCAACCAGACTAATCGAGGCCTTGACGCAGGCTTCACTGGTGACGCGCCTGGCACGGCGCTCGCCCATCAGGGCCATGACCATATCCATCTGACACAGGGCTTCGGCCACCTTGATCGCCAGCGCATGGCGGCAATCGGCGGGCAAGCGGTCATCGTCGGCGAGCAGCGACCGGATATCGGCGACATGGCCAAGGCGCTCGACCAGACGACGGAAACTGATATCGGCAATCTCGGCGCGGCTGTTGGCCAGCAGTTCGAGAATGGCAACCGGTTCGGCGATCTCGATGAGGGCAGCGCTGACGGCAAAGGACACCTTGGCCCTGCCCGCAATCACCCTCTGGCTTTCCGCGCAGCCGCCGGCAATGCAGTCGATGAGGTCAATATCGGTCAGCACCGTCGAACGCGCCAGCATGTAGGCCGCGATTTCCGCCTGATCGCGCGCCAGCCCGGCGACGATGTGAGCGGGCGCATGGGCGCTGGTGGAGAAAGCTTCGGCCAGGGTGAGGCGCACTTTTGGCGACGGGTCGTCCAGCAGCAGCGTCAGCGCCGCCTCCGCCGCACAGCGATCCTCGAAGGCGCGTCCGGTTTCGAGATAGACATGGGCCAGCGCGCCTGCGGCATGGCAACGCTGCGCCGCAGAAGCATGTCCGACCATCGCCAGATAATGCTGTATTGTCATGAATTTTATACCCCAAGCCCTTATTGCAACCGAGGCTAGCGGCAAAAGGTTTACGATCGGTTCACCATGTCGATTAACCATGTTCAATCAGTCACAAAGCAGAAGTTTATGCTGCCGTGTTGCGAACCTGCCGAAGCCGACCTAGTCTTTTGCAAAAATTCGCATTGAGGAGACGCCAGCACATGGCCGGACTGTATCTGGAAGAATTCGAAGTCGGGCACGTGTTCAATCACAGCCTGCGCAAGACCATCACCGAGAGCGACAACATGCTGTTTTCGGTCATGACGCTCAACACGCAGCCGCTGCATATCGATTTCGACTTCGCCGCCAAGACCGAATGGGGCAAGCCGCTGGTCAATTCGCTGTTCACGCTCGGCCTGATGATCGGCATCTCCGTCAACGACACCACCATCGGCACGACGATTGCCAATCTGGGCATGACCGACGTGACCTTCCCCGCGCCGTTGTTCCATGGGGATACGGTGCGGGTGGAGACAACGGTGCTTTCAACGCGGCCGTCCCAATCCAAGCCGGATCGCGGCATCGTCGTGTTCGAGCACCGCGCCTACAATCAGAACGGTGTTCTCGTCGCCAAATGCACGCGCCAGGCGATGATGAAATCCCGGAGCGCTGCCTGATGCGCTCGCTTTTGTTCGTGCCGGGCGATTCGGAAAAGAAGCTGGAAAAGGGACTCACCAGCGGCGCCGATGTGCTGCTGATTGATCTGGAGGATTCGGTCAGCGCCGAGCGCAAGGCTGCGGCCCGGCAGATCGCGGCGGATTTCCTCAAATCGAATCGCGATCAAAATTCGCCGCGCCTGTTCGTGCGCATCAATGATCTGACCAGCGGATTGGCCGATGCCGATCTGGATGCGGTGATGCCGTCGCTTCCCCATGGCATCCTGCTGCCGAAATCCAACAGCGGCAAGGATGTAACGCGCCTTTCGGCCAAGCTGAACGTGCATGAGGCTCTCGCCGGCGCTACGGAAGGCGTGACGCAAATTCTTGCAATCATCACGGAAACCGCCTTGGGCACGCTTTCGACGGCAAGCTATCCCGACGCATCGTCCCGGCTGATCGGTCTCACCTGGGGTGCGGAAGACCTGTCGGCGGTCATCGGCGCGCGTGCAGTGCGCGATGACAACGGGCGTTATACGGATGTTTTCCGGCTGGCGCGGGCCCTGACCGTTCTCGGCGCTTCGGCCGCCGATGTCGCCGCCATCGATACGGTCTACATCAACTACAAGGACGATGCCGGACTTGCCCGCGAATGCGCCGAAGCGGAACGCGACGGTTTTACCGCAAAGCTTGCGATCCATCCGGCGCAGGTCCCGGTGATCAACGCCGTGTTCACGCCCTCGGCCGAAGCGGTGGCACAGGCGCAAAAGATCATCCGGGCCTTCGCCGAGGATCCCGCAGCTGGCGTCATCGGCATTGACGGGCTGATGTTCGACCGCCCGCATCTGCGCCGGGCGGAACGGCTGATGGGGCGGGTTGGTGCTGCTTAGGCCGTTCGACGGCATGCCTGACAGTGCGTGGTTCGACAAGCTCACCATGAGGGATGAAGCGAGTTGCAGGGCGGCTGTATTCTGCAAGGCCTGTGATGAGCCTTGCAATCAACCACTTCCCTCATGGTGAGCTTGTCAAACCACGCACTTCGGTAAGTGCAAGGCTTTTTACCTCACCCCTCCCATTTCGGCCGGAACATCTGAAACGTTTCCGACACCGTAGCAAAGTCCATGTAGCCAAGCCGCGACACCGGCTGCGCCTTGGTCATGTCGACAAGGCCGTTGGTCAGGATCGCCTCGTCAATGTGAACGCCGACGACTTCGCCGGTGACCATGATTGCCTGCACCGGATTGCCGTGACGGTCGGTCGGATGGCGGATGTCGGTGACGACGCATTCCAGCGTTGCAAAGGCTTCCGCCACGCGCGGCGCGCCGATCAGCCGGCAGTCGGCGGCATTGAGGCCGGCATAGTCGAACTCGCTGACGCCGCGCGGCGCATTGACCGAGGTCTTGTTCATCGCCACTGACAGATTGGCGCTGACGAGATTGGCGGCAAATTCCCGCGTTTCCTCGATGAACGTGACGCTGTCCTTGCGCCCCTCCGAGGAAAACATGATCAGGCAGGGTTTCGTGCTGATCATGTTGAAGAAGGAATAAGGCGCCAGGTTGATTTTGCCCTCCGCCGAACGGCTGGATATCCAGCCGATGGGACGGGGCGAAACGATGGCCTTCAAGGGATCGTGCGGCAGGCCATGGCCATCATCGAACTTGTAGAACATGGCGGCTCAGCCCTTCCACGGTCCGGCATATTCGGACAGGATATCCTTTACCTCCGGACGCGGGCGCTCCGGCACTTTCGTGTCGCAGCTGCCGATATGGACAAAACCCGCCACCCGCTCATGCGGCGCCAGCCCGAGCAGCGCCCGGCCCTTCTCATCGGATGAATACCAGTTGCTGATCCAGTTGGTGGCATAGCCAAGGCCGTTGGCCGCGTGGACGAGGTTCATCGCCGCCGCGCCGGAGGACAGGAACTGCTCCCATTCCGGAATGTGATGATCAACCTTGGAGAAGATCACGCCGATGACCAGCGGCGCGCGGGCAAAGCGCTTCAGCTCCTGCTCGCGCCGCTGTTCGGTCAGCGGCCCTTCCCGCTCCTCGGCCAGATCGGCGAGATATTTGCCGACCTCGACGCGCGCATCGCCGCGATAGAGGACAAAACGCCAGGGTGTCAGGCGGCCATGATCGGGCACCCGCGCGGCGATGCGGACCATGGTTTCGATCTCCGCATCGCTTGGACCGGGAAGGCCAATGGCGGAAATGGGGGTTGAGCTGCGCTGCGACAGAAATTCAATGATGGGAGAAGGCATGAAACGGGGTACCAGATGCTGTTTTTCGAATGGGCGGACAATGTCGCGGTTTCACCGGCCGTGTAAAGTCATGATCGCGTGAAAAAGCCTTGAAATTGCCACCGGCTTCGGATCAAAACAGTGCATGGGCATATTCGACACTCAGAAAGCGGGCTTCGGCTCCGGCACATCCTGGATTTTGCCGGCGGCACTGGCAGCAACCCTGTTGACCACGGGCCTGCTGACCACGGGTGCCCGGGCGCAGGCGCTTGCACCCGATATCGCCACGCCCGATGTGGAATTGCCGTCGATCCCCAACCTCAACCAATATGCCAACCCGAAAGCCCCGGCCAACAATCCGCTTGCCACGGAAGCCGAGCTGGTCCTGTCGGCGAAACTGGCGGAGAACGGCGAAAACATCGGCCGCGGCCTCGTCTGGCGCGTGTTCTCACCGGACGCCGATGCGGATGGCAAGCTGCCCCTGCTGGCAACGGCCAAGGGTGGCACCACCGCGTTCAACCTCGCCCCCGGCAGCTATCTCGTGCATGTGGCCTTCGGCCGGGCGGGCGCCACCAAGCGCATCACCATGACCCGCGCCAAGCGCAACGAGACGATGATTCTCGACGCGGGCGGCGTCAAGCTCAACGCGGTTCTGTCCGGCGGCGCGCGCATCCCGCAGGACCAGCTGCGATTCTCCATCTATGAGGACCACGAGGACGCCAGCGGCGAACGGGCGCTGATCATCCCCGACGTCAAGCCTGAAAGCGTGGTGCGGCTGAATGCCGGGACCTATCAGATCGTCTCCAATTACGGCACGGCCAATGCGGTCATCCGCGCGGATATCCGCGTCGAGGCCGGCAAGATCACCGAGGCCAATGTGGAGCACCGTGCCGCGCAGCTGACGATGAAACTGGTGCGCGAGGCGGGCGGCGAAGCGCTTGCCGATACCGCCTGGTCGGTGCTGACGACCTCGGGCGACATCGTGCGCGAAAGCGTCGGCGCCTTCGCCTCCATGGTGCTGGCGGAAGGCGAATACGTCATCATCGCCAAGAACAAGGACAAGATTTACCAGCGCGATTTCAAGGTCGTTGCCGGGCGCAACCAGGATGTGGAACTTCTGGCGACCAACGGCGCCAGCGCCGCCTCCACCGCCAATCAGCCCGCCAGCGGCGACGATCCGCTGGACTGAGCCAGGACTGGGGCTCAGCGGCGCGTTGCGGCCGGAGCCAGCGCAAACACTGCGCCATACATATAATCCAGCAAATTCTTGCGGTCGGCCAGCGGCGCCAGTTCCGACCAGTCCATCGTGCGGCCGATGCGCACGGTGATGGCCTTACCGGACAGTTTGCGAAATTCGCGGATGAGCAGCGAAATGCGCAGCGTCATCGAAATCTTGCTGGCGAGATGGAAAACCCGGCCGTTCTGCCCGCCGAAATACACCGGGATGACCGATGCCTTGGCCTGCTGCACCAGCTTGGCCGGAAAAATCTTCCAGGGCAGATCCTCCGCCCGGCCAAAACCCTTGGGCGCCGTGGCAACGCCGCCCGCCGGGAAGACGACGATGGTGACGCCTTCTTTCAGCAAACGCACCGCCTCATGGCGGGTGGCCATGTTCATCGCCACCGCTTCCTTGGTTTCGTCGAAGCAGACCGGCAGCGCATAGGGGCGGATTTCCGGCACCTTCATCAGGTCGTTGTTGATGAGCACGCGGAACGGCCGGCCGAGCTGTTCGGCCAGCGCCAGCGCGGCAATGCCGTCGCCGATACCGAAAGGATGGTTGGCGACAATCACCAGCGGCGTGTCGGGCAGATGCTGCGGCGGCCACTGATCCTGAACATCGAGCTTGATGTTGATCAGGTCCATCATGCGGCAGAACACGTCGATCCCCGCCGGGACGATGTCGGTGCGCCAGGCATTGTAGAGCCGGACATAATGGTCGCGGCCGGACAGGCCTTCAATCGAACGGATCAGCCATTGGGTGATGCGCGACTGGGTGTCATTGGCGTAGGAGAGTTCTCTGAACTGCACGATCGCATCCCGGCAAATAATGAAACGGCTGAATAGTCACGCAACTCCATGACAGCGTGATGAAAGTCACCACGCTGTCACAAAGCGATGTGCGGGCCTACTCCGCAGCAGCGCGCAACAGGTCCGGCGGCGTGGCTTCCTCGCCGAGTTGCCGGATCGCATCATCAAGGCTGAGCGACGTCTGGTTCTGCGAACCCAGACGGCGCATGTTCACCGTCCGCTCCTCCGCCTCGCGCATGCCGCAGACGAGAATGACCGGTACCTTCTGCAGGGAATGCTCACGCACCTTGTAGTTGATCTTCTCGTTGCGGAAGTCGGTGATGACCTGCAGCCCCGCCGCCTTCAGTTCCTTGGCGACCTGCCTGCCGTAATCGTCGGCTTCCGTGGTGATGGTGGCCACAACCACCTGCACCGGAGCAAACCACAGCGGCAGATGACCGGCGAAGTTTTCGATGAGAATGCCGAGGAAGCGCTCCATCGAGCCGCAGATGGCGCGGTGGATCATGACAGGCTGCTTCTTCTCGGAAGTCGAGTCGATGTAGAAGGCACCGAACCGCTCGGGCAGGTTGAAATCGACCTGCGTCGTGCCGCATTGCCATTCGCGGCCGATGGCGTCCTTCAGCGTGTATTCGAACTTCGGGCCGTAGAAAGCACCCTCGCCCGGCAGAATGCCGGTCTTGATGTCATTCGACTGCTGCTGGATCTGCTCCAGCACACCCATCATCACGCTTTCAGCCCGATCCCACAGCGCATCGGAACCGACACGCTTTTCCGGGCGCGTTGACAGCTTGATGGTGATCTCGTCGAAACCGAAATCCTTGTAGACGGACAGGATCAGGTCATTGATGCGCAGGCATTCGGCCGCCATCTGCTCGTCCGTGCAGAAGACATGCGCATCGTCCTGCGTGAACCCGCGCACGCGCATCAGCCCATGCAGCGCGCCCGACGGCTCATAGCGGTGCACATTACCGAATTCCGCAAGGCGGACAGGCAGATCGCGGTAGGACTTCAAGCCATGCTTGAAGATCTGCACGTGGCCGGGACAGTTCATCGGCTTGAGTGCGAAGACGCGCTCGTCATCGGTTTCATCGCCAGCGACCGTGACCTTGAACATGTTGTCGCGATACCAGCCCCAGTGACCCGACGTCTCCCACAGGGACTTGTCGAGCACCTGCGGCGCGTTGACTTCCTGATAGACGCCGTCGAGACGGCGGCGCATATAGCTGACCAGCGTCTGGAACATGCGCCAGCCCTTGGCGTGCCAGAACACGACGCCGGGGCCCTCCTCCTGGAAATGGAACAGGTCCATTTCGCGGCCGAGCTTGCGGTGATCGCGCTTTTCCGCCTCCTCCAGCACATGCAGGTAGGATTGCAGCTCGGCATCGGTGGCAAAGGCGGTGCCGTAGATGCGGCTGAGCATCGGGTTGTTGCTGTCGCCGCGCCAGTAGGCACCGGCCACCTTCATCAGCTTGAAGGCATTGCCGACCTGGCCGGTCGAGGCCATGTGCGGGCCGCGGCACAGGTCGTACCACTCACCCTGCGCATAAATCTTCAGGTCCTGCCCTTCCGGGATCGCATCGACCAGCTCGACCTTGTAGGCCTCGCCCTTGTCGGCGAAGACCTTGCGGGCCTTTTCGCGCGACCAGATTTCCTTGGTGAACGGCTTGTTGCGGGCGATGATCTCGCGCATCTTCTTCTCGATGAGCGGCAGGTCATCGGGGGTAAAAGGCTCGTTCTTGGCAAAATCGTAGTAGAATCCGTTCTCGATCACCGGTCCGATGGTGACCTGGGTGCCCGGAAACAGCTCCTGCACGGCCTCGGCCAGGACGTGGGCGCAATCGTGCCGGATCAGCTCAAGCGCGCGCGGGTCGTCGCGGGTCAGGATCTCGATGCTGCCGGACTGCTGCAGCGGGTCGGAGAGATCGCGCACGACGCCGTCGACCGCATAGGCCACGGCCTTCTTGGCCAGGGATTTCGAAATGGATTCGGCAAGTTCCGCACCGGATATGGCCGCGTCGTATTCGCGCTTCGAGCCATCGGGGAATTGCATGGATACAGTTTTGGAAACTGTCTGTGACATCAGTTGCTCCTATCCAGTCCCGCCAACAATCGCGGGTGGTGTTTCATGACCGGAACGGCTCCGGCGAGCGGACTTTTATGCGCAGATTGATCCGGCGTAAAGTGGCGGTTGCGGAAAAGCGGGTTTTGGCCGCTGCAAGTGGGTGGTGCGTGGTTCGACAAGCTCACCATGAGGGAGTTGGGTGGGCTGCAAGGCCAATCGCGAACGTTGCAGAACTTAGCTCCCTGCAATCATCCTCCTCCCTCATGGTGAGCTTGTCGAACCACGCACCACAGCACTGCGAATGACACAGCAGAAAATCCCTAGCGTGGCTTGCTCACACCCCAATACCGCCACGGCATGTACCAGACAAAACGCTTGTCCAGCGTTGCCGGCACGGGATCGTGACCGCTGGTGCCGCCCGGCCCGCAGCGGACGAACCGGAACAGGCCCATCCACCCCCCGGTCCACAGGCCGTAACGGGCAATGGATTCATAGGCATATTCGGAACAGGTCGGCAGGTGGCGGCAGGAATTGCCGATGAAGCCGGACAGCGTCAGCTGATACAGCCGGACGAAGGCCGTGCCGAACAGCCGTCCTGGCGTTTTACGCCATGGTCCGTTCCAGTTGCGGGAATATTTCTTTCCCGCCGCACGGGAATGGTTGTGGGCGGGGTCAGCGCACATCGGCGGTTCAGGCGGCCGCTTCAGCGTTTTTCTTCTCGATCTGGTCGAGACAATCCACCACCGCCTCGAAGGTCAGCATGGTGGAATTGTGCCGGGCCTTGTAGTCGCGCACCGGCTCGAGAAATTTCAGGTCTTCAAAGCGCCCCTGCGGCGGCGCTCCATTCTCTTTCAGCATTTTGAACATGGCATCGCGCACAGCGTGCAATTCCTCGCTGGTCGCGCCGACCACATGCCGCGCCATGATCGACGACGACGCCTGGCCGAGCGCGCAGGCTTTGACGTCATGGGCGAAATCCGTCACCACGCCGTCCTTGACCTTGAGATCGACGATCACTGTCGAACCACAGAGTTTCGAATGCGCCGTGGCGGTTGCATCGGGATTGTCCAGACGGCCAAGGCGCTGGATATTCCCGGCAAACTCCAGAATGCGCGTGTTGTAGACGTCATTGATCATAATGAGCTTCCGCTGGTGACACGGCCCGAAGCGAAGCGCAAACAGACAATTGTCCATCGCTTTGGCCCTATGAATCCCGAATTCACTCTCTATATAGTATGTGAGCGGGCGAGCACAAAGCGCCATGGCGTAAATTCTGCGTCAATGGTAGATGTAGTCGCCCAGGTTCAGCCTCAGGGCCAAGCCGGCTTCAATACACCACGTATTCGTTTCGGAACGACTATCGTGTATTGCCGTTTAACTCGTCGCTCCCTTGAGGGCGACTACGGGAGATCGCGATGGATGCGGTAATAAAAAGTTTGCAGTCACCGACTGGCAATCAGAATAATCTACGACGCCCAACCCAGGAAGAAGCGGAAGCTGCCGTTCGTACACTGCTGCTTTGGGCCGGCGACAATCCGGACCGTGAAGGCCTGCTCGACACGCCGCAGCGCGTGGCAAAAGCGTATAAGGAACTGTTTTCGGGCTATGATGAAGACCCGGAGGAAGTGCTTGGACGCACCTTTGAAGAAGTTGCCGGTTATGACGACATCGTCTTCATCAAGGACATACCGTTCTTTTCGCACTGCGAGCATCACATGGTTCCCATCATCGGCAAGGCGCATGTCGCCTACCTGCCCGATGGCGAGAAAGTGGTCGGCCTGTCGAAGATCGCCCGCGTCGTGCATATCTATGCCCGCCGCCTGCAGACGCAGGAGAGCATGACAGCCCAGATCGCCAATGCGATCCAGGGGTCGCTGCGCCCGCGCGGCGTGGCCATCATGATCGAGGCCGAGCATATGTGCATGGCCATGCGCGGCATCCGCGTGTCCGGTTCGACGACGACCACCACCACCTTTACCGGTGCCTTCAAGGGTGATGTCAACGAACAGGTCCGCTTCATGACCCTCGTCAAGGGTCGCTAAACCAGTCTTTTGCAGAATTGGCAGTCATGTCCAACGGTTCCTTTTCGTCGCCCCTTGCCGACACACATGCAAACGAAGAAGGCGCGGTGTTCGCACCGCGCTTCGATGCCGCCGGTCTCGTGACCGCCGTCGTCACCGATGCGCGTGACGGCCATCTCCTGATGGTGGCGTACATGAATGCGCAATCGCTGCGCCTGACTTTGGAGACCGGCATCGCCCATTACTGGTCGCGGTCGCGCCAGTCCTTGTGGAAGAAGGGCGAGACCTCCGGAAACCTGCAGACCGTTGTCCGAATGCGCACCGATTGCGATCAGGATGCGCTTTGGCTGGAGGTAACGGTGGCTGGAAACGGCCCGACGTGCCATACTGGCCGCCGATCATGTTTCTACCGTCAGGTCGTCAGCGAAAATGGCACATCCCATCTGGTCATGACGCCGGAGGCGTAGCATATTTCTGCTCTCCGGTGCCGTTGATCGGCTGCTCGCGTTTTCGTTGGTTGGCTAAGCGGCCATAATTCCGCAATATTCATCCTTTGGATACCAAAGTGAGGGGATAATGTGCGAATACGACTTTAGGAGTGCATGCCATGCTCGAATGGGCATCGCGACGGCTACGTGCGGCAGAACCGATTGGCGTTACGAACGGTCCTGAAACACCTGTCATGGATCCGTCCCCCCACAGTGACAAGAGAGCCCCCATCGCGCTGGCCCTGGGCGGCGGCGCGGCGCGCGGCTGGGCGCATATCGGCGTTCTGCGCGCGCTCGACGAAGCCGGTATCGAGATTTCCATGATTGCCGGCACGTCGATCGGCGCGCTGGTCGGCGGCTGTTATCTCGGCGGCAAGCTCGACCAGCTGGAGGAATTCGCGCGCAGCCTGACCAAGCGCGGCATTTTCTCGCTGCTGGACCTGCGGTTCGGCGGCAGCGGCCTGTTCGGCGGCATGAAGCTTGACAAGCGCCTGCGCGATCATCTCTCCGAGCTGTCCATCGAAGACCTGCCGAAACCGTTCATCGCGGTGTGCACGGAGATCAATACCGGCCACGAAATCTGGCTGACGCGCGGCAACCTTATCACCGCCATGCGGGCATCCTATGCCCTGCCCGGCGTGTTCGAGCCGGTCGAGTGCAACGGCCGCATCCTGGTGGACGGCGCGCTGGTCAATCCGGTGCCGGTTTCCGTCTGCCGTTCCTACGAGCAGCCGCTGGTGGTGGCGGTCAACCTACACTACGACCAGTTCGGGCGTGCCGCAGTGATCAAGCATTCCGCCGGAGCGACGCTTGCCGCCGATGCCGAACGCGAGGGCGCGGTGGCGCATTTCCGCGCGGCGCGCGCCACGCGGCTTGGCATTACGGGCGTGATGATGGAATCGTTCAACATCATTCAGGACCGGATTTCCCGCGCCCGCATGGCCGGCGATCCGCCTGACATCGCGCTGCTGCCGAAAATCGGCCATGTGGGGCTTGCCGAGTTTCACCGCGCCGACGAGGCGATCAAACTCGGCTATGAGGAAACCATGGCCCGGCTCGGCGAGCTCGAGCGCATGCAGAAGGTCGTGTTCTGACCCGATCCGTCAGCGCAACCGCTTCAGGCGGTTGCGATATAACTGCGAATTTCCTGGGACTCGCGCTCCACTTCCTCGATGCGCAGCTTCACCACGTCGCCGATGGACACGATACCGTGCAACCGGCCATCCTTTTCGACCGGCAGGTGACGGAAGCGGCCGCGGGTCATCATTTCCATGACCTGGTTGACCGTATGCTTTTCCGTGCACACGCTGACCTTGATGGTCATGATTTCAGAAACGGGACGCCAGAGCACATCGGCGCCATCGGCAGCAATGGCGCGCACGACGTCGCGCTCGGACAAAATGCCCTTGATGGCCTTCTTGTCATCGACGATGACAATGGCGCCGATCTTGTGTTTGGCCAGTGCGGCGACCGCGTCACCAAGGGTCGTTTCGGGTGCTGCGCTAAAAACGTCGTAGCCTTTGCGTTCCAGTATCATTTTGACTGTCATGTACGTCCTCCTTGCACATAAGTCCCAACGCTGACCGCCGCGATCCTCCTTTATCCCGGCGATCAATACGCCATGGTGCGCGTATGTTGCCCCCAATGCAACAGCTTTGCAATCATACCAACAATTCAGCGCCGGTCGCTGCGATCAAACAAGGCAATGCCCAGAAACCCGATGAGAAAGCCGCCAATATGCGCTTCCCAGGCGATCGTTGCGGCATCTCCCGGCACGACGGCGAAAAGGCCGGTGCCGATATTGGTAATGAACCAGACGGCGACGAAAACGAGAACCGTGCGGGTCCGCAGCGCAACGGCAATCGGCAGGATCGGCCCGGTAAACGCAGCGGAATTGCGCTGGGTCGAGCGGCGGAAACCGAAGCGCGCAGCCGCCCCCATCATGCCGGATATGGCGCCGGAGGCACCGACCAGCGGGATCGGGCTGGCGGGGTAAATGGCAAAGTGCATCATGACGGCGGCAACGGCGGTGACGATCCAGAACAGCGACGTGCGCAGCGGCCCGATGCGCGCCGCCAGCGGCGAGCCGAAGGCGGCAAGCCAGACCATATTGAGCGCTATATGGGCAAAACTGCCATGCATGAAGGAATAGGTGATGGTGGTCAGCCAGGCGGCGGGCGAATAAAATCCGCCGAACTGGGAAAACCGCGCGGGAATGAAGGCGTAGTCCAGCAGGAAATTGTTGTCCTGCGCCTCGGTCAGCACGTAGTTTTCAACCAGGAACACCGCCGCGCAGATGGCGAATATGGCGAGGATGACGCCGGGAATGTTGAAGATCGGCTCGCGTGCCGGTGATTGATCAGGGGTGCTCATAGGTCTGTCATTCTTCCCGCAACTGATTCATTGCAATGCGTGCTTAGCAGCAAACTCTCCAAACAAAAATAAGGCCGTTCAATGATGTTGAACGGCCCCAAGCTGGATACATGAACATAGAACTCTACTCGCGCCCCTTGTCGCACACCGGCACCGCCCGCTCAATCTAAACCATTTGTTAACCTTAATCGCCCCCTGCGGTGGACGCAGCCGCTTCGCCAATGGCGCTTCCCGCCTGCCGGTGCCAAAGTCAGCGCTCGTGGACAGCGGGTGGTGCTTGGTTCGTGGCGCAAGACCGGAATATCAACAGGAAGCAGCATATGCGGCACGACGGAACCAGCGAGATCTTCGCCTACTGGAACGATCTGCGCGGAACCCGCGCAGCGCCGGAACGGCGGGAGATTTCGCCCGCGCTCATCCGCTCGCGCCTGTCCGAAACCTTCATCCTGCGCGCCAGCGGCCCCGGCGAAGCGCGGTTCCGGCTGGCGGGAACGCGCATCTGCTCGATCTATGGCCGCGAACTGAAAGGCCAGAGCTTCAGCTCCATCTGGCAGGCCAAGGACAAGGCCGTCATCGCGCGCATCGTCGCCAGCAGCCTGACCAGCAAGACTGTCGTCCAGTCGACCTATGAGGGCAAGAGCAGCCGCGGGCGCAAGATGCTGTTCAACCTCATCCTGCTGCCCCTCGCCAACGAGGTGCATGAACGGCACCTGCTCGGCATGATCGCACCGGCCGGCAAGCCGTTCTGGCTGGAATCCGACGCGATCATCGAAAACAGCCTGCGGTCCATCTCGATGATCGATCCGCGCAATCCAGCCAATATGCCTGCCGGCAGCGTCCGGGCTGAAGATCACAAGCCCCTGATTTCCAATATACTCCTGCCTGCTCCCAATGGCAGCCGCCGGGTCAGGCATCTCATGGTCTTCGACGGCGGGAAAATCTTGGATTAGGTTAGTAAAACCTAAGCAAGATCTGCATCTGTTACATCGCCGTTAAGACTTGTGTTCTAATCTTCAGAGATAAAGAGTCATTTTAAGCCTTCGGACACACTTCATGCATCTGACCCGTGACGATTCAACCCAGACTATCGCCACGACGGGAAAATTCCATCGCGTGAAGGTCGAACTTTACGGCCGCTTCATGCTGGAAGACCGAAGCGAGCATGTCGGCCAGATCAGTGAAATGTCGCCGGGCGAGGCCCTGTTCACCACGGAAGTCATGGCCGGCACGGGCGAGCGCATCATCGCATATGTCGATCATATCGGCCGCATCGAAGGCACGGTGGAGCGCCTCGTCAGCAACGGCTTTTACCTTTCGCTCGTCGCATCGGAGCGCAAGAAGAACAAGATCGCGGCGCAGCTGACCTGGCTTGCCAACAAGCATGAGCTGGACATGCCGGAAGACCGGCGCCACCAGCGTATCGCGCCGCGCAACCCCATTGCCAAGCTCGGCATGGCGGATGGCCGCGAATATCCCTGCCGCATCATCGATCTGTCGATCTCCGGCGCGGCGGTCGAAATCCGCATGCGCCCTGCCCTGCACAGCCAGGTCGTTCTCGGCTCCATGCGCGGACGTGTCGTGCGCCATTTCGAGGAAGGCATTGCCATCGAGTTCGCGACGGTCCAGAGCCGCGAAGCCATCGAAATCTCCCTGCAGAATTAAATATCCTTCGCTTGGTTACCAAATGACTTCAGCGTGCAAGCCATGCAGCAGCACGCTTTAAGCGATCATAAATAATTACCTTCCGAGAAAAACCAAACTTTAACCGAAATATACTTCGTATACTTTGTGAAATTCACGCTTTAAACAAAACAGTAATATTCAATAATACTTTGCAACGGGTGATAGTTTATTTTTTGCTACCCGTTTTGTTCAGATTTACTGCTTCAGATTTCCGTCAGATCAAGGTCTCCCTGTCATTGTCACCTCAACCGGGGAGACGACGGTATGATAAAAAGCATAATTCTTGCGGGCGCAGCCCTTCTGTTGATGAGCATAGGCACCCAGGCGGGCCCGGCGCGGTCCACGGCGACGGTGATGCAGACCGGCGGGCGCACTTCACAGCCCATCGGCCACTACGATTTCTGCCAGATCTACCAGGACGAATGCCGCATCCGCAGCATCAGCGACACGCCGGTGTCCCTGACGCCAAAAGTCTGGGCGCAGCTGGTTCAGGTCAACACCCAGGTCAACACGGATATCAAGCCGGCCACCGACATGGAAATCTACGGCGTCGAGGAATATTGGGGCTATCCCGACAAGGTCGGCAATGTCGGCGACTGCGAAGACTATGTGCTGCTCAAGCGCCGGATGCTGATGCAGCGCGGCCTGCCCGTCAGCGCGCTGCTGATCACCGTTGTGCGCCAGATGAACGGCGAGGGCCATGCGGTTCTGACCGTGCGCACCGACCGGGGCGACTATGTCCTCGACAATCTGGAACCGCAGATCAAGCCGTGGAACGAAACGAGCTATGACTATCTGAAGCGCCAGTCGACGCATTATACCGGCGCATGGGTGTCCATCACCGACGACCGCCAGGTTCTGGTCGGCAGCATCGGGAAATAATGCCGGACAGGATCAGCTGACCTCAAGCCCCCGCATGAAACGCCTGGCGTTCTCGACATAATGGGCGGCGGAAAGCCGGAGCTGCTCGATGGCAGCCTCGTCCAGCGTGCGGATGACCCGTGCCGGCGATCCGACAATCAGCGCATTGTCGGGGAACTCCTTGCGCTCCGTCACCAGCGCCCCGGCACCCACCAGCGAATTCCTGCCGATTTTCGCACCGTTGAGAATGATGGCGCCGATGCCGATCAGCGTGTTCTCGCCGATGGTGCAGCCGTGCAGCATGGCGCGGTGGCCGATGGTGCAGCCCTCGCCGATCGTCAGGGGATAACCCATATCCGTGTGCATCACCGTATGTTCCTGCACATTGGTGTTGCGGCCGACATGGATCAGTTCATTGTCGCCGCGCAGAACGGCACCGAACCAGATGCCGGCATTTTCACCGAGAAAGACCTTGCCGACCAGCGTCGCATCGGGCGCGATCCAGTTCGATTTCCCGTGTTCAAATTCAGGCGCGTGGCCGTCGAGCGTGAATAGGGGCATCGTTCCTCCTCAGATTCCTTGCGCTCAGCTTAGCGACCCGCCGCCCGCTTGGCGATGCCGATGCGAATACAACTTTCACGTGTGGTTAACCATAAATCAGCACTTTGAGGTTAGCCTTCCTGTCAACCGAGGCAACAGGACCCGAAGGTTGATGCAAGCTTCCGCACAGCGCGTGGAATCGATAACGGGCAGCCCCTTTCTGCAGCGCATTTTCTATGGCGTCGCGGCGCTCGCCCTCCTGACCATCGGGCTTGTCGTTGCCGGGCATTATTTCGGCCATACGATTTCCCTCGGCGGGCATACGGAAGACACCGATGTGCATGAGGTGGTGATCGGCAACAGCGTGCTGGCGCTGCCGGCCAACACCATCCGCTTCCGGGCGCAGCGGCGCGACGGCGTGGCGCAGCGGGTTGACCTTTACCTGCACTGGCCCGACATGCAGGGCTACCAGCCGGAATTCATCCGGGATTTCAACGGTGCGGGGGAAAAGAAGGCGCTGCTCTTCCTGACGTTTGAGCCACGTGCAACCTCGCGCGACATGTCCGGCCGCTACGGTCCGGTCTACAGCACGTTGACGGACGGCCCCGGCATCAAAGGCCCGGCGGGCCTGACCATCCAGACCTTTCGCGCCACCAGCGGTTTCGTCAGTGAACAGCTCGTCTCCTCACCGGAAAGCAAGGGCCGCAGCTTCTTTGTCGCGCGCTGCCTCGACGAGGCCACGTCGAAAAGTAACCTCGCCTCCTGCCAAAGGGATGTTTTCATCGGTGAGGATTTGCAGCTGACCTACCGATTCCCGCGCGAATTTCTCGCCAACTGGCAGGAATTGGAGCAAAAGGTCCTGGCCTTTGCGCAAGGCCATCTCAAGACACCGAAGTGACGCCGAATGCGGGCGGCACTTCCATTCCAAACGGCGTTAACCGTTAGAGATCCATGTCGAGAATGGCCATCGAGAAGTTGTAGGACAGTTCGCCCTCGTCTTCATCCTTGTAGATCAGGCCGAGAAATTCATCGCCAAGATAGAGTTCAGCCGAATCGTCCTTGCGGGGACGGGCCTTTACCGTGAGTTCCGTGTTTCTGAATGTACGCTTGAAATAGCTGTCGAGTTTTTTCAGTTCTTCGGGTTTCACGCGGTTTCTCCTGTCGAATGCAAAATTGTGAAGCGGGCTTGTGGCATGCAGCAACCGGCCCTGTAAAGGGCCGGCATGTTCGTTTCAATCACTGAAGCGCCCGGTTTCAGTCGAAATTGGTGATGAGCTGGTCCATGGCGCGGGACGGTTCGGCGCAGCCGGTTTCGCCAACGACGCGGGCGGGAACCCCGGCGACGGTGACATTGTGCGGCACGGGCTTGAGCACCACGGAACCGGAGGCAACTTTCGAGCAATGGCCGATTTCGATATTGCCAAGGATGCTGGCCCCGGCGCCGATCAGCACGCCGTGGCGAATTTTCGGATGACGGTCGCCGGTTTCCTTGCCGGTACCGCCGAGCGTAACGCCCTGCAGGATCGACACATTGTCCTCGATGACGGCGGTCATGCCGACGACGATGCCGGTGGCATGGTCGAAGAACACGCCCTGCCCCATCGGCACGGCAGGATGGATATCGGTCTGGAAGACGGAGGATGAGCGGCTCTGCAGGTAGAGGGCAAAGTCCTTGCGGCCCTCGTTCCACAGCCAGTTGGCCAGCCGGTGCGTCTGGATCGCCTGGAACCCCTTGAAATAAAGGATCGGCTCGATGAACCGCGTGCAGGCGGGATCGCGGTCATAGACGGCCTGGATGTCGACGCGCAGGATCTGCGACCAGGACGGCGTGGCGTCCATCATCGCGGTAAAGGTCTGGCGCAGCAGTTCCGACTCGACATCCGGATGATCGAGCCGCTGTGAAATGCGGTGAATGACCGCCTGCTCCAGCGACTGGTGGTTGAGAATCGTGGTGTACAGGAACGTCGCCAGCAGCGGCTCCTGGCGGATGGTTTCCTCGGCTTCGGCACGGATGGACAGCCAGATCGGATCCATCTGCTTGACCGATCCGGTCATTTTCATCGGGTTGCTTGCGGACATGTCCTACTCCAGGCAATCAGCCAATAGTCTTGCGTTGCCACCAGCATACGGCAAAAGCGATGTGTTGACACCCCAAATTCACCGGGCTGAAACAGTGTCACGGTTTGCGCGTGGTTCGACAAGCTCACCATGAGGGGCGTTGGCGCTGTAACGCTCATCGGAACCATTGCAGCATAGAGCTCCCTGCAGCCCACTCCATTCCTCATGGTGAGCTTGTCGAACCACGCACCACACATCTTCTTGCGGTTTACGCGCACCGTCAGAGCGGATGGGCTTTCAGGAACCGGATCACCGCTTCCTTGAACACCTTGTCGCCGACGGCCAGCATGTGATCACGGTTGGGGATGTCGATGGCTTCGCCCTGCGGCATCAGCGCCGCAAGCCGGTGCGGGTTGCCGCCGATGTCGTCCTTCGTTCCCACCGCAACCAGCGCTGGCTGGGTGATGCGCGCCATATTGGCTTCGCTGATTTCCTCCTTGGAGGTGATGACACAGGCGGCCAGGGCGATCTTGTCGCTTCT
The DNA here is from genome assembly GCF_049896885.1 of Phyllobacterium sp. SL163. Classification (NCBI taxonomy): domain Bacteria; kingdom Pseudomonadati; phylum Pseudomonadota; class Alphaproteobacteria; order Hyphomicrobiales; family Phyllobacteriaceae; genus Phyllobacterium; species Phyllobacterium sp. SL163. The sequence goes on along the minus strand of NZ_JAFCVE010000003.1, from coordinate 36,311 downwards.
GGTCTTGTCGGCGAACATGCGGAACATTTTTCCGCGCGGATGCGTCACCGTTTCGGCGTCTTCCGCCAGCAGCGCCTCGGCGATGGGATTCCAGTCGCCGGCGCCTTCCACCATGCCGATGCCAAGCCCGCCGAAAATGACGTCGTGCACCAGTTCGGGATGTTCCAGCGCCAGGAAAGCGGTGATGCGCGCGCCCATGGAATAGCCCATCACATGGGCTTTCGCGATGCCGAGGTGCCTGAGCAGGGCCGCGGCATCCCCGGCCATCAGGGTCGGCGTATACAGCGATTTCTCGTGCGGCTTGTCCGACTGGCCGTGGCCGCGATTGTCGATGGCGATGGTCCGGTAGCCGGCGGCGGTCAGGGCCGGCACCCAGCCGGGCTGCACCCAATTGTAGAAGTGCGACGAGGCAAAGCCGTGGATCAGCAGGACCGGTTCGCCCGCGCCCTCATCGAGATAGGCGAGCTTCAATCCATCATTCTCAAAAAACTGCATGGGGTCGGGACTCATTGATCTGGTCAAAAATGGTAAGGGGCTTTTTTCCTGGAAACAAGGCGCAATGCTATGGGTCATCGTGCGTGGTTCGACAAGCTCACCATGAGGGAGGTGGTTTGGCGCAAGGCCAATCTGATGGGTTGCAGAATATAGCTCCCTGCAATCCTCCACCTCCCTCATGGTGAGTTTGTCGAACCACGAACCACGCGTATGCAGCCTATTTTTTGGTGCAGGTGCCGCAGACCGCGGCAATCGCGGGGTGGCGGACCTTGTCGCCGACCGCAACGCCGAGCCGCCGGGCCGTGCCCGCCTTGACTTCGATGACGAACCGCGCGGGACCGCCGGAGGAAATCGTCGTCCGGGAAAACGGCACCGCATTGGCGCGAATCGCCGACACACGGCCGTTTTCATCGAGGAAAATCATGTCGAGCGCCGAAGGGGTATTCTCCATCCACATGGTGACGAGACGGCTGTCCTCGAACACGAACAGCATGGCGCTGTTGTCCTTAAGGTCGGTGCGGAACATCAATCCCCGCTCGCGCTCCTCGTCGGTATCGGCCACCTCCACCTGAAAGGGAACATCGCCCCTGGCGGTGTTGATCACCAGCGGCGCCGCATCGATGGGCAGATGCATCGGCTGCTGATCGGCGGCGGGCACGGCCGATGTGGCAAGGACCAGCGCAAGAAGGCCGATCAGCAAAGACCGGCACCCGCGCAATAGCCTGTTCATGGGATGTCTTAGTGGGATGCCGGCAGCTGCGTGCCGATATCCGGGTGAATTTCCGAAGCCATCAGGCCCTTGTCACCATTGCCGAAGCGGACCAGCACCACCTGTCCCGGACGCAGTTCGGTCAGGCCGAAGCGGCGCAGGGTTTCCATGTGGATAAAGATATCCTCGGTGCCTTCGCCGCGGGTAAGAAAGCCAAAGCCCTTGGTACGGTTGAACCACTTGACCAGAACGCGCTCGAGACCGCTCGACGGCGTGACGGTGACATGGGTGCGCACCGGCGGCAGTTCGGTCGGGTGAACGGCGGTGGAACTGTCCATCGAAAGCACGCGGAAGCACTGCATGCCGCGCTCGCCCTGCTTGACTTCGCACACGACACGCGCGCCTTCGAGCGCGGTCTGGAAGCCGTCGCGGCGCAGGCAGGTCACATGCAGGAGGATATCAGGCAGATCAGCATTGTCAGGGATCACAAAGCCATATCCCTTGGCGACATCGAACCATTTGATAGCGCCCGAAACCTCGATGAGGTCGAGGCCATCGGCTAATTGTTCATCATCGGGGGAATGCCGGGCTGATACTGGTCTGTCTGACATGAAGCGAGCCCCTCCTCTCCTGAAAGCAACCACTGATTCTCTGGAGTCAGAATAACACCTGTCCAATGGATGAGGGCAAGTATCATCTGGCTGTTTTTGTTGAAAAACAGGTGCAAATCTTGTGATGACCGGTTCAACCACCCGTTGTAAGCCTGTCAATTTGTGGCGTCATGAAAATAATGTTACCAAAAAGATGTAGGCGCCTAGCCCGGCGATCGCGTGATCGCCCCGGGGCAATGATACGATTGCCCCGGGCAATTGCACAATTGCCCGGGGCAATCGTCCGGTTGCTGCCGCCTTTCATACACTGACGCACACATCAAGGGAAAACGATGCGCTATCTTCACACAATGGTCCGCGTCCGCGATATCGATGAATCGCTGGATTTCTACTGCAACAAATTCGGCCTTGAGGAAATTCGGCGTACGGAAAACGAAAAAGGCCGTTTCACGCTGATTTTCCTGGCCGCTCCCGATGACAAGGGCCGCGCCGTGGCCGAACGGGCGCCGGAATTGGAACTGACCTACAACTGGGACCCGGAAACCTATACGGGCGGGCGCAATTTCGGTCACCTCGCCTATGTCGTCGATAACATCTACGCCACCTGCCAGAAGTTGCAGGACAGCGGCGTCATCATCAACCGCCCGCCCCGCGACGGCAACATGGCCTTCGTCCGCTCGCCCGACGGCATTTCTATCGAAATCCTGCAGAAAGGCGCACCGCTGCCGCCGCAGGAACCCTGGTTGTCGATGCAAAACACCGGCAGCTGGTAAATTTTATGCCGATGTCACCGCCGCCTGAGAGGCGGCGGTGATGGATGGTGCTTCATGCAAGGTGCGTGGTTCGACAAGCTCACCATGAGGAAAGTGGGCTGTAAAGTTAGCCGAAATGATAGCTGCCAAGCCAATCAGAAATGTTGCAGAATAGAGTTTCTTGCACTCCTCGTCGTCCCTCATGGTGAGCTTGTCGAACCACGCACCGCACGCCTTGCAAATGGCGACCGGAAGGAAAGGAAGCTGATCTGATGGCTGTCAAACGCGAATTGCAGAAAGCATTCCAACCGGGTCGCGGCTATACCAGAGAAGACTGGGAGGCCGTCGACAGTCCGGAACTGACCAAGGACGAAATGCAGCAGATGCGGCCGTTCAGGGAGGTGTTTCCCGAACTCGCCCGCGAAATCGACAAAGAGATCGCCGCGCGTGGCCGCCCGCCTCTGGCCGTGACCAAGACGCCGGTCACCCTGCGGCTCGACCCTGATGTCCTGGCAAAATTCAAGGCCACGGGCAAAGGCTGGCAGAGCCGCATCAACGACGCCCTCAAACAGGCCAAGGTGAAATAATCATCCGCCCGCTGCGGATGGATTCAAACCGGCTCCTGGCGCACATCGTCCAGCGCCGCATTGATTGCGGCAATCCGCTCATCGGCAATATCGCAAATGCACTGGATTGCGCATTGCTGCCGCTCATCGTGGATATCGGACGCGGCCATGCACAGCACTTCGACAAGGTTCTTGAGTTCAATCAGCAGATTGCTGGCATCCACCAGCTGGGTTGATCGACTGCTCATGAGGGAGTCTCGGTGGGTTGATGATTCTTTGCAATCTGGGCATTACGATTTAATAGTAACAAATTATGTTTTGCATCTGCATTGCAGTCAATAATAAACTATGAATTATTACTAGTAAAATAGTATTAGGAGAACGCATTGCTAACGACGGGAAACCAGCTTCGCGCGGCGCGCGCGCTTGTTGATATGGATCAAACAACCCTCGCAAAGGGTGCAGGCCTGAACATCAATACGATCAGCGCCATGGAGAAGAAAGGCCCTGCCGTGCTGACAAGCGGCCTCGACAAGATACGGGCTGTCATGCGCGTGCTTGAGGAAGCGGGCGTCGAATTTCTCAATCATGGCCAGCCGGGCGTACGGCTCCGGAAGCAATAAGCCACTGACAAGTAGAAAACTGGTTACCAAGCCATGATTACTCCTGAACAAATACGCGGTGCACGAGCGATGCTGGGTCTGACCCAGGCAGGGCTTGCAACGCTGGCTGGCCTGTCGACAACCGGTCTCAACAATATCGAACGCGGTCTGGCCGACCCCAAGGCGTCCACTTTGCGGGCTATTCAAGCGGCGCTTGAAGCCAAGTCCGTGATCTTCCTCGCCGATGGCCAGACCGTCGATGGCGGGCCGGGTGTCAGGCTGAAATAGAGTGACACTCTCCCCCGCACAGTGCCGTGCTGCACGCGCCCTGATTGGCTGGTCGCAATCCAAGCTTGCGGAGGTGGCAAAGGTTGCGCCGGCGACCATTGCAACCTTCGAAACCGGCAAACGCGTCCCCTATGACCGGACGCTTGACGATCTCAAGGACGCCTTGACGGCGGCTGGGGTGGTCTTTCTCGACAAGGGCACCGAGCGCGCCGGCGGCGCCGGTGTCCGGCTGGCGGATTAGCGCATTTCACTTCTGCACCTAAAACAGTTTGCCAAATGGAAAACTTTTTACTATAGTTCTCCATATGGAAAACTATCAGATATCGCTGGATGCCGCCTTTCACGCCCTCGCCGACCCCACCCGCCGGGCCGTGGTCAGCCGCCTGACCCGGGGCCCCGCCCCGGTCAAGGAACTGGCGGAACCCTTTGCCATGGGATTGCCCTCCTTCATGAAACACCTGCGGGTGCTTGAGGCCGACGGGTTGATCCATTCCAGAAAGATCGGCCGCGTGCGCACCTGCTGGGTGGATACCGAAAGGCTCGCGGCCGCCGAAAGCTGGCTCGCCGAGCAGCGGGCCCTCTGGCAGGGCCGGGCGGACCGGCTGGCCGATTATGTCGAAACCCAGATGAACGGGAGTGCGGAAGATGCCGGTTGACCCATCCGAACTGACGATTGCGCGTTTCATCAAGGCGCCGCCCGCCCTCGTCTGGAAGGCCTGGAGCACGCCGGAGCATCTGGCGAAATGGTGGATACCCGCCCCCATCGAATGCAAGGTGGTCAAGCTTGACCTTCACCCCGGCGGCGCGTTCGAGACGCGCATGCGCGAGGACGGCGGCGATTTCCAGCCGCACGTCGACGGCTGTTTCCTGGAGATCGTGCCGGAAGCGAAACTGGTGTTCACCACGGTCATGACCGGCGGCTGGAAACCGGCCGAACCCTGGCTGGCCCTGACCGCGATCATCACCTTCGAAGCTGAGGGCAGCGGCACCCGCTACGCCTCGCGCGTCCTGCACAAGGACGCCGCCGACGCCCGCAAGCATGATGAAATGGGATTCGACGAGGGCTGGGGCACCGCCATCGGCCAGCTGGCGGCCTTCGTCCAGCGACTGGCCTGACCCTATTTAGCCGTCCCGGCCCTCGCCTTCAACGCCCCGGCATAGTCGAGCACCATTTTCCGCCGCTCGGGCGTACCGGGATGGGTTTGCAGCATGCTGGTGGGGCTGTGGTCGTCGAGCTTGTCTTCCACCAGCGCGAAGAAGCGGGCAATGGCCGCGGGATCAAAACCGGCCTTCTGCATCAATTCGACGCTGTGCCGGTCGGCGGCGCTTTCGTCGGCGCGTGAATAGGACAAGGCCAGCAAACCACCGCCCTGCACCAGCACGTCATGGGTGCTGCCGCCGATATCGCCGCCGATCAGCATGATCAGCCCGGCAACCCCGGCGGCGCGGTAGAGCTGGCGCAGGCTGTGTTTCAGCTCCACATGGCCGATTTCATGGGCAAGCACGCCGAGCAGCATGTCCGTGTCGCCATCCGCCAGCCTGACCAGCTGGTCGGTGATGACGACCGTCCCGTCCGGCAAGGCGAAGGCATTGGGGCCGATGATGCCGCCATCGCGAAAATTCAGGTTGAAACCGCCAGCGCCGAGGCTGGATTTGGCCGCGAGTTTGCCGAAGCCCTCATTCAGCTTGACCTTGTCGGCATCCGGTAACGTGCTGGGCGAGAAAACCGTCGTGTCGAGCGTTTGCAGCGTCCCTTTCGACATGAGGGCGGGGACAACCGGTGGCGTCACCACGACGGCGACTTCGACCAGCGCGGGCAAGGCAAAGCGGTAGATCGAGAAGGCGAAGACGAAGGTCAGGAGGACAAGCACCAGCAGCCGGGGATGGAACCGCTCCAGCCGGTGCACCCACCCGGCGCTGCGCCCCTTCTGCGCCGCCACCAGCGCATCGATGGCGTCATTGTCCATCGTCTCGAAACTGGTTCTGTCGGGATAGGTCAGGCGCCGCGGTATCGACCCGACACGGTCGCTGATGCCGATCTGATCGAAGGCGGCGGCGGACAGGACCGTTCCGTCCACGGCAACGACGGATACGGCATCGTCGGCGAAAACCAGACTGGCGCCCCGGCCCGCGCTCGATCCTTCGCGGTACCAGAGACCTGTCGTCAGTTTTCCCATGTCAGAAGCCAAAGTCGATACCTTCGATATCCATGAATTCCGAACCGACAGCCGAACCGCTGTCCTTGATATCCGAGAAAATCTCGCCGACATCGCCGTCAAAGACAATGGCCGTATAGTCCGCGTGGAAGCGCGCCAGCCGGACGGCGGCCCAGGGCCGCATCAGCCCGAGAGTGACGATGGTGACAACCAGATTGGAAATCATCACCCAGGCATAGGTCCAGCGCGGCATGTCCGAATAGAGATAGTGCCTGTCATCGAATGTCGTGGCACTCAGACCGGCGTTGCGTATGCCGGCGGAATAGAGCAGTCCCGTGACGGCATAGATCAGCAGCACGGGCACGAACAGAAGATATATGAGCAGAATGAATGCCACTTCGCCGCTCGAAGCCTCCGCCTTCATTGCTGCAAGCCCGGCCGATGCGCCGGCGATCAGAATTCCGAAAAGAAAAAGCCCGGCAACCGTGAGTACGGCAGGTAAAACCCAGACGCGATAAAGCGCGCCGATCGTCGGGTCCGGCGAAAACACCTTGCCGCCATAGCGCAGGTTGCCGAGCGTGTAGCGCAAGGTCCACCGGCTGGCGATGGGCGCGAGCAGGCCAAAGGAAATCCCCGCCACAAGGCTGCTGAGGAAGAAAGCCCTGACCGCACCCCAATAACCTCCGGTGAAATCGAAGCGCACATTGCGGTAGCTGGTAACGCGGGCGCTGAACCGCAGGCCGCGCGCAATCAGCCAGGGGATCGCGGCGATGAACACCAGGCCGAGCAGCCCGCCGAGGAGCGGCGAAAACCGGAGCAGTATATTGTAGAGGATGAGATAGCCGACAACGAGGATGCGGCCGATCAGAATCTGCTTCGGCCGGGCATGATAATCGAACCGGCCATCGGCCAGTTTGGTATTGCCGTAGAAATAGCGATTGCGCCGCACCTTTGCCCAGGCGGAATAGATGCCGAGCGTCACAATCGTCAGCAGTACATTGACGATCCAGATTCCGAAATATTCCTTGGCGGTGCCGGAGAACGCAAACCGGTGACCGGTATATTCAGCCGGACGGCCGAACCGTGGTTGTGGCGAGCCTTCCATGTTTCCCCCGAAACAGTTTTGTCCGACAGGACTCCAGGAACAGGCTTAGCCCGACTTGGGACGGGATAGCAATCACGCGACCGGAATTTCGCCGCGACGGCCGTTTGATATCGCCGACAAACCGCTTTCGCAGGCGGGTTTGTCCTGATATCAGAAATGTCACAATGAGGAGGATGCCATGAAGGATGTGCTGATCGAGCTGGAGCGCCGCAGGACCATTGCGCGGGAGGGCGGCGGCAGGGCGCGGATCGAGGCCCAGCACAAGCGCGGCAAGCTGACGGCGCGCGAGCGCATCGACATTTTCCTCGACGAAGGCTCCTTCGAGGAGTTCGACATGTTCGTCGAACACCGTTCCACCGATTTCGGCATGGAAGAGACAAAATTTGCCGGCGATGGCGTCGTGACCGGCTGGGGCACCATCAACGGGCGCACGGTTTTCGTCTTCGCCAAGGATTTTACCGTGTTCGGCGGCTCGCTGTCCGAGGCGCATGCGGAAAAGGTGCAGAAAATCCAGGACATGGCCCTGCGCAACCGCGCGCCTGTGATCGGGCTTTACGATGCAGGCGGCGCGCGCATTCAGGAAGGCGTGGCGGCGCTCGGCGGCTATGCGGAAATCTTTCAGCGCAACGTGCTTGCGTCCGGCGTCATCCCGCAGATTTCGGTGATCATGGGACCGTGTGCGGGCGGCGACGTTTATTCCCCCGCCATGACGGATTTCATCTTCATGGTGCGCGACACGTCCTACATGTTCGTCACCGGGCCGGATGTGGTGAAGACCGTGACCAATGAAACGGTGACGGCCGAGCAGCTGGGCGGCGCGTCGATCCACACCACCAAATCGTCGATTGCCGACGGCGCCTATGACAATGACGTGGCCGCCCTGTTGCAGATGCGCCGCCTGATTGATTTCCTCCCGGCATCCAACACCGCCGATATTCCCGAGATCGAATGTTTCCAGGACACGGACGAGCCGGATTACTCGCTCGACCGGCTGGTGCCGGACAATGCCAACAAGCCCTACGACATCAAGGAACTGATCCGCAAAACCGTTGATGAGGCCGACTTTTTCGAGATCCAGGAAAGCTTTGCCAAAAACATCGTCGTCGGCTTCGGCCGCGTCGAGGGCCGCACCGTCGGCATCGTCGGCAACCAGCCGATGGTTCTGGCGGGCGTGCTGGACAGCGATGCCTCGCGCAAGGCGGCGCGCTTCGTCCGCTTCTGCGACTGCTTCAACATTCCCATCGTCACGTTCGTCGACGTGCCGGGCTTCCTCCCCGGCACGGCGCAGGAATATGGCGGCCTGATCAAGCATGGCGCCAAGCTCTTGTTCGCCTATGCGGAGGCAACGGTGCCGAAGATCACCATCATCACCCGCAAGGCCTATGGCGGTGCCTATGACGTGATGGCCTCCAAGCATCTGCGCGGCGACATCAACTATGCCTGGCCGTCGGCGCAGATCGCTGTGATGGGTGCCAAGGGCGCGGTGGAAATCATCTACCGCAAGGATATTGGCGATGCGGAGAAAATCGCGGCGCACACGAAGCGCTACGAGGATCGCTTCCTGTCGCCGTTCGTGGCGGCCGAGCGTGGGTACATTGATGAGGTGATCATGCCCCATTCCACGCGCAAGCGGGTTTCACGGGCACTGCGCATGCTGCGCAACAAGGATCTCGAAAATCCCTGGAAGAAACATGACAATATCCCGCTTTAGGGCGGGATATCGGTATTCAAGACAAAAAGAATATCGGGGAATTAACGGCGGAAGCTGAAGCCGCCGCTGGATTCGCGAAGGATCTGCGAAATGGTGCGCTTGTCACATGGCTCTGCCAATTTGGCGGCGGCCTTGACCATTGTCGCGCTCGACTTCACGCCGACCTTCGGCATTTTGATGACACGTGCTTCAGACGGCGACGACGTTTCTTTATTTATTGTTAGCATTGTTCACACCTCTAGTTAAACTACTCTCGCCAAGAGAATAATCCTGTTTCAGCATGCGTCTGTATTTCGGATGCATTGTGACATTAAGAAAATTCAAACGATTTAACAAATCACTATTTGTATCCGATTTTGACTCTCGTTTGAATAAAACCAACAAATCGTAAAAAGGTTCCCCGTCCGTAAATATCACGTAAATATTACACTATGAAACAACAGTAAAAGCCCGTTTCGGCCGGGATGATCCCGCTCTTATGGTTAACGCAACAGGCGTGGCAGAGGCTGAGTGCATAGTTGTGGTGCGTGGTTCGACAAGCTCACCATGAGGGAGGTCGTGGATTGCAGGGAGCGATATTCTGCAACGCCTGCGATTGGCATTGCAGTCAAACCACATCCCTCATGGTGAGCTTGTCGAACCACGCACCAAGGGCTTTGCAACCGGGGTGATCGTGTGGCGGCCTAGATGGACTCGATGCCGACCTTGCGCTGGATCTGGTCAATCGTTTCCTTGACGAAGAAGGTCAGGCCAGCGGTGACGGTCACGATGTGCGTTCCCGTCCCGTAAGGGTTGAACGATACGACATGGGCAAAGTTGAGTGTGATGAGATCGCCGTTGACGTCGGTCAGTTTGATCCACATGGCTGTCTTCCCTCCCAGTTTGACTGCACAGCGGCTTCAACAGACACGCTGTGCCGTCAGGGAAGCAGGTTTCCCGGCATCAGGCAATTCGATTAACGGCATTGCCGGAGATTCTTGCCGACTATGGTTTCCGGCGATAGTGATAGCTGTGCAGTTCGCGGTCAAAACCCAGCGAGGCATAGAGCGCCCGCGCCGGCTGATTGTCGGTGAGAACCTGCAGACAGGCACCCTCGGCGCCTTCGTCCCGCGCCCAGTCGAGCAAGGTTCCAACCGCCCGCTGGCCATAGCCGCGCTTGCGGTAATCCGCATCGGTGGCGACGGATTCCAGCACCAGCAGGCCGTTGCTGATGGCACCATAGGCTTTGGCGATGATCCGGCCGTCCATGGTGACGGACGCAAAAGCCTTTGGCAAGACGATGGAGGCGATCATATCGGTGAAAACCGCCTGCTCATCATCCGACCAGCCGGAGATGCGCTTGCCGTCACGCGACCAGCCCGGCGTCATCTCGCGCGACAGTTCGACGGCAGCAGCGCCGCCTGGGCGATGGCGGCGCAGGTCGCAATGCAGAACCGTGCTGCCGCCCTCGAAGCGGTAACCGCGCTCGACCAGATGCGACTCCATTTCATCGGCGATGGTCGGTACCCGGAAAATGTAGTCGCGGCCGAGCGCGCCATAGAGTTTTTCCGCCGCATCGATCACGCCGGCGGGTTCGGCGCGCGGTCCGCGCAAAGGGTTGACCGAATTGGTGCGGCGAACGCCGCCACCGGAAAACCGCATCAGCCATCCGCCATGCAGAACCTGCCGCGGCGATGGCCACGCATTGAAACACGCTTCCTCGACACGCCAGTTCAGATCATCCATCACTGCTTTCTCCTAAACCGCCTGCCCTGCCACCCAGCCGGATGACCAGGCCCACTGAAAATTATAGCCGCCGAGCCATCCCGTCACGTCGACCACTTCACCGATGAAGTAGAGACCCTTGACGGATTTGGCTTCCATCGTCTTCTGGTCGAGCCCGTCCGTGTCGACACCGCCCAGCGTGACTTCCGCCGTGCGGTAGCCTTCGGACCCGGCGGGCTTGACCTGCCATTCATTGATGGCCTTCTCGACGCCGAGCAACTGCTTGTCGGAGACATCGGCGAGATGGCTGTGGATGCCGCTGTTTTCGGCGATCAACTGCGCCAGCCGCTTCGGCAGAAGCTCCGACAGGGCTGTCTGCAGCGCCTGCCGCCCATTGCGCGCACGGGCGGCGCGCAGCGCGTCAAGAATTTTGACGCCCGGCAGCATGGCAACGCTGATCGTGTCGCCCTCGCGCCAATAGGACGATATCTGCAGGATCGACGGGCCGCTGAGACCGCGATGGGTGAAGAGCATGGCTTCGGCAAATTTTGTCTTGCCGTGGCTGATGACGGCATCGACGGAAATACCGGACAGGGGTTTCAGCGGCGCCAGCGTGTTGTCATCGAAGGTCAGCGGCACCAGCGCCGGGCGGATGTCGGTCAGCGCCAGGCCGAACTGTCTGGCAACATCGTAGCCAAAGCCGGTTGCACCCATTTTGGGAATGGATTTGCCGCCACAGGCGACCACCAGCGAGGTACAGCGCACGCGCTCGCCGGACAGCGCAACGGTATAGCCATCCGCCGTTGCTTCAATGGACTCCACCACCGTCTGCAACCGCAGCTCGACATTGGCCTGTTTCATCTCCGTGACCAGCAGATCGATGATCTGCTTGGCCGAACCGTCGCAGAACAGCTGGCCCAGCGTCTTTTCATGCCAGGCGATGCCATAGCGGTCGACCAGCGCGATGAAATGGCGCTGGGTATAGCGGCGCAGCGCGGAAATGCAGAAATGCGGGTTTTTGCTGATGTAGTTCTGCGGGGCGGCGTTGAGATTGGTGAAATTGCAGCGCCCGCCGCCGGAAATGCGGATCTTGTCGCCGGGCGCCTTGGCGTGATCGACAATGAGAACCGAGCGGCCGCGCCTGCCCGCCTCGACAGCGCACATCATGCCTGCAGCGCCCGCCCCGATAATGAGAACGTCCACCTGCTTCATCATGGCGACGGCAACAGTTCATCGGTGCGGCCGGTCGCCCAATAGGCGAAAAGCCCGACCCATTCCTTCAGAACGATCGTCAGGTTCTGCAGGGAATCGATCGGGTTGTCCTGGGCAAATCCGGGATACTCGATGCCGGACGTGCGGTAATCGGCAGGCCACGGCACCACGTTGAAGCCCACCTTGCGGAACAGCCCGACCGAACGGGGCATGTGGAAGGCTGACGTGACGAGCAGCCACGTCTCGCCGGGTTTGATGTCGAGCAGCTTTTTGGTGAACTGGGCATTCTCGTAGGTGTTGCGCGATTCATTTTCGAGAACCAGCCGGTCGGCGGCAACGCCGAGCGCCGTCAACAGGCGCGGCGCCGTGGCGGCATCGCCCTCGCCCTCCAGCACCAGCGTGCCGCCGCCGCCGGTGACCACAACCTTTGCCTCGGGGTAACGCCGCGCCAGCACCGCCGTTTCAACGAAGCGGTCACCGCTGGCATTGAGCTCGTAGCCGCCGCGCACCAGATTGACCCCGCCTTCGAAACCGCCGCCAAGGACGATGATGCCATCGACATGCGACGGTGCGGGCGACGGGCGCTGGAACCGGTCTTCCAGCGGATGCATGAGAAGCGCGCCCAGCGAACTCCAGACGGCCAGCCCCAGGATCAGAAATGCCCCGGCGGATGCGGTCATCGCCATGCGCCGCCAGGAGAACCACACGGCAAAAAATGCGAGGCCCATCAGCAGAATGGAAAAATTCAAGGGTTGAGCAACGAACCAGAACACCTTGGAAACAAAGAAAAACATTGAAAGTTCCTACGTCAGGTTCGCCAGCATTTTGACCTTCTCGATCTCGCGTTCGAGGCTCTCCGACCATTCGAGGCTCCGGTGCACGATTTCAAAGCCCTCGCGCTCATACAGGCGTATGGCACCCGCATTGCGCGCATGGGATTCAAGCCGGGCGTTTGCATATCCCGCCGCGGCAATGTCGGCTTTCAACGCCTTGAGCAGGAGCGAACCGATGCCCTGCCCCTGATGGCCGGGATCGACCCACATATCCGAGATGTAGTCATCGTTCTTTTCGCGCGCGCCCCAGCCGAGAATGACACCATCCGCCTCGGCAACCAGCACGCGGGCAAAATGTTCCTCGGCAAAGGCTTGGTAGGCACGCTCGACATGCGCGCGCATGCCGGGCAGTTCCGGTTCGAACGAAAAGATATTCGAAGCCCAGGCCCGTGAGCCGACCGCGGCCAGTGCCGCGATGTCGGCTTGCGTGGCAGGCCTGATTACCACCATTTCGGCGCGTTGAACCTGCCTGCGGCCTGTTCGATGACATAGGCGGTCTGGAACAGGGTTTCCTCGTCGAACGGGCGTCCGATCAGCTGCAGGCCGAGCGGCAGGCCCCGGCTGTCCAGTCCGGCAGGCACGGCGATGCCGGGAAGCCCCGCCATGTTGACCGTGACCGTGAAAATGTCGTTCAGGTACATTTTCACCGGATCGGACGCCAGATCCTGATCGGCGATGCCGAAGGCTGCCGACGGGGTTGCGGGTGTCAGGATCGCATCGACACCGGCATGGAAGACGTCCTCGAAATCCTTCTTGATCAGGGTGCGGACCTTTTGCGCCTGCAGGTAATAGGCGTCGTAATAACCGGCTGACAGCACATAGGTGCCGATCATGATGCGGCGCTTGACCTCGTCGCCGAAACCGCTGGCGCGGGTCCTTTCATACATGTCGACAATATCCTTGCCCGGCACGCGCAGGCCGTAACGCACGCCGTCATAGCGGGCAAGGTTCGACGAGGCTTCCGCCGGGGCCACGATGTAATAGGCCGGCAGCGCGTATTTCGTGTGCGGCAGCGAGATATCGACGATGGATGCACCGGCGTCCTTCAGCCAGGCAATGCCCTGCTGCCAGAGCTTTTCGATCTCTTCCGGCATGCCCTCGACACGGTATTCCTTGGGAATGCCGATCTTGAGGCCGGTCAGCGGCTTGCCGATGATGGATTCGTAATCGGGAACGGCGATATCGACCGATGTGGTGTCCTTGGTATCGACCGAGGCCATGGATTTGAGCAGGATCGCCGCATCGCGCACATCGCGGGCAATCGGTCCGGCCTGGTCCAGCGACGAGGCGAAGGCGACAATGCCCCAGCGCGAGCAGCGGCCATAGGTCGGCTTGATGCCGACGGTACCCGTGAAGGCGGCGGGCTGGCGGATGGAACCGCCGGTATCGGTGGCCGTCGCACCGGCGCACAGGCGGGCGGCGACCGCAGCGGCCGAGCCGCCGGACGAACCGCCGGGCACCAGATCGGCATTGGAGCCGTTGGCGCGCCACGGGTTTTTCACCGGACCGTAATAGGAGCTTTCGTTGGACGAGCCCATAGCAAACTCATCCATGTTGAGCTTGCCGAGCATCACGGCGCCATCGGCCCACAGGTTGGAGGTGACGGTGGATTCATAATGCGGCTTGAAGCCGTCGAGAATATGCGAACAGGCCTGCGTGTGGATGCCTTCGGTGCCGAACAGGTCCTTGATACCCAGCGGTATGCCTTCCAGCGCACCGGCCTTGCCTGCAGCCAGACGGGCATCGGATGCCTTGGCCATGTCAAGCGCCTTCTCCGGCGTGACGGCGATATAGGCGTTCAGGGCCCCGTTCGCAGTCTCGATTGCCTTGAGATAGGCACTGGTCAGCTCAGTGGCGGTGATCGCCCTGGCTTTCAGCTGGTCGCGCGCCTCGGCAATGGTGAGAGCGGTCAGATCGGTCATATCAAGTCCTGTTTATTGGGCTGGCGCGAGGGCGAGCCGCTTTTCGTAAAATGCACTGTGTTCCGAATCCGGATAATCGAGGAGCGCACCGCAGCGGGTGAAGCCGGAACGCTCATACAGCCGCCATGCCGCGTCAAATCCGGGGCCGACGCCCGTCTCCAGCACAAGCCGGGACATGCCCTTGTCGCGGGCGAGCCCGGTTATGGCCTCGAGCAGGATCGAACCGACGCGTTTGCCGCGCACGGACGGCAGGGTGAACATGCGCTTGATCTCGCCGGTTTCCGCGTCATGCTGCTTGAGCGCACCGCAGCCCACCGCCTGTCCGGTTTCGTCGCGGGCGATGAACACCGTGGTGTCGTCGCCCGCCATCTCTTCCACCGTCATCTTGAACTGGAATTCGACCGGCGACAGCGGCAGAAGATGCGCATTCAGCGCATCCACAAGGGCGCGGACGTCATCCTGCAGGGGCGTTTCGATGGCGACCGTGATCGTCATGGCTGCGCCTTACTCCACCACTTTCGGAACGACGAAGAAATTCTCTTCGGTGACCGGCGCATTGGCAACGATATCGGCTGCCTTGCCGCCGTCATTGACGACGTCCCGGCGCTTCTTCATGGCCATGGGTGTGACCGATGTCATGGGCTCGACACCCGCCACATCGACTTCGTTCAGCTGTTCGACGAAACCGAGGATGGCATTCAGTTCGCCGGTCATGCGGGTCGCATCATCCTCACTCACGGCAATACGGGCAAGACGCGCAACGCGTTTGACGGTGGAAATATCGACAGACATTGGGATTCCCGAAAATTCAATTCTTGATCAAGCAGCTATAGTGTCCGTTGCGGGCAAGCGCAACGGACAAGTCGGCATGCCGGGCGCCGATTACTGCGCCTTGTCCGCCTGCGCATCCGGATTGTCTTCTTCATCATCGGGTGCAGGTACGTCGATGACATCCTCGCTGCCGGGTTCAACAACCGGGTCCGGACCTTTCACGGGATTGCCATTGATCGCAACGGAACCGTCGGCCTGCTGATCGACGACCCACCGGATCCGTCCGCCGTCGACTTCCGTACCGAAATCCTTCGCCAGCTTGACGAAGGTGATGTAATTCTGGATTTCGGCGTCGGTTTCCGCCGCCTTGTTCAGGCGCTCGACAACCTTGTCAAAACCGGCCATTTCCCAGGTGGTGTGACTTGCAGGCTTCAGGCCGGCAAAGGTCATCTCGCCTTCGACCGTCAGCTCCGCGTCGGCGGTGCGCACCAGGCTCTTCGAAATCACCAGCTTGGGCGGCGCAACCAGGAACTGGGCGGCCGTTGCCGCTTCAAATTCCTCGGAGAGAACCTTGTCGCGGTTCAGGTCCATATCGTCGATGGCGCCCTTGACGACCGTATCGAGATCGACACCGGCCGTCCCGATGACCAGTTCCACATCGGTCGGAAGGAAAGGCACACCCCATTCGGGGATCGGCAGGGCCGGATATTTCAGGCCATTGGTGCGCATGGCGTAGTGATAGGCGCCATCCTTGCTGATGCCGTCGAGGTTGGTTTCCTGCGAAATGTTCTGGGCGGCGAAATTGCCCAGCGGCGTTTCAACGTTGAAGTCCTTGAAATGGTACTCGCCCTTGAGCTTGTCCCAGAGCGGCAGGGCCGCCCGCAGCTTCAGCTTGAGCTCGTCCTGTCCGGCCTTGTTGAGCTTCTTCTCGTCCATATGGGCGACGACGAATGCCCACAGGTCCAGGAGCTCCCGGTTGCGGAAGCCCTTGCCCTCGGCAACGCTGCCGAGTTCGCCGCTGCGCAGCGTCACCTTCACTGGTTCACCGGCAGCCGGCGTTTCGGTCTTGGCTGCTTCGCCTTCTTCGGAGGCCGCATCAGGCGTGGGGAGCTTCGTGACGATCGTTTCGCTGAAATTTGCGAGGGATTGCGTCATGTTGATATCGATGCCGCCCGATGCAGCGGCCTTGGCAAGCATCTGCCCCTTTGCCCCGCTGGCACTGGCGTCGATATCCTGTTCCGCCGACTTCAGCGACAGCTTGAACGCATCATAGGCGAAGGTCGAGGTCGAGAACGTGCCGATCTTCGGATCGAACAGTCCGGTCCAACTGCCGCCATCAACCGACCAATGGAACGACTCTGGGCCCTTGGGCCCGCTCACGTCGAAGGCCGCCGCAGGTATATTGCCCGATGTCACATTCCATGTTCCGTCGGCCAGCGGCTTGGTCAGGATGCTGTAATCCCCCAGGCTGCCCTTCAGCAGGTCCTGCTTCGGCATGGTTTTGAGGAAAGCATCGGTGCTGAAGGTAACGCGGTAGCCGTCGGCCTCCGGCGTTACCTTGAGAATGCCGTTGCTGAGTGCGGTCTTGCCGACATATTTCGACAGGGTATTGGCAAGCTCATCGGCGCCCTTGGCATCGATTGTCTGGGCGAAAGCCGGTGTCGACAACGCCATGACGCAGGAAATCAGGAATAGTTTACGCACAATACCTCCAATAGCTCAGCCTATCGTCGTGGTGACGACCAAAATCACAACGGCTTTAGCAACCCAAACTCAAACCGTAAACTGATCATTTGTCCCGGCGACAAAGACCTGCGTCTTGCTGCCTTCCATCGCGGCGACAAATTTGTCGGCGGTCTGGTCGATGATCGGGAACGAGCCGTAATGGCATGGGATCGCCCTGGCGAATTTGAAATAGCGCTGCGTTGCCAATGCGGCGACGGCACCGCCCATGGTGAAGCGGTCGCCGATCGGCACGATGCCGATCTCCGGCTGGTGCAGTTCGTTGACCAGCGCCATGTCGGAGAAGATGTCCGTATCGCCCATGTGATAGAGCGTCGGCTCATTGTCGAAATGCAGCACGACGCCATTGGCCGAACCCAGCGAATGCGACACGCCATCCTCGGTGATCTGTGCCGAGGAATGCAGCGCGTTGACATAGGTCACGGTAAAGCCATTGTGCGATACGGTCCCGCCGGTATTGGTTGGATCGACCCGGGCGACACCGCGGTTGTTGAGCCAGGTCACCAGATCGGCATTGCCGATCACCACCGCGCCCGTATCCTTGGCAATGGCGGCGGTATCGCCGACATGATCGCCATGACCGTGCGTCAGGATGATGTGGGTGGCGCCGCGTGTCGCTTCCTTCGGGTCGACACCGCGCGCACCCGGATTGCCGTTGAGGAAAGGGTCAATCAGAATCGTGCTCTGGGCGATTTCAATGCGAAAGGCCGAATGGCCAAGCCAGGTAATCTTCATGGGGTTTTCCCTTCCATTGTCAGTCTTTGCTCGCCACAACCGTCTATTGCAGCTATGTGACATTCATTCGAATTACAACGGCGAAATACAACGGCCTTTCGCCAGCCAATTCAAGTGCAGGAAACACCCTTGACGGTTCTGACCATTGAACAGCTCGAAGATCGTGTCGCCGACGGCCAGACCGTCGCGGGGCTCGACCTGGGCACGAAAACTATCGGCATCGCCATTTCAGACCGGGGTTTTTCCTTTGCCAATCCGCGCCCGGTGCTCAAGCGCAGCAAGTTCACCCACGACGCGCAGGATCTGCTGAAGGCGCTGAAAAGCGACAATGTCGGTGCCATCGTCATCGGCCTGCCGGTCAATATGGACGGCAGCGAAGGCCCGCGCGTGCAGGCCACCCGCGCCTTCGTGCGCAACATGGAAAAGCTGACCGACCTGCCCTTCGTCTACTGGGACGAGCGTCTATCGACGGTTGCGGCCGAGCGCGCGCTGATCGGCATGGATGTATCACGGCAAAAACGCGCCGAGCGGATCGATTCCGCTGCGGCGGCGTTCATCCTGCAAGGGGCATTGGACCGCCTGCAGAGCCTGCGTCAGGACGCGGACGGCAATTCCTTCGAATAGGCCAGCGCCGTATTGGCCGATGCCGCGGCGGCGGCACGGTTTGCCCGCCACACCTTGACCCAGGCGATGATCTGCTTGCGGCGGCGGAAGGCGATCAGGCAGAAAACCAGCCCCGTATCGACGATGCAGGCACGGGCGACAAGCGGCGGAATGCTCTCCGGCGCGATCCCGAGAATATTGCCGTAAATGGTGAAGACCAGATCGTGCATTTCACGGCTGAAGAAGTACATCCCCATGCTCAGATCGTAGTACGACAGAAAATACCAACCCCACAGAAAGCTTAACGGGCCTGCCCAGAATATCAGGAAGCTGCGCATTCATTTCTCCTAGCGGGGAAGACGGTGGCGGTTGTGTAACCCCGTGAAATCACGAGGTATTTTCGAATCACATTGATATCTGCTAAGAGTTTAGGCGCAACGTAAACCGTTTGTTAAGGTTAATTTAAAAAAATTTTATTAAAATTGAAGGTATTAGCCGGGGCAGTTTTTGGACTTGAAAGAGGGCTGATCCACGGTCGATGGGAATATTTGACAAAAGCGGTGTGCAGGCGCGCAGAAAAACAGCGGGCACTGTGCGTTATGCGTGGTTCGCCCTTCGACAAGCTCAGGAAGCTCACCGTGAGGGAGATGAGTGGGCTGCAAAGCCAATCGGAAACATTGCAGGATAAAGCTCCCTGCAATCCTCACCCTCCCTCATGGTGAGCTTGTCGAACCACGCACGACGGCTATGCCCGCAGAAACGGCGCTCAGTTGGCCGGGGGATAGAGCGAGTTGACGATGCTCTTGGCGTTGTGACGGGCATCGAGCATGCCGTAGGTGGTGCGCCACTGCCCGCCGAGGCGGGTTTCGATGAACGCATCGGCGATATCTTCAGAGTGCAGGTGCCGCAGTTCCGCGCCCGCTGCGGCCAGTGCCAGTTGTTCGGTCAGGATACGCGCAGCGCCCTCGTCGTTTTCCGCAACACGCATGGCGGCGCGCAGCACCTCGACCGTGCCCTGCCCGCCACGCCCGAGCTGGGCGCCGATCCAGTTCAGCACCTCGTCGAACAGCTGCGGCCCGCGCTTGAGAACGCGCAGCACGTCCAGCGCCATGACATTGCCGGAGCCTTCCCAGATGGCATTGACCGGGGCTTCGCGGTAATGGCGGGCGAGATTGCCCTCCTCGATATAGCCATTGCCGCCGAGGCATTCCATCGCCTCGTACAGCAAGGCGGGGGCGATCTTGGCAACCCAGTATTTCACCACAGGGGTCATCACCCGGGCAAAGGCCGCCTCGCCGCGATTCTGCGCCGCATTGTCGAAGGCGCGGGCCAGCCGGAAGGTCAGCGCCGTCGCGCCGGCCACATCCAGCGCCATGTCGGCCATGACGCGCAGCATCAGCGGCTTGTCGAACAGCGGCCCGTCAAACACGATGCGATGGCGTGCATGGTGCACCGCCTCGGCAAGACCGGCACGCATCATCCCGGCCGAGGCGATGGCACAGTCCAGCCGCGTCAGCGTCACCATGTCGATGATGGTTTTGACACCGTCGCCCGGACCGCCGACCATCTGGCCCAGCGCATTGTCGAATTCGACTTCGGACGATGCATTGGAGCGGTTGCCGAGCTTGTCCTTCAGGCGCTGGAAGCGGAAGCCGTTGGATGATCCGTCGGGCAGGATGCGCGGCACGAGGAAACAGGACAAGCCTTCCCGCGCCTGCGCCAGCACCAGGAACGCATCGGACATCGGCGCCGACATGAACCATTTGTGGCCGGTAATCCGGTAAAAACCGCTGCCGGCGGGTTCGGCGCGCGTCGTATTGGTGCGCACATCCGTGCCGCCCTGCTTCTCCGTCATGCCCATGCCGAGCGTCAGGCTTGCCTTCTTGGCCGGGGACTTGTTGCTGGAATCATATTTGCGCGGCAGGACCAGCGGTGACCACTCGCGGTACAGGCTTGGCGACGACATCAAGGCCGCCAGCGACGCGCTGGTCATGGTAATCGGGCAGAGATGCCCGCATTCCAGCTGCGCTGCCGTATAGAAGCGCGCCGTGCGCGCCTGATGGCGCAGGCCGTTTTCCGTCGGGCCATCCTCCCAGATCGATGAATGCAGGCCCTGCGCCACGGAACGGCGCATCAGCGCATGATAGGCCGGATGGTAATCGACGACATCGACGCGAAAGCCCTGGCGGTCATGGGTGCGCAGCTTGGGCGTTTCCGTATTGGCGAGCCGCGCCAGATCCTGCGCATCACCGGACAGGACAAACCGACCGCTTTGTTCCAGCTCCGTCCGGGTCGCCTGCGGAAACCGCTTGGTGATCTGCATCAGCAACGGATCGCCGAGATAGGCGTTGAGGCCGATCATGGAGGGTGTCTGGTTGAGAACGTCGTGGGTTTTCAAGAAAATATCCTGATCCAATATGAGCTGTCTTTACGGCATGGCCCGTTTCATCCGAACACGTCAGCGCCGCAATCTTGAGTCGCGCATTTATGGAATGAAGGTTCTGACAAGCGGTTAACCGATCCATCTTCTTCTAGCCGAATGACGGCGCCGATGCAAAATGTCTCAGGCAGCTTTTTCTGTATCCGGGTGCAAGCTTATGTCTAGACAAATGAAAAGCTGCCTGCCTATCATGCCTCTATATTCATCGTGCCAAAAAAATGAACAAAGGGGTCAATCAGATGAAATTCAAATGGTATCTCGGCGCTGCATGCGCGGCACTTCTGGCATCCGCCGTCCCGTCACAGGCGGACACGGCGGTTTCCGTCGGCCTGTCCGGCTGGACCGGCTTTGCCCCGCTGACGCTGGCCAAGGAGGCCGGCATCTTCAAGAAGAACGGCCTTGACGTCACGCTGACCAAGATTCCGCAGGCAAGCCGCCATCTGGCGCTGGCATCGGGCGACGTGCAGTGCGCCGCCACCACGGTGGAAACCTGGATCGCCTGGAACGCCAATGGCGTCGCCACCAAGCAGATTTTCCAGATGGACAAGTCATTCGGCGCCGACGGCATGGTCGTGCGCAGCGATGTCGCCAAGATTTCCGACCTCAAGGGCAAGGCCATCGCCGCATCGGCGCCCGGCACATCGCCCTATTTCGTCCTGGCATGGATGCTGAAGCACAACGGCCTGTCGCTGAAGGACGTGAAGGTCGTCAATCTCGAGCCGGGACCGGCGGCCCAGGCCTTTGTCGCCGGGCAGAACGACGCGGCGATGACGTATGAGCCCTATCTGTCCACCGTGCGCGCCGCCCCGGACAAGGGCAAGATCATCGCCACCACGCTGGATTATCCCGTCGTGATGGACACTTTTGGCTGCACCAATGCATTCCTCGAAAAGAATCCGGAAGCGGCCAAGGCCTTCGCCAAGAGCTATTTCGACGCGCTCGAGCTGATCGCAGCCGACAAAGACAAGGCCTACGCGATCATGGGTGCCGACGTGAAGCAGACGGCAGAGGTGTTCGGCAATTCCGCGCAATATCTGCGCTGGCAGGACAAGGCAGCCAACCAGGCCTTCTTCGAGAAGGATTTTGCCAAATTCTCCGACGAGGCGGCAGACCTTTTGCTTGAAATCGGCGTCATCAAGAAGAAGCCGGATATCAGCACCATCGTCGATACCAGCTTCATCAAGTAATCCGCCGTTTTTCAGGAGAACGCGGGCAACACCGCGTTCTCCTTTCTCATTTGCATCGGAACACTCATGGTTCAACCTCTCCAGCCGATCGGGGCGTCGTCACGCGTCCTGCTTGGCGTCCTCTTCTTTATCCTGTTCATTGCGGCATGGTCCGCCGCAACCTTCGGCGGCTTCGTATCCAGCACATTCCTCGCCGATCCCCTGACCATGCTGCATGACGGCTGGCTCCTGTTGTCCCAGCAGAATTTTCTCTACGATATCGGCATGACGATCTGGCGGGTTGTCGGCGGCTTTGTCATCGCTGCCATCATCGCCGTTCCCCTCGGCATTGCCATGGGCGCCTACAAGCCCATCGAGGCCATGCTGGAACCCTTCGTCTCCTTTGCCCGGTATCTTCCCGCCTCGGCCTTCATTCCGCTCCTGATCCTGTGGGCAGGTATCGGCGAGATGCAGAAGCTGCTGGTGATTTTCATCGGCGCGGTGTTTCAGATCATCCTGATGGTGGCCGTGGCCGTCGCCAATACGCGCCGCGATCTGGTGGAAGCCGCCTATACGCTCGGCGCCAATGATCGCGGCATCGTCAAGCGTGTCCTCATTCCGGCCAATGCGCCGGATATCGCCGAAACATTGCGGCTGGTGCTCGGTTGGGCGTGGACCTATGTCATTGTCGCCGAAATGATCGGTGCATCCTCCGGCATCGGCTACATGATCATCAACAGCCAGGCGCTGCTTGCCACCGGACAGATCATTTTCGGCATCATCGTTATCGGTGTCATCGGCCTGATTTCGGATTTCATGTTCAAATCGGTCAATCGCCGGCTTTTCGCCTGGAGGCTCGCATGAGCACGCTCGTCATCAAAGGCGTCAGCCGCATTTTTCCGGGCGTGCACGGCGGCAAGCCGACCGAGGCGCTGCAGCCCACCGACCTCACGGTTGCGCATAACGACTTCGTCTCGATCCTCGGACCGTCCGGATGCGGCAAGTCCACGCTCCTGCGTATCGTCGCCGGGCTCGACCGGCCGACCAGCGGCACCGTGACACTCGACGGGCAGGAAGTGACGGGCCCAGGCGCGGATCGCGGCGTTGTGTTCCAGTCCTATACGCTGTTTCCGTGGCTGACGATCGAGCAGAACATCGGCTTCGGCCTGCGCGAACGCGGGATCGGCGAAAAGGAAAGGCGCGACATCGTCGCTTCCTATATCGACAAGGTGGGCCTGCGCGGTTTCGAGAACCACTGGCCGAAGCAGCTGTCGGGCGGCATGCAGCAGCGCACGGCGATTGCCCGGGCGCTCGCCAACAATCCGAAAATCCTGCTGCTTGACGAACCCTTTGGCGCGCTCGACAACCAGACGCGCGGGCTGATGCAGGAACTGCTGCTTGGCATCTGGGAGCACGAGCAGAAGACCGTCATCTTCGTCACCCACGATATCGAGGAAGCAATCTTCATGGCGTCGCGGGTGGTGACGATGTCGGCGCGGCCGGGCCGGATCAAATCCATCATGCCCGTGCCGCTCGGCCATCCCCGGCATTATACGGTGAAGGCGAGCCCCGAGTTCACCGGGATGCGGCTGAAGCTGACGGAAGAAATCCGCAGCGAGGCCATTCTGGCCGCCGAGGCGCATTGAGCCGGATTTTTTAGGGGGAACAGGGCGGGATATGCTGCCAAACGCTTGCGGGGCGGCGGCATCAAGCCTATAGGGGGGACTTGATATGACATCAAAAACGCTCCCCCTGCTGTTTCCCCACCGCCATTTGCTTGGCATCAAGAACCTTTCCCCCGAGGACATCAATATTCTTCTCGACCTTGCCGACAGCGAGATCGCGGTTTCGCGCCAGTCCGAGAAGAAAAAGAGTGTCCTGCGCGGGCGGACGCAGATCAACCTGTTCTTCGAGGCATCCACCCGAACACAATCATCCTTCGAGCTGGCCGGAAAACGGCTCGGCGCCGATGTGATGAACATGTCGGTCGGCAATTCCTCGGTGAAAAAGGGTGAAACGCTGATTGATACCGCCATGACGCTGAATGCGATGCGGCCGGATATCCTGATCATCCGGCATGGCTCCGCCGGTGCCGCCGCCCTGCTGGCGCAAAAGGTGGGCTGCTCGGTGGTCAATGCCGGCGACGGCGCGCATGA
This sequence comes from Phyllobacterium sp. SL163, assembly GCF_049896885.1. Lineage (NCBI taxonomy): Bacteria > Pseudomonadati > Pseudomonadota > Alphaproteobacteria > Hyphomicrobiales > Phyllobacteriaceae > Phyllobacterium > Phyllobacterium sp. SL163. The sequence goes on along the minus strand of NZ_JAFCVE010000003.1, from coordinate 12,031 downwards.
ACACCCGACGCAGGCCCTGCTCGATGCGCTGACCATCCGGCGCGCCAAAGGCAAGGTTGCCCGGCTGATCGTCGCGATCTGCGGCGACGTGCTGCATTCGCGCGTGGCCCGCTCCAATATCCTGCTGCTCAACGCCCTCGGGGCGCGGGTGCGCGTCATCGCCCCCTCGACCCTCCTGCCCGCCGGGATCAGCCAGATGGGCGTCGAGGTTTTCAACTCGATGGAAGAGGGTCTGAAAGACGCCGACGTGGTGATGATGCTGCGCCTGCAGCGTGAGCGCATGGCGGGCGCCTTCGTGCCGTCGGTGCGCGAATATTTCCACTATCACGGCCTCGACCGCGAAAAGCTCAAACATGCCAAGCCCGACGCGCTGGTCATGCATCCCGGCCCGATGAACCGAGGCGTCGAAATCGCCTCGGATGTGGCCGACGGCTCGCAGAGCGTCATTCAGGAACAGGTTGAAATGGGCGTTGCCGTGCGCATGGCGGTGATGGAAGCGCTGCTGGACCCGCGCCGCAACGCGGAAGGAGTAGCGGGATGAGCACGACCGTTCTGCACAATGCCCGGATCGTCGATCCATCCCGCGGTCTCGATGAGACCGGAACAATCATCGTCAGGGATGGCAGCATCGTTGCCAGCGGCGCCGATGCCCGCAACCAGGGTGCGCCCGAAGGGGCGACCGTTATCGACTGCACGGGAAAAACCGTCTTGCCGGGCCTCGTCGATGCCCGCGTCTTCATCGGCGAGCCCGGTGGCGAACACCGCGAAACCATCGCCTCGGCCAGCCATGCGGCAGCGGCCGGCGGCGTGACCTCCATCATCATGATGCCGGACACCGATCCGGTGATCGACAATGTGGCGCTGGTCGAATTCGTCCGGCGCACGGCGCGCGATACGGCCGTGGTCAATGTCTATCCGGCGGCAGCGGTCACCAAGGGGCTGCAGGGCCAGGAAATGACCGAAATCGGCCTGCTGCGTGCGGCGGGTGCGGTGGCGATCACGGAAGGGCGCCATTCCATCGCCGATACGCAGCTCTTACGCCGCGCCCTCACCTATGCCAGGGATTTCGGGGTTGTGCTGTCGCACGAGACGCAGGATCCCTATCTCGGCATATCGGGTGTGATGAATGAAGGCCTCTATGCCAGCTGGCTCGGCCTTTCCGGCACGCCGCGCGAAGCGGAAGTCATCCCGCTCGAACGCGACCTGCGTCTCGCCGCGCTGACCAAGGGCACCTATCACGCCGCGCAAATCTCGACGGCCATGTCCGCCGAGGTGGTGGCCCGCGCCAAGCAGAACGGCGTCAATGCCACTGCCGCCGTCTCCATCAACCATCTTTCACTTAATGAGAATGACATTGGCGAATTCCGCACCTTCTTCCGCTTGCAGCCGCCGCTGCGGCTCGAGGAAGACCGGCTGGCCATGGTCGAGGCGCTGCGCAACGGCACCATCGACATCATCGTCTCGTCGCACGATCCGCAGGATGTCGACACCAAGCGCCTGCCCTTCGCCGATGCGGCGGCCGGGGCCATCGGCTTGGAAACCCTGCTCGGCGCCGCCCTGCGGCTCTACCACAATGGCGATGTGCCGCTGATCCGCGTCGTCGAAGCGCTTTCCAGCGGCCCGGCTAAAATTTTCGGCCTCGATGCGGGCACGCTCAAGCCGGGCGCGCGGGCGGATATGACCATAGTCGATCTTGACGAGCCGTGGATTGTGAAGGAAGAACAGCTGCGGTCGCGCTCCAAGAACAGCTGTTTTGAAAGCGCCCGTTTCCAGGGCCGCGTTCTGCAGACATTTGTGGCGGGCAAGTCCGTTTTCACCATCTGAAGAGAAAACCGGGGAAGAGAGCATGTCGGATTTCATCAACGGGCAGGCAGGATATCTTTTCGCCGCGCTGGTCCTGGGCTACCTGCTCGGCTCCATTCCGTTCGGGCTGATCCTGACACGGCTCGCGGGCCTCGGCGACGTGCGCAGCATCGGCTCCGGCAATATCGGCGCCACCAACGTGCTGCGCACCGGCAACAAGAAGCTGGCGGCGGCAACGCTGCTGCTCGACATGTTCAAGGGAACCGCTGCCGTGCTGATTGCCGGCGCCATCAGCCCACAGGCCGCCATTGTCGCCGGTCTCGGCGCCTTTCTCGGGCACATCTTTCCGGTCTGGCTGAAATTCAAGGGCGGCAAGGGCGTCGCCACCTATCTCGGCGTCCTGCTCGGCCTTGTCTGGCAGGTGGCGCTGATCTTCGCCGCCATCTGGCTGATCATTGCCTACACCACCCGCTATTCCTCGCTGTCGGCGCTGATCGCGGCGGTTGCCACCCCGATCATTCTCTATGTCATGGGCTACCACGCCATCGCCCTGCTCTTCCTCATCCTGACGGTCATCGTCTTCATCAAGCACCGTGCCAACATCGAGCGCCTCATGGCCGGCACCGAGGGCAAGATCGGGTCCAAGGGGTGACGGAGGATCAGAAAGGCATCCGCCTTTCTGACAGCCAGCGACTGAGCTGGCTTCGGTTGATCCGCAGTGAGAATGTCGGCCCGGTCACCTTCCGCCATCTGATTGCGCGCTACGGCTCGGCTTCCGACGCTCTGGAAATGCTGCCGGAACTGGTACGGCGCGGCGGTGGCCGCCGTCCTATCCGGATTGCCAGCCTCGATGAGGCCCGGCGCGAAATGGCGATGGCCGCGCGCATGGGGGCCGTCTTCACCGGTATCGGCGAACCCGACTATCCCCGCTATCTGCGCCATGCCGACAATCCGCCGCCGCTGGTGGCGATCAAGGGCGATGCGGCGGTGTTTCGGCTTCCGGCTGTCGCCATTGTCGGCGCGCGCAATGCTTCGCTCATCGGGATCAAGCTGACGCGGATCATTGCACGGGAATTGGGACAGGCGGGTTATGCCGTCATCTCCGGGCTTGCCCGCGGCATCGACAGGGCGGCGCATGAGGCAAGCCTTGACAGCGGCACCGTTGCCGTCATGGCCGGCGGCCTGGACAAGCCCTATCCGCCGGATAATCTCGACCTCTTCGCAGCGATCCCCGCAAGCGGCGGCGCCGTCATCAGCGAAATGCCGTTCGGCTGGGAGCCGCGTGCCCGGGATTTTCCGCGCCGCAACAGGATCATCGCGGCGCTTTCCCTCGGCCTGCTGGTTGTCGAGGCGGCGGAGCGATCCGGCTCGCTGATCAGCGCCCGGTTCGCCGGAGAACTCGGCCGCCTGGTTTTCGCCGTCCCCGGTTCGCCGCTCGATCCGCGCGCCAAGGGCACCAATGCCCTCTTGAAGAACGGCGCAATTCTCGTGACTGAAACCGCCGACATCCTGTCGGCCATCGGACCGCTTGTGGACCGGCCCTCCCTCGACGATAAGGCGTTTTTCGCGCCGGAATCCGCCTTTCCGTCCATTCCCCCGCCCAACGAGACAGACCGCGACCGGATCGTCACCCTTTTGGGTCCAACGCCCGCCGATGTCGACGACCTCATCAGGACAAGCGGAATTCATCCGGCGGCCATATCGCTTATTCTGCTCGAACTCGATCTGGCCGGCCGGCTGCAGCGTCACTCAGGTGGAAGTGTTTCGCTTCTTTAGAGGGGCGACAATATTTGTCTCTTTTGCCAGAAGATCATTGCTTTCGATGTAAGCGATCTCGATCAGATAGGCCAGCATGTCCAGGTCATTCAACTTGGCCATACTGCGCAATTCTCCCAGCATTTGCTGAATATATCTTATGTTTTCTGTCCGACTGAACTTGTTCTCACCCATGACTTCGTCCTTAAATACGCATTTATACAGAAATAAATAAAGTTATATTATATAGGTCTTTAATCCGGTGGATTTCACAGTTTGCCAGTCCGAACCTCCACAAAAACAATCAAATAGTGATTCGCTTTCTTAAAAAAGGCGGGACTCGCTGCCTTTCTCAATAAAGCGCCTGAGACGCATGGATAATATCATTAATTGCAATATTTCAAATAGCAACTTTAAGTTGCATTTAACGATTTTTCACGCACAGGCCTTGACGTTCCGAGCAAGCCTGTTCATTTCACAAGACCTGTTTCGAAGTGAAAACTGTGCTTTTGTAATGTGACAAGAGCAGGAAAGCCCAATTCAATAATGAACGTTGTCGTCGTCGAATCGCCCGCCAAGGCTAAAACAATCAACAAATATCTGGGTTCAGGCTATACGGTTCTGGCCTCGTTCGGCCATGTCCGTGATCTGCCTGCCAAGGACGGGTCCGTTCGCCCGGACGAAGATTTCGCCATGTCGTGGGAAGTCGACGGGGCATCCGCCAAACGTCTCGGCGATATCGTCAAGGCCCTGAAGGACAGTGACGGCCTCATTCTCGCAACCGATCCGGATCGCGAGGGTGAAGCAATCTCCTGGCACGTCCTGGAAGTGCTGCGGCAGAAAAAGGCCATCGGCACCAAGCCGGTCAAGCGCGTGGTGTTCAATGCGATCACCAAGAACGCCGTGCTCGACGCCATGGCCAATCCGCGCGACATCGATATGCCGCTGGTGGATGCCTATCTCGCCCGGCGTGCGCTTGACTATCTCTTCGGCTTCACCCTGTCGCCGGTGCTCTGGCGCAAACTGCCCGGCGCCCGCTCCGCCGGCCGCGTGCAATCGGTCGCCCTGCGGCTCGTCGCCGACCGCGAAGCCGAGATCGAACGCTTTGTGCGCGAAGAGTACTGGAACATTGCAGCGCTCTTGAAGACACCGCGCAATGACGGCTTCGAAGCGCGGCTGATTTCCGTCGACGGCAAGAAGCTCGCCAAGCTCGACATCAAGAACGCCGAACAGGCCGGTGCGCTGCGCACTATGCTGGAGGGCGCAAGCTTCAAGGCGGCATCCGTCGAAGCCAAGCCGACCAAGCGCAATCCCGGACCGCCCTTCACCACCTCCACCCTGCAGCAGGCGGCATCCGGCCAGCTCGGCTTCTCGGCCTCGCGCACCATGCAGATCGCCCAGCGGCTGTATGAGGGTATGGATCTTGGCGGCGAGACCGCCGGTCTGATCACCTATATGCGTACGGACGGCGTGCAGATGGCGCCGGAAGCGGTTCAGGCCGCCCGCCAGACGATCAGCAAGGTATTCGGCGAAAAATACGTGCCGGAGAAGCCGCGCTTCTACTCGACCAAGGCGAAAAACGCCCAGGAAGCGCACGAAGCCATCCGCCCGACCGATTTCAACCGCCACCCGAAGGATGTGCGCCAGTTCCTCGATGCCGACCAGGCGCGGCTCTATGAGCTGATCTGGAAGCGCGCCATCGCCAGCCAGATGCAGTCGGCCGATATCGAACGGACCGTCGTGGACATTGACGCGCAGAACGGTTCAAATTTTGCCCAGCTGCGGGCCAATGGCTCCGTGGTGAAGTTTGACGGGTTCCTCGGTGCCTATGTGGATCACCGCGAGGAAGAGGATGTCGATGAGGACGGTGCCCGCCTGCCCGAAATCCGTGCCGGCGAGGCCCTCGCCCGCGAAAAGATCAACGCGACGCAGCATTCGACCGAACCGCCGCCGCGCTATTCGGAAGCCACGCTGATCAAGCGGATGGAAGAGCTCGGCATCGGCCGTCCCTCGACCTATGCGGCGACCCTCGCCACCCTGCGCGACCGCGAATACATCACCATCGAAAAGCGCAAGCTCATTCCCGAAGCCAAGGGCCGTCTGGTCATTGCCTTCCTCGAGAGCTTTTTCCAGCGTTACGTGGAATATGATTTCACCGCCGATCTGGAGGAAAAGCTCGACGAGATTTCCGACGGCAAGCTGCGCTGGAAGGATGTCCTGCGCGACTTCTGGACCGATTTCTTCGGTTCGGTCGACGGCATCAAGGAACTGCGCGTCACCAATGTTCTCGATGCGCTGAACGACCAGCTCGGCCCGCTCGTCTTCCCGCCGCGCGAAGACGGCAGCGACCCGCGCATCTGCCAGGTCTGCGGAACCGGCAATCTCTCGCTAAAGCTCGGCAAGTACGGCGCGTTCGTCGGCTGCTCGAACTATCCGGAATGCAAGTTCACCCGTCAGCTCGGCGGCAGCGAAGCCTCTGGTGAGAACGGCAATGGCGACGAGCCGAAGGTGCTCGGCAAGGATCCCTATACGGACGAGGACGTCAGCGTGCGCAACGGCCGTTTCGGCCCCTATGTGCAGCGCGGCGACGGCAAGGAAGCCAAGCGCGCCAGCCTGCCAAAGGGCTGGACCATCGACGCCATGGACCATGAAAAGGCGCTGGCGCTGCTGTCCCTGCCACGGGATGTCGGACAGCATCCCGAATCGGCCAAGATGATTTCGGCGGGTATCGGCCGGTATGGCCCTTACCTCTCGCATGACGGCACCTATGCCAATCTGGAAAGCGCAGAGGACGTGTTCTCCATCGGCCTCAACCGCGCTGTCACCGTGCTGGCGGAAAAGCTGGCCAAGGGCCCGGGCCGCGGGCGCGGCACACCGGCGGCGCTAAAAGAGCTGGGCGAGCATCCCGATGGCGGGCCAATCACCGTGCGCGACGGCAAATACGGTCCCTATGTCAATTGGGGCAAGGTCAATGCGACCCTGCCGAAGGGCAAGGACCCGGCAACCGTCACCGTCGAGGAAGCCTTGCTCCTGATCACCGAGAAGGCCGGGGCCAAGGGCACCAAGAAAGCCCCTGCCCGCAAGCCCGCGGCGAAAAAGCCCGCCGCCAAGAAACCAGCCGCCAAAAAGGCGGCGACGAAAAAAGCTAGTTAAGGACCCGAACATTGGCACGCCGTATCTCTCCACCCAAAGGAAAAAAGCGGCCTGCCAGTTCCGCAGACACCGGTCGCGAGCCCTATCTGCCGGGCCGCGAGGAAATTCTCCAGTTCATCAAGGAGAATCCGGACCGCGCGGGCAAACGCGATATTGCCAAGGCTTTCAACCTCAAGGGCGATGCACGCATCGGCCTGAAAGACATTCTGCGCGATCTGGCCGATGACGGCCTGGTGGAAAAGCGGGCAAAGCGCCTTGCCGTTCCCGGCAGCCTGCCGAGCGTTGCGGTTCTTGATATCACCGGACGTGACGGCGATGGCGGGCTGATTGCCAAGCCGGCCGAATGGCCGGCTGATCACGAGGATCGGCCGCCTACCGTTTTCATCCGCGCCTCGCGCAACCAGAAGGGCCCGACGCCCGGCGTCGGCGACCGCGTTCTCGCCCGCATTTTCCAGGGCGCCGATCCGAGCGGTCCGGCCTATACGGCCCGCATCATCAAGCGCATCGAACACCGCAAGGATGCGGTGCTGGGCGTACTGCGCCATCTCGACAATGGCGAATGGCGGATCGAACCGGTGGAGCGGCGGCAGGCCGAGCTTTCCGTCGACCCGGCCCAACTGAACAATGCCAAGGCGAACGACCTCGTTGAAGTCGAAGTAAGCAAGATCGGCCGCTACGGGCTGGCGCTTGCCCGGATCAGCCAGATCATCGGCTCCGTTGCCAGCGAGCGGGCGCTGTCGATGATCGCCATCCACGAGCACGAAATTCCGCATGTGTTTCCCGACAGCGTCATTGCCGAGGCGGAAAAGGCCAAGCCCGCCACCATGGCGCACCGGGAGGACTGGCGGCACGTGCCGCTCGTCACCATCGATCCGGCCGACGCCAAGGATCACGACGATGCCGTCTGCGCCGAAGCGGACACGGACGAGAAGAATCCCGGCGGCTTCATCGCAACCGTCGCCATCGCCGATGTCGCCGCCTACATCACGCCGGGTTCGGCGCTGGACCGGGAAGCATTGAAGCGCGGCAATTCGGTCTATTTTCCCGACCGCGTCGTTCCCATGCTGCCCGAGCGCATTTCCAACGACCTGTGCTCGCTGAAGGAACTGGTCGACCGCCCCGCCCTTGCCGTGCGCATGATTTTCGGTGCCGACGGGCGCAAGATTTCGCACACATTTCACCGCATCATGATGCGCTCGCATGCGCGCCTGTCCTATCCGCAGGCACAAGCCGCCATTGATGGTGCGACCGACGAGAAGACAGCGCCCATTCTCGACAGCATCCTGAAGCCGCTCTGGGCAGCCTATGCCGTACTCAAGCGCGGGCGCGATTCACGCGAACCGCTGGAACTCGACCTGCCGGAAAAGAAAATCCTGCTGACGCCGGAAGGCAAGGTCGACAAGGTGGTGATTCCGCCGCGGCTCGATGCGCACAAGCTCATCGAAGAATTCATGATCCAGGCCAATGTCGCCGCCGCCGAAACGCTGGAGCGCAAGCGCCAGCCGCTGATCTTCCGCATCCACGATGCGCCCTCGCTGGCCAAGCAGGAAATTCTGCGCGAGTTTTTGCGCACGCTGGATATTTCGCTGGCGCGCGGCGCCGAACTGCGCCCGAACCAGTTCAACCATATTCTCAAGCGCGTCGAAGGCAGCGAACAGCAGGAACTGGTCAACCAGGTCGTCCTGCGCTCGCAGTCGCAGGCGGAATACAACCCCGAGAATATTGGCCACTTCGGTCTCAACCTGCAGAAATATGCGCACTTCACTTCGCCGATCCGCCGTTACGCCGACCTGATCGTGCATCGCGCGCTGATCGCGGCGCTGGCGCTCGGCCCCGACGGCATAACCCATAAGGAAGAGGAAGATCTTCCGGAGATCGCCGCGCTGATTTCCACCTCGGAGCGGCGCGCCATGGCGGCCGAGCGTGACACGGTCGACCGGCTGATCGCCCATCACCTCGCCGGACAGGTCGGCAGCAGTTTCCAGGGGCGGATTTCCGGCGTGACCAAGGCCGGGCTGTTCGTTGCCCTTGCGACATATGGTGCCGATGGCTTTATTCCCATTTCAACCCTCGGCGATGATTACTATCTTTACGACGAAACCAACCATGCCCTTTCGGGCGAAAGAAGCGGCAAGGGCTTCCGGCTGGGCGATATCGTCGATGTGCGCCTGATCGAGGCCCTGCCGGTGGCGGGTGCATTGCGGTTCGAAATGCTGACCGAACCGCATGCCGTTCCAAGCGGCGTGCGCTCGCACCACAAGGCCAAGCGTTTTGCGCGCGGAAGCCAGAAACGTCCGGGCGGGTTTTCCCGCGGCGGGCGAAGAGGTAAGGGATGACGGAACATATTTTTGGTGCGGATACGGCCCCGGCAAGACCCGCCCGCCCGGTCGGTCAGGCCATGTGGCGCGGCTTTCGCGGCCGCTGCCCGCATTGCGGCGAAGGAAAACTGTTCCGCGCCTTCGTCAAATCGGTCGACCGCTGCGCCGTCTGCGGCGAGGACTATACCCACCAGCAAGCCGATGATTTTCCTGCTTATATAACCATCACAATTGTAGGCCATATTGTGCTGGGCGGATTCCTCGCGGTGGAAACGCTCGTCCTGCTTTCAAGCTGGGTGCATCTGGCAATCTGGGCACCCCTCACGGTTGCCATGTCCATCGCCCTGCTCCAACCGATAAAGGGCGCGATCATTGGATTGCAATGGGCCAACTACATGCATGGTTTCGGCGGCGAAACCGATGAGCTGGAACCGCCGGAACGGTGACACGATGCCATTGAGCGACCTCGACAAATCCGCGCCTGCCAAAGCCGCACATGCCCGCCTGCGGCCGCGCGATGCCGCATCGCTGCTGCTCGTTGACCGCACGGGCAAGGATGTGCGCATCCTCATGGGCCGGCGCCACATGCGCCATGTCTTCATGCCGGGGAAATTCGTGTTTCCGGGCGGGCGCACCGAACGGGCCGACGGCCGGATTGCCGCCTTCGGCGAGCTGACGCCGGCCGACGAGGGCAATCTTTTGAAGGGCATGGGCACGCGCCCCAGCACCCAGCGCTGCCGCGCCCTCGCCCTTTCCGCCATCCGCGAGACGTTTGAGGAAGCCGGGCTGTTCCTCGGCCGGCACGCACCCGCCGCCATCGGCCACCCCGACTGGGCGGCCTTTGACCAGCGCGGTATCCTGCCCGACCTTTCGGCCATGCGCTATTTTGCCCGCGCCACCACGCCGCCCGGCGGCTCGCGCCGCTTCGACACGCGCTTTTTCATGGCCTTCCGCGAAGCGGTGGCCGACAGCCTGCCGGAAGGCACCGGACCGTCGCTGGAGCTCGAGGAGTTGTGCTGGCTGCCCTTCAACGACGCCCTGAAGCTCGATATTCCGACGATCACCCGCGCCATCATCCAGGAGGCGCAGGCGGTGCTGGAGACCAATCCGGCCCTGGAACCCGGCCACACCGTCGTTGAATACCGCATGAAATACGGGCGCTTCGTCCGAGAGGTCTTCTAGTTCATGGATGCAATGCAGAAGACGTCCGACCAGATCGTGGTCCGGTCATCCTGGCGCGCCCTTGTTGCGGCCATCGCGACGATCAGTGCCGTCGGTGTCGCCATCGGCCTCGGCATCCCGCTGCTCAGCGTCATCCTGGAAAATCGCGGCCACTCCGCCACGATGATCGGCCTCAATGCGGCGGTTGCCGGCATCGCCTCCATCGTTGCCGCGCCCTTCGCCGCCTCCATCGCCGCGCGGCTCGGCGTGGTGCCGACCCTGCTGCTGATGCTTCTGATCGGCGCCTGCTCCTTCTTCGGCTTCTATGTCTTCAGCGATTTCTGGGTCTGGGTGGTGCTGCGCGTCTTCCTGCATTTCGCCCTGACCATGCTGTTCATCCTGTCGGAATACTGGATCAACACCGCCGCGCCGCCAGAAAAACGCGGGCTGGTGCTCGGCGTCTACGCCACGGTGCTGTCCATGGGCTTTGCGCTCGGGCCCTGGCTGTTTTCGCGCATCGGCAGCACCGGCATCACGCCGTTCGCCGTCGGCTTCGGCATCATCATCTTCGCCATGCTCCCCGTTCTCCTTGCCTGGAAGGAAAGCCCCGATTTTCACGAGGAAGAACATGTGCCCTTCGCGCCCTTCATCTGGGCGGTGCCGACGGCGACGGCGGCCGTCTTCGTGTTCGGCGCGGTGGAAACCGGCGGCTTTGCGCTGTTTCCGGTCTACGGCTCGCGCATCGGCTACAGCGAGGCGGATGCCGCCCTGCTCCTGACCACGATCGGTCTTGGCAATGTGCTGATGCAGATCCCGATCGGCCTGCTCAGCGACCATGTGCAGGACCGCCGCAAGATCCTGCTTGTCTGCGCGCTGGTCGGCCTTGCCGGCATGTGCATCCTGCCCTTCATCACCGCCAACTGGTATCTGGTGGCCGGCCTGTTCTTCATCTGGGGCGGTGTGGTGGCCGGGCTTTATACGGTCGGCCTTGCGCATTTGGGCTCGCAGCTCACCGGGCGCGAACTCGCCTCGGCCAATGCGGCGTTCGTGTTCTGCTACGCCGTCGGCATGCTGGTGGGTCCGCAGGCGCTGGGGCTTGGCATGGATGCGATGGGCCCCGGCGGATTTGCGGTGTCGCTGGCAATATTCTTCGCCGGTTACGCGCTTCTGGTCGGTTCGCGGCTGATAAGACGCAGGAATTAGGGCGTACATTGTTCTCTTCTCGGAGAATCACCCAGGGATACATTGCAAAGTAGAACTCGCTTGCCATTTCTATTTATGAGAGAAAAACGGACAGTGCTTCGTAATACTTTAGTCAAATTTGCTGTCAAAATTTGCAACTGAAAGCTTTGCCCATATATTTTGCACTTGACTATTAAGCGTCATTGCAACTCTATTTGTCTCACATTTTCTTTTTGATTTTTTCATTTCAAACGACGTTTATATCGGGAACCATATTTCATGTCTTTTCATGCCACAGCTGCGACGATTTCCGCGCGTTCTGATCGTTTGTCCAAATTCCGTATTCATCTGATGAGCAGCGTCTGCGCCGCCCTGCTTGCCGGTTCGCTTGTGCTGGCGGCAGGCCCGGCGCTTGCCGAAGCGGTTCTGCACCGCGGCAATTCCGGCGAGCCGCAAACGCTGGATCCGTCCCAGACCTCGCTTGAAATCGAGGCATTCATCCTGAAAGACCTCTATGAAGGTCTGACCAGCTATGATCCTGCCGGCAAGATCGTGCCGGGCGCGGCCGAGAGCTGGACTGTCTCCGACGACGGCACGGTCTATACCTTCAAAATCCGCGCCAATGCCAACTGGTCGGACGGCTCGCCCGTCACCGCGGA